>NZ_CP089981.1:452500-1052500 GCF_021389975.1 Fulvivirga ulvae
ATCGAGATTATATTTATCCAGTGCCTCTACCTCTTTCTTAAATATAACAGGGTCAAGTACTACACCATTCCCTATAATATTTATGATATCATTTCTAAAAATGCCTGATGGTATCTGATGGAGCACATGTTTGATTCCATCAAATTCAAGAGTATGACCAGCATTAGGACCTCCCTGAAACCTGGCAACAACATTATATTTTGGAGCAAGGAAATCAACTATTTTTCCCTTTCCTTCATCTCCCCATTGGAGCCCCAATAAAACATCCACTTTACTTCGCATAAAAATCAGGCGTTTTTCAATATTTCAAATGCTTCTTCTTCGGTATCGGTGATATTGAATATTGCATTTAATTTAGTAATGATTAATAGTTTCTGAACACTTTCAGAAGGGTTCAACAAACAAACTTCTCCTCCTTTATTTCTGAATTTGGTGAGGATAGTAATTAATACCCCAATGCCACTACTGTTAATGTACCGCAAACCGGATATGTCAATAACACATAGTTTTATACCTTGTTGGGTCTGATCGTTCACCATAGCGATTAAATCCAAACCGCTATCTTCGCCAATCAAATCTCCTTGCATGCTCAAAATAAGCACATCGTTCTTTAACTGATGCTTAAATTTCATTCTGATTTCTGGTTTTGTAGTTTAACACGACAATCCCCACATATTCCATATAAATTCAGGGAGTGATGTAAAATTTCAAAATTTAACAGTTCCCCAACCATGGTCTGAATATTATGAATTCTCGGATCGCAAAACTCCACTACCTTGTGGCATTCCGTGCAAATCAAATGGTCGTGCTGTTTATATCCATATGATTTTTCATATTGCGCGAGGTTCCGGCCAAATTGATGTTTGCTTACAAGATCACATTCAACAAGTAAATCCAGTGTATTGTACACTGTAGCTCTGCTAACCCGATAATTTTTATTTTTCATGCTGATGTAAAGAGACTCTACATCAAAATGGCCATCGCGAGAATATATTTCTTCCAATATGGCGTATCGCTCCGGTGTTTTTCTCAACCCTTTATTCTCAAGGTATGCAGTGAAAATCTTCTTTACTTCCTCGTAAACTTTCTCGTTAAGTGCCATTTATTGAATTACTCTATGGGAATGCAAATATATAATTTCTTTCAACAAAAAAGAGTCCGCCCATTGATTAGGTTATTCATTGTAATCAAAGCGCGAAACTTTGACAACACCTTCTACCTTTTCAAGCTTTGTAATCAATAAATCAAGATGTCTGGTATCATTAACATAGAGCATGATTTCCCCTTCAAATATTCCTGAATCTGTATCAATAGACATTGACCTCATGTTCACCTTCAATTCATCGGAAATAATTGAAGTGACATCATTAATAAGCCCGACCCGATCCGTTCCTATAATTTTCAAGCCAGACAGGAAAGATGCCGCATGCTGAGATGCCCATTTTGCTTTAACCACACGGTGTCCATGATTTGATAATAACTCAGGAGCGTTAGGGCAGGTGGTCCTGTGGACTTTGATGCCTTCATTAACAGTAACGTACCCAAAAACATTATCTCCAGGGATAGGGTTACAGCACTTTGATAATTTGTAATCGACCACATCCATGTCTTCGCCAATAAGGAGTATGTCGTTAGATTTCAACTTTACTATTTCCTTTTCAAAGCTCTTAGCATCGGAAATATTAGTGGCAGGCCTATTCTTAATTGGAGTTGCAGGCTTAAAGTCTTTAAAGCCTTTTAAGTCTTTAGTATCAATTATACCCTGACCTACTTTAAAGAATAAATCGAACTGGGTATTTACATTAAAGTAAGCTCTAAGTCGGTCAAAGGTTTCATTATTAGGCTCTATCTTTAATTGTTTAAGTTTTCTGAGGGCTATTTCCTTACCCTCTTCAGCAATAAACTTTTTGCCTTCCTTAAGTTCATCCTTAATTTTAGCCTTAGCCTTTGATGACACTACAAAGCGCAACCAGTCTTCATTCGGTTTTTGTTTGCCGGATGTCAATATCTCCACCTGATCCCCATTTTTTAGGGTATAATTAATTGGCACCAGTTTCTGATTGACCTTGGCCCCTATGCATCTTGCTCCTATTTCAGTGTGAATATCAAATGCAAAGTCAAGGGCTGTAGCCCCATGTGGAAGTGTTTTCAAATCTCCCTTTGGTGTAAAAACAAAGACCTCTTCGTTAAAAAGATTCCCCCTGAAATCATCAACAAATTCCAAGGCGCTGGAATCATTTTGTTCGAGCATATCTCTGACTTTGCCAATCCATTGCTCTAATCCCGACTCGCTGTTGTTAACGTTGTCCTTATATTTCCAGTGCGCTGCGTATCCCTTCTCAGCAATTTCATCCATGCGTTTTGAGCGTATCTGCACCTCTACCCACTGGCCGTTTTTGGCCATAACGGTAGTATGGAGAGATTCATAGCCATTGGCTTTTGGAGTGCTGATCCAATCCCGTAGTCGATCAGGGTTTGGCTTATAATAGTCGGTTACAATGGAATAGACCAACCAGCACATAGCCTTCTCATTTTCCAGGGAAGTATCCACAATTATTCTGATAGCAAACAGATCATATACCTCTTCTACCGGGATATTCTGCTTCTTCATTTTATTCCAGATGGAGTAGATAGACTTTGGTCGTCCCTTTATCACGTATTCAAATCCATGCTCATTAAGCTCTTTTTGCAGTGGGCGAATAAAACTCTTAATGAACCTGTTCCGAACATCCCTGGTAATGTCAACTTTCTTAACTATCTCTGCATAAACCTCATTTTCTGTATAGCGCAAATATAAATCCTCCATCTCTGATTTGATGGCATATAAGCCCAGTCTATGAGCCAATGGGGCATACAAGAATATAGTTTCAGATGCAATTTTATATTGCTTATTCACGGGCATACTGTCCAATGTGCGCATATTGTGCAGTCTGTCTGCCAGCTTAACCAAAATGACCCTAACGTCCTCAGAAAGGGTCAGCAACATTTTTCGAAAGTTTTCTGCCTGCTGCGAACTCCCATGTTCAAATACCCCTGATATCTTGGTTAACCCATCGATAATACGGGAAATTTTCTTCCCAAAATCACGTTCAATGTCCTGAATAGTCCATTCAGTATCTTCAACGACATCATGAAGGAGGGCTGCTACTATTGAAGTGGTGCCTAACCCAATTTCATCCACACAAATTTTAGCTACAGCCAACGGATGAAATATATAAGGTTCCCCTGACTTGCGCCTCATCCCGTGATGTGCTTCCATGGATGTATTAAATGCCTTTCTGATCAACCTGGAATCACCTTCTTTTAGAAATGGTTTAGCTCGCCTTAATAACTGTCTGTATTTTCGAACTATCTCCTTATTTTCTTCCTCAACATCAATTGCAATCATATAAAAAATCTCGCTCAAATAAATTTTTAAAATCTCCTGAAAAACATTTGCAGTATAAAAAATAATTTTTACATTTGCACTCCATTTTACAATAAGCGGATGTGGCGAAATTGGTAGACGCACTAGACTTAGGATCTAGCGCCTCCGGGCATGGGGGTTCGAGTCCCTCCATCCGCACTAAAAAAACAACCCTCGGTCCCGATAAGTTTATAAATTCGTGATTGAGGGTTTTTATTTATTATTCACTATTAAAATTAACAGCTTTGGATATCACATTAGACAAAAAAAGCTCAACGGAAGCCTCTATTAAAGTTACATTAAAGGAAAGTGATTATCAACCTAATGTAGAAGAAAAAGTAAAGGAGTACGCTAAAAAAGCGAACATTAAAGGCTTTCGACCTGGTAAAGTTCCTCCGGGTTTGGTGAAGAAAATGTATGGCAAGTCCATTGTCGTGGAAGAAATTAATAACATTCTTTCCAGATCTCTTTCTGATTATATAAAGAAAGAAGATATCCAGCTTATTGGTGAGCCTCTCCCCAACATGGAAGAAGCTGCAAAAATTGATTGGGACAATCAAAAAGATTTTGAGTTTAACTATGCCATCGGTATGGTGGATAAATTTTCTTATGATCTATCTAAAAAGCAGAAAGTTAACTCATACACGATAGAGATTGATAAGAAGACTCTAAATGAAACGATTGATAACGTAAAAAAACAATTTGGCACAACTTCTAATCCTGATATAAGCGAAGCTGGAGATGCATTCTACGGAGAAATCAGGCAAATCGATGGAGATCTTTCAAACGAAGGGCTTCTTAGTTGGGAGGATCTTGACAAAAAAGCACATAAAATGTTTACGGGTGTAAAGCCAGGTGAAGTTGTAGAGTTTGATATAGAAAAAACAGTTAAGGATCATCATACCATCGCTCACCTACTAGATGTGGGACATGACAAAGCCAAAGAGATAAAGGGCAAGTTCCAGTTAACTGTTAAAAATATCAACCGCTCTATACCTGCCGAGTTGAATCAGGAACTTTTTGACAAGGTATTCGGAAAAGATGTAGTTAAGAATGAAGAAGAGTTTACTCAGAAGGTAAAAGAAACCGTAGAGGGAAATTACAAAAGAGAAACCGAGTACTACCTTGACCAAAGCATAAAAGATCATTTGGTTGACAAAACCAAGATTGAGATTCCTGAAGCGTTTCTTAAAGATTGGCTTTTAAGGTCTAATGAAGGAAAAGTTACCAAAGAAGATGTTGACAGGGAGTTTGATGAATATGTGAAATCTCTAAAATGGGATCTAATAAAAAGCAAAGTTGCTGAAGACAATGAGATCAAAGTTGAGA
This sequence comes from Fulvivirga ulvae, assembly GCF_021389975.1. NCBI lineage: Bacteria > Pseudomonadati > Bacteroidota > Cytophagia > Cytophagales > Fulvivirgaceae > Fulvivirga > Fulvivirga ulvae. The sequence goes on from NZ_CP089981.1 coordinate 457,236, forward strand.
ATGCCGAGGTAGTAGATAAAGCAAAGTCAATGATCCTTCAGCAATTAGGAGGTTCGGGCGCTGCAGAACAGTTAAAAGATCATCTTGATTCTTTCGCTGACAACTATCTAAAAGGCGAAAACGGCCAAAACTATATGCGAGTATTTGGAGAGGTGAGAGATGAGAAAATTCTCCAGTTCATCAAAGAACAAATTACACTCAACAGTAAGACTGTTGATGTGGAGGAGTTTAAGAAAATTGTAGCGAACTAATCTAAGTTTTTGATAGTTAAATGAAAGCCCTGGGTTACTTGGGCTTTTTTTTGTATTAGTAGACAATTCTTGCAATTTCTTGTTATAATTGAGTGTAAAGTAATACTTAAAAGAATAAGAAAATTTACTGAAATGATAAATAAAGAAGAATTCCGAAAATTTGCAGTAAAAGATCAAGGTATCAGCGGTACCACTTTTGACGACTACTCAAAAGCAATTCAAAACATGACCCAGTATGTCATAGAAGAACGACCTGGAAATTTCCGGGCTATTGATGTGTTTACCAGATTAATTTCCGATCGAATTATATTCCTGGGAATGGGTGTTGATGATCAAATCGCCAACATTATTACTGCCCAGTTACTTTTCCTGGAGTCAAGTGACCCTAAAAAGGATATTATTATGTATATTAATAGTCCGGGAGGTTCCGTATATGCCGGTTTGGGCATCTATGACACTATGCAATATGTTAATCCAGAGGTCGCAACTATCTGTACCGGTATGGCTGCTTCTATGGCAGCTGTACTAATGGCTTCCGGAGATAAAGGTAAGAGGGCTGCTTTGCCTCACTCAAGAATCATGATACACCAGCCTAGTGGCGGAATGCAAGGGCAATCCAGGGATATGGAGATTACCTTAAAGCAGATGCAGGAATTAAGAAAAGATCTGTATGAAATTCTTGCTAAACATACCAGTCAAAAATATGAAAAAATAGAACAGGATTCGGATAGAGACTATTGGATGAGAGCCCAGGAGGCCAAAGACTATGGTCTGATTGACGAGGTCCTGATCAGAAAAAAATAATATAATGGCAGAAGTAACTTGCTCTTTTTGTGGAAGGAATAAAAAGGATGTAGATCTAATGATATCAGGGATACATGCGCACATTTGTGATAAATGTATTACCCAGGCGAATCAAATCCTTTCGGAAGAGAAAAAATCAAACACGAGTGGAGATGGCGCACCTAGCTTTAATCTGGTGAAGCCAAAGGAGATGAAGAAGTTCCTTGACGAATTTGTTATCGGGCAAGACGAAGCCAAAAAGGTGATCTCAGTGGCCGTATACAACCATTATAAAAGACTGATGCAGAAGAAGTCTGACGATGATATTACTATTGAAAAATCAAATATCATCATGGTTGGTGAAACAGGAACAGGAAAGACGTATCTGGCACGAACCCTTGCCAAAATTCTTCAGGTACCTTTTTGCATAGCTGACGCTACAGTGCTTACCGAAGCCGGTTATGTTGGTGAAGATGTAGAGAGTATACTAACCAGGCTGCTTCAGGCAGCAGACTATGATACAGAAGCCGCTGAAAGAGGAATAGTATACATCGATGAGCTTGATAAAATTGCAAGGAAATCTGACAATCCATCCATTACAAGGGACGTAAGTGGAGAGGGTGTGCAACAGGCCCTCCTGAAGCTCTTAGAAGGGACTACGGTAAATGTTCCTCCTCAAGGCGGAAGAAAACATCCGGATCAAAAAATGATTTCTGTAAATACAGAAAATATACTTTTTATCTGTGGTGGTGCTTTTGATGGTATTTCAAGAAATATTGCCAAGAGAATCAATACACGACCAATGGGCTTTGCTTCCGCGGAAGATGCAATTAAACCCCTGGATGTGGAAAATGATAACCTGCTTCAGTATGTAACTGCCCAGGATCTTAAAAGCTTTGGTTTGATCCCGGAGCTGATTGGCAGGATGCCGGTGCTAACATATCTTAATCCATTGGATAAAGAAGCTTTGAGAAAGATACTGACTGAGCCAAAAAATGCACTTATCAAGCAGTATAAAAAGTTATTTGAAATGGAGGATATTACCATTGAGTTTAAGGATGGTGCGCTCGATTTTATAGTAGAAAAAGCTCTCGACTACAAGCTCGGAGCAAGAGGTTTAAGGTCGATATGCGAAGCTATTGTTAACGATGCAATGTTTGAATTGCCATCTGACGACAAAGTAGATAAGCTAATTATAAACAGGTCCTACGCTGAAGAGAAGTTCAGTAAGTCAAAATATAGTAAACTTAAAGTGGCGTAGCTAAAAGATAAAAGATAAAAGGCCATCTTAAGATGGCCTTTTATCCTATCCGGGATTGGGGAATTATTCTTAATCAGTTCTTAATTTTATATGAAAAAAGGGGCATAATTTGTCTAACCACTACTTAACTAACACCTTTTTTTGGACAGTGCCTATTTGTACGGATTGTTAGAGTTTGGCCATTCACACAAATAATTGCTTTTTCATGTGGCTCAGATTCAACTATTCTATCGATTTTGGCTATAGTATCCGTCATATACCTGAATTCACTAAGCATCATCTAAAGAAGTAATTTATAACCCTCTTGAATACTACCGCCCACTCTCCAGGCATCCAGCTCCTCCGGTAGCTTTTCATAGAGATCGTGCCATTTCTCAAATGCCTGAAAAGCCTCATCCATTTTTTGTTTAGTTATTTTTTGCTGTTCTACGTTGATCTTCTGCTTTTCAAATATTTGACTAGCAAGTTGCTTATACTTGACCAAGATATCTCTGTAATCCTGCTCCAACCTCTCTTTTTGCAATTTCAATTGTGTTCTCTCCTCACTCTCCACATCCCCCATTTCATCAAATTTCTTCTTTACAGGCCTATATTTTTCCTTGACCTCCTCCTGCTCCATCTCTTTATCCATGGGCAACATACTCATATCAAATTTCAGGCCTTGCATTTCATTTTTAATTATAGAAAACTGCGCATTTAACTGAAAACATAGGAGCTTCATTTCTTTCATGGTTCGGATAGTGTGCACCCTCAACTTAGATTTCTTACCATATAAACTTTCGTACCAATGCATAGTCTCTAAAAGCTCGGTTGTTAAACCATCCTTTGGAAGTGCCATGGGCTTAGTTAGTGCTATTTGCACAATGTTTTGATTCACATGCTCCCCGTTCATCACCATCTTCGCTAGTATCTCTTGTTTGTTAAGCCCGAATGCCGCCAACATGCGGGCTATACGAAAGAATTGCTCTCCATGACGTGCTTCGTGAAATACAGTATCAGCAATCTGAGCCATGGTATCTCTATCTATGGCTTCTTTTTCAAACATAAGCTCATTAAGCTCCATACTCCACTCCTTTTCACTAAACTGCCCATAGGAGTCTTCATCTTTTCTCTTCAAGGTATATGTAATTGGAGGCACACCTACCTGAGTCAATGCAGCGTTGACCGCTTCCATAATCTTCATCGCTCGCTGGTTTGTATCTTTTTGCCCCCATTCATTTTCCAACTCCTTGGCCGCACCTAAATATTCACCCTTATCCAGAGCTTCCATACCCGTGGTCTCCTTCTGTTCATACTCCTCTACCTCTTCTGGAGTAATTACACTGGAATCAAGATGTTCAGTGATATCAAAACTTACCACACTGTTTTCTTTCCAGAATTGATAATCTCTTTCCTGATTCTCAAGGGCCTCATAATCATCAATGTTGCCCAGTTTAATTGCGTCAGGCTTTACTATTTTATAGTACATTTTTCCGGATTCTTTAATGTAAAACCACTGCACCCCATCAATAAGCTGGTCCCATGTCAACACAGGATCGCCACTATCTACCCATTTCATCTGCGCAACGCCATGACTAATGCTAGCAAAAATTCCGGATGTTACATCTGAAGGTGGCGAAGCATTTGCAGACTTTAATTGCAGACTTCTATCCCCCATCTCGTCAGCTTCTTTTTCCAAACCTTCATCATTATTGATTATTAAGCCGCTTTTCATCTGCATGGTGGGCTTCACTCTCCCCTGCTTTTGCTGCACCACATGCCAGGCCTCATGGGGAAGGTGTTGCTCTTGCCCAGGCCCAACATGGATATCTGTACCTTGCGCATATGCATGAGCCTGCATTTGTGCTGGCTTGGAAGAATTATAATGCACTTTTACATCATCCAATGAATATCCTGAGAGTCCCTCAATGCCTGACTTCAGATTGTCTGGTAGCCCCGTTTCGTTCTCGGCTTTGGAGGGTTGGTTGATAGCACCATTATTCTCACTTGACTGATTATGAGAAAAAGTCTGCTGAGCGGCAAACTGAGAAACTGGGTTTACGTTATCAACAAACTTACTTTGTGTATTAAAGCGGCCTCCGAATCTGGAGTCAAGACTGCTGCTGTTTTGGTTCAACCTATTTACAGAAGACTTACCATCTTTTGAACCTGTTAGTTGATCATTCATATCATAGCTGTTTTGGACAATGACTAAAATCATCTGGTTTGCTTGTCTTTACCCACCGAAAACCGTAACCTTAGTTTTCAGCTCCAATTCCGCCCCTTCTAATTAATCGTCTTAGTCACTTACCAAAACCGAAAATATTAGATCCTGAAATAACCACTATATGCCGCCTTACTGTCAAATACGGATCAATTAAAGCCTACTAGAAACCGATGAAGTCAATCTTAAGATAAGAAATTACCAAACAAATTACATCACAAAAATCTTGATCATTCAGAAGTAATGGCATATCAATCGGAGTACCAGCTGGTTATATATATTTTATGTTATTTCATTTTATACTAGTCGTTAACCTACGAATTACCCATTATAATTTTTCAGATAATCCTTCACCGACATGATCATGTCACGCCAATTGTTAGGGGGTATTTTTTTGCCGTATCCTTGTAATAGTTCAGCAATGTATCGGTTTTCCATGACTACGCCTTTCTCTTTATTACTTCCCGGCCCCAGGTCATCAGGTCCCAGTTCGGGGCTGTATCCATTTTTGGCTTTATTCAATATCCTGTCATTTTTCCCTTTAATTACCTCTTTAACCCATCCCTTCCAGTCTACGTTGCTATCTAGCGTATCTTTGCGCTGTTCCACACATTTTTCTATAAGCTTTTTCGCAATACCATCATTTTTTTTATTCAAAAGGTTCCTTTGTTTCTCAGAAAGTCCACTAATCAGTTTCGAGAGGTTAGACTTGTAAAAGAATACCCCAACGTGGTTTTTCATTAGTTTACCTTTAACCCGAGTGTAAGTAATCATATAATTTGCCAGCAGGGTTAGAACACCTTTAATATTATCCATATCTTCCTGAGTGTGTATATCCCAGATATTTAGCTTCTTCCACCTAAATAATCCGGAAGTCTTATCTTTATACTCATTAAATATCCAGTCAGACACTTCTGTTGCCGCCGCAACAGCCTTGGTCAAATTGCCCGCACGTTCCGCCGCTTGCGAATTATCACCTCTTTGTCGCAGCATTTCCTCAGCATGATTAGTAAAAACTTGTGGCACCTGAGAAAGCTTAACACCGTACGTAGCATGGGTGTAAGAGTTGGTATTTTGCCTTCCCTTTTTTTTCCCTCCAACTACCAATTTATCTTTAGCCTGCGGCATTATATCCTTAAGTGGCTTTCTCTGCCCCCTGGCCGCCATCAACCCGCTTTGTAAGTTATTCAGATCAGTCGCCAGGGTACCAATTTCACTATCAATGTTATCTCCGAATTCGTCCAGCGGTTTTGTAACGACCTCAATAATTGGGGCTCCACCTGTATCATACATGCTATTATCCACTACCCCATCACCTATTACCGCCTTACTTTCCTGATGGTCTACATGCAATGCCATATTTTCAGTTTCTCCCAAGTGTATATTACCATTAGCTAATTTCGGATCTTGATACTTACTGCCTTGTTTGGCTTCTACTGCTATGGTCAGCTCCAATTCAAAACCAAACTTTCCCTGTACCACATTATTCGTAGGATTGGCAGATTTTAGCTGCGTTGCTGATCCTTTGCCTTCTGATTGTAACGCTTTAGCTCCCATAACATCCGCCTCCCTTTCCAGATTGCTGTCATCGTTAATACCGACACCCTTTCCTTTGAGCTGTTTATTGGCCCGCACCCTCCCTTGCTTCTGCTGTACCACATGCCATGCTTCATGGGGAAGATGCTGCTCCTGTCCCGGTCCTACATGGATGTCCGTACCCTGAGCATAAGCTAAGGCCTGAAGCTGAGCAGGCTTACTGGAGTTGTAATGCACCTTTACGTCATCCATTGAATGCCCGGACAAACCCTCAACTCCTGATTTCAAAGTATCAGGAAGTCCGGTATTGTTTGTTGTTTTTGAAGATTGATTTTGGGAGGAGTTCTGCCGGGTGGCCAAATGGGTGACCGGATTTACGTTATCAGTAAACTGGTTTTTCACATCAAGATTACTTCCAAATTTGAAATCAAGACTACTGCTATTTTGGTTCAACCTGTTTACTGATGAATTCCCACCTTTTGAGCCCGTTAGTTGATCATTCATCTTATAGTTGGTTTTGGACAAATATTACATATGCCCTCAACGATCAGACCGTCAGGTTTGGTTGCCTTTTTCTAACCGCCAAATTCTTATTAAATAACGACAACTAGACTAAATTCAGACTAACACTTTATTAATCAGGTAAAAAAGGGATTGCACATTCAGTTTTAATCACACTATCGAAGCAAATTATTTTCAAAATACTTCCCATTATAGATGAATTAATTTTTATTCTTCTTAAAACCTGGCCGCCATCAACAAACTCAAATCCTTGTGTTTCAAGCCGAACTTTCTGGCAATAGGCTCGTTGGTAAGGCTTCCTTTATAGGTATAAACGCCATTCATAAACCACTTATGAGCAAAGATCATCTCCTCGATACCACCCTCTTCTGCTGCCCTTAAAATTGTAGGTGTAAATATATTGCTCAGTGCCGTGGTAGCAGTATATGCAACCCTCGAGGCAATATTGGCCACGCAATAATGGATAACGTCATACTTTCTGAAAATTGGTTGCTTAAGATTGGTTAGTTCTGAAGTTTCTACACACCCTCCCTGATCTATGGAAAGGTCGATAATAACTGAGTCTGCTTTCATATCTGCGACCATTTCTTCGGTTACCACATAACGCGCACGACCTTTTTCCACCCTCAGTGCACCAATTACTATATCAGCATTTTTCAAGCATTCCGCAAGTGTAACTGTATCAATCGTGGAAGTGTATATCTGTTGGCCCAGGGTATGTTTTATTCTTCTGAGCTTATAAATATGGTTATCAAAAACCTGTACTTCGGCTCCCAGACCTATTGCTGCGCGTGCCGCATACTCCGCCACGGTACCTGCCCCTATGATCACCACCTTTGTAGGCGGCACACCGGTAATCCCTCCTACGATTACACCTTTTCCGCCATTTGAGCTGCTTAAATACTCTGCGGCAATAGACATCACGGTATTCCCTGCTATTTCACTCATTGCCCTTATAATAGGAAAGCCTCCGACCTTATCCTCTATAAATTCAAAGGCAAGGGCCGTGATATTCTTTTTATTCAATGCTTTGAAATAATCAGGCGTCTGGCTCCCCATTTGAACGGCCGAGATCAAACCCTGCCTGGGCTTCATCATATCTATTTCCTCCAGCGTAGGGGGTTCTATCTTTAAAATAATATTGGCTTTGTATACCTCTTCTGCCGAGTAAACAATCTTTGCACCCGCCTCGCTATATTCTTTATCAGAAAATTTCGAACCTTCTCCAGCCTTGGTCTCCACCCAAACCTCATGTCCGTTATTTACCAATAACGCTACTGAATCAGGCGTAAGGGTAATTCGCTTTTCCTGGAGTGATATTTCATTGGGAAGACCAATAAAAAAAGAATATTTACTTCTTTTTACCGGCATTAATTTTTCCTGTGGGTATAGGCTGGACTCTTGTGCTAACTGCGCGAAGCCTGATTTTTCTTTCTTAGTCATACCTGGCCAAATCTATTAATCGCTTTACGGGATCTATAATAGTAATTTCAATTTTCAATATTCTATCAGGAAGTAAACCTTCAACCTTGGAAGGCCACTCCACAAAACACTGATCGCCTGAGTAGAAATACTCTTCGGCACCAATGTCCATTGCTTCTTCTTCATCCTTTATTCTATAGAAATCAAAATGATAAAACACTTCTCCTTTTTCATTCTGATATTCGTTTACAATGGAGAACGTAGGACTATTAACATTATCTTCAACTTTAAAAGCTTCACAAATTGCTTTTATCAGGGTGGTTTTCCCCGCTCCCATCTGTCCTTCAAAGAGCCATACACTATAGCCTTCTCCAAAAGAAATAATGCGCCTGGCCACTTCGCTCAACTGTTCCAAACCATCACATTTCAACTGAAGTCGTGGCAAAGTACTATCTACCATATTTCGAATTTAATGAAATTATTGGAATAATCATTTCCTCCATTGACACTCCACCATGCTGAAAAGTATCCTTGTAATAATTTACATAATAGTTATAGTTATTGGGATAGGCAAAAAATTGATCCTCTGTAGCAAATACATAGGTTGAAGAAACATTAATCTTTGGCAAATGAAGACGCTCGGGCTTAAAGGCTTCCATTATTTTATCGGCATTGTCATACCCCAGGTTTTTACCCTGTTTATACCTGAGATTAGTGTTAGTATTTCTGTCACCTACTATTTTAAAAGGACGCTTTACGCGAATTGTACCATGGTCAGTGGTAATGATGAGCTTACCTCCGGCTTCGGCTATTAACCTCAGCGCTTCTATTAGAGGTGAATGTTCTATCCATGACCTGGTAATGGATCTGTAGGCAGACTCATCAGGGGCCAGCTCGCGGATCATTACCATATCAGTGCGTGCATGCGACAGCATGTCTACAAAATTGTAAACGATCACGTTCAGATCATTATTCATCAGATTGCGTACATTGTCTACAAGCTGTTTGCCTTCAGTGATCTGTTTGATTTTGGTGTAACTGAATTTAATATTGAGGTTATTTCTTCTGATCTGCTTTTCAAGGAATTGGTCCTCATGATTGTTTTTCCCTTCTTCCTCATCTTCACCAACCCATAGGTCCTTATGCTTTTGTGACATTTCCAGGGGTAACATACCCGAAAAGATAGCATTGCGGGAGTATGCTGTAGTAGTTGGAAGTATCGAATAATAAGTATCTTCTTCCTCTATAGTAAAGAGCTCCTGTACAGCGGGTTCAATAACTTTCCACTGATCATACCTGAGATTGTCAACCACCAAAAAGAAAACCGGCTTACCCTGCCCTAAATGCGGAAAAACTTTCTTTTTCATCAACTGATGGGAAAGCAAAGGTTTTTCAGCGTTGGCATCGTTCAGCCAATCTTCATAGTTTTCATTCACAAATCTTGCAAATTGATTATTGGCCTCATCCTTTTGCATATTAAGCACCTCGGCCATACTTTTATTCTCCGTATCATCAATCTCTAGTTCCCAATATGTTAGCTTCTTGTATATCTCTGCCCACTCTCTGTGGCTGAGGTCTTCGTTAAAAGCCATGCTGATGTTGCGGAATTCCTGCTGGTAGGACAGGTTTGTTTTTTCGGTAATCAGCCTCTTATTTTCAAGGATCTTTTTCACCGACAGCAATATCTGGCTCGGGTTAAGCGGCTTGATCAGGTAATCGGCTATTTTGGCTCCGATGGCTTCCTCCATGATCAGTTCCTCTTCACTTTTAGTGATCATCACCACGGGTAAGTTGGGGCGCAAAGATTTAATCTGGGTCAGTGTTTCTAATCCTGACATTCCAGGCATATTCTCATCAAGAAAAACCACATCAAAGTGCTTTTCCTCACATAGCTCCAGAGCATCCGCTCCACTATTTACAGGGGTAATGTCATACCCTTTGTTTTCTAAAAAAAGAATATGCGGCTTAAGAAGGTCTATTTCGTCATCTGCCCATAAAATGTTGTATCTCTGCATACTTGTTTTCTCCTGATAATTAGTTCTTGAACATTAACTTAACTTGTTAACAACTCCTCTTGTTTTTCTTTATTTTAATGAATCTATAATTTCCTATTGCCTATTTTTGACCCCGGCCTGGAAGCAGGTGCCGAAAAGCAATAATTTCTTTTAACTCGTAACGGAATAATCGCAGAATAGATTGAACAAAAGAAAAATTTTCAACGATCCCGTATATGGCTTCATCAATATAAAAAGCGACCTGATTTTCGATATCATCGAGCATCCGGTTTTTCAAAGACTAAGGCGGATCAAACAGTTGGGCCTTACTGACCTGATTTATCCGGGTGCCCTACACACGCGCTTTCACCATGCCATAGGCGCCATGCACCTTATGACACGCGCACTGGATAATCTGCGAAGTAAAGGTATAGACATCTCCGATGATGAATATGAGGCTGCTCAGATAGCCATTTTACTTCACGATATTGGCCATGGTCCTTTTTCCCATGCTCTTGAGTTTAGCCTTCTTCAGGGAATAAGGCATGAAAGCCTGTCCTATTTACTAATGAAGTATCTCAATTCCAAATTTAATAACAAACTTGAGTTGAGTTTAAAAATATTTCAAAATACCTATAAAAAACGGTTCCTGCATCAACTGGTATCCAGCCAGCTGGACATGGACCGGCTTGATTACTTAAAGCGTGACAGCTTTTTTACCGGCGTTTCTGAAGGCGCTATAGGACTGGACAGGATCATCAGCATGCTTAACGTTGTGGATGACCAGATCGTGATTGAGGAAAAGGGATTATACAGCATCGAGAACTTCCTCAACGCAAGGCGCCTTATGTATTGGCAGGTTTATCTCCATAAGGCTTCTGTAAGTGCAGAAAAAATGCTTGTCAACCTGATTATAAGAGCCAAGGACCTCTCCCTTGGCGGCCACGAGATCTTCGCCAGTGAGGCGCTAAAAGTATTTCTGACAGACCAAAAGACTCTGGAGGATTTTCAGCAAAACGACACGCTCATCGCCACCTATGGCATGCTTGATGACTATGACATATGGGGCGCTATAAAAGTATGGCAGCACCATAGCGACAAGATCCTAAGCTCTTTAAGCACCCAGCTACTTAACCGTCAGCTATATAAGATAAAACTTAGCAATGACCCCCTAAGCAAAAACGAGCTCAAAATCCTGCGAAATAAAATTGCCGAGAGTTATAACATTGTGCGGGCAGATGCGCGTTACTTTTTTGCTTATGGTGAAGTAACAAATAAAGCATACATAGCCGAAGGACAGTCTATCAATATCTTAACAAAAAAAGGGAAAGTAATAGACATTGCGGAAGCCGTGGATTTACCTAATATCAAGGCTATCAGCAAAATTGTTAAAAAATACTATCTATGCTGCCCCAAAAATGTATCTTTGTGAAAATATAAATTGAACCCATTCTGCGCAGTTTTAATGGAATTTACCGTTAATCAAATAGCATCACTTTTAGGTGGTGAAGTAAAAGGTGATGGAGAATTGAAGATTAATATGCTGGCCAAGATTCAGGAAGCAAAAAAAGGCCAGATATCATTTCTCTCTAACCTTAAATACGAGAACCACCTCTATAGCACCCGTGCGAGTGCTGTAATAGTAGATAAAGATTTTGACCCCAGGAAACCGGTCGATACTACTTTAATTCTTGTTGACGACCCGTACTCATCATTTACAGTACTTCTTGAAGAGTACCACAAATTTATCAGCTTTCAAAAATCAGGTATCGAAGAGCCCTGTTATATAGGCAAAGACAGTCAAATTGGCGAAGATGTTTATCGCGGTGCCTTTTCATACATTGGCAACAATGTAAAAATCGGCAATAATGTGAAAATATACCCACATGCTTACATCGGGGACAATGTAACTGTCGGGGATAATACTATAGTAAATTCAGGAGTAAAACTTTATGCCAATACAATCATTGGCAACAACTGTGTATTGCACTCGGGTGTGGTAATAGGAAGTGATGGCTTCGGCTTTGCCCCCCAGGACGATGGTACATACAAAACCATCCCTCAAATGGGCAATGTAATAGTAGGCGACAATGTAGATATCGGGGCTAATACGGTTATAGATTGTGCTACTTTCCATGGAGACTCCACGAGAATCCACAGTGGGGTCAAACTGGATAATCTTATTCAGATCGCCCATAATGTTGAAATTGGCAAGAACACGGTGATTGCAGCACAATCCGGCGTAAGCGGCTCTACCATCATTGGTGAAAATTGTGTTATCGCCGGACAGGTTGGGATCGCCGGTCATATTGTACTGGCTAATAAAACCTCTATTGGCGCCAAGGCAGGCCTGGGAAAATCAATTAAGGAAGAGAATGCCAAACTCATGGGCAGCCCCGCCTTTGATGTGAAAGATTTCTACCGCTCGTATGCTGCATTTAAAAATCTCCCCGATTTAAATGCCAAATTGAAGCAACTTGAAGAAAAAGTACTAAATTTGCCGACATTTCAGGAAAAGCAGTAATGAATATCAAACAACACACTATAAAAAAATCCGTGACACTTTCCGGAGTGGGTTTGCATACCGGCGTGGAAACAAATATGACCTTTCTTCCGGCTAAACCGGGACATGGTATAAAGTTTCAGAGGATTGACCTCGAAGGTCAGCCGGTGGTAGACGCAGACGTTGATAATGTGGTAGATCTCTCAAGGGGAACTACTATAGAGCAAAGTGGTGCACGGATAAGCACAGTTGAACATACCTTAGCCGCTTTGGTAGGCCTTCAAATTGATAACGTACTTATCCAGCTTGATGGCCCCGAACCTCCTATTATGGATGGTAGTTCAAAACAGTTTGTTGATATTCTTAATGAAGCAGGCACAGAAGAGCAAAATGCCCTTCGGGATTTTTATGAGGTTCAGGACAGCATATTTTACAGAGAACCTGCAAGAGATGTCGAAATAGCGGCTCTTCCACTTGATGACTACAGGGTAACAGTTATGATTGATTATAACTCCCCCGTACTGGGAAGCCAACATGCTTCGCTAACCGATATCAGTCAGTTTGAAAAAGAAATAGCCTCCTGCAGGACTTTCTGCTTCCTGCATGAACTGGAAATGCTACATAAACACAACCTGATAAAAGGTGGTGATTTGAATAACGCCATAGTTGTTGTTGATCGTGTGGTAAAGGAAGAGGAACTCGAAAGCCTCGCTTCTCTTTTTAACAAACCAAAAGTAGAAGTTAAAAAAGAGGGTATACTCAACAATGTTGAATTAAGGTACCGCAACGAGCCTGCAAGACACAAGTTACTTGATGTGATGGGCGATCTTGCTCTTGCGGGTAAGCCTATAAAAGCCCAGATACTTGCTGCACGCCCAGGTCATGCGGCCAATGTGGCATTTGCAAAAAAATTAAAACGGGCAATGGAGACTTCTGCCAAACAAAATGCTCCAAAGTATAACCCGAGTTTACCTCCTGTATTAGATATCAATCAGATATCAAACATACTGCCCCACAGATACCCTTTTCTACTCATAGATAAAATCATACATTTAGATGAGGAAAGCGTATCCGGAGTTAAAAATGTAACCTTGAACGAGCACTTTTTCATGGGACACTTCCCTGGCAACCCTGTCATGCCTGGAGTTTTACAGGTAGAAGCTATGGCTCAGATAGGCGGTATCCTGGTTCTTAACACAGTTCCCGACCCTGAAAATTACTGGACTTACTTCCTGGGAATAGAGAACTTCAGATTTAGAAAAATGGTGCTCCCCGGAGACACGCTGGTAATAAAGTGTGATCTGCTGGCACCGATTAAAAGGGGAATAGCAAAAATGACCGGAAGGGCATTTGTAGGAAACACGCTGGTATGTGAAGGAACGATGACCGCCAGCATAGTAAGGAAAGACTCATGAACCAACCATTAGCATATATTCATCCTCAGGCTAAAATTGCCAGAAATGTAGTTATTGAACCATTTTCTACCATCCATAAGAATGTAACTATAGATGAGGGGACATGGATTGGGCCGAATGTGACCATATTTGAAGGTGCCCGAATTGGAAAGAATGTTAAGATTTTTCCCGGAGCCTCAATCTCAGCTGTACCGCAGGATCTCAAATACAAGGGTGAGGAAACAGAAACTTTCATTGGCGACAATACGGTCATCCGGGAATATGTAACAATCAGCCGGGGTACCGATGACAGAGACAAAACTGAAATAGGCAGTAATTGCCTGCTCATGGCTTACGTTCACGTGGCCCATGACTGCATCATTGGCAACAACTGCATTATTGCCAATGCGGTACAAATTGCAGGGCATGTCACTGTGAATGACTACGCTATTATAGGGGGCTCAAGCGCCATCCATCAGTTTGTTAAAGTGGGCGCTCACACCATGCTTTCTGGTGGATCATTAGTAAGAAAAGATGTACCTCCATACACCAAAGCGGCAAGAGAACCACTTACGTACTGCGGTATCAATTCAATTGGCCTGAGACGCAGAGGTTTTTCTTCCGAAAAAATAAATGAAATTCAGGAGATATACAGATACGTTTTCCTTAAAGGTTTAAATAACTCCAAGGCTCTTGATCTGGTAGAACTGGAGCTTGCACCTTCAAAAGAACGTGACGAAATCATTAACTTTATAAGAAGCTCCGATCGCGGCGTAATGAAAGGTTATTCTTATTAAAGCTAATCAGGTCCCGTATGGATGTATCCCTTCAAAATCTGGCAAAGAGATATAATAAAGAGTGGATATTCAAGGGACTTAGCTACGAACTGAAAACCGGGGAAAGCTACGCGCTGACAGGTTCAAACGGCAGTGGAAAGTCCACATTATTACAAATTATATCAGGATATCACCTGCCTTCCGCAGGTAATATAATATATAAGGGCCAAGGCGGACTGATAGCTCAGGAAGAGGTATTTCAGCATATTTCTATTGCAACACCTTACATGGAGCTTATTGAGGAGTTTACCCTTAAAGAACATCTTGATTTTCACTTCAAATTCAGAAAGATGAGAGAGGGCTTTACCATTGACAAGATCATGGAAAGCTGCCTTTTATTGGGCGCAAGAAATAAATACATCAAAAATTTTTCATCCGGTATGAAGCAGAGGCTAAAACTTGCACTTTCCTTTTACACCGAAAGTGACCTTGTATTGCTTGATGAACCGACTTCGAACCTGGATAGGCAGGGTACTGACTGGTACCAGGAAAGGATGAGACAATTAAGGAAGACTAATGCCACTATTCTTATTGCATCAAATCAAGAATATGAATACGAGGAATTTTGTATGCAATACATTGATATGCTGAAATATAAGTATTAGGGGTTACCATTCTTTACCTGTATATATTTATCCAAAATTGGAATAATATTATCAAAATATTCATTATTTTAGCCGGATGTTTGAATAACAAAATAAAAAATTTTTATCTTTCAAACTCATAATTTTAGTATTGTAAACTTAGTATTAATGAAAAATCTAACCTACTTATTTAGTGCAGTTATTCTGCTAGTGGTATTAACAACAATAGGTTGTAAAAAAGATGATGATCCAGGACTTTCGGAAGAGGAGCAACAATTAGAAGCATTAGCGGGAACTTGGGTTGCCACTACTGTTAATGACGGTGTTCAAGACAGGCAAGACTATGACGGTTTTACCCTTACCATCAATAAGGAATTAACCTACTCAACAGCAGGTGGACCTGATCTGCTCCCAATGCCTGAAGCCTCAGATTTTGTTTTTGGTACTAATGTAAAAAGCAGTATAGTTATTAACCCTTCAGATGCTAATATAGCTGCTACATACTCTATAGCTGCTGACGGATCAACACTAACCGTATCATTTACTTATAGCGGTAATGGTTTTGACAACACAAGAACTAACAGTGTAAACGGAAGCTGGACATTTACTTTCTCAAAACAGTAAGAAAGAACTTTATAATCATAAAAAAGCGACCTTTGAAATTCAAAGGTCGCTTTTTTATGATTGATCCATACTCCGGATACTATTTTAACTCAATTACGCTAATACCTGCCCCACCTCTTTCCACATGTTCATCATTAATTGAGGCCACTAATCCCGAATCCTTCAAGTAGTTCCTGATCAGGTCACGTAACACACCATTGCCCTTACCATGTAGTATCCTGATCTCCGGCATATTGAAAAGTAGGGCATCATCAATAAACTTGTCAACAAGCCCCAAAACCTCTTCAGCCCGTTTCCCTCTTACATCTAACGTAGAGCTGAACTCAGCAAGCTTCTGGTTCAGGTTCATTCCTGATGAGCTCCTTGCCGGATTTTTCTTAGCCTGCTTTGCCATACCCTTCGAAATTTTCTCCAGCCGTTTGATCTTAACCATAGTCTTCAGGTCGCCCACCAACACCTCTGCATCTTTACCCCTGATATCAAGTACTTCACCCACTACATCCTTATCAGTAATTCTCACATGGTCTCCTACTTCTACCTTTCCGGGAATTACCTTAAGCTTCATGTGCTCTTCAATAATTTCCTCCGGACTCACCCGTTCCTTCAACTGACCTAATCTTTCTCTTACCCTTTTAGTTTCTTTTTTCTCCGCTTTATTTTCACGGATATGCCTTATTGTTTTCTCTATCTCCTTGTTGGTACTTGATAATATTTGAGCGGCCTCTTTCTTTGCAGAATCAATAATTTCCTTTTTCCGATTTTCTAACTGATTATAAAGCTGGTCATACTTGTTTTTGAGATTCTTAACAAACTGCTCTGTCTCCCGTGCTTCCCTTTCCCTACGAATAATTTCCTGTTCTTGTCGCTCCAGCTTAAGGATAAGGTCGTCCACATTCATGGATTTGCTTCCGGCCACACCTCTGGCATATTCAATGATCTGGGGCGGTAAACCTATTTTCTTAGCAATCTCCAATGAAAAGGAGCTACCGGGTTTACCAATTTCAAGTTCATATAATGGCTCCAGGTTTTGCATATCAAACTTCATAGCACCATTCGCTACGCCTTCCTTCTGACCTGCATAGTGCTTTATATTGCTATAGTGTGTAGTAATAACACCATTACTTTGTTCCTCTACAAGTTTGTCAAGTATAGCTTCGGCTATAGCTCCTCCAAAATGGGGGTCAGTACCTGTACCAAATTCATCTATGAGGCAAAGTGTCTTTCTATCCGTATGCTTCAAAAAGAACCTCATATTGGTCAGGTGGGAGCTATAAGTACTCAGGTCATTTTCAATGGACTGCTCATCCCCTATGTCTATAAAAATGTTTTCAAATATTCCTGCCACTGACCCTTCACCTAACGGCACCAGTAAGCCACTTTGTAACATATACTGGATTAATCCAACTGTTTTAAGACAAACAGATTTACCTCCTGCATTTGGCCCTGAAATGATGATCACCCTTTGCCCGTCTTCCAAACCGATATCCAAAGGCACTACTTTTCGACCTGTTTTTTCATAGGCAAGGAACAATAACGGGTGCCGCGCCTTTCTCCATTTCATGTTCCTGTCATTGTTAACCTCCGGCATCAGGGCCTGCATCTCAATAGCTAAGCGTGCCTTTGCCCTAATGAAGTCGATCAAAGATAAGAATTGATATGCCTTTCTGATATCTTCAAGGTTCTCCCGCAAAAGGTCGGTAAGCGCAGTCAGAATTCGAATAACTTCCCGCTTTTCGGCACTTTCAAGTTCTCTTATTTCATTGTTCCCCTCCAACACCTCCGCAGGTTCCAAAAAAACTGTTTGTCCTGTCGATGACTCGTCGTGCACAAAACCTTTTATCCTTCTTTTATATTCAGCAATAATAGGTATTACCATTCTCCCATCCCTGATAGTCATGGAAGCTCCTTCCGGCACATAGCCGTCTTTAACAGCATTTTTATAAATACTATTGAGTGTCCTCCTGACCTGGGCATGCTTAGACTTCAGTTGTTGTCTCACTTCAGCCAGCTTCTCACTTGCCGAATCCTTCACATAGCCATTTTCATCAATCTTTTCACTGATTTTTTTGCATATACTTTCATCAAACTGCACCATACCGGTGAGCATATGTAGCTGTGGAAACTCCTGCGAACGCTTACGCAAAAACCGGTCGCAAGACAGGATCGTCTGCAACGACCTGTTGATGTTCAGAAACTCCTCTTCCAAAAGAAACATTCCTTCGGTTTTAGATCTCTCAAGGGCCGATGAAACATCAAGAAAATAATTTGAGGGAAATGGTTCGCTCGCCACCAGTATCTTCATAAACTCCTCTGTTTGCAAGAGCAGCTTTCTGATGTGGTCCGGGTTATTGCCCAGGGCTATCTTGTCAACAATACCTGCCCCCAGGTTGGAGAGGCATTTTTCCTTTAATAACAGTCTTATTTTATCAAAGCCTAGCTTGGCCTCTATATCTTTTGGGTAAAGCATTATTTTCCTTCTTCCTTCGTATCTTTTTTCTCTTCTTTCTCTTTCCCGCCTCTCTCATCACGGACCTCTTCTTTTTCTCTCTGCTCCTTCAATCGCTGCTCGCGTAGGTTGAGGCTGTCCAGCAAAATGCTGTAAATCTCTTCCAGTTGCCTGGGGTGATTATAATAGTAAGTCATACTACGGTGATAAGCTGAGTCGGTTACCTGATGCTGGTTAAAAAGTTCGCCTTCATACACTTTAAATATTGCCATGGAAGAGTCTCTGCTTAACCTCAGATTATTCACCCTGCTTTCTCCGATGTAGATATCGATCAGCAGAGGTATCATTTTCTCTTTGGGCAAGAGGTCTTTTGGTACCTTATCTTCTTTTGAACATGCTACCACTAGCAGGACATAACATATTATCAATATTTTCGTTTTCATTGGAGCCATTTTATAAGGGCATCATGTATTATTCAATACAAAAAGCTTCTGTTTTTAAAATTTTAATATTACAATGCAGGTTTTACGTGCATATTATTATCGGGGTTATACTTTTGAAGTATTCGATCATCCATTAATAAGGTAAATATTCCTGTCAAGGAAATCATTTTTTCATGAAAGGAATATTCATCAACTTTGTTATAATTTTATAGCCAAAATTGAGCCAATGAAGGATCTCTTAAAAAAGCTACGAAAATACGAAATACAAATCAGAAAGGCTATTAACAGCCAGATGCAAGGGGACTTTCATTCAATTTTTAAAGGGTCGGGTCTGGAATTTGACGATGTGAGATCATACCAATATGGGGATGATATCCGTACAATTGACTGGAACGTAAGCGCAAAAGGCCATGGTACTTTTGTAAAAACCTTTAAGGAAGAGAAAGAACAAACCATCTTTTTTATCCTGGATGTAAGCGGATCTCAGGAGATAGGAAGCAAGGGAAGGCAAAAGATGGATATTGGAAAAGAAATCTGCGGTGTACTCTCCCTCTCTGCAGCAAAAGAGGGCAGCAAAGTAGGCTTAATATGCTTTTCTGACCGGAAGGAGAAATATATAAAACCAAGAAAGGGGCCTCAGCTTGCCTATGAGATTGTACATACCCTTGTACACCTTAAGCCCCAATCTCAACAGACTGATCTCAGCAAAGCTATCCTGTTCACGCTCAACACCATCAAACGTCGAAGTGTGATCGTATTTATTTCTGATTTCATCGATGAGGGTTACCACCACAACCTCAAAGGACTGGCAAAAAAACATGACCTTGTTATGGTGAGGATTACAGATAAGCGGGAGACAAAGCTTCCAAAGCTGGGCATAATTCCCATCTATGAAAAGGAGAGTAAAGAAACGATATGGGTCAATACTTCCTTTGGCAATTTCAGGTCAAGAATTAAAGAAAACTATGCTGAGAATGAGGAGTATCTCACTAAATTCGCAAAGCGTCATCAAATCAACTTTGTGACGATTGATACGGAAGAAGACTATGTTCCTAAACTTCTGAAACTATTTAAAATAAGAAATAAAACTTTAAAGAGTGTATAAAGGAATAGTAAGAGGCCTTCTACCGGTTTTATTTTTTGTTGCATTCAATGCTAAGGCTCAGCAAATTAAACCGCAGGGGCAGTTTTTAAGTGATAGTATTAAAATCGGAGTACCGATAGGGTATTCTCTTTCAGTCAAATATCCCAGAGGTATGGACATTGTGTTCCCGGACTCTCTGTATAATTATGCCCCTTATGAGTTAGACCATAAGCGGTATTTCCCGACGCAATCAGACAGTACACATAGCTATGACAGCGCCGTGTATTACCTCACTTCTTTCGAAATAGATAGTGTACAGCAACTTAAGCTGCCTGTATTTGTACTTCATGGAAAGGACAGCACTGCGGTTTATCCTGAAACGGATGCCGTTATTCTGCAACAGTTGGTTGCGGAAATCCCGGACTCTGTAGCTGTAGAGGCTATGCCCTTAAAGGAAAATACCACATACAAAAGCGTACGGACCCACTTCAACTACCCTTATTTCATTATCGGAGCAGCCATTCTGATTATTCTTGTTATTCTTTTCTTCGTGATATTTGGAGGCAGATTAAGGAAGCATTTCAAGCTCAGAAGGCTGAAAAGGATACATGAGAAATTTATAGAAAAGTACGACGCACTGGTACTAGATGATAAAGAGACAGAAAAAAATAAGGCAGAAAAAGTATTGCTGCTATGGAAAAGGTACCTCGAAAAACTTGAGTCAAAGCCGTATACTCAGTTGACAACAAAAGAAATTATTCAGTTTTATAAACCTGAAAATATAGCAGAGTCATTGAAAGCCCTGGACAGGGTCATTTATGGAAACTTAGGGGTAAACGGTGAGATTATGATGCAATACACTGCGCTTAAAAAATACTCTCAGGAGAAATTTATGGCTAAAGTAGAGGAGGTAAAGCATGGATGAGCAAACCAATTTTCAGAATCCCTGGTATAGCCTTGAATGGTTTTCTCCCGGTATTTTCAAAAACTTCACCTGGGAGCATAAGATTTTTCTATATACTTTAATACTGATCCCTTTATTTATTGCAGGAAGATGGATACTCCGATATTACCTGAATCAAAAGCTTCCGATTGCACTGACTAAAAGCCAGATAAAATCAAATCCAACCAACCTGGTAAGACTTATTCCTGACATACTGCTGATACTCCTTACGGCCCTTGTGATAGTGGCCCTGGCCAGGCCTCAGAAAACAAATGAAAAAACAGTGCAATGGACCGAAGGTATTGATATTATGCTGGTGATAGACATATCGCAATCCATGCAGATACAGGACTTTAAACCTAACAGGCTGGAGTCTGCCAAGGAAAAGGCGATGGACTTTATTAATGGCCGCTTTCAGGACAGGATCGGCATTGTAATATTTTCAGGAGATGCATATTCCCTTTCTCCTTTAACAACTGACTACGACCTGTTAAAGTCTTCTATTGAAGATGTTCACTTTGAAATGATTGATAATCGCGGCACTGCAATTGGCAGTGCACTAGCTGTAGCTACAAACCGTATGCGGGAATCCGAATCAAAATCCAAGGTAATAATACTGCTTAGTGACGGGGACAACACCGCTGGCAATATTGACCCCATAACCGCCGCAAAACTGGCTTCTGCCTACGATATTAAGATTTACACCATCGCCATCGGTAAGGAAGGGAAGGTACCTTATGGCAAAGATTTTTTTGGCAGGCCAAGAATGGTAGATAATACCCTGGACGAAACAACACTTAGGGAAATTGCCGATATCGGTGAAGGTCAGTTTTTTCGGGTTTCTGATAATGAAGCCCTTGAAAAAGTATTTAAGATCATCGATCAGTATGAAAAGGCGGAAATCAAAGAAACGAGGTATAAAGACACTACTGACTTTTATATTAACTATCTGAATTGGGCAGTTTGTATCTTTTTACTATGGTTGCTGTTGAAGTCTACTTTCATCTCAAATGTATTACAGGATTAGGACAACACTCCCAAGGCGAAGGCTCGCTCTGCCAGGCTTAATACCATAAATTATCCTGATTCTTACCAGTTATAAACAAACATCCTGATTCCGAAGGCAATTAAGGCAAGGCCTACAGCTACATTGAGGATTGTGAAAAGCCTTGGCGTGATCAATGCGCGCAGCTTGCCGGCGAGGTAAGCTTTAAGCACATCGGTAATAAAAACGATGATCATAATAATGCCAAAAAAAACAATGAGTGTTTCGTCAGAATAGCCATACTCTATGGTAGCCATACTCATGGCTCCCAGCCAAAAGAGTAGTACAAACGGGCTTATGCCATTAATAATGAACCCTTTAAAAATATACCTGAAGAACCCTTTGGCTGAGACAGAACGGTGGACAACTGCTGTCTTTCTCCTGGACTTAAACAGAGATACTATTCCAAATACAATAAGAATAACACCTCCGACATAACCTATCCACTCGTTGTACTCCGAGTTTTTAATAACCTTTGAAAGGCCAAAATATGCCAGACTAATATATACCAGATCACTAAAGAATATACCTATTGCAACGAGTATAGCCTTATCGAAACCCTTTTCTATGCTGGTTTGGAGTAACGTAAAAAACACCGGACCAATCAGGATGGCCAGCACAAGACCGAATATTAATCCATTAACAACAACCATTACTCAGACAGATGCTTGATGAAGTTTTTCCAATCTTCATACTGAGCACTCTTCATCACTCTTGGAAACTTATTTTGTCCGCCTACCTTACCCTTGGATTCCATCCACTTATAAAAAGCACTAATCGGAAGTACATCAACAAATACCTCCTTCAGTGCTGCACTACGCTCCACAGCATAATCGTCATTAAGCTCTTTCAAGTATTTATCCAGTTTTTTACGTATCAGCGCCGGATCTACGTTACCATCGGTCCCAATGTACCAGTGATGCGCAAAGAGGGTGTTATGCGGAACGCCTGCCACGGTAAATTCCGGTATGGCAATATTCAGATCGTCCCCTACCATCTCAATAGCTTTGTTCATATTATCAACAGACATATGCTCGCCACACAGGCTCAGGAAGTGCTTGGTACGTCCGGTGATAATTATTTCGGAATCTTCTTTTGACGTAAATTTCACCACATCGCCAATAATATACCTCCAGGCCCCGGCACATGAAGAGAGCAAAAGCGCATACTCTTTCCCCTCCTCTACTTCATCAATCATCAGGGTTTCAGCATTTTCCAGGATATCTCCATTTTCATCAAAGTTTTTATCATCGAAAGGCACAAATTCGTAAAAAATACCATTGTTCAGTACCAATCGCATTGAGCGATGATTTGGCTTCGACTGGAAGGCGATGAAGCCTTCGGACGCAAGGTAAGTTTCTATATAGTAGATCTCCTTGCCCAGTAGTTTTTGAAACCCCTTCCTATAAGGATCGAAGGAAACACCACCATGAACATATACCATCAGGTCAGGCCATATTTCATGAATATTGGAAACCTGATGATATTCAAGTATCTTCTCCATCAATATCTGGATCCAGGCTGGCACACCTACTATTATGCTGATATTCCATTCCCTGGCCTTTTTTGCAATTTCATTCAGCTTTTCATCCCAGTCTTTAGTTTTGGCTATTCTTTTTCCCGGTTTATAAAAATGCTGGAACCAAAAGGGCAACTGTGCTGCCTGTATACCACTTAGGTCGCCTTCAAAATAGCTTCCTCTGTTGTTGAGTTGAGTACTGCCTCCTAACATCAGTATGCCTCCCTGAAAAAAGTTGGAGGGCAAGTCATATTTACTCAAAGAAAGTATTTGCCTGATGCTCGTTTTCTGGATAGCACGCTTCATATCCTTGGTTATAGGCAGATACTTTGAAGATGCCTCAGAAGTGCCTGAGCTTAATGCAAAATACTTAACATTCCCAGGCCAGCATACATTTCTCTTTCCCTGCTTCGAAATGTGCCACCAATCCTTATATATTTTATTATAGTTATGGATGGGAATCTGTTCCTTAAACAACCGAAAAAAGGCTTTTTGATCATCCTTTTTATAGGCATTGAGAATACCTCCGAAAGAATAGTGTTTCCCGAAAGCAGTCTGACTCGCAGTAATCAGTAGTTTCTTTAATTCTTGTTTTTGTATATCGAAAGGGTTGGAATATTCCTGCTCCAAACTTTCCCTTATCCTTATCCCCTTCTTCAATAAAGTACCTAAAATAGGCATATGCTCTCAGTTAAAATTTCTTACTTTGTTACACACAAATATTGACCCGATATTAAAATTATAAAATGGATATCAAAAACAATATTAAGAAAATTCAGGATTTTTTATCAGGAAAGCCAGCCCGATTAGTGGCCGTCAGCAAAACTAAACCTGCTGATATAATAAAAAAAGCCTATGAAGAAGGCCTCCGCATATTTGGTGAAAATAAAGTCCAGGAGCTCTCAGAAAAATATGAGATCCTGCCTAAAGATATAGAATGGCATATGATAGGCCATTTGCAAAGAAATAAAGTAAAGTATATAGCTCCCTTTGTGGCCCTGATCCACTCGGTAGACAGCCTGCGCCTGCTGATGGAGATCAATAAGCAGGCTCATAAGTATGAACGTACTATAAATTGCCTGTTACAGGTCCATATTGCTGAAGAAGATACCAAGTTTGGCCTGTCAGAAGAAGAACTAAAAGAAATGCTTATCTCAAAAGAGCTTGAAGCCCTGAAAAATATCCGTATCGTAGGTGTGATGGGCATGGCAACTTTTACAGAAAATCAGGATCAGGTACGCAGAGAATTCAGGGCTTTGAAGAATATATTCGATCAGGTGGCTGAGATGGAAACGGCTGACAATGTTTCTATAAAGGAACTTTCTATGGGCATGAGCGGAGACTATGAAATTGCCCTGGAAGAAGGCAGCACTTTGGTAAGGGTGGGCAGTGCCATATTTGGAGAGAGAAATTACGCTTAAATGAATAGAAACATATTAATATTAGCAGGAATATTAGGAGCACTGTCAGTAGCTATAGGCGCTTTCGGAGCCCATGGACTAAAACCATTATTGATAGACAATGGCAGGGTAGAAACCTTCGAAACAGCCGTGAAATATCAGTTCTACCACACTCTGGCTATCTTTGGTCTTGGAATATTGATGTTAAAATATCCAAATAAGCAATTTAAATATGCCACCTTTTGCATGGTTTTGGGTATACTCGTTTTCAGCGGATCATTGTATATACTTTGCCTGACTAACCTTACCGTGCTGGGAGCCATTACACCTATAGGAGGTGTTATGTTCATTTTAGGCTGGATCTTTATGGCTATGGGCGCAAAGAAAACTTTTTAAGCACTATGAGGCATCTATTCCAATATCAATGTACCTGCATATCCATAGTATGTGGATATACTTCCACCCCTTAGGCAACCCGTAATCACCATGTGCAGGTATTAACTTGTACTACGGGTACTGGCATAGTATTCTCACTGGTTTAAGGTGAAATTTATTCATCTAAACCAACAAGTAAAATGAGACATTTAAAAATACTATTGACCACTTTATGTATTGCGACCATATCCCTGTCTCCATCTTATAGTCAGGATCTGGTAGCAATGGATGAAAGATTAGATACAAGCTTCGAAAAATATGAAACTTTCGGATGGACGTCGAGCGCCAAAAGTGCCAGTGCTGAGGACTTCCTCAATGATGTTGCACTAAAAAGTGCTATAAGGGATGCTATCAAATATGAACTCGATGTACGTGGATATGATATGGCCGGCGCTAACCCTGACCTTCTTATAAATTTTAAGGTTTTTGAAAAACCCACCCAATTTCAAGGCTATACCGGCCATGAAGAGGTTCTTGGCAATGACGAAGTAAGGGAAGAGGAAGATTTCAGGACCTATAATTTAAAAGAAGGCACCCTGCTCATTCAAATGCTGGACAAAGAGAAAGGGACTATTGTATGGCAAGGTTATGCCTCCGGCATTATAGATGACGATGATATGTTTGACAGAGATCCTGTAAAGATTAAAGATGCTGTCGAGCAAATATTCAACAGATTTGAGTACAAAGCCGGAAAGTAATTTATAGAGTTAAATTTGAAACAGAAAAAAGACACTTTAAACGTTGTTTAAAGTGTCTTTTTCTTTATTCTATTCCATATCAATTACTACCGGTATCCCCTTCCTTCTGAGGTAATACATTAGTAGTAATGGTCAATCTGTTATTTGGATTGGTAGCATTGCTAATAATAGTTATTACCTTATTCTGCATACCTAGCTTTCCTGTACTGTTAAACTTAATGGTCATACTTGACTCCTGTCCGGGAGCTATAGGATCTCTTGGCCAGTCAGATGCAGTACATCCACATGTTACCTGAACATTGGTGATGATTAGTGGCTCATTACCAGTATTCTCAAAGGTAAACACATGCTCTACTTTATCTCCCTGATGAATGTCGCCAAAATCAAACTTCGTTTCTTCAAAAGTCATTACAGGGCCATTTGCATTTTCCTTGGTTGCCGACTCTTGTGCTAACGCATTGAAAATCACAAATATACCGAAAATAGATACCAAAAGAGTTTTCATAAAATATTGATTTAATGTATTGCAAATATAAGTTTAAAGGCTGACAAACAATAATCCTGCACGTTTTTCATATTTATGATACGAACATTTTCTTATTAAAGTTCACCAAAAAAAGCTGATCTGTCGCTCTCGTTGCTGCTGTGTAAAGCCATCGGATGTATTCTTTATCTATGTTATCATCTTTAAGGTAACCCTGATCAACAAACACAGCATTCCACTGCCCGCCCTGAGATTTATGACAGGTCAGGGCATAAGCAAATTTAACCTGCAAAGCGTTTAGGTATGGGTCTTTTTTGATAGCTTCCTTTCTCGCTTTGGATGAATCCATATCCTGGTAGTCCAACATGACCGATTCATATAATTGCCTGTTTTGCTCTTCAGACAGTGCCGGCGTTTCGGTATACAAAGTATCGAGGATGACCTTGGCATCAAAAGCATTTTCCGAAGGGTAATCAACCATTCTCAACTGCAATGTGGCAAAGCGAAATCCATGCATCTCTTCTGTTGATATGATCTTCATTACCTCAACAAAGTCACCGTTTGCCAAAAAATTACCCGCTATATCATCTGGTGCATGCAAATAATTATTTCTGACAATCATCAGGAACTCCCCGGCCTCCAGCTCTGATTCATAAAAATGGATACGCGAGCGGATATACTGATTATAATTATTGGCAAGTCTGTTCGATCTGCATATTATAATCGTATTTTCTATGCCATAATTATCGTAAGCATATCTCAATCCCTCCTCCATCTTCTCACCGGTCATCCGGAAAATATCCCTGTGGCCTTTGGTTTCAAAGCCAATAACAGGAGCCTCTTTTGAGGCTAACTCATTTCTTAGCTTTGTTGCATTGAATAATATGCCGGAATCGACTTCCTGTCTCATTACTTCTGTCAGGGTTATTTGGCGAACTGAAGCATGAAAACTGGCCTCCAGATAACCTTTATCAAGTGCTGGGCTAAGCTCCTGACCTACCGGAGGTAGCTGGGCATCATCACCTACCAGTATCAGTTTGTTGGAAAGGTCGGAGAATACATACTGAAAAAGGTCAGTTAACAGGCCGGTTCCTCCAAAGCTTCTGTCTTCATTGATCATAGAGGCCTCATCAACGATAAATATTGTATCTTTAGCATAGTTGGTCTGCCTCTTAAATGCCGGCCCCTCCCCTTGCTCACCTACCTGCTTATAAATCTTCTTATGTACCGTAAATGCCATTCTCTTCGAATACGACGACATTACTTTGGCGGCCCTGCCTGTTGGTGCCAGCAATACGAACTTCATATTAAAAAGTGGCAGTGTAGTCACTAACGTACTGATCAGCGTAGTCTTACCTGTACCAGCATACCCTTTTATGATGAAAACAGATTTTTCGTCCTTCTCTCCAAGAAAATCATCCATAGAAAGAAAGAGTGACTCCTGCCCCGAAGTAGGGATAAACGGGAATTTATTGAGCAGTATCTGGGACGGCCTGGGCATTAGCTGGGTATGTCTTCAGGAAAAATAGTGACCATGGTTGTTGTGGCTTTGGCTATCATCGTCTTGGTTTCTCCGTTAATGCACCATACTTCCGCCTCACAAAAATTCATTTTCCGTCCCTGTTTAATTACCCATCCTTTAGCATGTAACTTTTGGCCTACACCCGGATTGAAGTAAGAGACTTTTATCTCCCCGGTTACTACATGGTGATCTTCAGGTACGAGTGTATAGGCTGCAAAACCGGCAGTTATATCAGCCAGTGTGGCTATTACACCGCCATGTACAAACCCCTTTTGTTGCTTATGTATCTCTTCTATATCCAGCCAGCCTTCGGTACGGCCCTCTTCAATAATATCAAGGGTAAAGTCAATATGCTTCATAAAGTGCTGCTTTTGAAGGTAAGTTTCCACTCGGCTTTTATATTCCGGATTAAGCGTTTTGATCATTCTCAGGAAGTTATGTTTTGCCACAAATATAAGATATCGCCTGTACCTTTATAATTTTCGGCAATTAGTAGTAATTTCAATTAATGAACGAGGAGATTAAAAATACCTATGGAAACAAAGTGAGGGTGAGGGTTTGTGGTATTTGCATAAAAAACAATGACCTGTTACTGGTAAAGCATAGCGGACTTAACGAAGAGGAAGCACTTTGGATACCTCCGGGAGGAGGAGTAGAACCGGGAGAAACAGCAGAAGTGGCTCTTAAAAGGGAGTTTATGGAAGAGACCGGACTTGAAGTCGATGTCCGGGAATTTCTTTTCATCAACGAGTTTCTGAAGCCACCACTCCATGCCATGGAGCTCTTTTTCAGGGTTGATATTCTGGACGGAAGATTAATCCAAGGGATTGACCCTGAGCTCAATACCAGAAATCAAATTATAAAAAAGGTAGAGTTTGTGCCTTTTCCGAAATTAGCGGTTATGGGAAATGAAATCTTACATAATACGTTACATTCCGTCGAGAGTCAGGAATCGTTATTAAATATGAGAGGCTATTTTAAATTTTGCCAATAATTGCATAAAATAGCACTTTGATTAATTATGTATTACATCACAAAATCTTTATTATTGCAATCAAAAAATACGTAAGAAATGAATGTTACCAAAATTATCTCTATAGTCCTACTAATTGCGAGCCTTGCGTTAGGTTATTATTTGGTAGACAGTGTTAAGTCGGAAATTGACGAGAAGCAGTTAATAGCCGACCGTGAAGCCGCTGTTATTGAAAAATTAAAACTTATCCGCGAAGCCGAAACAGTATACCTGGAAGTGCATGGCAACTATACCAGCGATTGGAATAAACTAATCAACTTTGTCAAAAATGGCAGATACCCCATCATTCAGAGAAAAGAAAGAGTAGTAACATTAAGCTACGGTGCCGACAGCTCTATAGTAACATTCGATACACTGGGAATCATCTCTGCGAAAGAGAGGATTTTCAAGGCCACCCATAACGTTAATGCTGCAAATGATGGCATTTTTCAAAAATATCTTGTAGCAATTGGTAAAGAAGTTAAGCAAGGCAACCAGGCATATGTTCTTAACCAGAATGGCAAAGATGTAACGCACAAATTCAGAAGAAACGGAACTGTCACAAGACAGGAAAGTTTATTTGAAGGGCAACAGGTAACTAAGGGAGATCTGCTAATGACGTTGGAGGAAACGAAATTTGACCCTAATGTTGATATTGACAGATTAGCCTACGTACCCGGATACGAGGATGTGAAATTCGATATTTACGCCGCCGAGGTAGATAAAAGCGGAGCTCTTGTAGATGTTATTGAAGTGGTTAACCCTAAGCCCTTTGACCCTACAAGGAAAGAAGATGCCGATGCCAAAAACAGAAAACCTCTGAGATTTGGTTCTAAAACAGATGTAACAACTTCAGGAAACTGGGAATAAAACATTGGATACAGCAACAATCAGCTATAAGTTAATCAAGAAGATAAAAGATGAGAAGTTTGACATAGACAAACTTCATCAGTATAATCTTATGATCCAGATTGGGATCAGGGATTTACAAATAGCTGTTGTCGACTCTACCAACAACCGGTGTCTTCTCCTTGAAGATTATATACTGGCAAGCGTAAAATCATATAATGCACTGAAGGAACTACTAGCTACACTTTTTGAAGAACACCATCTTTTGATGGCAGGCTTCTGGAAGACTGTAAGAATTAGCTTAAAAAGCAATAAGTTCTCTCTGGTTCCTTCAGCGCTCTTTGTAAAAGAAGCTCTCCACGATTACCTCAGGCTCAACTCTACAATAGACCCAGAGCAGGAAGAGATACTCTACTACAAACACATAAAATCTGACGCAATCTGCGTTTTTGCTATTCGTAAAGAACTTTACAACTGGCTCAGCAGCCTATACCCCAATGCCGAGGTCGGCTTTATTCACCAGTCAAGTGCGCTTATAGAGGGTGTTATCAACTTCGAAAAAACGAACAAGAAAAACACCATGTATCTATACATAGACCGGTTTAAACTACATATCGTTACTTTAAAGAACAATAAGCTGGAATACTACAACCAGTTCAGCATCAAGCAATTCAATGATTACATCAAATATATCATGCTGGTGATGAAAGGGTTGAACAAAAACCAGAAAACCAGTGACGTTATACTTTGGGGATATATAGGAAAGCAATCTCCTCATTATAACGAATTTTATAAATTCATCAAAAATATATCATTTGGCGACCGCCCTGACTATTTGAACTACGGATACATTTTTGATGAAGTTCAGGACCACCATTTCTTTGATCTCTATAGTATTCACCTCTGTGATTAGTATAAACCACTTCTTATGAAAAAAATAGCCGTTTTCCCAGGCTCGTTCGACCCATTTACCAAAGGGCATGAAGATATTGTTATCCGTGGCCTTAAGCTGTTTGATGAAATAATTATAGCCATCGGCCATAACAGTAAAAAGAGCAACCGCTATTTTGATGTTGAAAGAATAGCCTCGCTTATCGATGGTACATTCACAGATTTTGACAATATTAAGGTTATTATCTATAATGAACTAACCGCCGAATGGGCAAAAAAACATGGTGCGAAATACCTTCTCAGAGGCCTGAGAAATACTACAGATTTCGAGTATGAAAACAGCATCTCACAAGTAAACAAGCACCTGAACAAGGACCTTGAATCTGTATTTCTAATTACTTCGCCAGAGCTGGCAGCCATCAACTCATCTATTATCAGAGAAGTGCACCGCTATGGTGGAGATGTGAGCGACTTTCTTCCTTACGAGATTTAACCAGCCGAGTTTTGCTCATTTTCAGCTTGCTGACTTTCGGTTTGTTCCTTTTGGGCCAGCTCTTTCTCCATCTGTACCTTTTCTTTTTTGAAAAACCTGTCAAATACAAACGCTATTGATTTATAGGAGTCTTGAAGGGCATGAAATACTTCCTTGCGGGTCATCCATCTTACCTCTTCTATATCCTCCTCCACCTGGGGCTTCATCTTTGAGTCCTTCACAATATCCATAGCGTACCACACAGTTTTTTTCAGTATTTTTTTCCTCTTCATGGTATAGGTATGCCATGTGGTGCATATTTTCTCACCCATACTTATTTTCACATGGCACTCCTCCTCTACCTCCCGCTTCGCTGCCATATAGTTATCTTCACCCTTATCCAGCTTTCCTTTGGGAAGGTCCCATTTTTTAAGACGGTATATCATCAGTAGTTTATCGCCTTTTCTTACGATACCTCCTGCAGCCTTTATGATTTTGAATTTCTTTTTAAGAAATTTTCTCATATCCTCATAGTCATCTACCGTGAGGGTAAGCGAGATTAATCCTGGTATGATGGTGGTGTCAAGAAGATCAAAGATGTGATCTACTTCTTCACGCTTAGCATGCTTTATCCAAACCCTATGCAAGAGTTTTGCCTGAGTAATAGGCTCATTCTCCGCATTTAATATATAGTTGAATTCCCGTTTATCCGGCCGCTCAGTTGCTCTTACAATAGTAACCGGGATATCATTGATGAAAAGGTTCATCCAAAAAAAGTCAAATTTGTCTCACAAATGAATAAAATATTTGGCAGCGCGCCAATAGAATTTAACTTTTTTAATCCATAAATTCGCAACGAAAAGATATTATCCATGAAGACTAGCCTTGGCCACACCATAGCGGGAAAATTATTAGACATTGAAGCGATAAAGCTAAACCTTGATAATCCTTTTACATGGAGTTCTGGTTGGAGATCTCCCATTTATTGCGACAACCGCCTTTCCCTATCATACCCTGACATCCGTACTTTTATAAAAAGTGCTTTAGTGGAAGCTATTAAAGCTGACTTCAGCGGAGTAGAAGCTATTGCAGGCGTGGCCACTGCGGGCATCCCTCAGGGAGCACTTGTAGCTGAAGCCATGGGACTGCCATTTTTATACGTGCGGTCCAAACCTAAGGGGCATGGCATGGAAAACCTAATTGAAGGAAAAGCCACCCCGGGACAAAAGGTAGTAGTGATAGAAGACCTGGTATCTACCGGCGGAAGCTCTCTAAAGGCTGCCGAAGCGCTTAGAGCTAACGGCATCAAAGTATTGGGCATGGCCGCTATATTTACTTATGGCTTCGACCTTGCCGACAAAAACTTCAAAGATGCAGGAATACCCCTGGTATGTTTAAGCAACTACAACCTGTTGTTAGAAGAGGCTCTGAAACGTGACTATATCAAAAAAGACCAGGTAGCCTCCTTGGAAGCGTGGAGGCAAGATCCGGCTAATTGGAAAATAAATTAAACACACATGTACAAAGGACCTGGGAACTTAAGTCAGGTCCTTGTCAGAATTTTTCCTCAACTCCAAGTCCGAAAAGGGCGAAATCATATTTTACAGGATCTTTCGGATCAAATTCCTTTAGCCGGCCCGTTAACTCTACTGCTGTCTGCCAATCCGTTTGTTTTCTTTTAATCAAACCAAGCTTACGGGCTACACGGTCCACATGCAGGTCACAGGGACAAATAAGTTGAGCGGGATTTATTCTATTCCATAAACCAAAATCAACACCACGGTCATCTTTGCGTACCATCCATCGCAAAAACATATTGATTCTCTTACAGGCGGATTTGCGTTCCGGGGTGGCTATGTGTTTCCGCGTACGATGCGGATAATCCTGAAGGCTAAAGAATAAATGATGAAAGTTAACAAGCCCCTGTCCGACATTAGTTTCATCAGCTGACAACCCTTGTAAAAATGCACTTTCCAGACTGTCGTGCCGTAAATAATACCACTTGAAAAATTCTATAAAGTAAAGCGTGTCTGTTGCGTTAAAAGTACGGTGCCTGAATTTGAGAAACCTTTTGAGATCTGAGTCCTGATGGCCGACAATAAATTCATAAGGGGCGTTATCCATCAAATCGAAGAGTTCTTTACATTTATTGATGATGGTAACCCGCTGGCCCCAGGCCAAAATAGCAGCCCAGAAACCCGCTATTTCTATATCCTGTTTCCTGGTAAAAAGGTGAGGGATGGAAACCGGATCATGGATGATAAATCCGGGATTGTTATACTCTTCTGCCTTTTGATCAAGAAATGCTTTAAGCTCGCTAAAATTCAAGGCTTAGGGTATATATGAAACGGATACTCTGAACTTGGCATCAATGGCACCGAGCCTGTCATAGGCAGATTTGGAGATTTTAATCAACACATTCTGATTAACTCCGGTGTCGGGCAGGCGTCCAAGTACCCTGACAAACACTTCCTGATCGTTCATTTCATTCCGAACCTTCATAATAGTTCCTATCTTCGCTGTCCGGTGCAATGCAAGGTACTTCCTTGTATTTTCCGAACCTTCAATAAGCTCAGCCAGACCTGACTCGGAAACCTCAGCAAAAGTACCGGTTGATTTCTCAGGACCACTATTTACAGGAGTGGTAACATCAACCTTAGTATTCTCCTTGTTACTATCCTTATCATTACCATTGGTCGGTATCGCTGTCGTTTCAGGTTTATCTCCAATATCAGCTCCAACAGCCTCTTTAGACACGGGCTCCTGAAGCACCAGAGCTTTATTATTTGCAGGGATTGTTACTGCAGGTCTGGAAACAAATAGCTCCTGTCCAATGCTGATGTCATTATCAATCAGATCATTCCAGCCTTTCAGGTCATCAACCGTTACATTAAAGGATTTTGAAATTGAGTACAAAGTTTCCCCGGAGCGCACTATATGAGTATCTCCTTGCTTCTCCGGTTTAACTACCATATTATCACCGGCAGTACGTGTTCCTAAATTATTTCTGATAATTAGCTTCTGTCCAATATCAAGTATATTTCCATCGATGTTATTCCATTTTCTGATGTCTTCAATACTTACACTGTACATTCGTGATATGGAAAACATGGTTTCCTTTGGTTTCACTACATGTACCTTCTCAGCCTCACCGGTTTTCTGCGGGTTGTTATAGTTGCCCACACCATTGTCTTTAACCTGGGTGACTTCAGTTTTGTCCCTCTTCTTAGGCTTTCTCTCCAAAAGAGGCACCCTGATGATCTGGCCTATCTCCAAACCATACTCTGAAGGAGGGTTGTTCTCAACAATCTGGTTAATGGGAACGTTGTATCGCCGTGACAGTGAATATAAAGTCTCTTTTTCTTCAACTCTGTGAAGGATATATGTTTTTCCTCCTTTTGTCTCCAGTCCTACCGAATCGGCCGGTATTGTTGATGCGGCTACCTGAAGAGAGCTTATAAAAATTAATGCTGATAAGAAAAATTTCATGTCCTTAGATTTGTTTTACGATCACGTGCTACACTATAAGATAGTACTGTGGCTTCAGTTTAACTGATATATTAAAAAATCCACGTTATCCTTTACAAAGATAAGCTTGTTGTTATAAATGAAGAAGGTATCATCACTAATTCCGTCAAGATCGTCCCCTAATCTTACCTGAAGTAAATGATCACCTTCATGATCAACAACAAGCAAATCATTAGCCAGTTTATTGTTTTTATTGGGATAGTAATAAGACATGACTATCATTTGATCGTCTTCATAGTAATCCACGCTTCTTACAATATGCAGGTTGGCGCCGGCAGTTAAAAACTGGCTCACTGTATTAAAATATTCGCTTCCTTCGCGATAGTTAAACGGCTTTTCAAGCATTTTATTTTCGGTACGCCCAGGATCATTATTCAAAACATCATTGCTGTTACTATTCTTAAGAACTTCTCCTGTACGGATATTAAAACATGATATTTTGTCATTACCTGTATCCATTAGCCAAACGCAGTCACCAACTGCCTCAATGATGTTCTGCTGTTCCTTTTTCCATAAGATTTTCTTATGATTAAAATCGTAGGCAAAAACATTTTTTACGTCGGGATTTTCCTGGTCAGGAAAAGTATAAAATAAAATAACATCGCTGAGCAATGATGACGCCCCTATCCACCAGCTTTCCTCAAAAGTCAGGCGTTCCGCAATAAATTGTCCGGAATCCGCATCCAGAAGATTATAGTGTACCTGAAACTTGTCATCTTCCCGGACTTCCAGAAGCAGCAGTTCCTTCTCCTGATGTGAAATTATATTCCAGATTTTGCCGTTAAATGAATATGAAAAGTTTAAATTGAGCTTTCCCACCAACCTTTTTATTTGTTAATTTATGCAAAATTACATCATAAATAAGCGCAACAAAGTGATCATTCAGAAGTTTAGTATTCTTTTCTTTCTTATTTTTTGCATGGGTCTTGCCGCCTATGCACAAGCACCTGAAAAAAAGGTGATGGTGATGAATATAGATGCCGAAATTGACCCGCGTATGAACCGGTATGTGGAGCTGGCCCTTAATCATGCCGGGGACATTGAGGCTGATTATGTAATCATTGAAATGGACACCTATGGCGGGGCTGTCACCGATGCCAAAGATATAGTAGAGCGGATACTCGATTTTGAAAAGCCCATCTGGGTGTATATTAATAAAGACGCAGCGTCTGCGGGTGCCTTAATTTCTCTGGCCTGTGACAGCATATACATGGCTCCGGGTGCCAATATAGGTGCAGCCACCGTAGTGACTGCCGATGGTACAGCTGCCCCGGATAAATACCAGTCATACATGCGAAGCACCATGCGGTCTATTGCCGAGGAAAGGGGCCGTGACCCAAAAATAGCAGAAGCCATGGTTGACCAGTCGATTGAAATTGACAGTGTCACTAAAGCCGGTCAGGTGATCACCTTTTCAACTTCTGAAGCCATCAGGTATGGCTTCTGTGAAGGCAAAGTGACTTCTATAGAAGAAATTCTCGAAAAGAACGGTGTAAGTAATTATGAAACTGTAGAGTACCAGCTTAGTGGTACTGAAAAGGTAATATCTGTTTTTCTTAATCCTTTTGTAAGTGGTATTTTAATACTTGTTATTATAGGTGGTATTTGGTTTGAACTACAGACGCCCGGCGTAGGTTTTCCTATTGCGGCTGCGGCAGTGGCACTGGTTCTTTATTTTGTACCGTACTACCTTACAGGCCTTGCCGAAAACTGGGAAATCATTGCTTTCTTTGTGGGTATTGTACTTATAGTTCTGGAGATTTTTGTCATCCCGGGCTTTGGCATCGCCGGCATTTCCGGTATTGTCATAACCGTTGGCTCCCTGGTTTTGGTCATGCTTAACAATGACGCTTTTGACTTCTCTTTTGTAGGTTTTAATGAACTGCTTATAGCTATAGGTGCGGCTTTGGCAGGTATGTTGGGTAGTATGGTACTGCTTTTTATCGGTGGTGTAAGGCTTACTAATACAAAAGTTTTCTCAAGGGTAGCTCTTACTGATACCATGGGCCGGGACCAGGGATATACTTCAAACTTCAAAACGGAATCCATGGTAGGCATGAAAGGTACTGCCTATACAGTGCTGAGACCTAGTGGCAAAGTACAGATTGCCGGAGAGATATATGATGCCTATACCCGGGGTGATTATATAGAAAGAGATGCAAAGATTGTAGTTTTGAGTGATGAGGGAACATCTTTAAAAGTTAAACTAGATAATCAGGAATGAATATTTTGGGAATAATCCCCGCCAGGTATGGATCCACCAGGTTTCCGGCTAAAGCTTTGGCCAATATCGGAGGCAAAAGTATGGTCAGAAGGGTGTATGAGCAAGCCTCTAAATCTGTTTCATTGAGTAATGTGGTAATAGCTACCGACCATGAGGCTATTATGGAGGAGGTGTCTGGCTTTGGCGGCAAAGCCTGCATGACCAGTGAAGCTCATCAAAGTGGCACTGACCGCTGTTATGAAGCCCTCACATATTTAGGGAAAGATTACGATTATGTGATCAACATCCAGGGAGATGAGCCCTTCATCAATCCGGCACAGATTGATCTGCTTGCGAGCCTTCTCGATGGACAAACCCAGCTGGGTACACTGGTCAAACAAATTGAAGATCAGGAAGAATTGTTTAATCCCAATGTGGTCAAGGCTATTTTTAATCATAACAATGAGGCCATCTACTTTAGCCGTGCCACACTGCCCTATAACCGTAATGTGAAAATTGAAAACTGGTTACAGGAAAGGAAGTATTTTAAGCATATTGGCATTTATGCGTATAGAAGTGACATTCTGAAGCAGATCACGAACTTACCTGTTTCAGGGCTGGAGCAGGCTGAAGCACTTGAGCAGTTACGCTGGATTGAAAATGGATATGTGATCAAAGTAGCGGAAACTGAGTATGCCTCAGTAGGTGTGGATACTCCCGAAGACCTTGAAAAGCTTAAAAATTTTTACTAACCAATGAATTAGCCTATTTTCGCACTCCAATACAAACCATTGAATTAAGGGTATTATTTTCAATAGTATTCCGGGATGGATTGTCGATTAATTCTAATGCTACATTTCAGAGGAATCATATTTATATTTTGTCTTGCTTTCCCCATTTTGGGGTTTGGACAGTTTCGCAACGATGTCAATAAGGTTATTAGTGTTGATTATTTCAACGGATTTATATTTAAGCACAAGCGGCAGATTGGTCACCTGATCACTGACCATCCGGTTGGCTTCCGGGTTACCTTTGACCAGAAAAGCTACGGAGCAGAGGCCTGGCAACAGCGCTATAACTTCCCGGATGCGGGACTCACCTTTATTTACCTTGACTATAATAATGAGCGTTTAGGAAAATCATTCGGGTTAATTCCTCATTTCAGCTTCTATTTCAAAAACAATAAACAGGCTAGAAGTCAGTTTAAGTATAAAATCGGGCTGGGGCTGGGCTATAACACCAACAAGTACGACAAAGAGAGCAACAATAAGAATAATGTATTGAGCACTGATCTAAACTTTGGCATACTGTTTCAGGCTGAATATCAAAGGGAGCTGAACGAAAGGTTATTTATGAATACATACCTTGCCTTTACCCACTTTTCTAATGGCTCCATAAAAAAGCCCAATTCCGGCATTAATGTCATAAGTGCCAATTTAGGCTTATCTTATCTGATTAATTATGAGCCAACAGAGTACATTTACCAGGAAGAGGAGCCAGTAAGCAAGTCAGGATTCGGCTATACCCTTACGCTATCGGGCGGAATGCATGAGTACTCAAAAATAGGTACCGGCGCACGTCCTTTCTGGGTGGTTAGCGGATTAGTTGACAAACGGCTTAACCACAAGAGTGCTTTAGGTGTAGCCCTTGAGTGGTTTGCCTCACTTTCGATGAAAAATGATATTAAATATGACTATAGGCTGGAAGGTAAAGAGTTACCCGATTGGAACCGAATTGGGGTTGCTCTAAGCCATGAACTTTTTGTAAGTGATGTATCCTTAATTTCGCAGGCAGGTTATTATATCCATGATGAGTATGATTACTATGGTAAAGTATATCTGAGACTGGGGGTAAGGAAATATTTTAATGATAAAATTTACAGTTCTCTGGTTGTAAAATCGCATGGAGCAAAGGCAGAGGCAGCGGAATTTGCCATAGGTTGGAGGGTAAAATGAAATACAGATATATAATCATATTAGTCACCATACTGGCATACAGCTGCGACTCGCAGAATGCCCCGGACTGTCTTAAGAAAGCGGGGGATAACACGGAGGTCGTTTTGGATGTGGATTCGTTCAGCGCTTTGGAGGTAGGTGCAGACCTCAATGTAGTACTGAAACAGGGAAGTGAGCAACTCGTGACCATAACTGCCGGAAAAAATCTTATCAGTGATATTTATTATGAAGTAGCAGACGGCAAGTTGCTAATCCGTAATGATAATTCATGTAACTGGGTGCGCTCTTACGACTTTCCGGTGGTCAAAATCACTCATCCCAATATTACGCAGATCAGATTAGCGGGCAGTGGTTTGATTAGTTCGGACGGAACACTTAGCTTTCCGGGTTTAAGTCTGATCAGTGAAGATGAGAGCGGAGATTTTAATCTCGAACTGGATGCTACATCTCTGGAAGTAGTTAGCAATGATATTACAAACTTTTATCTGTCCGGCACCGTAGAGAATCTGAGAGTAATGTTTGCTTCTGGTGATGGCCGGTTTGAAGGGGGTGACTTGCAAGTGGCCCATGCGAATATTTTTCACCGGGGTACCAACGACATCATAGTACATACTACTGATGAGCTTAAGGGAAGGATCATTTCATCAGGTGATCTTATTTATGTTAAAACAAAACCAACAACCATCAGCGTCAGTCTTGAAAACCTGGGAGAGCTGATTGATGAAACCGAATAAAAATGGAGAAAATAGTAATTGTATGTGGCACAAACCGTGTCGATTCAGTATCCTATCAGATTGCGCAGATCTATCAGGAAATCCTGATTGGGTTTAATATCGAAACTGAGCTCATAGACCTAACCGAGCTCCCTCACGACTTTGCTTTTTCTGCTTTGTATAATAACGCAGGAAAAAATGAGGCCTTTAATCATTTTCGTGAATTAATGGCTGAGAACAAGAAATTTGTATTCATTATCCCGGAGTACAACGGTTCGTTTCCCGGAGTACTAAAAACTTTTATTGACGGTTTAAAATTTCCTGACAGTTTCCGGGACAAGAAGTGTGCTCTTGTTGGCCTTTCCTCTGGGATTCAGGGCGCAGGGCTTGCACTCAGTCACCTCACCGATATCTTCCACTATTGCGGCATGCATGTTTTGGCTCTGAAACCAAAATTGTCTCACATTGAGCAGCACTTTAAAGAAGGTACTATAATCAACGAGCTCTATATGACTTTGCTACAGGACCAGGCCAAAAAGCTACTGGAATTCTAGTAAAAAATCATCCTTCTGACTGCCGGGAACAAACAGTCCTTTCCCGGCGGCTTTCCGGACTAATCCCAGATACCATTGCAGGCAGTGAGTATTTCCGGTTTGTCACCGGTAATTATTATTGTCTGTTCATGTTGTGCCACATAGCCACCCCTGTTGCCCATTAAAGTCCAGCCGTCATGCTGCGTATTTGCTATAGTTGAAGCCGTGGAGATAAATGTTTCTACCGCTACTACGGAGTTTTTTCTGAACCTTTTTTTGTTATAAGGGTCATAGCAGTTAGCTATTTCCGCAGGCTCTTCATGCAGACTCCTGCCCACACCATGCCCTGTAAGATTTTTTATCACTCTGTACCCCGCTTTTCTGGCTTCTGTTTCTATAAGCTTTCCTACCTCAGATATACGTACTCCGCCCCTAATGCTATGTATAGCTTTATGAAGAATCTCCTTAGATGCATTTACAAGTCCCTGATGTCCATGTATATCTTCACCTAACACAAATGAGCCTCCGTTGTCAGCCCAAAAACCATTCAGCTCAGCAGAGACGTCAATATTGACCAGATCTCCTTCTTTGATTATGGTTTTAGCGGAAGGTATACCATGGGCTATTTCGTTGTTGACACTGATGCAGGTCCAGCCCGGAAAGCCGTAAGTGAGCCTGGGGGCAGAAGCCGCACCATAACCTTTCAGTATATCTCCTCCAAATTCATCCAGGTGCTTCGTAGTCATTCCCGGTTTGGCATAGTCTCTCATTTCTTTAAGAGTCAAACCCACCACTTCGCTGATCTTCCTCATGCCCAGCAGCTCATTTTCACATGTTATTGACATAGTGCTTCAGTTTTGGTTAGTGCTATTGTAATACAACAAACGTAAGGTAAAAAAGATAATAAAAAAGTCAGGCAGCAAAGTTCTCATATTATCTCTTAGTAAAGAGGCACATCATTTGATGAAACATCACCAGACTATTGAAATTTTAAGATATTTTATTGATTTATTATATTTTCAATTCGTATATTTCAAACAAATTAAACCCTACCTCATGAGATCAACGCTTTTATCACTGATACTACTGTTCGTTGCCGGTTTTGTTCAGGCCCAGGATAAGATCTACAAAAAGGACAAGACGGTCATTGATTGTAAGATCACTGAAATTGGTATTAATGAAATCAAATACCGGCTCTCTGAGGCAGAACTGGAAGACTCGCCGATCATTACCATTTCGGTAGCTGATGTAGATAAAGTGCTTCTAAGCAGCGGCCGAGAAATAGAGTTTAAAGACCCGCTAACTGATCCCAATGCATATACGGAAGACAAAAAGCATGCGTTGAAATTTCATTTTATTTCCCCTCTTGCAGAGCACCTGGCATTTTCGTATGAAAAAAGCATACGGCCAGGCAGAAGTTTTGAGACAGGGCTGGGTATTATTGGTGCTGGCTTTAATGTAGATGATTACTCTAAAAGCACCGGTGTGTTTTTCTCTTCCGGATATAAATTCTTAAAAACTCCTGATTTCTACTCACAAAGAATGAAGTATTCCCATATCCTTAAGGGCAGCTATGTAAAGCCTCAGATATTACTTTCTATCTATCGCAATAAAATTAACAGCCACGGCTCTCCATACTATAGCGACACCGATCAGGATATAGTGGCCGGTGCGTTGGTCATCAACCTGGGAAAGCAAATAGTGTACGACAACTTCTTTTTGATTGACTACTCTATTGGCATAGGCTATGGATTTAGCAACCAAAAAACATCTGACGATGATTACGAATACGATGATTTCCGAAGCTACCATTATGGCTTCATTTTAGGAGACAGCAATTTTCCAGTGGCGGTAACAGGAAGGATTAAGGTTGGTATCCTGCTAAAATAGCGAGGTAATTAAACATCTCTAATCACCTCCTGTGTAACATTACTTCCAAGGCAAAACAAAACGAAGTA
Organism: Fulvivirga ulvae; assembly: GCF_021389975.1. Taxonomy (NCBI): domain Bacteria; kingdom Pseudomonadati; phylum Bacteroidota; class Cytophagia; order Cytophagales; family Fulvivirgaceae; genus Fulvivirga; species Fulvivirga ulvae. Next base: position 499,282 of record NZ_CP089981.1, read on the forward strand.
TTTTTAAATAATACTTTTTGCGGCTGCTAATCTGAAGTGTATGCTTAAAACAATAGTTACTCTGATCATGTATCTCTTTATCGTTACACCATTGCTGGCACAGAGCAGTGATATCAGCGATTCCACATACTACAGTCAAATACCGGATTATCCGCGAAGCTATACTGCCGGTAGTGTGGCTTCCCGTATGGTAGACGGTTTAGGGTTCAGGTTTTATTGGGCTACTGATGGCCTCCGGCCGGAAGATCTGCAATTCAAACCTGGAGATGATGCACGTACGGTTTCTGAAACAGTTGATCATATTTTTGAGATGTCTTACCTGGTAGTCAATGCCATTAATAAAGAATCTCAATACCCTCCTTCCGACCTGTCTTTTGCCCAGAAAAGACTCCTGACACTCTCTAATTTACGAAAAGCGAGTGAAGTAATAAGAAATAGCTCTGATAAAGACCTGGAGGGTTATGCTATAAAGTTTGGTAACGGAACGGAGCTCCCTTTCTGGAACCTTATTAATGGGCCCATTTCGGATGCGCTTTGGCATTGTGGTCAGATTGTTTCTTTCCGCAGACTATCTGGTAATCCATTTAACTCCTATGTAAGTCTTTTAAACGGAAGACTCAGAAAATAAAGCTTGAACTCTCAAAGGGTATTGACAGGCCTTTTATTCAATAATAGCCAATACATGCTCAAATCCTTCATAGCCTTGGAAAAGCTATCAAAGCTCACCGGCTTAACTATATAACTGTTAGCCCCGAGTTTGTAGCATTCTTTAATATCTGATTCTTCACTGGATGATGTAAGCACTACTACTGGAATAGTGCTTGTTAAGTCATTGGCTCTTATTTCTCTCAAAATCTCCTGACCGCTCACTTTAGGTAATTTCAAATCAAGCAGAATAACTTTGGGGTTGAAAATTTGCTGCTCAGATACTCCATCTTCCTTGTTTCCAGAGAAAATATATTCAAGTGCTTCGGCTCCATCATCTATATGATATAGCTTATTGCCAAGATTATATTTCTTTAAATTTCTGATTGCAAGTTCTGCCTCGTAAGGATTGTCTTCAATTAGTAATATTTCAACTTCATTTAACTTCATAATACATCTATTTATTGAGTGGCAAGCTAAAATAGAAAGTTGCCCCTTCATCAATTACGGCCTCTGCCCATATCTTACCTCCATGTTTCGCAATAATTCTTTGTACAATAGCCAGGCCTACACCAGTGCCTTCAAAGTCACTTTCTTTATGAAGACGCTGAAACACTCCAAACAGTTTATCAGCATATTGAGCATCAAAGCCTGCACCATTATCTTTGATCCTATATGTAACGGTTTCCAGATTTCTGGATGAGTCAATTTCAATTGTAGCATTTTCTTTTTTTCCCGTGTACTTTATTGCATTTGAGATAAGATTCGTAAAAACATGTTGCATGAGCATTTCGTCACAACGCAGGTTTTCCAACGTTCCCAGGTTAATTTTAATGTTATTTCTGTTAGCAATCCGTAACTGCTCATCTAATACCCTGCTGATCAATTTCTCTACATCAACAAGCGATTTAGCCACTGGTAGTCTTCCTAATTTGGAAAAGTTAAGCAAATCATCTATCAGTTGCCCCATTTTTTTTGCATTGCCTGATATCACTTTTAGCAGACGTAACCCTTCCTGATCCAAGTCCTTATCACAATCTTCAGTTAAGATCTGTACATATCCATCTATTATTCTTAACGGTGCCCTAAGGTCATGAGCTACTGAATATGAAAATGACTCCAGCTCTTTATTCAGATTATTAATCTCCTCCTCATACTTTTTTCGATCGGTTATATCAGACGATAGTACAGTGACTCCAACCACTTCGCCATCTTCATTCCTTATTGGGTTGTAACGAGTTTCAAAATAGTTACGCTCTAATTCACCATAGGTATCTACCACCGTAAGGCTGTCACCATTCATGGCAATTTCACAACTTTTTCGAGCTTTTTCCTTATCTTCCTCTACAGTAATAGAATCCAGCATTGATTCTCCTCTCCGTACAGTTGTACCGTATGCCTTATGTGTAGCTTCTGTAAAGGCACTATTGAATGTCAGATATCTGAAATTTTTATCAATTGAAAATATAAGCACATCTTTATGACTTTCTATACTAGACTCCAGAAGTACATTTGTTAATCTTACTTCATATTCGGCTTCCCTTCTCCACCTATCCTTTTCATTCAGCGAAAATGCTTCAAACCATATAAGGAAAACCAATATAACAATAAGAGCTACAACTAATATTGCAGCTCCAAACTCTACAGAAAAAGAATACTTCCAATCCAGATATAAACGGACATAACCTAAAAATCCTGGAATAATTATACCTAGCGGTATTAAGATCCTGCTAATAACCCCTCCTGCAAAGGGACTGGTTATCTCCCTCATGAAACCCCGGTCATTGTAAAAGAACAATACTGACAAGCCAAACATAAAAAAGCATATGGCCGTATGAATTGACATAGGTACATAAGCCAAAATGCCATAGAATTCTTTCACTTTATACATGTATCCAAAAATAGAAAAAAGTGCTATTAAGGACATCAATAAAGCCAGGGCCTGAAATATATACACCGCTTTCCCTTTACGCCTGGCCAGGAATATAATAATGCTCCCCAGGATGAAATTAATAGCTGTATTCGGAGCCATTCTGCTTGGCAAATTGTAATAATCGTCTGCTCTGATCTTATCGAAAAACAAAACATGGTCTATCTGAAACGAAAAGTTAAAAAGGTAACCAATTAAAAATAGCAGTGAAACAATGAAAACTGTGAAGCCAAGCCAATAGCCAGGAATCGGATACCTCCGTGTAATAAATAAGGAAGCCGTAGTAAGCATGACAAAGTTTGTGGCGGTAAGTGGATTCATAGCTGCCAGCTCCGGGATTGGCCTTTTAATAAGTTCAATGTCGAACTGCCATCCAAACAACACCAGCAAACCAATAGCCAAAACCGTCAGAATACAATAAGTGGCGGTGGTTTTTAGGGCTCCATAAAGAAAGGGTTCTCCCGATGAAGTAAAAGAAAACCTGTCTTTAAAGGAGGTAATTGATTTCATTTCAAGATACGCTTAGCCCGAACATTTTAATTTAAACTTATTTACCTTCCATGAATTGTAGCAATCATAATTACAAAGGCCGTTAAACTTTATTAGGGAAATACTCGAAAAATCTCACCAGAGCCATTCTGATCTACACTGGCAGATTCCCCTCATTATCTAAAATTATAAAATTTTAGTATAAGAAAGTAAATTTCATAATACCAAAAAACAAATTTTATTACACATGTTGCTAATGTTGATCACATAACAAACTAGAAATCAAAGACTTTATCTATCCGAACATAACCATCTCCTTCTGGCAAGTATTTATGTCTTAAAAGTCATTTGATAACGTTCCCTGGTGTAAATTGTTATCAGGATAATTGCTGCCAGAGGAAGCATGGCATGTGGTAAGCGTACAGTAAATTCAAACCACCATTGATGAAGAGAAGACCAAAAGAAGTCGGCATAAACATTGGCTGTGAGACGAGCCGTGGCGGTAAGGAAACCCCAGACAACCATATAGTACAATGCAGGTCTGGCACACAAAGGAATAAAAATAAGTACTGCAACTATAAAGTCTAAGAGGCCGGCTATAAACAGGAGGCTGTGTGCTACAGCTTCACTAACATACAGTGTATTAATCGTCATGTCTACAAATGATCCTGGTCGTGGATAGTAACCTATGGCATATAAGCCATGACAGATGAAAGTGAGTGCTACAATTACCTTGGTAGCTGTAATAAAATGAGCAAGCCTGACCTCCCGAAAAACAAGAACAAACAGCAGTATTGGGGTTGAAAACTGGATAGAATACTCGAAAAACTGACCGATGTTAAAAAACTTCTCTTTAGTATATAAAAAAGCTAGAAAGATCAATGAAAAAGCTCCTGCCAGAATTACATACCCCCAGGCCGGTTTCAGCTTATGTAAAAACACACTGATAACCGCACATAAAAGATAAAAGAGTCCATTCAGCCTGATCAAGTCCTGAATTACCGTATCTGTTGCCGGGCTTGTCACATAATCAACCCAGGAAATTGGCATGATGAACTCTATAAAACCTTTCAATAAGCTTTCATCCCATAACAAGGTTCTAAATGGTGCATCCCAAAATAAGTGCTGATATGCGCGGCTTATAAAAATCATAAAACAGATCCACTGGAATAGTTTTATGACCTGAGTTAGCTGATAGGGTCTGCCATTCATCTTTAGAAGGTTTTAGGTTGGGGGTGAAAGTAGGAAAAGATGAACAGCCTCCTGTTAAATTGAGATTACTGTTTTGTTTGCGTTTCGTTACCTGCCTCACAGCACCTAACTTCCATGAAAATACAAACTATTAATTCTCAGCGATTTGGTTATTTGGCACCATCAGACAGGTTAATCATATAGTAAAACCGCAATAAAGATCGAGTTACATCTAAGTGCGTTCTTGGGTCAACTTAAAAACCAAACCTCAATCAACTATGACCAAATTCAAATCTAAAATTTTGATCTCGGTGGTACTGCTCTTACTCAGTACACACCTATGGGCTAATACTGATAAGTATCGCCTTACTATTCGGGACAATCCGGCTACCTCTGTGGTTATTGGCTGGAACCAGGTATCGGGATCTAATCCTGTTGTCTATTATGGAAAAACAGACCATGGTACAAGCTGGACAAACTACCCGTTCAGCAGTTCCCCCAGCCGCCAGGTATCTTACCGGGGCATGAACAGTCAGTTTGTGAGACTTACAGGACTTGACCCTAACACAGCGTATTACTTTGTGATCAGGGATAGTCAGGGGACAAGCCAACGTTTTTGGTTTAAAACTGCCCCCGATGACCCAAATCAGCGACTTTCATTTATAGCAGGAGGAGACTCAAGGAACAACAGAACGCCAAGAATCAATGCTAATAAGCTGGTAGCAAAATTAAGGCCTCATGCTGTACTTTTTGGTGGTGATATGACTGCCAATGGCACAGACAGTGAATGGAGGGAATGGTTTGATGACTGGCAGTATACTATCGGCTCAGATGGCAGGATGATCCCCATCGTAGCCACAAGAGGCAATCATGAAAGCTCAAACGACATGATCTATAACCTCTTTGATACACCAAGTTCAGAAGTATACTATGCCATCACTTTTGGAGGTAACCTGATAAGAACTTACACCCTCAATACTGAAATATCTATCTCCGGTAATCAGACTACATGGCTGCAAAACGACCTTGCCGCCAATTCAAATATAACCTGGAAAATGGCCCAGTACCATAAGCCTATGAGGCCTCATGTTTCATCCAAAGCTGAAGGCAATAACCAGTATGCCAACTGGGCAGACCTGTTTTACAACAACAAAGTAAAGCTGGTGGTAGAGTGCGATGCGCATACCGTTAAAACCACCTGGCCCGTAAAACCGTCGAGTGGCAGCGGAAGCGATGAGGGCTTTATACGTGACGATACAGGAGGCACAGTGTACACAGGTGAAGGCTGTTGGGGTGCACCATTGAGAACCAACAATGACAATAAATCATGGACAAGAAACAGTGCCAGCTTCAACCAATTCAAATGGGTGTTTGTAGACCAAGCCAAAATAGAGGTTCGTACGATCAAAGTGGACAATGCAAACCAGGTTGGCCAGGTAAGTGACAACAATATTTTTACACCACCTGCCAACCTCGATATTTGGAATCCAAGCAATGGGGCTGTGGTAACAATCACTAACGACAGTAATCCTGATGGAGGTGAAGTAACCGTGAGCTCGAGAGTTAACAGCACCAACGATGACGTGGAGGAACACCAAAATGGCAGCATGTACATGAACAGTTCGGATATTGAGCTGGTATACGATGGAAGCAGAGGCAATCAATCTATTGGCTTGAGATTTCAGGGACTTAGCATTCCCCAGGGAGCAACTATTCTCAGTGCCCATGTGCAATTCACAGTAGACGAGACCAACAGTGGCAGCTCTAACCTGACTATTAAAGCGCATGATACGGATAACGCTCCGGCTTTTTCGACATCAAGCTATAACGTTTCTTCAAGACCCACCACTTCGGAGTCGGTAAATTGGTCACCATCAGCCTGGAGCAGTGTAGGGCAGGCAGGCTCATCTCAAAAAACTCCTGATCTGAAAAATATTGTGCAGGAGCTGGTAAACAGAAACGGCTGGTCTCAAAGCAGCGCTCTGGCCCTTGTCATCACCGGTACGGGGGAACGTACAGCTGAAGCATACGACGGAAGCTCTGCCAGTGCTCCGGCTATCTATGTAACCTACAGCACCGACGGCTCAGGAGATCCATCTTCACCTGAGGTACTTACCTTTGCAAAAGGCATTAGCAACGGCAATGATGACGCCGAAGAATCATCTTCAGGCTCTATGTATCTCAATAGCTCAGACCTGGAGCTGGTATATGACAGCCATATGTCGGCTGGTAATCAAAGGATTGGCCTCCGTTTTACGAATGTCACTATTCCGCAGGGGGCTACTATTGAAAAAGCCTATGTTCAGTTTACAGTAGATGAAACGGCAAATACCAGCGGTTCAAAAACAATTTATGGAGAAGCCACCGATCACTCGGGTGCCTTTACCTCAGGATCATTTAATATTTCTAACCGGCCTGTGACTTCTGCTGCAATAAGTTGGAATCCACCGGCATGGAACTCAACAGGAGCTTCCGGCACAGACCAGAGGACTTCGGACATCTCACAAATCATTCAGGAAATAGTCAACAGGAGTGGCTGGAACCCTGGCAATGCACTGTCTCTGATATTAGCCGGATCAGGAAGAAGGGTGGCAGAGAGCTACAACGGTTCCTCAGCCCAGGCTCCACTGCTGGTAATCGAATATACCAGTGAGGCCACAAATGCCCGCGTTGCTTCTGATCATACGGCTACAGACAATGAGAGCACACAAGTCAGCCCATTGCAAGATCGTGACATACCTGTATTTCCTAATCCGATAACCGACTTATTGACTATTGACTTAAGAGGTGTTGAAGAAGAAAAGATTGTTATGGAGATTTATTCCCTCAAAGGTGAAAGAGTAATGGCCAATGCTTTGATCAGCAATCAATCCAACAGGTTTAACCTGGAAGCATTACCAGCCGGAGCTTACCTTCTAAAGGTTATAACTCCTTCATCAATAGTAAAGCAGGTCAGAATTATAAAGTATTAACCCAAAAGAGCCACCATATACGCAGCATGGTGGCTCTTAATCTTCCTTAAAGAAATTTCAAACGCTATTTACATACCATTACCACCGTAGACCACGTTAGGCAGTAAAAGTTAAAATGAAAAACCAGTTCTTTCTGCCTCTTTTAATCATAACATGTGCTGCCTGTCATGATGAAGACCTACAGGCGCCGCCATCACCACTAAACATTGACTACCGACAGGAAATGCGTGATTATGTAATAGGCATAAGCCAATATTCAAAAGCCCTGCATCCGGATTTTCTCGTCATCCCCCAAAATGGCATTGAACTCGTTACTGATAACGGCGAAGAAGACGGAAGCCCTGACAGTGATTATTTAACAGCCATAGATGGCAACGGACAGGAAGACATGTTTTACGGTTATGATAATGATGATGAAGCAACACCATCAGTTGAGAGTATATACCTGATGGGTTTGCTTGATGTATCAAAAAATGCAGGCAATACAATACTTACCACGGACTATTGCTCTACCGAGGCTCATATGGATGACTCTTATACTCAGAACGAAAGTCATGGCTATATTTCGTTTGCTGCAGACCAGCGCGAGTTAGACAATATACCCTCCTATCCTATTTCAATTCATGGTGAAAATGCCGAAATAATCACCATATTAGGCGAAGCCAAAAATTTTCTTTATCTCATAAACCCCGGCGAATTCACTTCGAAAACAGCATTTATTGAAGCAGTGACATCAACAAACTACGATTTACTGATCATGGATCTATTCTTTACAGATGGTTCGGTTTTTAGTGCTTCAGAAGTTGAACAGCTAAGAAGCAAAGCCAATGGAGGGAAGAGGCTGGTGATTGCTTATATGTCTATTGGCGAAGCAGAAAACTATCGATACTACTGGAACAGTGAATGGAACACCAACAAGCCTGACTGGATGGATGCCGAAAACCCTGATTGGGCAGGGAATTATAAAGTGAGATACTGGGAGCCCGAATGGCAGAGTATAATCTACGGAAATGACGGCTCATATCTAAAAAAGATATTAGATTCCAATTTTGACGGTGTTTACCTGGATATAATTGATGCCTTTGAATATTTCGAAAATATTGGCATACTAAACACGCGATACATTAAAAGTCAGAAAGTAAGTTCAGGAAAAACACAGGTTACTTCGACGTGATTAAACTGCATAAAGAGGTACCTGAATGTAAAATCATACCTTCATTAAATGATGGGTATGGTTTTTGTTTTGCAGAATTAAAACTAACTAGAGACGCGTTATTTAAATTTCTATCTGTATGAGACATTTTTTAAAAATCTTCATTTTTTCATCTTTCTTTTTCTTCATTTCATGTGACGAGCTAGACAACGGACTCACAAACGGAGAGATTGTCGCAGGCTTAAAAGAGGCTCTGAATGTTGGGCTTGACAACTCCGTAACCACGGCATCTTCTGTAGATGGATATTTAAAGAACGAAATCATTAAGATTCTGCTTCCTCCCGAAGTTAAATCTCTACAGAATACTATTCAAACCGGATCTATTAATTTAGGTTTTACCAGTGTGCCTTATAGCACTATTCTGAATGCATATGTAGCCCTTAACCCTGACATTAACAGTGATCCTTTTGAAGAGCTTATAGTAGCTATGAATCGCGGTGCTGAAAAAGCCGCTGATAAGGCTCTGCCAATTTTTGGTGATGCCATTGTAAGTATGAGCTTTGATGACGCTTTGGGCATACTTCAGGGTTCTGATACCTCTGCAACACATTACTTCTATAGCAAGACCAATCAGGCATTGTTCAATGCTTTCCAGCCAGATGTGAAGAGTGCACTTGACCAGACTGAGGCCAATGCCATATACACGAGCATCGTAGGCTTTTTAAATTATGAGTACAATACCGGGCTGGGTACAGTTAAGGTGAGCGATTTTATCAATACATCGCTTCCCGAAACTATTGATGGCTACGCTACAGAAAAGGCCATAGATGGTTTGTTTTATCTGATTGGTAACGAAGAGACCAAGATCCGGCAAGACCCGTTCGCCTGGGGAAGCAGTATAATTGAAAAGGTCTTTGGAAGCCCCGAAGCTCAGGGATAAAAAAATATTGTAAACTAGTAAAAGCGTACCATAAAAAGTACGCTTTTTTTATCTTCGGATCATCACCACTTCCCACGTAACTACCTCTAAATGATCACCTTAAAATACCAAGCCTCATCAATCAAATATTTCCAAAAATTCCATTATATAACATAATTTATACAAAAACACCCAAAAAGAAAATTACCGGTTAATTCTTGTTTCTGAACTTTCATTATTATAAGTTTCGGGTTAAAATATTTTTTAACTTTTAGCAATTATATTTTTTTAAAGGACATCTTCCTTATCCCTAAAACACATCCCATATAATGAAAAAAATCTACTTACTTACCTTAAGTATGCTGGTTACACTATGTGTAACTGCTCAGGACATTGACAGTGCATACTTTAATATGACTTTGGAGGAGCTTATGAATATTGAAGTTACCACCGCCTCCTTACAGTCAGAATCGATGCTTAAAACACCGGTGCCTATGACGGTGGTTACCCGTGAAATGATAGACGCCATAGGAGCACGAAATATCAAAGAAGTATTAACTACCTATGTACCAGGCTTCACCGCCGTAGAAGACCACAATGAAATGAATGTCAGCATGCGCGGCATATACGCCTCTGCTCAGCAAAAAATACTTTTTATGGTAAACGGACACAGGTTAAACTCTCGGGCATACTCTATGTCCAACCCCGATTACAGCATAAGCCTGGACAAGGTCAAGCAAATTGAGGTTGTGAGAGGTCCCGGCTCTTCTATATACGGTAACGTTTCACTTACAGCAGTAGTAAACATTATCACGATCAAAGGGTCGGAGCTGGATGGCACCCAGGTAAAGGTTGCCAGTGGAAACCATGGGCAGCAATACATATCTGCTGCTGCCGGTACCGGGCTCGGCGTGGATAAGGATATCCTGGCCTGGGGCTATCATTATTCTGCCGAAGGTGAAAAAAGAGATATTAATGCGGCTGATGACTATAGCTCAGCTACAACAGAAGATGGTGTGGCATATCTCGGTGCCGTGCAGGGTGATTATGATATCGGCATTCAGGCAACCATGGGTAAATTCGACATTTTCTTTAATACGACCAAGGGAAAAATACAGCAGCCTTTCACCGATGGTGGCGGCACCGGTGAAATATATAACAAGAATGATTTTGACGACATCTTTGGCGAAGAGCCCGGCCTGGGACAGGAAATGAGGCGTGTAAAAGTGGGCTACACCAGTACTTTCTCCAAATCGGTAGATTTTAAACTTGATCTTTATGGTGATAACACAAAGGTTTTAGGACACCTGATAGCATCGCCCGTTAACCGTGTCAATTCGGTAGTAGCCTGGTGGGACCGTGACCTTGGCGGTATAGCTCAATTTACATTTCACTACCCAAAAGGGAACGTACTGATAGGCACTCAGGTAGATTGGATGAATGTATATGACAGTTTTCTGGCCACATCTGCTAATGGCACCGGCATTTTGGATACCTTTTTAGATACGGCCACACCTTTGATGGAGGAAGGAGAGGAGATCATATACTCTGGCTTTACACAATGGAAACACAACCTCACTGATAACCTTCTGGTCAATGCTGGCTTCCGCTACGACATTAAAAACCGACATGAAGGTGACAATGTGGATGCGCTTAGTCCCAGGTTGGCACTTATTTATGAGGCGAGTTCATCGCATAATGTCAGGCTTTCTTACTCCAAGTCCTTTGTAGATGCCCCTTATTGGTACCGCTACAATAGTCTCCCCTCTTATTCAGGCTCAAGGGATTTGCTGCCTGAGAACCTGCAGGCGTTGCAGTTAACGCTGGACTCAAGATTGTTATCTTCAAAAGTTTACAATAATATCAACTTCTTCTACCAGTCTCTGACTGATTTTATTTATCGTGATCCCGAGGCTGGCCCCGAAGACCCTAAATATAGAAATGCCGGGTCATTAACCAGTTGGGGAATAGAGGAGCAGGTAAGAACAAAAGTGGGTAATCTTGATATACTTGCAAATGCCACCTATCAGCATGCGATAGATGCCACGGACTACGAAGTGGATGATTCAAAAATATCGAATATCCCCTCTTTTACAGCTAATGTGATTGGTACTTATTATTTTTCAAACAGGGTATTTTTTAACGTTGGCTTAAAATATGTCTCCTCACAGTTTTCTCCAATCACCGCTCTGGGTTCGGACTCAAGTGTACCTGACAACTACACGGATGCGGCTTTTGTCATCAATACCGGACTAAATGTAAAATTCAATGACCTTGTGGTGGACCTGAGAGTAAAGAACATTGCTGATACCAAATACTATCAGGGTGGCAGTACCCGCTTTGCTTATCCTCAGGAGGGCAGATGGATTACTGCTTCTTTGCAGTATACTTTCAGGAATAACTAACTAAACGTGTTGTGCAAAAGACCTGTCGGGGGACAGGTCTTGGGGTAGAAATACAAAGTTTAAATCTCCGGTCGTGAATGACTGGAGATTTTTTTATTTCCCGATGGCTTTAATTACTCTGTCCTCTTGTATTAACACATCTCTCATGAGGAGGTTATATGGAAATGTCTTGTGCTTAGACAATTTAAACGCCTCCTGGATTTTGGTCAAGGAGTTCGCAGTCACTAGAGAAAGATTCAACTCGTAGTCCAAACCACAATCTTTAACAAAGTCGTCAGAAAAATCAGGAGCTATCAATAATGACTTTATCACTTTATGACCATTCTTTTCCGCAAGTTTCATATAAGATTTTAGCTGGCGCGAAACAGAGCTAAATTTGTTATACCCACTTTCTTTCACCGACTTACACTCCACGAGTATCAGATCATCGTTACCCATATTGAGCAGAATGTCAATTTTGTCTTTAGAGGTATTGATTTGCTTTCTTAAATCTTCATCAACCGAAAATCCAAGGTTCGAAAATATTTTCTTCGTAAGTGTTTCAAACAATATCCCAATCTCCGCCTCTTTTACTGTAATTCCATTCTCTTTTAATGTACCCAAGTCTCTATAGCCAATGCTAGAATAGTTCTCCAAATATAAATTTTCAGCATCCGTGTAATTATCAAGGATATTAACAATTACATCTCCCCGAGTCTTTATATCTCTTTTTTCACAGAATTTACAGAGTTCAGCCTCCGGTATAATCTCTAAAACATCTATAGGTTTGATATTATAATCAAGCAAATAGCTGCTTTTCATGACATTTTCATCTTGCAACTCAAACTCATCTTTCAGTAGCTTATTAACTTTTGGAATGGTCTCTCCAAGTTCAATAAGCAGTTTCTCATAACCGTCAATCGATATTCCTACTTTATCATCCCTCTCTATATCTTCAAAGTAACTAACAAGGTTTGCTAACTTATCTTCGATGGTGACTCCTTTAAGGGGTGTAACTATTCTAAGTTTATTGTCGCACAAATCATTGATGAATTTCTTCTTTTCGGTCAGAGTAACACCTTCTTTATGTATATCGTTAACCAGAACACCCGTAAATGAAATTCCCTCCTTTATTATACCCTTCATCTTACTGTCCAAGTCTTTCCGCCAGTCCATATTGTGCTTTTTACAAATCATATTAATTTGTGGCTCCCTAAGCTGGCGCAGCACCCTTCTGAAAAATTTATCAGCTACGTTTTTACCTTTAACCTTTCTTAGTACTGAAACTACCTCGTCCGCTACATAAACCATATTTGTCTTTTTGGAGTAAAATATGATTCCGAGGTTTTTGAGTTCGTTAATAATGGTATCTATATCCATCTGCTTTACAGAAACTACCATATAATTGATAAGCTTAACTTCCTCGTTTGATAACTCAAGTTCTCGGGCTAGGGTATTTAGCATTGACTGTTCATCAGAACTTACTTTACATTCCAAATTGTTTTCCAAATCATTGTTTAATGCCGTATTTACACATGCCCTGTAAATTTGGTAGTCACGCTGCCTTATCGGATCTAATTCGGATTTTTCATCGTCTATTTGTGACTGAAAAATCTTTGTGTTCTTAATTAATTGCTTTAACTCTGTATCATACAAACGCGATAACCAATCCTGTTTCATAATGCAGTTACCATCCCTTACTAAAATATCCGTAAGGATATCTATTTGAGAGGTTGCATTTAAAAATTCCTGCTTTACATATTCTGCAAATTCATCAGTAACCAGATTAAATACTTTTGAAATATTAATACTGTCCATGGCCTTTAAATCACCCCCACTAGCATCATTAAGTATCTTATCGACTTCTTTTGTATTCTTAGGTTTCTCTGCAACAATTCCATCAATGATTTTAAGGAAGGAGTTTTTCTCAAAGGAGTTAAGGTTGTCCAGTATCTTTTCAAGTTTCATAGCGTAAAGGTTTTGGGTGTTTAAGCGATTAAACAAAATACAAATGTCCATTCACAAATCCATGTAATTGCTCAAAAAACGAATTTTAGCACTAAATCACATATTCAACTTTCCAAAAGCCACATTTTACTTTCCGAAAGGTCCCTATTGATACTTTTTTTGATGCTAATGGGATAAAGAGAATGGAGTACTGTTAAATGATGCGGAGTACACAATTGCCGAGGGGTTCTCTTCAAGAGACATCCATCAGGAAGTAAAAACAATGATCTTTGATTCAAATAAAAGAACCTGGCAAAGGCCTGCCTGTCCAGAGGAAGGAACATGTTAAAGAACCTGTCTGGGAACAAGAAAAAAACCTCCCGGGCGCACCCGGGAGGTCTCACGTTTAAAAAATGGCATCACAGCACCGGCCGAAAAATTTACAACCAACAACCACTACAATTGGGAGTAAGCCGGTTCTATGCTGCTAATGCCAATCAGTAGTCTTAATCTACATTATCATGCAGAAATCTGTTGTTACCTAAAATCTGGTTATCATCATTCAGATTATACTTAGACACATGTGCTTCGGATGAATGGGGTACATTTTGCAAACGCACCTCTCTTCTTAAATAAGCGGGCACATCCAGCTTTTCTTTAAATTCATTGGCATTCATCTCAGACTTATTCAAGCCTTTCAGTTTTTGAAGTCTTTCCTGTGCTTTTTCCTGAAGCCTGTCTTTAGTACTTCGGATATCCATCATACCATCATCATTGATGTGCTGATCAGTATCATTTTCATCCATAATCTCAAACTCTTCTTCCAACTCTGAGAAAAGTCCGTCGTCTCCATCGTCATCGGTTGCATTTACCGGGCTCGTGAATGAATAACCTCTTTCCTGAGAGTTACTTGATGAATTACCATTGTTATTATTCCCGGAAGAAGGCTGATCAATTTCTCTCTTGGTTATTTCACCCTGAGTGTTATTTACTGAGTTATCGTTGGAGAACATATTGATCTGCTTATTCGCCTCAAGGTCATACACCTTTCGCTCTACCTGCTGTTGTTCCTTCTCCAGCTGCTTTTCTTTTCGTCTGTTTTCAGGCAGATAGGCCTCGTCATGGTCGAACCCCGTGGCAATTACAGTCACTCTGATGCTATCTCCCAGATCAGGATCCACACCGTGACCGAAGATCACCTCAGCATCGTCACCAGCCTGCTCCTGGATGTACTCGGTAATCTCTGTAAGCTCATCCATTTGTAATTCAGCCTGATCCCCTGAAATAATGGACAGTAATATTTTCTGAGCTCCAAGTATATCTCTGTTATCCAATAATGGAGAGGCCAATGCCTCTTCAGCAGCCTTCCTCGCTCTGTTTTCTCCTTTGGTTTCTGCTGATCCCATAACCGCGGCCCCTGCATTGTGCATTACAGTTCGCACGTCCTGAAAGTCGACGTTTACATAACCCGCAACTGTTATAATCTCCGCAATACCTTTAGCTGCTGTTGTTAATACATTGTCGGCCTGTGCAAAGGCATTGCCAATGGAGAGGTTACCATGGATCTCTCTCAGTTTGTCGTTAAGTATAACCAATACGGTGTCGCAATTCTCTTTCAGCGAATTGATCCCTATTTCAGCCTGAGTGGCTTTCTTTTTTCCTTCAAAGCCAAAAGGAGCTGTAACTATACCTACTGTAAGTATGTCCATTTCCTTGGCTATGCGGGCGATTACCGGTGCAGCACCAGTACCTGTACCCCCGCCCATTCCTGCTGTAATAAATACCATTTTGGTATCATTGCCCAACAGGTCTCTTATTTCTTCCTTGCTTTCCAATGCAGCATTTTTACCTACTTCAGGATTAGCTCCTGCTCCCAGACCTTCGGTAAGGTTAACACCTATCTGGATCTTACCCGGCACGGCGCTGGTTTTCAAAGCCTGAGAGTCGGTATTACAAACAACAAACTCTACATCTTTGATGCCTTGGTTAAACATGTGGTTAACAGCGTTACTTCCACCGCCTCCCACACCGATCACTTTGATGATCGACTTGTGGTGCTTTGGAATATCGAATTTGTATGCATTTTCAGACATAACTATTTAAAATTTAGTGGTTGCAAAAATTAATTCCGGATCGTTAATACTCGTTTTTTCCGTCTAAGTCATCAATTAACAATCCCTTTGTTTTGTTAAGTATTTTACTGAAGAAGTCACCGCTTCCGGTTTCCTTTTTCTTTGTCCCCGGCCTGTTATTGGCCGCTCTAACCTCCTTGTACCTGTTTTCCCGTTCGTCAAGGGCTCTAAAACCTGAAAGCACAAGGCCAACGGAAGTAGCAAACATAGGGCTCTTAACAGCATCCATTTTACTTCTTCCCAGGTGCTCATTAGGGTATCCGATCCGGGCATCCATCCCTGTCATATACTCTACCAGTTGCTTAAGTCCACTCAGCTGGCCACCACCACCGGTGATGACAATACCACCTGCCAGCCTGTTTTCAAAGCCAGAGGTGATGATCTCAGTATGTGCCAGCTCTATGATCTCCTCCATTCTGGCTTCAATAATATGAGCCAGGTTTTTAATGGATATTTCCTTTGGAGCCCTATTTCTGATACCAGGTATGGAAACAATCTCGTTGGGGCTGGCTTCTTCCGCAATTGCTTTACCAAATTTCGTCTTCAGCAGCTCTGCCTGGTGCTGCATCACCATGCAACCCTGCTTAATGTCTGAAGTAATGATGTTACCTCCGAAAGGTATCACCGCGGTGTGCCTTATTATGTTATCATGGAAAATAGCAATGTCAGTAGTACCACCACCGATATCGATCAGGCAAATGCCAGCTTCTTTTTCCTCATCGCTTAATACGGCCAGGCTCGAAGCCAGGGGTTCAAGGATAAGGTTTTCAATTTCCAAACCTGCACGTCTTACGCATTTGTTTATGTTATTGATGGCATTTGTCTGAGCCGTAATTACATGAAAGTCCGCCTCTAGTTTTACACCCGACATCCCTACCGGATCTTTAATACCGTCTTCATAATCTACCGTATAGTCCTGTGGCATAACATGTATAATCTCACTCCCGGGAGGAATTACGATCCTGTACATGTCATTGCTCAATCTATTTATATCTTCAATGGTGATCTCATCATCATTAGAGGTTCTTGTGATGCTGCCATGATGTATAGAGCTTCTGATGTGCTGACCGGCAATACCTACATTGACTACTCTGATATCGATGCCCGATTGATCTTCAGCCTCCCTAACCGCCTTTTCAATCGCGTTTACCGTTTTATCAATATTGGTTACTATACCGCGGATAACACCATCTGACTCCGCTTTGCCCATACCAAGAACTTCAAGCTTCCCAAACTCGTTCTTGCGTCCCACGATAGCGCAGATCTTCGTGGTACCAATGTCAAGTCCGACTACTATTTTGTCATTTTCCATGGTTGTAACTATTTATTTATTAGTGGTTGTTTCTCTTTTAATTTGCGGATTTCATCTTACCCTTTTCAGTTATCTTACCGTAAACCGTCCAGCTGTAACTATTCCGCAATTATTTGTCCTTCATACATTAAATTCACTCTTTCATAAGTGTTCCACCCTTTTCGTGGTAGTATTTGCTTATAGAAGATCTCAAGCTTTTTAAACTTTTCTTCCAACTCTTCAGGTTGCCCAAACTCTACATATTGCTTAGTTACCTGGGGGTACAGCGTCATATTCAACTTTTTATCAATATCAATCTGAGCGATCTGGGCCTTCCAGAATTTGTCACTATTGATAAATCTTAGCATAGCATAGATTTTCTTCCCTTCATCTGTACTCAGCAGATCACTTTTGACCAGTTGCCCGGTATACTTGCCTGAGATGAGTACAACCCGCGATGAAAACTTATCTGACACTGGTAAAACCGCTCCGTCCGTAGCTATGTAAGCATCAGGACCGTTGCTCTGAATTACTCTTGCAAATGGCCTTCTGAGATCAACATTGACCAGCATATTTCCCTTAAGATCTTTATAGATCTCAGCCTTTTTTATAAACCTGTCACTTTTTACTCTTTCTTCTATTTCTTTCAGGTTAAGGTCTTTAAAACTGGCACCTTTAACTACATGTGCTCCGGCAGAGGTCATAAGCGAGAGTATATCCTGCTCATTCACAAAGTAATTATCGTACTGGTTGTCGATCCGGATCACGATATCCTTGCATGTGTCTCCGTCTTGCTTGCTCTCTGTAAATCCAATTACAGATATCAATCCGAGGGAGGCCAACACCACTTTCACTCCTTTTTTTAGTCTCAGTTTCTTAAACATGATATCTGTTCTTTAATAAATCTCTAACCGGCAGCACCATTTGGTCGATGTCTCCTGCACCAATCGTTGCCACCACATCTAATTCCCTGTTTCTCAGGCATTCCAGCAATTCCTGTTTGGAACACTGCACCTTCTCGTCCACCGAAATATTCTTAAAAATGATTTCGGATGTTATCCCTTCTATGGGTTCCTCCCTGGCTGGATAAATATCCAGCAGTATCACTTCATCAGCGAGGCTCAGACTTTCTGCAAATCCGTCGGCAAAATCCCTTGTCCTGGAGTAAAGATGTGGCTGAAAAATGGCCGTGATCTTTCTGTCGGGATACAACGCCCTTAATGATTTCAAAAATGCTTCAATCTCTACGGGATGATGGGCATAATCATCAACTAGCACCACATCCTGCCCCCTGAGCAGGTACTCGAACCGCCTTTTTACTCCCAAATAGCTTTCTATCCCAACCTTTACTTCTTCAGGACTTAAAAGGAGATCCAGCGCAATAGCAATTGCTACTGTCGCATTTTCAACATTATGAAAACCGGGAACGCCTAATCTTAGTCGCTCAATCTTGTGCCTCTCGTCCGAATAATCGAATTCAAAAAATCCATTTTTCATGGTAATGTTACTGGCAAAAAAATGTCCCCGGTTTATTCCATATGTACAGACAGTTCCTTTAAAGTCTGTAGTTAGTTCTTTTGCTATTTTCTCGTTTATAAATAGTTTACCTTTTGTCTTTATTTTCCCTATAAACTCCTTAAATGAAGTTTCAAGGTTTGATTTATCTCCATAGATATCCAGATGGTCAGCATCCGAAGCTGTGACTACGGCGATATCAGGATTTAGTGCCAAAAATGATCTGTCAAACTCATCCGCTTCTACTACAGCTACGGTTTCCGTACTAATCTCTTCATTAGATATGAAGTTTGATCGGTAGTTGGTGGCAATACCACCTAAAAAAGCGGTTATATCACGCCCTGCAGATTTCAACAGGTGCGCAACCATAGATGAAGTAGTGGTTTTACCATGGGTACCTGCAACTGCCACTGTATAAAAACCGGCTGATATCATGCCTAATACCTGCGACCGCTTCTGAATAACATACCCTTTGTCTCTCAGATAGTTAAACTCAAGATGCCCTTTAGGTATGGCCGGCGTGTAAACGATCAGTGAGCCCTCCTTATCTTCCTTTATCTTTTTAGGAATAAAGTCAACGCCATCCTGATAGTGTATGGAAATATTTTCAGCCTCCAGCTGGCGGGTAAGTTCAGTACTGGTACGGTCATAGCCCGCCACGTAGAAGTTGTTTTCATTAAACCACCTGGCCAGGGCACTCATACCAATCCCTCCGATCCCGAGGAAATATACACTATGGTAATTTTTCAGCGTCACTTTATTATATTCATCAATTCATTTACAATATCTTCTGTTGCATTGGGCTTTGCCAGCTGCTTAATATTCCCGGCTAATTGGACCTTTCTCTTTTCATCCTTAAGCAAAGCAAGTGATTCTGTCACGAGTCTTTGCTCAGCCACTACATCCCTCACCAGCACTGCGGCGTTTTTATCGATCAGAGCTTTTGCGTTCTTGGTCTGGTGATCTTCCGCCACATTAGGTGAGGGCACAAATATCACCGGCCTGCCTACAAGGCACAGCTCTGAAATTGACAATGCTCCTGCCCTGGATATGACCACGTCACCAGCGGCATAGGCAAGATCCATTTCCCTGATAAATTCAAGTATCCTTATATTTTCCAGGTTCAGGCCTTTTGCCTTTGCAACCATCTCTTCATGGTAAAACTTACCGGTCTGCCAGATCAGCTGCACTCCCGCATCTACAATCTGCCGGAGCTGCTTAACGATGCTGTTGTTGATCGTTCTGGCTCCAAGGCTTCCTCCCAGGACCAGAATGGTCATTTTATCCGGCTTAAGGTCAAAATGCTTTAATGCGCGCTCCCTCTTTTCTTCAACATTTAGTATATCCTTCCTTACTGGGTTCCCTGTTATCACAATCTTCTCCTTCGGAAAATACCGCTCCATGTGCTCATACGCCACGCATATTCTTTCCACCTTTTTACCAAGGCGCTTATTGGTCAAGCCTGCATAAGAGTTTTGCTCCTGGATCATGGATGGCACTTTACGGCTGCTTGCTGCCAGCATTATGGGCCCACTGGCGTACCCTCCCACACCAATCACGGCATCCGGCTTAAACCTTTTTATTATTCTGTTAGCTGCCACATAACTGAACAAAACCTTGAACGGGAAGTAAAGGTTATCAATAGAAATTCTCCTTTGAAAACCACTGATCCATAAACCGATGATCTTGTAGCCTGCTTCAGGCACTTTTTTCATCTCCATCTTACCCTTTGCTCCTACAAAAAGTATCTGAGCATCACTAAACCGAGCCTTAATCTCATTAGCTATAGCTATGGCAGGATATATGTGTCCGCCGGTGCCTCCGCCGCTAATGATAAATCGATATGGTCGTTCAGTTTTCAACAGTTCTTTGTTCTTAATTCTTAGTTTACATCTTGTTCTTGGTTTACAGTCCTTTAGTTAATGGCCCACTAAATGGTCAACCATGAACCAGTAACTGTAAATTGAAATTTCTACGCTCTTATCATATTTTTAATCTCTTTACTTGTGCTGCCTGTCCAGCTTTTATCAACTTCGCCACGGCTTACACTTAATATTATACCAATTGAAAGACCAGTAAAAAGTAAGGAGGTACCCCCCATGCTTACCATCGGTAATGGCAGACCAGTAATTGGCCCCAACCCGACTACAACTCCCATGTTTACCATGGCCTGCAGAACCAGGGCAAAACTCAGTCCTGCTGATAATAATCCTCCAAAGGCTCTTTCACTGTTAATGACTCCCTTCATGCCTCTAGATAGCAATATCAGGTATAGTACTAGTACTACTACTCCTCCTATCATGCCATATTCTTCAATGATGATCGCGTACACGAAATCAGAATATGGGTGAGGTAATATATTTCTTTGCTGACTCTGCCCCGGACCCTTGCCTGTAATTCCTCCTGTAGCCACTGCTATTCTCGCGTGTTGTGCCTGAAATGGCAATTCTTTACCTTCTATAAAACTCTCTACCCTGTTCTTTGCCGTTTCTGCCCTCACCCCAAACTTCAATGCTGCCACACCTGATAATGCTCCTACAAACACCAGCATAGCCAGGTATTTAACCGGTACTCTGCCTATAAACATGATCAGCATGCATGTCAGGAACAACAGGATGGCTGATGAGAGGTTTGTCAAAGCGATCAGACCGCAAATCACACCACACCAGATCAGAATCGGGATCAGCGATTCTTTAAAATCAGCTATATTCTGCTGCCGCTTGGACAACATGCTGGCAAGGCTGGTTATTAATGCCAAACTCGCCAGGTCAGACGGTTGAAATGAAGCATTGATCACTGGTACCATGATCCACCTTGAGGCATCATTCAGGCTCATACCGTTGGTAAACGTATAGATGAGCAGCGGCACGCTGACCCATAATGCCAGCCGTGATATTCTTGAATAATACCTGTAATCAACTCTATGGGCAAACCACATAGCCAGCAAACCGACTCCTAAAAGCATTGTATGCTTAAACAGGTAGGTTTCCGGGTTACTCATGCGCTTAAAGGCTAGTGTACCTGTAGCACTATATACTACCAGTATACTGATCAGTGATAAGGCAAAGACCACGGCCCATATCACCGGATCGCCGTGCAGATGTTCATCTACCCATGTCTTTATCTTTTTCATTGATTTAAAGCTTTACTTTCAAACTCCTGTTTCAATTCAAGTACTGCCTGCTTGAACTGGTTTCCTCTATCTTCATAATTTTTGAACAAGTCAAAACTCGCGCATGCCGGTGACAACAATACCACATCATGTGCCTCGGCATATCCCAGGGCTGATCTTACGGCATCCTTAATATTGTCAGTCTCCAGTAAGTTGATGATTTGCTCATGGAAGGCATCTCTTAGCTTACTGTTATCTTTTCCAAGGCAAACCAGCGCTTTTACCTTAGCATTTACAGACTCCATTACCAGACTGTAATCATTACCTTTATCAATGCCGCCGGCAATCCATACCAACGGCACGGTGAAACTATCCAGAGCATATCTTACCGCGTCCACGTTAGTCGCTTTCGAATCGTTGATAAAGTCCACATCGTTGATAGTAGCAACATACTCCATCCGATGTGGTGCATTTTTAAATGTCTTCAGGCTTTGCCTTATGCACTCTTCATCTACCTTCAATATGCGGGCTGCTGAGATTGCTGCCATCATATTTATAGCGTTATGCTCGCCTCTCAGTACTGTATCCTGCTGGGCTATTTTAAAGCCGTCATCAAAAATTATTTCTCCATTGGCTGCATGTGTCTGACCTTCATCAGTCAGTGATACAGCGTGTAACTGAGCCTTTATCGACCTTTTGTTTATAGCCTCCTGTATGAGCACATTATCCGCATAGTAAATAAAGTGATCATCTGGTGTCATGTTGCTAACAAGACGAAATTTAGAATCAACGTAATTGGTCAGCTTATAGTCATAGCGATCCATATGATCGGGAGTAATGTTTAGTAATACTCCGATAAATGGTTTGAAGTATACAGCGCCGTCCAGTTGGAAGCTGCTCATTTCCACTACATAGTAGTCGTGTTTGTCTTCAATGATTTGTTTCGCCAGGCTGTGCCCCACATTACCTGCAAGACCTACATTCAACCCCGCTTCTTTTAGCAGGTGGTAGGTAAGCAGTGTGGTTGTGGTCTTCCCGTTAGTACCTGTAATAGCTATGATCTTCGCGGTAGTGTATTGCGCCGCAAATTCAATTTCGTCTATAAATTGAATGTTTTTAGCCTGGGCCTTCTTTATAATATCCGACTTCTCGGAGATACCCGGGCTTTTAATGATCAGACTGGACTCAAAAATAATGTCTACAGAATGCTTACCTTCTTCAAAAGCAATACCAGCATCAGTCAGCTCTTTTTTGTAGCTGTCTTTAATCTTTCCAAAGTCAGAAACGAAAACGTCATACCCCTTGCTCCTTGCAAGCAGCGCCGCTCCCGTACCGCTTTCTCCCGCACCCAATATGGTCACTTTTCTACTCACCATTCTATCTGTATCTGCCTGTTTATATTGCCTAAGCTTATTTTTCCATTAACATATGCAACTCCTCTTCTCACCATAATCTTTATCTGCTTAGTAATTGCACTGAAAATAGCCGTATAGATGTCGCACATATTAATCATGTCTTTATCAGTTTATATCTATTAAATCATCTCAATTTTAATGTTGCCAAAGTCAAAATCGCCAATAATATCCCTACTATCCAGAATCTGGTTACGATCTTGGATTCATGTAAATTCTTTTTCTGATAGTGGTGATGCAGTGGGGACATTAAGAATATCCTTCTACCCTCACCATATTTTTTCCTGGTGTATTTGAAATATGACACCTGCATGATCACCGAAAGATTTTCAATCAGGAATATTCCGCATAGTACAGGTATCATAAGCTCCTTTCTTACCACCAGTGCCACTACAGCAATAATACCTCCCAAAGACAGGCTGCCTGTATCTCCCATAAAAACCTGTGCAGGATATGAATTGTACCAAAGGAACCCACAACATGCTCCTACAAATGCGGTACAGAATATCACCACTTCGCTCAGATTGGGGATATGCAGGATATTCAGATAATCGCTAAAGTCAACACGACCGGACAAGTAGGCAAAGATCGCCAGTGTAAGCCCTATAATTGCCGAAGTTCCTGCCGCCAGACCATCAATACCGTCTGTAATATTAGCTCCGTTTGAAACTGCGGTGATAATGAAGATTACAATGAGTACATAAATGATCCAGGTGTAATCATGTCCCAAAAACGGCACGATGCTATCGTAATCCAGCTCATTATCCTTAAAAAAGGGAACCGTAGTTTTGGTCGATTTTACGTCATGGTATTCACGTATAACTTCATTGTTTTCTATAACAGCGTCATCCGAATATTCCCTAACCACCACATCGTCGTGAAAGTACAGGGTGAGCCCTACTATAAGGCCTATACCAATCTGGCCCACAACTTTAAACTTACCTGCAAGCCCTTCTTTATTCTTCTTAAATACCTTAATATAATCATCCAGGAAGCCAATTAACCCAAGCCATACGGTCGCCACAATAAGCAGGATAACATACACATTATCCAGTTTGGCAAAAAGAAGCACCGGCACCAATATGGCACTCAGAATGATCAGTCCGCCCATTGTAGGTGTGCCTTTCTTCTCCATTTGCCCCTCAAGCCCAAGATCACGTACACTTTCTCCTACCTGCTTCTTTCTCAGGAAGTTGATAAGTTTTTTACCAAACATGATAGTAATCAACAGCGAGATAACTGCCGCCATGCCAGCCCGGAACGAGATATATTGAAATACCCCGGCTCCGATCAGGTTAAATTCTCTCTGCAGATAATCAAAAAAGTAATACAGCATCTATCTATTCTTTGGCAAACAGGTTTAACATTCTTCCCAGTACTTCTTTATCATCAAAAGGGTGCTTTACTCCTTTTATTTCCTGGTAAGTTTCATGTCCCTTACCAGCAACAAGTATGATATCATTATTATCAGCCAGCAGGCAAGCCGTTTTTATAGCTTCCTCCCTGTCTGCTAATACTACAGTCTTTTTATAATCAGCAGGACTTACACCGGCCTGCATATCTTTTATGATCTCCAATGGCTCCTCATCACGAGGGTTATCTGAAGTTAAGATCACCTTATCGCTCCATTTACAGGCAATGGAAGCCATTAATGGCCTTTTTCCTTTATCACGGTTTCCACCACATCCTACCACAGTGATTACCTGCCTGGCTTCAGCTCTGAATTCTGCTATCGTTTCCAGCACATTTTTCAAAGCATCGGGTGTATGGGCATAATCCACAATCGCGGTCACACTGGAATTGTTCATCACCTGTTCAAACCTGCCTGGAGCCCCGTCAAGTAATGAAAGTTGAGTCAGTGCTTCGTCTGATTTCTTACCCAGCAATACCGCCACACCATATACTGCCAGAAGGTTATAGGCATTAAAATCTCCAATTAGCCTGAACCACACGTTTTTATTGTCGATCTCCATTTCCAGCCCCTGCAGGGTATTGGACACGAGTTTTCCCTTAAAGTCGGCCACACTACGCAAAGCGTAAGTATTTTTGGCAGCTTTCGTATTTTGGAGCATTATCCTGCCTCTCTTATCGTCTACATTGACCAGCGCAAAACCCTCTGAATCCAATTCATCGAACAGCTTCTTTTTAGCACTGATGTATGCATCAAAAGTTTTATGATAATCCAGGTGATCATGGGTTATGTTAGTGAATACGGCTCCGGCAAATTTCTGACCTGCCACACGCTCTTGCTGTATAGCATGAGAACTCACTTCCATAAAAGCATATTCACATCCCTTTTTCACCATTTCATCCAGCAGCTCGTTAAGGCTGATGGCATCAGGCGTAGTATGAGAAGCCGGGATTTCCTCATCATTTATTCTATTGACAACCGTAGAAAGCAGGCCTGTTTTATGTCCCATCTTTCTAAAGACGTTGTATAACAATGTAGCCACCGTAGTTTTTCCATTGGTACCTGTTACTCCTACTAACCGAAGTTTTGAAGACGGGTTTCCATAGAAATTAGAGGCAATCCAGCCCAAGGCTCTGCTACTATCTTTAACAGCAACATAGGTAATCTCATCGGAAATATCATCCGGCAGCTTTTCGCAAACCACAGCTACAGCGCCAGCTTTTACGGCTTGCCCAATGAATGCATGTCCATCTGCCTGAGTACCTTTAACAGCAATAAACAGGGTTCCGCCCTTCACTTTTCTTGAATCGAAAGCTAAATGCGAAATTTCCCTGTCCATGCTACCTGAGGTAGAGACCAGGGAAGTTTTATATAATATATCTTTCAATACCCCCATCAGCTCAAATCAATTTTTATTTCACTCCCTTTCAACACTTTGGTACCCGGCGCCTGCGACTGCCGGGAGACCCGGCCTGTGCCCTGAATGTCTACTCTGAGCCCGCAACTCTCCAGTATGTAAATGGCATCGCGCAATGTCATCCCCGTTACATCCGGAACAAACTGCGGGTTTACCTTATTGTCTTTCCATTTGATGGCATTCCCAAATCTTTGGGTGGTCACCCAATCCTGGTCCCCTGCACTATGATTGGAAATACTTAATTCGTTACATATAAATTTCAAATCATCATGGTTTCCGGAACGTATAACCGGGAATACACCTGCTTCGGCAACATACTCTTTAACCATTGGTCTGTGCATATCGATATCACGTGAGTAGATGTTATCCGCGATCTCCTTAAAAACCGGTGCTGCCACATTGCTGCCATACTGCCTCCATCCTTTCGGGTTTTTGATCAGCACAATAGCACTATACCTTGGGTTATCGGCTGGGAAATAGCCGGCAAAAGAAGTGATGTACTTCTTTGTATACCGGCCATTTTCTAAAATCTGGGCAGTTCCTGTCTTTCCAGCAATTTTATAATGACTGTTCTTGATGTTATTGGCTGTTCCACGCTCCACTACACCTTCAAGCATCACTCTTACCTTTGCCAGCGTTTCATCCGAGCATATCTTTTTATTCAGTACCACAGTGCTATATTCTTCTAAAACCTTATCAGCTCTTCTTACTTTCTTCACTATAATAGGTTTGATCATTTTCCCATCATTAGCCACAGCATTGTAAAGGGCCAGCGACTGTAAAGGTGTAAGTTCCAGGCCATAGCCATAAGCCATCCAGGGCAGCGTAATTCCACTCCAGTCTTTGTCTGTTGGTCTTTTGATCTTCGGAATCCCCTCTCCTTTGATCTGTAGTCCCAGTGGTTTTGACAATTCCAGGTTATCGATATACTGAAGAAATCTTTCCGGCTTTAGCCCAAAATATTTATCTACCAGCTTTGCCATAGCCACATTAGAAGATTTCTCAAAAGCCTCACGGACAGTGATGGTACCATAGCCTCCCTCTTCATGGTCAGTTACAGTATTGTCATAGAATTTATACTTTCCATCACCAGTCTCCACACTATCACCAAGGCTCATGTTGGTATCTTCCAAAAGGGCGATCATAGTGGCCAGCTTAAAGGTGGAACCAGGCTCCCTCAAACCTCCAACAGCATAATTGTATCTTTCATAGTAATATCCCTGGCTGTTTCTGCTCAGGTTTGATATTGCTTTTATTTCTCCTGTACTGACCTCCATCACCGCCACCACTCCGTAATCAGCTTCGTGGTATTCCAGCGCTCTCAGCAACGCGGTTTCGCTCACATCCTGAAGGTTGATGTCTATAGTCGTTTCTATATCAAAACCATTTTCAGTCTTTACCTCTGATCCATCAAAAACAGGCTTCCAGGTGCTCCCGGCCATTTTCTGATACAGCGCTTCTCCATCTTTCCCTGCCAGCTTATCATTAAAGCTATATTCAAGCCCTGCTCCCTGGTTATTTTCATTGATGAATCCAATCGTCCGCCGGCTTAAATTAGAAAAAGGTCTGAACCTCTTGTCGACCTTATGAAAAATTACTCCGCCTCCTAATCTGCCATAACGAAAGATGGGCCAGGTGGACATCTGCTTTTTACCCTGATAGCCCACCTGCTCCCGGTTAATGACAATGTATTGCTTGCCTGAAGCCCGGGCATTCTTAAGTTTTCTTCTGTAGGCCTCCTGCGACTGGTCTCCAAAGTACCTGGATAAGAGCAGCGCCAATGAGTCAATACCCTGGTTAAAAACTTCATCTGATGCTATGGTGGCATCAAATGCTACCTTATAAAAGGGTAATGATGTAGCCAGAAGGCTCCCGTTATCAGAATATATGTTACCGCGGGTAGCCTTTACAGTCATATACTTAACGTTAGTCTGGTCTGCGATCTCCTTCCACTTTTCTCCTTCAGCAAACTGGATTTTACCCACTTTTACCACTATGGCGACCGCAAAGATCGTCACCAGCAAAAATGCTATCCTGACTCTGAGTAATATGGACTTCTTAATATTCACTTATTTCTTGATCACAATTTTTTCAGGTGGCTGTAAACTTTCTGTAATCCCTAGTTTTTTTACATTTTTAGCTACTTCCGACTGCTTACTTGCATACATGTAGTCAGCCTTAAGTGTAGTATAATCTGCCCTAAGATCTTCTACCTGTTCTTTCAGGCGGTCAATCTTTCTTATGTTCTTTTCAGCATAATGATTGTTGCCTATGTAGAATATTCCAATGGCTGTTACAAAAAGAATGTGCGGCAGGTATTTTACCGGCAGCCCATGAGCAAAAGCGGCATCAATACGCACCAGTTTTTCCAACCTGGAAAATATGCTGCCTCTTGTGCTTTGCTTTTCATTAATTCTGTAACTGTTTGTAGCCATATCTACAATTTCTTTGCTATCCTTAATTTTGCACTACGTGCCCTGTTATTCTCTTTAAGTTCATCTTCTGAAGCTGTCACCGGCTTCCTGGTCACTGCCTCCAAAGGCTTTATCACGTTGCCATAAAAATCCTTTTCCACATCTCCGCTCACTTTTCCCTTCATGATGTAATTCTTCACCAGCCTGTCTTCAAGGGAATGGTATGACATGATCACCAGTCTCCCTTCAGTGGCCAGCAGCTCACTGCTTTGCTCCAACACCTCTTCCAGTGCCTTCAACTCTTCATTCACCTCGATTCTTATGGCCTGAAAAACCTGAGCATAATACCTGTTCTCCTTACCTCGCTTCACGTATTTGTTCAGAATCCTCTTCAAGTCCTCAATGGTTCTGATCTCAGCATTGATACGAGCAGCAACTATCGCCCTGGCCAGTGTTCTTGCGTTACGAACCTCACCGTACATGCCCAATATCCTATGCAGATCTTCCTCACTGTACTCGTTTACCACCTGACGGGCAGTTTTAGTAGCCGACTGATCCATACGCATATCAAGTTCCGCATCAAACCGTGTTGAAAAACCTCTTTTCGCGTCATCAATCTGATGTGAAGAAATTCCCAGATCTCCAAGAACCCCATCAACTGCTTTTACTCCGTACATTTTCAGGTATCTTTTCAGGTACCTGAAATTGCCCTCTATGAATGTGAAAGAACTATTATTTATTTTTTCTGCATTTGCCTTGGCATCCTGATCCTGATCAAATGCATACAAATGGCCTCCATTTAATTTTTCCAGTATGGCCCTGGAGTGACCTCCGCCACCAAAGGTCAGGTCTACATAAACTCCCTCCGGCCTGATGTCCAACCCCTCGATGCACTCTTTTAGCATCACGGGCTTATGATAGTTGCTGTTAGATTCAGACATTAAGCTTTACTTACCATTTGGAACTTACTTTCCTTCCACCTTAGCATTTATATTTTGCAACCGGCTATTAACCCGCCTCTTAGCAACCGCTACTCATCCAGATACTTCTGGGCAAGCTTTGAAAACTCACCCGGATCACTGATCAGATGTTCTTCATATTTCACCGGGTCCCAGATCTCCACTTTATTACCCATACCGACCACCACAGCATCTTTGCCTAATCCGGCATAGCTCAGCATCAGTTTAGGTATCAGAAACCTACCGGTATTGTCAAGTTCAACTACAGAACTACCCCGGAAGAAATTACGCTGAAGCTTTCTGTATTCTTCATTGAATTCATTAAGCCCGGCAATTTTTGAGTAGATCTTTTTGAATTCTACCATGGGGTACAGAATCAGACAAGGCTCAAAACCACGCCTCACAACGAGCTCGTTACCAGACGACTCTGGTAAGTTTGCTTTGATCTTTGCCGGCAGTACAAGCCTGCCCTTTGCGTCGATCTTGCATTCATATTCACTAGTGAAAAATGCCATTGTGGTGCTAATGCTCTGATTCTAATAAACAAACATAGAAAAATATTTGACATTTTCCACCACTTTTCACCACTTTCCACCACTTTTTTACATTTTTTCTTACGCGAAGGTAGCATTTATCCATAAAAACCATAACTTCCCACCCGTGAAAAGCAACTACGAGATATTGCACAGGCTACAATAAACCTTCATAAAACAACATAAATATTTGATTTTCAAGCAAAAAACGTAATTCAAATCCCGCAAGGAGTTGCAACATCTGATTAATCATACACAGAAAAAATGGTGGGGGAAAGTGGGAGAAATTTTCCATAATTCCCAAAAAGTGGAGCATTAAACCTGTCAAAGCCTACATTTCTCCTTCGACGGGCCTCAACCTTCAGGCTATGATGGACAGATTTTGTAAATTCTGAATTTCATCATCAGACATGAGTAACTCAGCCGAAAGGATTTCCCTTGTCTGGGCCCCAAAATGAGGTGGTGGGGAAAGGTGGGGATTTTTTTCTTTTTCGTTATGAAAATGTCCTGCAAAGGTAGCAATCCCACGTACAGCGTGGCCCTCAAGCATCAGAGATTTCACTTCAGGCATTTCCAAAGCTTCATTAACACTTTGCACTATACCCACAGGCACCTTCAGCTTGTTTAGCTCATGGATCAATTCTTTGGATTCGTATGTAGAAATTGCAGCTTGCAAAAGTGCAAAAAGGTCTTGCCTGTTCCTGACTCTCACAGCATTATTTTTATACAATTCATCGGAACATAAATTACTTAACCCCAAGCAATTACAAAGAGAAGAGAATTGCCTGTCAGTACCAACGGCAAGTATTATTTCACGCTGATCCTTTGAAGTAAAAATATCCCCATAAGGGGCAATGTTAGGGTGTGATGACCCCTGCCTTGATGGTACTTTCCCGGCTATCAGCCAGTTCGTACCCTGGTTGACAAGTGAGGCTACCGCTGCCTCTATTAATGACACCGAAACTTCATTCCCCTCCCCGGTTTTCAGTCTGTGGATATACGCCAAAAGCAGAGCTTCCTTAAGATGATGACCGGCAAGAACATCCATTAGTGCCACCGGCATTTTGACAGGCTTACCATCCGGATCTCCATTCATGGACATAAAACCAGCTTCAGCCTGAATGATGGCATCATAGCCTACCTTTGGGTTATCGCTACCATAACCGGTTATTTTCCCGTAGAGTAAGTCTTTCTTTATTTTTCGTAATGACTGATAATCAACCCCCAGTTTTTCTGCATCACCCGGCTTATAACTGGCAATGACAATATCCGCTTTTGATATTAATTTGTATAAAATTTCAAGACCTACCTTTTCTGATATGTCAAGGCCGATAGACTTTTTACCCCAGTTAATACTGGCAAAATAAGCCGACACATCTCCGTCGGCCTCGTCTTTAAGCTTCCACGTTCGCGTAACATCTCCCCGGCTTGCAGGGTTTTCCACTTTGATCACGTCAGCACCAAGCTCTGCAAAAAATTGCCCTACTCCTGGCCCTGCAAGCACCGATGCCAGCTCTATAACCCTCACTCCGCAAAACAATTTTCTACTTTCCATAAAAGCTATATTTGAATTTCAAATGTAATTCAAAAATTTAACCCCGAAGCACCACTGCTACTAAAAGTTCTCCAGAAGTTCATACCAGCCTCTAATGGCAGAAACTTATGTTAACAGTAAAATCTCACATATTTCTTATAAAGAATTAATGGGAGTTGAATTCTTTATAATTAACATCAATTGACTAATTATCAACCCCAAACAATATAGTCTATCCTGCCTCGGCTCACCCGAACTTCAATTATAATCCCAAGAAAATATATATTTCACCCAAAAACTTACATACGGAAAAAGGATGTTTAAACAAGTTAAAACTACAATTTTTCAAAAAATCATCCTATCAAATTAACTGACACTGAAATAACAAGTCAAACTTGCCCATAAAATCATGTGCGTAATTTTATAAGGAAATCTCATAGCTCATAACTTCTTGTATCGCCTAATTTAGCAAAACACAAAACTCAACAATTATGAGAGATAAGAAAAAGCTTAAAATTAATGACTTGAAAGTGAAGAGCTTCGTGACCTCTATGAAAGAGGTACGTGGCGGAGCAGTACCCACCTTTAACGTGGACTGCCCTTATTTCAAAACCCAGCCTAAAACTTGTATTGAATCGGTGAATTGGTGCTGGACTCCATAATTTTTGACAAAAAAAGGCGATAACCCGAAAAGCCTTACATTAAACAGAGTAGGGAAAAACCAAATTAAATGCTAAAACCAATGAAAAACAGTAAAAAACAAAAAGCCACATTGAAAACGTTACAAGTTAAAAGTTTCGTGACTTCGGTTAAAAATCAAAATGTGCTAAGAGGCGGAACCTGCCTTGAGCCTACTTTAGTAGGCCCTGAGTGCGAAGCTTAAATATAATCAGTTTTTCAGTTGCCTTGCATCGCGTATGCAGGGCAACTTTATATTCTTCAAAGTTTTGATGAAAAATCCCGCTTCAAATGTAGTTTTCTAGTCTCCCTGTTCACTCTGTTCTCTATTTTTTGCTGCAAAAAATCAACGGTGCCATGTATCAACTGATGGCAATTACATAACTTACCCTTATATTCCACAATATCGTGTTTGGCCAAATACGCATTATGATCCATTTCATAATCATGATTGGCCTCTATATATCTTGTAACTACATACTTAACCTGATCCTGACGGCAAGAGACTTCAACCATAAATTTCAAAGAGTTTTTTCGAACAGCAAGATCTTCCATAGCTTTCTCATTTATATTATAAAGATAAGGAATGATTATGACGTGTGCGGTCAATGTATAAATCTCTATATCGCCCCTCTTATGTATATAATTCTGCATTTATTCAATCATTATCAATAAAGTGTTATCTTTCTTGCTTCAAGTATAAAAAACCGCTTCATGGAGAAGGATATCAAGAAGATCAAGAACATTTTATCCGTGCTACTGGCGTTTTTATTCGTTTATCTCCTTTCAATACTATCATCTTTACTAATCCCTCTGGCATTGGCACTTTTCATTGCCATATTACTGCAACCGGTTCTATCCTGGTTTGAAAGTAAAAGATGGCCTTTTCCCTTAAGCCTTACGGTGGTTTCAGTTAGCAGTCTGGGAGTTTTATGGCTGCTGGGGATGTTGTTTTACAGAACTGGCGTAAACATAATAAGGCAGAAGGAGTATCTGCTTAACCAGGTAAGTATCAAACTTGATGAGGCACTGGTGTGGATCAATAACCTGCCTGGCATTGAGATTCAATCCAGAGATCTGGTTGACATCATTTCAGGTGTTATGAGCTACGACTGGCTGATAAAATCTTCGGGGCAATTTGCAGGAATTCTTGGCGATTTTACAGGCACATTTTTTATGACAGCCATATACCTAATCGGTTTTCTCGGGGGCATACTTAAGTACGAACAGTATATCCATTACCTCGAAGAAGGCTCTACAGACAATGATAAAAGTATGCTGAAAGGCTTCGAGCAGGTAAAGTCTTCAATAGTCACTTATATGAAAGTTAAGTTTTTCGTCAGTTTTCTCACCGGCTTAGGCTATTTTATCATTTGCTGGGCTTTCGGCATTAAGTTTTCCTTCTTTTGGGGTTTTCTTGCCTTTCTTCTCAACTTTATTCCAACCGTGGGCTCCATTATTGCGACCATCCCTCCATTGTTATTCGGCCTGATCCAATTTTCTTCAATAGGCATGGTTGGCCTTCTCATAATCCTTTTGATGGCTGTTCAAATAATAATGGGTAATGTGGTTGAGCCGAGGATCACTGGCTCAAGCCTTTCACTTAATACTATTGTGGTAATACTCGGTCTGGTTTTTTGGGGGTATCTATGGGGTATTACGGGCATGATCCTTTCGGTACCACTATTGGTACTGACCAAGGTGATACTTTCTCAATTACCGGATGCTCAGCTACTTGTCAGGCTTATGGGCAGCCGCACCGAGCAACCTTCTTCTCCTGTGCCTGCTACTGCAGAAGATCAACAGGAATGAACTAGCCCCTTTAAGGCAAAGTGACCTTAACTTTTGTCCCCTTATTGTAAGCACTTGAAAGTTCTATCCGCCCTTTCAGCTTTTCAACTGCGGCCCTTGCTATATGTAAGCCCAGCCCGTTCCGGTTTGAAACGGCTTCCGCCTTATAAAACATTTCAAAAAGTCTCTCCTGAGCTTCTTCCTTAATACCTCTGCCATTGTCCTGAATAAAAAAATGCAATTCACTGTCCACTTCCTCAATGCCTATTACCACCATATGCTTCTCAGTATTCCTGTCGTAGCGATAGCGGCAGGCATTATCTATTAAGTTGCGTAATATTCTGTTAATAAGGTATTTGCTGTAAAAATGTTTCTTTTTAACCTTTACGTCAACTACGATATTAATCTCACTTACAGGTATAAAACGTGACAGGTCTTCCAGGATACTTCGTACAAGCTCCTCAAAGTTAATCTCCTGCACTGAAAACCGATTGGCATGAATCCATGACAGCTTTCTGAGGTCCACCAAAAGTGAATCGAGCCTGGAGGTGCTTTGAACAATCATATCCAGATAGTTGAGAAGCTTGTCATCATTCACATCTGTTCTGGCCAGGTTAAGTAATCCCTGGATGGTTGTAATCGGAGCCCGGAGGTCATGCGATGACTTGTATAGCAGGGTATCAAGTGTTTGATTTGATTTTTGCAACTCCACTTCTAACAGGCCGATCCGCTGTGTTTGCTCCAGCACATTTGTAATATCCGTTCCTATTAAAATATAGTTCCTGGTTTTTGCAGCGGATGAGTTATAAAGTATGATTTTAGTATCCAGATAAAAGTAATTGCCGTTTCTCTTTCTATTAACAAAAACCTTTCGAAAAATATTTTTGCTTTCATCAAGCTCTTTTACATTCTCCCAATAAGCATTTGAAAAAGTTTCATCTGAATGAATTGTATCTATCGGCTTACCCTCAATTTCAGCCCTCTCGTATCCAGAAACACGCTCAAAAGACGGGTTGACATAGAGTATTTTTCCTCTGTTATTAGCAATGGCTATTGTATCAGAGGTATGTTCAAAAAAGACTTTATTTAATCGCCAACTACTCACAAGTTTTAGTTTATCACTCCTCCATGAGCAAGAATATAAGTATTTACTAAACCATAGATTACAATGTGTAAGTTTTTGGAGCTTTCTTAACAAGTAAGCATCTCTCTATTAAGAACTTCCGTGTTATTTACTCTTTAGATTTTCTAAGTATAAGAAAATAAAAATTCAAATACTTTTGTAACGGATGTACTTTTTAGCTCCTTTTTTCAAAAAAGGCCAAAGGACAGGATCAGAGGGATCCGGCATTTTACAGATTAGGTAATTTTACCTATAAAATTGGTGAATTTTACCTAATATAAAGCTTGTCAAAACGATTTGTCGCGTTTTTCCAATTCATGTTTTTTTTGCTTCTTCAAGCCAACAATAAAGATGAATCGGGTTAAAGATGATGACTAAATCGAAAATGGGAGCAGGAGAACAGGAAAGGCTGATGCTTTCTGATAATTTCCTGATGGAGAAGGTTCGGTATATTCTTAATAGCCCTTCTCAACGTGAAGAGTACCGGGGACTGAACTCCAATGATAGTAAAGTCAATTTCTTCCTCAATCATTTTATTATGAACGATTATGCTATCCGTCAAATGAAGAATCTCTATTTGAGCAGCGAGCATCGTGTCATGGTTTTTCTGGAGATGGTAGAAGAAATAATACATGAAATAGATAAAGATAATTAAAGATTGTCTCGACCGATATTAATCGAATTTGGTTTATAGTTTGTTTGTAAGTTTCCTGATCCTATCTCACTCTCTCAGCAATGGGTAGAGTGGGGTTAGGGTTAGGTAATCTTAAATCACCTGATGTAAAATCCGGCGCCCCTACCACATCTTACAGGCTTATACTCGCAACTATAATTAATCCCTTAATGAGGAAATAAGGAATCAAGCCTAATCTCCGGGAACATTAGCTTTTCGACTTCAGTGTTTGGCAGACAGCTGTCTACAGCAAGTTGGCAAACAAGGGTAACACAGAGATGAACGCTGTTTTGATTTTCAATGGTCAGCCTCACTTGTAAGTTTCATTTTCCGATCTGCTTGCTCCACAAACTTTCAGTATCCACAATTTAATTAACAGCACCAATTCCCTGTTTACACTTACTTTGCCTGGACTCCACGACCTGAACTTTTCGAACTTCGCATTGCTTACGATAATAGAAGCAACGGTTTTTAAACCTAAACGTATAACTTTGCAAGATGAAAAGAGTAGTAGTAGGTATGTCGGGCGGTGTGGATAGCAGTGTTGCCGCTTACTTGTTAAAAGAGCAAGGTTATGACGTCATAGGAATGTTCATGAAAAACTGGCATGATGACAGTGTAACCATAAGTAAGGAGTGTCCATGGCTTGAGGATAGTAATGATGCGATGATCGTTGCCCAAAAATTAGGTATTCCTTTTCAGGCCATCGATCTTAGCGAGGAGTACAAAAAGCGTATCGTTGATTACATGTTTGACGAATACCAGAAAGGAAGAACACCCAATCCGGATGTGCTCTGCAACAGAGAGATCAAATTTGACATATTCTTAAAGGCTGCAATGCGTTTAAAAGCAGATTATATTGCCACCGGACATTATTGTAGAAAAGGAGTGACCGAGGATGGTGGAAAAACAATTTATCAACTGCTTGCAGGCAAGGATCCTAATAAAGACCAAAGCTACTTTCTTTGCCAGCTCACTCAGGATCAGTTATCCAAAGCACTGTTTCCCATAGGTGAGCTTCAAAAGTCGGAGGTAAGAAGGATAGCCAAAGAGCAAGACCTCATCACCGCGGACAAAAAAGACAGCCAGGGGTTATGTTTTATAGGCAAAGTTCGACTTCCTGAGTTTCTTCAGCAGAAGTTAGAGCCCAAAAAAGGTGTAGTGGTAGAGGTTCCGGCAGAGGCCAGTACTTTTAAAAACAGTGCAACTCAAATGGAACTTAACGGAACATCGCCTGAGATCCTCCAAAAGATGAGTGCTACCTATCAGTATCAGCTCAATGATGGCAAAATAGTGGGTGAGCATAACGGAGCACATTACTATACGATAGGCCAGCGCAAAGGTCTGAATATAGGAGGCACACCGAAGCCGCTGTTTATTATTGAGACGGATACCAACGAGAATATTATCTACACAGGGCAGGGAGAGGATCATCCGGGACTTTACAGAAAAGGTTTACTAATAAAACCCGGAGACATTCATTGGATACGGGAGGACCTGGCAATGTGTACTGGCGACTCGCAAACCACCTACAAGGTACGCATAAGATATCGTCAGGACCTTGAAACGGCAGCGTTGTTTATGAGAGAAGAAGGCTTGTATATTATATTTGACAAGCTTCAAAAAGCCATAGCATCAGGACAATTTGCTGCCTGGTACCATGAAGATGAACTTATAGGTTCAGGCGTAATTAGTTAGTGCTTTGTCCAGCAAGAAAATACGTATTGGGGACGCTATAATCCTGCGTCCCTCTTCTTTTCCTCTTCCAAACCCGACACGCCTCCTGACACCACAAATTTCATGGCATTGGTGCCGTTCATATGTAATGGTCGAACATGACTCTTCTTAACAAGAAAGTGGTTTCCTGAAAAGTTATAGGAATGGGGCAGATAAACCGACATATATCCGGGAAGATCAATCTCCGCCAGGTCATCACGGGTTATAAACCCTACTTTAAGTACCGACCCGTCTTCTGTCATAGATACCGTGACCGGCACATTAAACTTTTTTTGCTCGCCCACAAAAGCTCCGATCAAGTCCTTGATAGAGGTGTAAATAATATTAACCAGGGGTATTTTCACCAGGTACCTCTCCAATTGATCAAAGAAAGGCCTCGTAATAAAGAAAGAAGCGAGATATCCCAAAAAAGTTATGTTAACAATAATTATTATTAAACCTAAACCAGGTATATTAACAGGTATAAGCCCATCCAGCCACTCAAGCGTTTCATAGATGATGTAAATAGTAAGTGCCAAAGGCACTACAAACAACAAGCCTCTAAAGAAATAGCTAATGAATCGATGAAAGGTAAACTTGCTCATAGTTCAGTGTTGTTAGTATATAAAAAAAGGGTTCCCAACCAGTAGAAACCCTTTTAACTATAATTGTTATCTTTTTGTTCTTAAAGAGCGATACCAATAAAAGATTTGAATGCAATCCCCATTAATCCCGTGATTAACATGGTGATACCCAAACCCTTCAATCCGGCAGGCACATTAGAATACTTCAGTTTTTCTCTTATAGCAGCAAGTGCCACGATAGCCAACATCCAGCCTATACCAGAGCCAAAGCCAAATACTGTAGCTTCAGAAAGCAGATAATCTCTTTGGATCATGAATAATGAGGATCCCAGAATAGCACAGTTAACAGCGATCAAAGGCAGAAATATACCTAATGAACCATAAAGAGAGGGTGAGAATTTCTCAATGATCATCTCTACCAGCTGAACCATAGCAGCTATAATGGCAATAAACATGATAAATTGCAGAAATTCCAGATTAACTTCTGTAAAACCAGCTCCAAGCCATGAGAGGGCACCTTCCTTTAATATGTACTCCTGTAGCAACCAGTTAACCGGCACGGTAATAGTTAATACAAATATAACTGCAGCTCCGAGGCCCACTGCCGTAGACACCTTTTTAGAAACTGCAAGGAAAGAACACATACCTAAGAAATAGGCAAAGATCATGTTCTCGATAAAGATGGATTTTATTCCTAAGCTTACTAATTCCATTTCTAAATACTTTTTAGTGTTCTACGTAACCTGTCTTAGATCTTTGTACCCAGATCAAAATACCTAATACCATAAATGCTCCAATGGAGTCAACCATTAATCCATTCGTAGCAAAATTGCTAATGCCTACTGCCTCGAAGATTTTAAAGTCAAATATAGATCCCGACCCGAACAGTTCTCTAAAGAAAGCCACTGTCAAAATGATCCATGCATAGCCGAAACCACTGCCTAATCCATCAAGTATGGAATCATAGGGCTTATTCCCCATGGCAAATGCCTCCAGTCTACCCATCACAATACAGTTAGTAATAATCAGACCTACGAAAGCTCCCAGGATCTTATACATTTCATAATTGTATGCTTTCAGCACCTCACTTACCAGTGTTACTAATGTCGCAATTACGGCCAGCTGCACAATGATCCTTACCCTGTTGGGAATGAGGTTTCTTAAAAGTGAAATAATAAGGTTGGAGAAAACCACCACAAAGACCACAGCTATAGCCATGATCAGGGTAGGTTCCATCTTTACGGTAACCGCCAGTGCAGAACAGATTCCAAGTACCTGTACGGTAATAGGGTTATCCTCATTAAGCGGATCAGATATTAATCTTTTTCTTCTTTTGGAAAGTAGGCCCTCAGCAGGTTTCTGAACGACTTCTTCCTTCTTTTGCTCTAAAGTTTCAGTACTCATAATATTATAGTATCTGTTTCTAAAT
This sequence comes from Fulvivirga ulvae, assembly GCF_021389975.1. NCBI lineage: Bacteria > Pseudomonadati > Bacteroidota > Cytophagia > Cytophagales > Fulvivirgaceae > Fulvivirga > Fulvivirga ulvae. The sequence goes on from NZ_CP089981.1 coordinate 538,636, forward strand.
GTCTCTTACTACAACTTTAAAGTGCAGCAACTGAGCCAGATTTTACTTTCTTAAAATAAGATTGATAATAATTAAGGTAATTTTTCAACATCACATTAACTCCTTTTCCTGTCAATGTAGCTCCCGACATTCCATCTACGTGATGTGAATCTAACCCGGCATTTCCTTCCCCCTTAACCATAGTAACAGAAACCAGATTACCTTGTTCATCATAGATCTCTTTGCCAACGTACCTGTTTTGTATTTCAGGCGTCCCTATTCTGGCGCCCAAGCCAGGTGTTTCCTGCTTATGATCATAGGACACACCAACAATAGTACTCAGCTCCTGGTTCAATGCCACATAGCCCCATATCTTGTCCCAAAGTCCTGATCCGTAGAGCGGAAGGATATATGAATCCACCTTTTCGGGATTTTCAGCATTCATATATTTAAAAACAGGATAAAGTCTGTTTTCGGGCTTCTTCTTATAGTTTTTCAATATACTGATCTCCTCTGCAACGATAGGCTCTCCCTTTTCATTTTTCTCTACAATCTCACCGTTGATGTTAACAACTAAAGAAGCTATCCTCTTATCGTACATTTCAAGTACTTCATTAGGCTTCATTTTCTTTAATTCCTCTCTGTCCATCACAGAAGACAGAATAGAACTCTTGGTATCCAGCTCAATTGACTTCTTTTGTGCTGGTGCCAGACCTTGTGAAGCCAAAGACAGCAATCCTCCAACTATGATAGTCATAATTGCTGTAAATAATATAATGTATCCGTTAGACTGTCGCACGTTGTAACCTCCTTTTCTTATTAGCTATTACTACATAGTGATCAATAAGTGGTGCAAATACGTTCATAAATAGTATTGCAAGCATGATTCCTTCAGGGTATGCCGGGTTAAAGACCCTGATAACAACTGTCAGCATCCCAATCATTAAACCATATATCCATTTTCCGGTTTCTGTCTGTGAGGCCGTAACAGGATCTGTTGCCATATAAACTGTACCAAATGCCAATCCACCAATGACAAGGTGGTAATGCGCAGGCATCGCCATAAACTCATTTACAGCCAGTCCGTTCAGCAATAGTCCCATTCCAAAAGCTCCCGCTATAACACTAATCATAACTTTCCAGCTTCCTACCCCGGTAAATATGAGAATAAGTGCTCCGATTAAACACATAAGTGTTGAGGTCTCCCCTATTGAACCCGGCATGAAGCCAAAGAACATATTTGAGAACTCATAAATTCCATCAGCCCACCCACTGCCATATGCACTTAAAGATGCGACTACGCTTTTGCCATTCTCTACTGTTTCAGCACCAATAGATAATGGAGTTGCTCCTGTAAAACCTTCAATAGCTTTATTTGCACCACCAATGTAAGTCCATACATCGCCAGATATCTGACTAGGGTATGCAAAATATAAAAATGCTCTGGCTGTAAGCGCAACGTTAAGTATATTCATACCTGTTCCTCCGAAAGCTTCCTTGGCAATGACTACCGCAAATATTGTAGCCAATGCTACCTGCCATAGCGGAATATCCGGGGGCATAACTAATGGAATCAGCATACCAGTGACCAGAAAGCCCTCATTGATGGGGTGCTGTCTGATTACAGAAAATGTAAATTCAGTACCCAAACCAGCCGCATAAGAAACAACCAGGATCGGGATAACCTGTATCAGTCCTACTAAAACGATGTCTCCAAAACCCGCCTCAGGTTGACCGATGGCTAGAAAATGTTGATATCCCACATTGTATATACCGAACAGCAAGCAGGGGATCATTGCTATGATTACTGTCATCATCAAACGCTTCATATCCATCGCATCCCTAATCTGCACTCCTTTTGAATTGGTAGTGTGGTTAGGAGCAAACAGCAATGTATCATGAGCCTCATATATATAGTAAAACTTTTCCCACTTTCCGCCTTTCTCGAAGTGAGGTTTTACTTTATCAAGTGCTTCTCTTAAAAACTTCATTTTATCGCTCTTATATCTTTATGGATTAACTATACCGTATTAAGTCCAGGCCTTCACGAACTATATCTTGTATATCATGCTTGGATACATCTATAAATTCACATAGTGCAAGATCCTCCTCGATAATCTCATATATTCCCAGAGATTCCATATCATCAAAATCTTCAGCCAGAATAGCTTTCAGAAGATATGTGGGTAATATATCCATAGGAGTTACTTTTTCAAATATTCCTGTTTGTACGAAAGCACGTGGTTCACCTTTAACATTGGTATCGAGTGCATATTCTTTATTAGGGAACAGGAACGAGAAAAGGCCAAACGCTCTCTGAAAACTCAGTTTTTGAGTAGTCGGCTTGATCCATCCGAAAAGCTCATATTTATCACCCTCAGGCAGTACTGTAAGCAGGTTATCAAAAAAGCCCAAATGGCCATCAGCTGCAACCCTTCTACCTGTCAGCGCATTGCCTGAAACAAATCTTACGTGGTCATTTTTGAGATTACCTTCTACAAATCTCTTAATAGATGCTCCGGTATATGTTTTGTAATACTGCGGGCTCTTCACTTCTGAACCGGCTACGGCAATTATTCTTGAAGCATCGTATTTGCCTTCAAGAAAGAGCTTACCGATCTGAATTACCCCAAAAGGATTGATCGTCCAAACAACATCACCTTTATTAATAGGATCAAGGTGATGGATTTGAACACCAACGTTACCTGCAGGATGCGGACCTGAAAATTTATTCAGTTCCACATTCTTTATATGTGCAAACATTGGTGATACTTCCGCATCAGCATTGACATTAACATGCACTGCACCTGGCGTCAGCTTTTTCAAGATATCAATACCTGCCTGAAAATACTGTTCCTGACCTTTAAAGATCAGATCATAATCAGGAGCCAAAGGATGAGTATCGAAAGCAGAAATGAAAATAGATTTTGGCGTTTCGGAAGGATCCGCAATAACACCGTATGGTCTTTGAACAAGGTTGGGCCAAACACCGCCACCAAGCATCTGGTCGACTATGTTTTCCCTGGATAAACCATTGATATCTGATACGGTATGTTTCTCGAATGCTTCGTATTCGATGGTTTTATCGGCCAAAATGACAACCTCAAGAAGTTTTCTTTTTTCACCTCTTCTGATCTCCACGATCTCACCGCTAACCGGCGCAACATGTAGAACTTTGTCATTTTTTTTATCAAAAAGTATAGGTGTACCTGCTTTTACAGTGTCCCCTTCCTTTACTTTTAGTTTCGGCCTTAAAATACCGTGAAAACTTGAAGGCTTGTACGCGAAAGTTTCTGGTTGTTCAACTTCTACGATCTTCTTCTCAGCCTTGCCCGCCAGGTTGATATCAAACCCTTTTTTTAGCTTGATGAATTTAGACATGCTTTACTTTAAGATTCAAATCTTATCATTAAAATCGAGGCAAAATTAACAATTTTTCCTACAATTAAAATCTCAGACTATAATTTAAAACAAATAATTATTAAGGCGGTTATTCAGCATCCACTGATTCCCTTTTATCATTCAATATTTTGCTTAAAGCCTGATTTATAACTTCATCTACCTGCTCTTCAAGGGTAAGGAATGTTGTATCCAATACAAGTGCATCGTCGGCCTTCCGCAATGGGCTTTCCTCCCGTGTGCTATCAATATGATCACGCTTTTTCAGATTCTCAATTATTTTGCTCAAATCCACAAGTTGGCCATTTTCTAACAGCTCTTCTTGTCGTCTTCCTGCCCGCACATAGATGTCCGCTTCCATAAACACTTTGAGCTCAGCATCAGGAAAAACCACAGTACCTATATCTCTGCCATCCATAACCACGCCCTTCTTCTTTCCCAGTTTTCTCTGTTGTGCTACCATAGCCTTTCTTACCTCTACCAAACAGCTTACCTGACTTACATTCTCCGAAACATACATTTTCCTGATCTCGCTTTCCACATTAAGTCCGTTAAGAAATGTCTCCGCTAGTCCCGTTTTCTCATTTTTATGAAAGGTAATATCAATATTCTCAAGAGCCTTCACCACGTCTTTTTTATTGGTAAGGCTCACATGGTTTTGGTGAAAGTAAAGGGTAATAGCACGATACATGGCTCCGGTATCAATATAAGTGTACCCTAAAACAGCGGCCACGGCTTTGGCTGTTGTGCTTTTCCCACAGGCAGAGTAACCGTCAATAGCTATAACAATTTTCTTCATGTTCTATTAGCAATCCTTCATCGGGCATGGTATCGGCTTACCCGGTTTAATTTTGCCGTTCCGCTTTTTTGATGATGCACACCCCGCCACCAGAATCACACTTACCAACAATATCAATAACTTTCGTAACAACATTTTCACAATTAATTTATCACAAAGATAAACCTTTAACGCTGAGATTGAAGGAAGAATAACATAAAGTAAGCCCCATCGTCAAATAATTTATGCTCGCATATAAATGGTTGGTTTTAGAATAACAGATCAACTATTTGTATCATTTGATATCCTGCTGGTATGACATTTGAAAACCGATCTTGTACCCACCTCCCAGTGCCTGGGATTTTTCATTCTTCTGACTCAGGGTAATAGTTCTTATTGCTGGAAAAGGTGAGGTGATCAGATCAGAATCAATAGCCTGTGAAATAACCATCTGGATAAAAACACTAATATCGGTAGGGGTAACAGGTTGAGAGGAAACATCCTCAAACATATAGTTCAGCTGACCATCACCTTCGATCAGAAAATGCTTCTCACTGTTAATAAATAACCTTGAAATAAGATAGCCAGGATCATTTATCCTGTTGTACTTCAGGGAGTCTGCCATAAAATTGTAGACATTGATCTGTCCCAGGTATTTTCGCATAGGGTTGTCCATTACGTACTTACTTTTGTTCAGGCTATGCTTCTTATCGAGCGTAATGATATTACTGTGCATAAAGAAAATAAGCAAATCACCGGCTACTTTCAGGTGGAATTCATTATCGCTGATACTGGTGACCTCAAAGGTGACATCCTTATCCCGTTTCTTAATTTTCTTATCGACTTCCCTGATCACATTATCCGCCTCTGTCATCAGTGCCCTAAATACATCTTGCAGATTCCTGTAAGTCTCTTGTTTGACGCAGGCCTTGGTTTCCAACAGCTCTGCAATATGCTCCATAGGGTTCTGGTGATGCTTCATATACATTGTATTTATAAACTAACTTTTAATTTATACGTAATTAACAATAAATAAACAAAATGGTATAATGAAAGATCAAAATCAGGGCAAAGCCGAGCACTTATTTCAGGATATCGGCAAGAAAATAGACGAGCTCATAGAAGACCTGAAAGTGGCAAAGGACCAGGCAAAGGTTGATTATGCGGATAGAATAGAAGAGCTAAAACGAAATGCAGAAACCTTAAAAGGGGAATTTAAAAATTTTAAAGAAACTCACAAAGACCGTTGGGAGGAAGCAGAAACCAACCTGGAAAAGGCTGGTCAGGAATTAAAAAATGCTTTTGAGGCTATTTTCAAAAAGACAGGGAAGAAAGCCTGACAGCTCTCTTCCCTTATCAGGGCACACTTAATTCACAGGTTGAAATTATATAGCCGCTTCAACAGCTACTTCGGCTGTTTTTACAGTTTTAATAATCCTGGCGGCAATTTTGTATGGATCTCCATTAGAAGCCGGGCGTCTGTCTTCAAGCCAACCTTTCCATCCGTTCTCAACAGTTCCGATGGGTATTCTGATTGAGGCACCACGATCAGAAACTCCATAGCTGAATTTATCGATAGACTGGGTTTCATGTGCACCAGTAAGGCGTTGGTCGTTATCTGCGCCATATACCTCTATATGTTCTTTTACCCTGGGACCAAATGATTCGCAAACCATATCATAAACATCTTTAGAACCAGCTGTGCGCAGGATACTGTTGGAGAAGTTGGCATGCATACCTGAACCATTCCAGTCTCCTTTCAACGGCTTTGGATGCCAGTTGATTGACAAACCGTATTTCTCAGCTGTTCTTTCCAACAGGTATCTGGCGATCCAGATTTGATCACCGGCTGCGGCAGCACCTTTGGCAAATACCTGGAATTCCCACTGACCGGTAGCCACTTCAGCGTTAATACCTTCTACATTAATACCTGCCTCCAGACACAGATCAAGGTGCTCTTCAACTATTTCTCTTCCATACGCATTATTAGAACCTACGGAACAGTAGTAAGGGCCCTGCGGACGTGGATACCCACCGGTAGGAAAACCTAAAGGCAAGTTAGTATCGGGATTCCACAGGAAATACTCCTGCTCAAATCCGAACCAGAAATCGTTGTCATCGTCATCGATAAGTGCGCGTCCATTACTAATATGGGGAGTTTTATCAGGGTTAAGCACTTCTGTCATTACCAGATAGGCATTCTTTCTTCCCGGATCCGGGAAAATGGCAACCGGCTTGAGCAAACAGTCTGATGAATTTCCTTCTGCCTGCTGGGTTGAACTACCATCGAATGACCACATAGGGCATGATTCAAGGGTCCCATCAAAATCAGAGACTATTTTTGTCTTACTTCTTAAACACTGGGTTGGCTTATAACCATCCAGCCATACATACTCGAGTTTAGTTTTTGCCATAGTTTTAAAACATTTACAATTATTACCAATTAGTTATATTATACAATTCATCTTCAACCATCCCCTCTCTTATTTTCTGTCCTGAGTCATTTATATAAGCTTGTAATTGAGTTTCTATCTTTTTAAAAAGTGAAACTCTGTGTTTAAAATTCTCATCGGTCACCTGCTCGGCCTTGTCATCAGATACCAGTTTTCCATACCTGTCTCTAACAAAGGCTCTGAACCATGGGTCATAAATGATCAGCCTGAATTTTTCATCTTTTACATCCACACGTATTTGGAAAGTGGCCTCACCGACAGGCTTTTTGACCTCCCCAAGTATGCGACTGTAGATACGGAGTTTGGCGTTCGAAATGAGAAGGGTAATAGAATCCACATCCTTAGAGCTCCCCTGCTCATCAAAATATTCTACAACCCCTTGGTAAATAGCTTCACGCCCATGACCAATGCAGGGTACTATCTTCTCATAAAACGCTGGAAACTCCGGTTTTACCGGAGTGCCCAACATTTCAACAGACAGCAATAAATTGTTAAGTATCAATATGTGAATCAGTACGCTCATCAGCTATTTTAAAAGGTATAAACTGCTGCCAGAAGAAATGATGCCAGGCTTCCGTTCGGCTCAAGGTCCCTATCTAAGAAAGAATCTTCAGAGGACGTGTCGAACCGCAATTCCGGGATAATGGTCAGGTTACCGACCCTGGCATTGGCCGAAAGTGTGATGTCAAGCACACTACCATCTCCATCAGGATCAAGAGTGATCACTTCAAGTCCATTATTATATACTTTAAAATATTCTACTCTTGTGCCTATTGCGAAAGTCTCAGACGTCTTTAATTGCAAGTAGGCGGCGGCTCCGTAAAAGCCCGCACCGTCGCCATCCGCATCGACCACATCACTCCCATTGTAGAGTTCACCTACACTGGTGGTATTGTATGTAGCATTAAAGCCAAGAAAGAAAGCGTCCGATACTTCTACTCCGGTAGTGATGTCAGCCTGGAAGGTACTGCCTGCTGAATAATCATCGGCAGACGCCTCATCTTCATCCAGTTTACCATCCTGATCACCATAGAGAAAATTAATATAAGTACTTCCGAATAAGCCGACCTGAAGACCTGCAGTATATGTACCAACAGGGTTAAATTCAGTAAGGTCCGTTGGATTCATAACAGAGGCCATTAGCGAAAAATCATCTGACACTTGCAGATCCGCTTTTAAGCCGGTGTGTGAAAACGGACCATAGGAGAACATATATGAAGTAGAGTAATTGAAGTTGGCAGCGGGCGATATTACTTCGTAACCCAAAAATGTATTGAAATTACCTAAGGTGAGTGTCAACGCCTCATTTACGTTCCAGTAGGCATAGAGTTGGTTGATGATTTGCGAACTCCCTCTCTCAGAATTATAGTATGGTGATGCAAAAACAGCATCTTCACCTCTGGGACCAAATGCAAGGTCAGCCACAAAGCCACCTTTTTCAGCCTGATAAGAACCAATAAAATTTACCATTCCAAGACTGAATCCGGGTAAATTACCAAATGATGTACCTGGTGCCTGGTAATTCTCTCCGCTATTTTTAGCGTTGAGGTTAGCCCTATAGTAAACATCAATGGAACCTGACAGAGAGAACTCTCCGCTCTTCTCCTCTTCGTCCTGAGCAAATACCGGTAAAACAGTGAAATAAAGTAACATAGTAAATAGCGTAAATGACTTTTTCATCTTACTTTTGGGTTAAGTTAATAATTGCGTTAACTGATAGAAGCCCGTTAATTCTGGGAGAAAGGTGAGATTTTCTTTCAGAAGGGCTTCTTATTTTTTATAGCCTATTCGTCATATACAATGGTATAACCTCGTATACCATGTTCGTGACTATCAAGCCCTTCTATTTCATGTTGTTCGGAAACCCGTATACCAAAAAGTTTCTTCAGCACGAAAAAGATGATAAAAGCAGAGGCAAAAGCTGTAGCACCACACACCGCTACTCCATAGAGCTGAGGCAGGAAGGGCATAGGAGTACCCTCAGCCGTTACTCCAAAAATACCTACAGCCAGTGTTCCCCATACACCACATACAAGGTGAACGGATACTGCCCCTACGCAGTCATCAAGCTTTAGTTTATCGAGAGTAATAGCTGAAAGTACTACCAGTATTCCTGCCACAAAACCTACTACCAGCGCCCAACCCGGACTGATCACATCCGCACCAGCAGTTATTCCTACCAAACCTGCAAGCAGGCCGTTAAGAACCATACCAAAATCCAGTCTTTTGAAAACGAAATACCCGGCCAGGAGACCTCCCAGTGCGCCGGTACATGCGCCCAAACTGGTTGTAACCAATACAAAAGACACTTTACCCGGATCGGCCGACAGCACTGAGCCCCCATTGAAACCGAACCAGCCCAGCCATAAAAGAAAAACACCTATGGTGGCCAGAGGCACACTTGATCCTGGTTTATCAATTACTTTTCCATCAACATATTTTCCTATGCGAGGCCCCAATAACATAATACCAGCCAAAGCTCCCCATCCTCCAACTGAATGAACCAGGGTAGAACCGGCAAAATCATAGAAACCAGCTGCATGAAGTGCACCACCACCCCATTTCCAGCTTCCGATGATCGGGTACACAATACCTACAAACAATAATGTAAAGGTGATGTAGGAAGATATTTTTATACGTTCAGCCACTGCCCCCGAAACGATGGTTGCTGCAGTTGCTGCAAACATAGCCTGAAACAAAAAATCTGTCCAGTAGGTATAACCCCCACTTGCATAATCAGAAGTGTTACCATTCGAAGGCAGGTCAAGAAAGAAGCCTCCAAAAGAGAACCACCCGGGGGTTTCAAAACCGGGGTACATCAGGTTGAACCCTATAATGTAGTAAGTAAGAATACCAATAACAGGAGTAAGCGTGTTTTTAAAAAGGATATTAACCGTGTTTTTAGACTGGCTAAAGCCAGCTTCGACACCGGCAAAGCCCAGGTGCATAATAAATACCAGGGCAGTAGCCATCATCATCCAAATATTGTTGGCCGTAAAAAGGCCTTCTGCGACAAGACTAAGATCAATACTGTCGGCACTGGCAGTGGCTTCCAGGGCACTTTCCCTGACAGCCAAAGGTAATTCGCTCAAAAAGAACTTCTCCATAATAACAGGTTTGTATTTAATGATTTGCAATCAAAAGTTTGAATCGTAAAGCCAAATGAAAAACAAAATATCGAGATTATGAAGTTAGATAGCTTATTTTTTACCCATTAAATGTAAAATTTAGCATGTATATTCAATATACAGGGTATTTTTTAACCCACCTGCAAACGTTATTGTTAATAAATATTTAAACATAGGGTCATTTTAAATCAAAAATTTAAAAAACATTATAATTATGACTGAAAATTTTACCAACTCTGGAAATTTTCAGACACCTCTTAAGCTATACAGAAAAAAGCCTATAAATAATTTATAAAATTAAATTCCAGAAAGAGGTAAAATAAAAAGGCCACCGTTATGGCAGCCTCTTTTTTGCATTCTAAAAAATTTACTATCAAAAGGTAAACCCGAGCTTGGCAAAATAGAATGCTCCATTAAAGCCCATTTGTACGGGGTCCCACAATCCTCCTGTTTCTGTTTCGGTATCCTGCCTGGTCGGGAGCTCATCCAGTATATTAGAGCCTCCTACGATCAGCCTGATATTATCGGTAAACTTATAACCCAAAGCAAGATCCGTAGATATCTTCGCCTCATACACATCCTTGGTGCCCAGCCAGTCGATGAGAATCACTTCATCAAAACGCACCAGCCGGAGGTTAATATTGAATTTATCTATTGTATAATCCAATGTAAGGTTGATCTTACTATCCGGCGCAGAAGCTAATAAAAAATATTGCTCTCTTTCCCCAAAGTAAATGTCCTCTTTCCCGGCCAGCTTCTGATTTGTTTTTATATCTTCAATAGACATATCATTAAAATTTGCAGCCATGGTAGCTTTCAGATCACCCCGCCCCATCCTGGTCGAATACTGAACAATAATATCAACACCAGTCGTCCTGGTATCCACCGCATTGGTAAAAAACTGAGCTGCTCCCACATTGAGAGCTTGCAGTTCCGATCCTATTTCCGGGTCTGTATCTTCAAATGCTCCCGTTAAAACTATCCTGTCTTGTATATCCACAAAATACCCATCTACCGTAAGTGTCAATCTGGAGACAGGCTCTGCAGTAAATCCCGCACTAAAATTCAATGCCCTCTCCTGTTTCAATGGTGGTATACCTAGCGCTCGTGTGATAGGGCTGTTATTCTGGGCTATGATCTTATCTACAGCAACACCGGAAACAAAATCGGTAAATACAGAGTTAAAATAGATCTGAGCTAGTGACGGCGCCCTAAAACCTGTACTCACCGACCCTCTTATGGCAAACCTGTCTGAGAGAGCAAACCTGGAAGCCAGCTTCCCGTTAATCGTAGTTCCGAAATCACTGTACCGCTCTCCACGTACAGCAGTTGCGAGCATAAATCTGCTGGTGAAATCCACTTCAAAATCAATATACCCGGCAATATTTGTCCTGAATTCGTCAACCTCATTATCAGGCCTGAATCCGGGAAAACCCTGCGATCCACCGGGCCTCTGAAGCGCATCCCATGGCACTACCATATTATTGATTACCGTATCAATTATGCCATAATTTTTCCAAGATGCCTCTTCTCCGGCAAAAATCTGATAATTCTCTACTCTATACTCTGCCCCAAAGGCAATATTGGATCCTGCCAGCATATACTCATTATATTTCGAAAAGTGAAGACCAGTGGTATTTTGGGCCAGTTTAAACCCACCTGCATCAAAATAAGTGGGTGATTTCTCCAACAATGAGGCATTGAGTGTACCATCTACATAATAGTGAAATATGTTTTGCCCGTAAGTATTATTAAAGTCGATCTTCCATCCATTGGCATCCGTCTTTATTCCTGCAGAAACTGACTTATCGCTAATATTAGACAAAATATGAGGGTCGAAACCATTAGGGTAAATGGCCTGAACATTTCGATCTTCATCGGCACCACGGGTCCAGGCATAGGCATCCGTGTCTCTGAAGTTATATCCCCCAAATGCATAAAATTTAGTTTCTCCTTTTAGCGGCATCTCTGCATTGAAATACGCACCAAAATTATCTGATTCAGCATCGCCAAATTTACGGCGGTAGACATCATACACCACAGGGTCAGCAGGACGGTTTGTTCTCCCTTTATGCAGGTAATCCAGCGTTACATTTACAAAACCTCCGTTACCCGTTTCGAATCCGTAATTGCCATTTACCTGCACCATTTCTCCGTCGCCCTCTTTTCGCACCCCTGAGTTAACCCAGCCAGTGAACTTCCCCACACTGGATTTAAGTACAATATTGAGCACGCCGGCAATGGCATCTGAGCCATACTGTGCACTGGCTCCGTCTCGCAATATTTCAATTCTGTCAATGGCAGAAACGGGTATAGCATTCAGGTCAGTTCCCGTATTGCCTCTGCCTCGTGTACCGAAAATATTGATGAGTGATGACTGGTGTCGTCTTTTACCATTAACAAGAACCAAAGTCTGATCCGGTCCTAATCCCCTAATGGTTGCCGGATCGATGTGATCACTACCATCCGCTCCCGACTGTCGATTGGCATTATATGATGGCGCCACATACTGAAGCATTTGATTTACATCAAGCTGCCCTGAGGTAGTTGCCACCTCCGACAAGGGAATGATATCAACAGGCACTGGGGTTTCAGTGGCTGACCTGTTTAGGCTTCTTGAGCCTACAATCTCAATTTCCATAAGTTGTGTCAGATTCGGTAGCATTACGACATCAACTATAGATTTACCGTCAATAAAAACCTCCTCAGTATCAAATCCTATAAAGCTGAATTGCAGTACTGCCTGATCAGAGCCGGCCTGAAGTGCGTATTTACCATTCAGATCAGTAATGGTTCCGTTTCCGGTTCCTTTCTCCACTATATTCACCCCAACTAAAGGCTCTCCTTCAATATCCTTTACTATGCCACTAACTGAAAACTGTGCACAGGACATACCGATTATCCCAAAAGATAACAGGATAACCATAATACATTTGTGTAGTTGTGTTGTCATACTTATTTGATTTAGGATTTACTGACTCGGAAAACTATTACAATATAGCAATAGAATGAAACAAATAAGACATTGACCCAACACTACAATTGCATTGAGTCAGGAACAAAACATCAAGAATTTCACGATCAGAATGATATGAATTTACAATGCATGCCGCTCCTCCCAAATAGCAAATGGATGTTTTACATAAACGGAAGGCTGATAAAAAAGAAAAGCCGTTACAACATAGTCGCAACGGCTTTCCTATTATCAAATAACTATTTTTATCCTATAGCTACTCTTTTGAATTCTGCTACTGTTAAACCTTTTGATATGCTATCAAGATAGCCTGCTACTGTTACAGAGCTATCCTTAACGAACTGCTGGTTTAACAAAGTATTATCCTTGTAGAATCTCTGAAGCTTACCCTCAGCTATTTTTTCTACAATGTTTGCAGGCTTCCCTTCAGCCAAAGCCTGTTCCTTACCTATCTCCAATTCCTTCTCAACTATTGTAGCATCAACGTCATCCTTATCTACAGCTACAGGATTCATGGCAGCAATCTGCATACCTACATCCTTACCTGCTTCCTGTACATCAGCACCGTTAACACCTTTAAGAGATACCAATACTCCTAATTTGCTACCAGCATGAATGTATGGCACTACAGCCTCACCATTTACTCTCACGTATTCACTGATCTCGATCTTCTCACCAATCTTACCTACAAGTTCAGTGATTTTTTCCTCTACCGTAAGATTTCCAAGTTTCTCTTGCTTAAGAGCATCGATATTGGCCGGTTGCTTCTCAAAAGCAACATCAAGAATAGCATTTCCAAGGTTCTGAAACTCTTCGTTCTTTCCAACGAAGTCAGTCTCACAATTCAAAGCAATAAGGATACCTTCTGTACCATCACCGTTTGTTCTTACGAAAACAGATCCTTCTGTAGTATCTCTGTCAGCTCTTGAAGCTGATACTTTCTGCCCTTTCTTTCTTAGAAGGTCTATTGCCTTGTCAAAATCGCCATCAGCTTCGGTAAGTGCCTTCTTGCAATCCATCATTCCGGCACCAGTCATTTGCCTAAGCTTATTTACGTCTTTTGCTGTAATAGCCATAGTTACTTATATTTTAATATTCTTAATTTGATTTGTCTTTAATAAAAAATTGAACATCAGTTTGTGGCCAATGTTCAATCTTTTTGAATTATCTATCGGTATAATTTATTTTGTTTATTCTACAGATTCCTTGTCTGCTGCTTTTTTAGCCTCTTCTTCTTTCTGTAGGTTTGCCTCTTCTTTATCCTTCTTTCTTTCCATCAAACCTTCTTCGATGGTTTTACCCACTTGCTTTGTGATAAGCGAAATAGATTTGAACGCATCGTCGTTTGCCGGAATGGGGAAGTCTACCCCTGTAGGGTCAGAGTTAGTATCCACCATAGCAAATACAGGGATATTTAACTTTTGAGCTTCTTTTACAGCAATATGCTCTCTTTTAACATCGATCACGAAAAGTGCAGCTGGTAGCCTGTTAAGATCAGCGATACCACCAAGTACTCTCTCGAGTTTTTCCTTTTCACGGGTGATAGTTAATCTTTCTCTTTTTGCAAGGTTAAGGTAAGCCTCATCTTTCATCAGCTTATCAATTGAAGACATTTTCTTCAATGATTTTCTGATAGTAGCAAAGTTGGTAAGCATACCACCCAACCATCTGTCAGTTACATAGGGCATGTTTAATCTCTTAGCTTCTTCAGTCACAACATCCTGTGCCTGTTTTTTAGTAGCTACGAACAAAACCTTTCTTCCTGATCTTACGATGTTCTTAAGTGCATATGATGCTTTGTCGAGGCACTCAAGGGTCTTATTTAAATCAATAATGTGGATACCATTTTTCTCCATAAAAATGTATGGAGCCATTTTGGGATCCCACTTTCTCGTTAAGTGTCCGAAGTGAACACCAGCATCAAGTAAGTCTTTATATTCTAATTTATCAGCCATTAATTATTTGTTTTCTTATTTTATATCCTGTTAACAGTAAATATTAACGTTTACTGAACTGGAACTTTCTTCTCGCTTTTCTTCTTCCGTATTTCTTTCTTTCGACCATTCTAGGGTCTCTGGTAAGAAAGCCTTCCTTTTTAAGAGGAGATCTGTTCTCAGCATCTACTTCGCACAATGCTCTTGATAATGCCAGTCTGATAGCTTCTGCCTGACCAGCAGGTCCACCACCATCAACATTAACCTTAATATCGAAGTTACCATCCTGACCAACAGTATTTAACGGCTGGCGAACGATAGTCTGTAAAATACCCGCAGGAAAGTAATCCTCCACACTCTTGTTGTTTACAGTGATCTCTCCTTTACCGGAAGTCATATAAATTCTGGCAATTGAGGTCTTTCTTCTTCCTATTGAACTAATTACTTCCATTGATTATAGTTTAATTTCTTTAGGTTTTTGAGCTTCATGCGGATGCTCGGCACCCTCATAAACGTATAAATTCTTGAATAGAACTCTTCCTAATCTAGATTTAGGGAGCATTCCTCTTACGGCTCTCTCTACAAGGATTGTAGATGATTTCTTGGCCATAACTTCCTTTGGAGTAGCAGATCTCTGACCACCAGGGTAACCGGTGTGAGAAATGTAAACTTTATCAGTCCATTTCTTTCCTGTCAGCTTTATTTTATCTGCATTGATAACGATAACATTATCTCCACAATCAACATTCGGAGTAAAATCAGGCTTGTGTTTTCCTCTGATCACTCTCGCAACTTCACTAGCTAACCGGCCCAAAACCTTAGATTCGGCATCAACGATGACCCAACCTTTGTTTACTGTTGCCTTGTTAGCCGAAACTGTCTTATAACTTAAAGTATCCACGCTGTAAAAGCTTTATAATTTTTGACAATAGATAATTCGCCCCTGAAAAAGGGACACAAAGATAGATGTATATATTTTTAAATGCAACAGGAGCTTGAAAATATTTGAATTGCTCATTATCCCATCTAAATCGTCCCATCAGTTATTCTTATCCAACTGCTCCACAAGTACCCTAAAGTCTTTAGGGTACGGTGCCTCAATAGAGAGTTCTTTGCCATTGAGTACTTTGAAGGTAAGACTGCGAGCATGCAATGCAAGCCTTTTAATAAGCGGTTGTTCCTCTGTCCACTTCTTCAGGTTATACTTCCGCTTGATGGATGACAAATACAGAGGTTTGCCTCCATACATTTCATCACCGGTAATCGGAGCTTCTATGCTACTCAGGTGTACTCTGATCTGGTGCATGCGGCCGGTGATGGGCTTGCACTCCACCAAAGTGTGGGCAGTGTACGCTCTTAATGTATTAAAAAAGGTCTGTGCTTCCTTTCCCTTATAATCAATCCTTACAGTTCCGTTGCCCAGTTTTAGGATCGACCTGTCTACTTCTTTATTGTCAAAGTCGTGAATGCCGTCTGTAACCGCATGGTATATCTTGCTCACTTCCCTGTTTTCAAACTGAATAGACATGTGGCGATATGCTTCAGGGTTTCTGGCAATAACCAACGCTCCGGTGGTTTCCTTATCCAACCGGTGGCACACCTGGGCATCTTCATGATATGCCCTTGCCATTTCAAGAATATTCACAGTATCATTCCTGTCAGCAAGCGTAGAAATAAATGCCGGTTTATTAATAACGATGTAGTTATCGTCTTCCCAAATGATTAAATCCTCAAACTTCATTTTTGCCATGCCGCAAAGGTAATGTTTTTTCTGATTTCCGGGATGGAACTGGGTACTGGGGCATATGTTTGCCAACTGCTTTTGCCGATTGCCGACAGAATTACTGACTACTTTAACAAAAGAAGGTACCAAAAAGCTACTTATCCTGATTAAGGACGTTTAACTTTTGAGGCACCTTCTTTTCAACTGACAGATTAAGTCTCCGTCAAAGTCCCGAGTAACCTACTCCAGGATTATTTTCTGCTCATAGCTGCTATCGTTTACCATCAGCTTCACAATATAAACTCCTTTGACCAGCCTGTCGAGATGAATGGGTTCGCCGGCGTAATTGCTTTCGTAGACTATCTTTCCTGCTACATTCAATACGCTCACTTTTGCGTTTTCCATTTGCGCTCCGGTCAGCCTGATATAAATGGTTTTCTGGGTTGGGTTCGGATATACCACCAGTTGCTTGATTTCGGCAGTGACCTCTTCTTGCCGATGCGGTGCTACTGCTGACGGAGACACGTTGATGGTGTAGTCTTCCATTTCACTATGGTACTGGTCATTGCATGGCGTTGGAGTTTCTCCGTAGGTAGTCCTCACTCTTAGCCTGTACACCCCACTGGTTCCTGAAGGGATCGACACGGTAGATGAATATGATGCAGAGGCTCCTATTCCACTCAGCACTTCTTCGCCTGCATCATTAAAATCTCCATCCTTATTCCAGTCTATCCATGCCTTGGCCCTTGATCCTGCCCAGGTGTATTGCGGAGTGACCACCAGTGTTTCCGAACCACTCTGAACCACGGTGGCAGATATACTGGTGTAATCCGAGTAGCCATCTGCTTCATATGTTGTGGTGTTGTCTATGCTTCCCAACCTGACACGTCTTACATACTGGCCTGAGGGGTTGCCATTGGTTACAGCACAATATGATACTGCCTGATGTGTGGTAGCACCTGCACTGTTTGAATAGGCTGAATAACTGCTTTGCTTTCTGGCCCTGACCCTGTAGCTGTAGCTGGTTGCTGCCTGAAGGTTCTGGTCAGAATAGGACGTAACACCTGCATCAACTTCGGTGATGGAAACATAAGAGCCACCGTTATCAGAACGCTGAATTTCAAATGCTTCTTCATCCGCAGAGTTGTCGCTCCATGAGAGGTCAATCTGAGAACTGGAAACGGCTTGTGCTGACATATTGGATGGCGCAGGAAGGGTAGCTCCGGATCCTATATTGGCTGTATAATCCTCCACTTCCCCATACTGAAAGCTTTCGCAAGCCGTGGGCACTCCGCTGTACTTCATGGATATCCGAAGCCTTGTTGTTCCCGGTAATGCTCCCGAAGGTACAGTGAGTGTGCCTTGTACGGTCTGGCTACTGCTTCCTGAGTCAAAAGCCAGTTCGTTGGCATCGTCAAAATCTCCATCCTGATTGAAATCTACCCATACCCTGAAGTACTCCTGATAGGCCTGGCCACTGAATCCTGGCGTAAGGGATATGCTGTTGCCTCCCTGGGCAAGTGGAATAACGAGACTGGTAAAATCAGAGTAATTGGTAGCACCTGAAGGGTTAGAAAAGCTTCCAACGGTCACATTGGCAAGGTGCTCGTAAGATGAGTTACTACTGGTGCTTGCACAATATGTTACCCCGGGATCTTCCACCGTAATGTAGCCGGTTTTAGTTTCCGTATCATTACCGGCGCTGTTGGTTACGGTAAGTGTTACATCATAAACACCTGCCGTTGCATAGGTAACTACAGGGTTTTGCCCGGTACTGGTTGAAGGTGTACCTCCCTGGAAACTCCAGTTCCATTGACTTGGTGAATTGGTAGATTGGTCCGTGAAGCTGATGCTACCGCCTTCAGTAATCACAGTTTGGTCAGCAGCAAAGGCTGCTACCGGGGCTGTTGTGCCTCCTGCGGAGTAGACATCCGCAACCCAGAGTCCACGACCGTATGTACCTGCATAAATCTTTCCGGCCGTTTCGTGGATTTCCAGTTCGTTGACAATTACATTAGGAAGGCTTTGGGAGAACAGAACCCAGCCTCCGGTATTGTCATCTTTATAATAAACGCCTACATCCATACCTGCATAGATGCCATTGGCAGAATTTTTATGCCATACTACGCAATTGGCACTCATATCTGGCAATGTACCTGAAATGTTTGTCCAACTGTTACCGGCATTGTTAGATATATATATTTTTTGTCCGCTGTACCCCCTGATAGCTACTGCCACTTTTTGAGGATTATCGGGATGGACTGATATATAATTGACTATAGCAGGCAAGCCGTTGGTAATGTTGGTCCAGTTACCGCTTCCTCCATTGGTGGTGCGATAAATGCCGTTTTCTGATGCTGCATATATATAGTTGGAATTAGACGGAGCGATAGCTATGCTTTCTATGGTTGCATTACCTGCCCGGCCTGCGTTTTGCCAAGACTGCATGCTGTTGCTACTTTTCTTTATTGTGCCTCCTGACAACCCTACGTAAAAAGTGCCGGCAACATCCTGCGCCTGGGCATAGGGCACTACCCAGGCTCCTGTACCCGGGCCATTTAAGCTAATGGAGTTCTCTCCACCGGAAGTACTTTTATACCATGACCCGCCGTTTTGGGTAGTACCATAAACTACATTGGTATTGTCTTTATCAACAATAGCTTCTCCACCGTCAGCCCCCAGCCACTCATACCAGGTTGAGTTTTTGTACACGCTGGTACCATTGTCCTGAGCTCCGCCAGCTACCATGGTATGGTCGAGTCTGGAAACTCCTATACCATAAAACTGTCGTGTGGCAATGCCATTGGAGAGGTTCAGCCAGGAATCTCCCCGGTCGGTGGTCATAACAAGATAGCCATCATTTCCAATATAGAGCGTATTGCCAACATATTCCATAACGTGGATATCAGGATGTACGGCAGGCACTCCGTTAGGGCCGGTTACGTGGGTCCATTTGGAGGTTTGTGACCAGTTGGCACCACCATCAAGCGATCGGTAGGTTACAACACCGCCAATGTGTACTTCATTATAATTGGTGGGGGAAACTGCAATATCCAGATCATACCAGGACTGGCTGCTGTTGTCGTTCGGCGTATACCCCATGATGTTATATCCGTTGCCTGAGCTTTTTCTTGTGGTGAAGGAGCTGCCACTGTCCGTTGACCTGTATATTGCCCCTGCACCTATGCCATAGACAATATAAACGTAGCCAGGTGCAGCAGGACTCACAGCAAGGAATGCTCTGTATGAAGATGAAAATGAAGATGGCAGCCCGCTGGTGACTACTGAAAATGAATTACCTCCATTAGTTGATTTTAAAAAATTAGGCCCTGTAGCATAAACTATATTGGGATCACCGGGCTTAAACTCGATATCATATACACGTTGGTTATAAATTTTAGTCCAATTCGCCCCGGCATCAGTTGTTTTGTAAATTCCGTCTGAACCTGCTACCAGCAAAATACTAGGGTTACTTGGGTGCATGATGATCCTGCCGAGAGCCTTGCTTTGAGACACATCGTGTTGCAAGCCTGTTGACTGCCATGTGATACCTCCATCCGTTGATTTCATAACGCCAATACTGTAGGTGTCCCATGAGTCTGGGTCTCCGGTGGTGATATAAACTGTATTGGGGTTGGTATAATCAATGACAATATCCGAAACACCGATAGCGGCGAGGTCATCAGCTATGGGTATCCATGAATTACCTCCGTCGGTAGATTTCCAGGCTCCGCCGGATGGTGAGCCGACATACATGAGGTTGGGGTCGTTTTCCAACCGGGCAAAAGCCTGTATCCTGCCCACGCCGGGTGCCCAGCTTGTGGTTACCTGCTCCAGCCTTCCTGGACCGAGTGGCGACCAGTTGTTGACAGAATTGGTACGCGAGCTGGCCTTGGCTTTAGCTTTGAAGGCAGCATATTTTTTCCAGCTTTCATCCTGGCTTATGATAGAGCCATCGGGTCGGCTGCGGCGCTTCATAAAATATAAAATGCGCTGCATCTGCTTATAGCCACTACCTCTTCCGGTATCATGGGTTTCAAAATAGGCATCGGTCGCTCTTTTTATTTCCTCGTAGGTTCCGCCTTCCCTGAGCACATCCCAGGGCTTTTTGGTTTGGGCGTAGTTCATGCTTACGGCTCCCATGAGTAAAATCATGAGTAGCACATACTTCCGTAGTATGAAGTAACAGTTCTTTTTCATAGTTAGAATTGGTTTGGGTTTGGTTGTTTGTAGTTGTTTGAAATAAATAGGTGGTTCTGACGCCCTTGCTGAAAGGGCACAGTAATTGGTTGCCTGCAACCAGAGGGTTTGCAGGAGGCTTTACAATATCACCATGTTCACTTTGATGTTTACATGATTACGCCTTGGGACGGCGCTGAGCAGTTAATCCGCTCCTTCATGTATGATAATGGTATTTTGATGTTTTGTTAAGGGGCATAGGTTTTTTGGTTTTAGGTTGCAAATTCATTCAAATAAACCAGATAGGGGTCTACTTGAAATATTAACCTCCAATTTAAGGAGGAAATACGGGCGGGACTCATGTAAAATTATCCAATAGTAATACGATATTGATTACATGGCGTAATGCGAGGGAAAGACACAGTAAAAGTCTTTCTTCTGTAAAGGGATTACGTTTGGCCTGTGATATTGAATTTGAAAGGGAAATTGTACTCTACGTCAAGTTGAAGTCCGTAGGCTTGAATTTTGCCTAATTTGTTTAAAGGTATCTCATTCAAATTGCCTTGCAAAAGCTTATAAGCCTATGGATTTTTAGCACCTGTGGGGCGTCTGCTAGTTACAATGATCGTTGCACTTTACTAAGATGTTGGAGTGAGATATCTAAGTACTTAGGATTAGAGAACATTGAGCGTTTCCTATCACTCCATGACTCTAGTCTCTCGTTTATGATATTTCGATCTAAGCTTTTTTCTTGTTCAGATATGAAATCAATAGATGAAAGTAGCTCAAGTGCAAAATCCGAATAGAATCCATTGAGGAATTCAATAGTATTTTCTGCAATTTTCTTGAGCTCAGGTTTAGCTTCTACAAATCTCCTGACCTCTTCATACCCATCAGCAATTAGGGTTAATGGCTCAAAAGGTTTTTTATTCATATCGCTATACCCCATGATATAACTCCCATTTAGAGCATTTAGCAAAAATCTGACTTTGCCTGAATATGGTCCATAAAAGTTGGGCTGGTACGTTAATTTAAAATATTTCCTTGCTCCAAATTTCTGAAGAAAATAGGCCACTTTCTCACTAGAGAACTCAGATATGTACTCTCCGTTTCTCACCAAATCGAATAAAACATATAACAGTAACGCTCTTGCGTCTGTCAGCTTCACTCTTTCGCTCTTTAGCTTTTCCTTAATTAAAGTCGATGGTTCATAGACTATAATTTCTGCATCAACTTGATCCAAATATTTTGAAATTATCTTTTTTACTTTTTGCCAATCTAAACCACCATTACCGGCACCCAACGGAGGAATGGCTATACTTTTGATTTTATAGGTGTCTATAACATTTAATAGATCTTCCAGACCTTTTTCGATATATTCATATTCTGAAGGTTTTCTCCAGTTTTTCTTAGTTGGAAAATTGATAATGTATTTCTCACCAGTGCTTAAATTCCTATCTTTTGTTACGAACAACTTACCAATATCAATTTGTTCGTCTTTACACGCTTGGCTATATGCCTTGAAGTTGTTAGGATAAGTTTTCTTGAATTGCAAAGCGATACCCTTTCCCATGACACCAACTGTATTAACTGTGTTCACTAGTGCCTCGGCTTTACTATCGAGAATATTTCCTGTTAAATACTTGATCATAATTACGGGTTAATAATAAGCATTAGGAATGACTTTAACTAATTCTTTATCTATTCCGAATTCCATCAATTTTTGTTTAGCTGAATCATTATAACAACCAAATCCTATAATAAAGTCAGGTGGAATATCACCTTGCACCAAGAATTCGGCTTGTTTCTTTCTTTTAATGTCAAGATTTTCTTGTCCTCCCCAATAAGGCATTTTGACAGATGGCCAATCCACAATCAGTGGTAGTTGATCTACTCTATCTTTATTATAGAAGGTTGTTAAGAAGTCTGTTGCATGACCATCAGAAAAGTAATATATGAGGTCTGAGTTTATTATTGATTCAATGGAGCATGCCACATAAATGATATCTTCTGGTTTATTTGCTTTTTCAACGAAGTTTCCTCCTTGCTGAATTACATACAGCATTGGCATCTTAACACCAAAGTAAAAAGGTGTAAAATCACCGAGCGTTATGGTTTCGATTGTGTTAAAAGTATTTCCATTATCAACATGTACTCGTCTAGTATTCCTATTATCAATAAGGCTAACATCTCCAATTCCCACGAAATCAGAATTGGCGCTTGGTGAATTCTTATGAGTTATACCGTTCTCAAGAATATGAGGAATGTTCTCAATGTGCAGAATTCTATAGATTTTGATTTGGCTCAAATTCATACCGTTAGATTAGCTAATTTCAAAATTAGAAACAAGAAATTAAGCGGTTTGCAATAGCACGGCACCAAATGATACCCAACAATTAAATATATACAACGCTACACATATTCAAATTATATCATTTCCATATCAAGCACTGTAATTACGGTCTGCACTTCAGAAAGTTGTTAATAGCCGTTGGGCAAACTCGTATAAAATAGCAATAAAACGCAGAGTAAAGCTGCTTTTTATTCATTTCTACCTGCAAACAACTTACTCATTCTATAATAATCTCATCCACAAATAACCAGGCAGAACTCCCTTCGCCGCTGTGGCCTTCGGGGCAGGTTCCTATGTTATCTACGACTATTTTTATTTTGGAGAACTGCTGCCCGGAAAGTTGGATATCGAAGTGAACTATTTGCTTTTCTGCTGTTGTTACGGGAAGTGTAGCTTGCGTTTTCCCCAATAGCTCATAGATGTTGCCTTCTTTAGAGCCATAAACGGTAACCTGATTAGGTCTGAAAATCCAGCTTCCGTAATCATGAAGGGCACCAACTCTGACTTTTTTAACGATAACCGGATTATCAAAACTAAAAACGGCTTCCATGTCTTTCCCGTTGAAGCCCTGCCATTGGCCGCTTCCAAAGTTCAGATTTGCCCGGATACCATCTGTCAGCACAAATTCGTTGTTGCCGGAATATTTTTCTGCTGGTGGGTTAGCCTGCTGTGGCTTCATACCAAAGGCCTGATGAATAAAGATTTGGGTAGTTGAGATTTTTCCGGCCAATTGATCACCCTGAAACAAGCCCGCCTTGATCTGCATAGTACGCCCCGGAAATAATGGGGAAGCATACTTTTCACTTTCAGCATCCGGTTCTGAACCATCGGTAGTATAATAGATGTCACCTTTAGGGTTTTCAGCTTCCATCCTCATGGAGATGGTCTTTTCTGTTTCGTTAAACACAGGCACAATGTCTACGTTATTCATGCTTTTGGCATAGTTCACACCCATCTTGTCGAGTGTGGGAAGGTGCCTGTTGACCCGGTCAATGAAATTGTCCCAATCCTTCTTTTCTTTTGGCGTCCACAAAACTTCGGCCAGTGCATAGATGCGGGGGAATATCATGTATTCTGCATGCTCCGGGGTTGGTACATATTCTGTCCACAGGTTAGCCTGACCTCCTAAGATGTAGCCGACAGCTTCTCCGAGGGAATCAGGAGCGGGATCGAACGTATAGACGTGGCTGATGGGTGAATAACCTCCGAAAGCCGGTGGTTCCAACTGCTGCTGTCCCTGGTAGTGATCAAAATATAAATGTGTACCCGGACTCATGACGGCTTTATGGCCTTCTTTGGCGGCCTCTATCCCTCCATTCATACCTCTCCATGACATTACAGTGGCATTGGGGGCCAGCCCTCCTTCTAATATTTCATCCCAACCGATCAGACGGCGGCCATTGGCGTTAAGGAATTGCTCTACTCTGCTGATGAAGTAGCTCTGCAGTTCATGGACATCTGACAACCCTTCGGTTTTGATCCTTCGCTGACATTTAGGACACTGCTCCCACGCTGTTTTGGTGGCTTCATCTCCGCCCACGTGAATGTACTGAGAAGGGAATAAATCCATAACCTCCGTCAGCACGTCTTCCAGAAACATAAAGGTGCTGTCGTTACCTGCGCAATAGATATCGGTGATCGGCCAGACGCCTCCGGATGGAACTGGAATAGGCTCTTGTTTGCATGAAAGCCATGGATAGGCAGATATCGCTGCACTTACATGTGCCGGCATTTCAATCTCAGGCACAATGGTCACATGTCTTTCCGCTGCATACTTTACAATTTCCCGGATCTCTTCCTGGGTATAAAAACCACCAAAATCTGCTACTTCACCCTCTTCTGGTGTGGACCGGGAGTTCCAGTGCAGATTCTCTTTGTTCACTCTCCACGCTCCTTTTTCGGTGAGCAGCGGGTACTTTTTTATTTCAATCCTCCATCCCTGATCGTCTACCAGGTGCCAGTGAAATGTGTTCAGCTTATTCATAGCCAGGTAGTCGATGAACTTTTTAATGAAGTCTTTAGGAAAGAAGTGGCGTGATACATCCAGCATCATCCCTCTCCACTCAAAGCGCGGATGGTCATTTATTTTGAGCCACGGTATCATTACCTTGTTCGATGGCCTGATGTCACTATTTTCCAATAGTTGTCGTAAGGTTTGTACTCCATAAAAATAGCCTGCTCCTGATCTTGCTGAAAGGGTAATGCCTTTTTGATCTACATTCAACCTGTAGCCTTCAGCGTTTTCAATGGATGAGTCCTTCACAAACCGGATCGCATTCTTCTGATCATCACCGTATTGAAGTTTTTGTCCCAGTACCGGATGGAGCATGTTGTTAAGCATTTCGGCTATAACTTTGGCATTTTCATCCTGTTCACTGTAGGCAATTGCTGTATTAGCTGACAATTCAAAGGCCCCGTCCATCACCTCCATCTGAACAGGCTGAGGAATAATAGCGGGCGGCTGAGGTTGGACAGCATCTTGCTGCATGGGGCTACATGCTAAAAAGGCGATCATATTTAGCAAAGCAAGGTAGGTCAGTGTCTTCATTGATAATCTTCTATTTTAAATGTCCATGCATATTTTCCGGGTATGTCATTATAGCCTATCTCACTAACATCTATCGTTAAAGTTCCCTGGTCGTATTGCCAGGACAGGTACCCTTCCCTTCCTAAGAGGGATATTTTTGTGTTGGGCTTAGGCTCAGGCAACTTCAGGGCAAGTTCACTTTCAGGCCACTCCAGGGCTATGGCATAGAGGTTATTATGGTTACGTGTATAGAGCAACCATTCTCTTTCAGAGGAATAGGTAGCCGCCAAGCCATGCTCATCCCCCTGATCACTTTTGTAAAAGCTATCAGATGGAACCACCCCTTCTCCCTGGCTCTTAGAGGCCCAGAACAACCTCGCGCTGGCATCGTGAGTACTTTCATGGTATTGTGCTTTAAAGGCATATCTTTTTCCGGCTTTCAACTTTATAGGAGAAACATTATCAGCCTCGGTATCCACCACCAACTTTCCATCAATCCAGACCTTGATGGCATCATCCGCCTCTGCGCTAAAGCTATAGGTTTCGGAGTATTCCGGCTGAATGTAACCTTGCCAGACGGCAGTAAAATTGTCTTCTTTAACAGGGTAGCCCGGAGTATCCCTGACGAGGTCAAAGTTAATATTAGCCTCAACTCTGGATAGTTTTGCTTCATACTTCTCACTGGTCTTGCTGTTCATTTCTGCTCCGTAGATGGCTTCACCGTTTATTTTGAGCCATTCACCCAATTGCAGGAGGCGCTCCTGTTGAAGCAAAGGGATCATACCGTCTGCACCGGGGCCAACGTTGAGGATGAGGCCACCGCCATTAGCCACGGTAGTTGTAAAAAAATGGATGAGTTCGCGGGGAGCCATGTAGTCGTTGAGGCCCTCATTCCGGTTCAGGCCGAATGACCTGCTCAGGCTTCTGACTTCTGCCCATGGTCTTTCCATGGCTTCAAGGCCTGCGCTATATTCCGGCGTCAAAAAGCCTATGTCGCTGCCCGAGCCCCAGCGGTTATTCACCACGGCCTCCTCTCCCATCAAATTGTAATACCAGGAGATCAGCTCTGCCGAATGCCATTCTTCCGCGGTATTGAACCACTCTCCGTCAGCAAATATCAGTGATGGTTTGTAGGTAGAGACCAGTTCTTTAAACTGTGGGATCATATGCTGCTCCACATAATTCCCAATATTCCTGTGAGGGTCTGTGTCCCAGCGGTGCAACGGGTGGTTCCATTCCGGCAGGGAGTAGTAAAGCCCCATTTTCAGTCCTTCTGATCTCACAGCACTGGTAAGTTCACCTACTATATCGCGCTTTGGGCCTATCTCTACGCTATTCCAGTTCCGGGCATATTTGCTGGGCCAGAGACAATAGCCATCGTGATGTTTGGAAACCATCACCACGTAACGAGCGCCGGAAGCTTTAAACAGCTCCGCCCACTGTGCCGCATCAAACAGTTCTGCTTTAAACAGCGGAGCAAAATCGTTGTAGGTGAAGCCATCACCATAGGCTTTCTTCATGAACGTAGTCCGTGTGGAGTCACCACTTTGCAACCCTTTCAAAAACCATTCGCTGTAGCTGTTCTTTGCAGAGTATGCGGGCACAGAATACAGTCCCCAATGAATAAAGATGCCAAGTTTGGCCTCTTTGAACCACTTGGGATATGGGCGTTCGCGCAGGGTTTGCCAATCATCGGTATATTTCTGCTGTGCCTGGTTAGGGTATGGAAGTATGCACAACACGAAGGCCAGGGCAACTATAGATCTTCTGATATATCGGGAAATGTCTTTCTTCATTCATTAATCATTTTCCAGCTTGTCGAGCCAGTTTTTCTTTAGGATCACGGATGCTACAGCGAAAATCAAAAATGCGATCAGCATCGGCCACAATTCTCTTATAACCAGGTAGATCGGCATAACGACAAGGGTAAACTGCCAGATCATTCCAATCACGATATTAAAAGCATCCCTGCCTGCATTCTTATTCGGCTGAAAGTCAGGATATCTTTCCATGGTCATTTTTTTAACCGGTCCCCACCAGCCCCAGGGCCTTACGCTTTTGTAGAAGTCGATGAGGGTTTCTTCATTATCCGGCCTGGTGAGCAGAGAGCCTCCTATTGACCCAACCAAGGAGACCAGGAGAATAAACGGGAAGGCGTAAAGCGGCTGAACCTCAGGAAACAGGAAAGGCAATATCAGTGAAGCTGCCAGACCGGCCATCATGCCCCAGAAATAACCAAAGCCGTTGAACCTCCACCAGTACCACTTCAACAGGTTGGCTGCGGTGTAGCCACCGAACAGGGCACCGAATATCCACTGAGTTACGGAATTGATGGATTCGATAATGAAACCAAAAGAAATACCCAGCACAATGATCACGAAGGAGGCAATGTAGCTGGCCCGCACATACAGCTTTCTGCTGCCGTCCGGTTTGATGTATTTTTTGTAGATGTCATTAACAAAATATACAGGGGCTGCATTGACAGTAGCGGCATAAGTTGACATAAATGCAGCAATTAATCCGGCTAGCAGCAGCCCTGTAAAACCGACAGGAATGAAATTATTGATAGAATAAGGCAGGATCATTTCAAAATCAAAGCCTGATTCCGTACTGATCTTTGGACCAAGAAATACTATAGCCAGAATGGTAAGGCCTGTAACGAGCATGTAGCGCGGAAAATACATCACCAGCGATACCAGGCCGCTCATTTTGGCAGCATCTTTTGCAGTTTTGGTTGCCAGGATCCTCTGCATATCGTAGTTAGGCACGGGGCCTGCCATACTTACAAGCACGCCTTTGAAGAGCATCATCATCACAAAGAATGAGAACCATGTAAAACCGTCTTCACTAATTTTGGTGTTGACAGAATTGATGATGCCCGTCCAGTCCAGTTCAAGGTGCGACCCGAAGAATACATTTTTCCAGCCTTCCGGGATGTGCTCTGCCAGCATTTCGGGACTCACGAGGTTCATGGCGATAATCCCTACGGCCACGGAGGCAATGGTCATGATCACAAACTGGATAAGCTCGGTGATGACCACACTATACATTCCGCCTTTGATGACATAGAGCGAGGTAAAACCAATCAGAATAAGTGCATAAGTATCGGGTTCCAGATCCCAGGGCAGGAAGGTTTGGGAAAACTTACCAATTCCTTTAAAGGTGTAGGCGATAAAGCCAACCACACTGATCAATGCAAAAATAACTACCACCAACTGCGAAAGCTCTGCTCCACGGCCATTGCCAAAGCGTTTTTCCAGCCATTCGGCACCGGTCATTACATTGGACCTGCGCAACCAGACGGATAAATAAACCATCAGAAATACCTGATTGAACGTTGGCCAGATCCATGGCAACCATGCACTTTTAAGCCCATAGACGAAGCACATAGACACCAGCCACATGGTGCCGGTGATGTCAAACATACCGGAAGCATTTGAGACGCCCAATATCCACCAGGGAATGGTTTTACCTCCCAAAAAGTAGGCTTGCAGGTCTTTGGAAGCTTTTTTAGAAAAGTAAAACCCAAGGGCAATGGTCAAAACCAGGTAGCCAACAATGATTACTACGTCTATCAGTTCAAGCTTCATATTTCGATACAGGCATCATAAAGTGAATATACGGTCAGGTCTTTTTCCAGCCCGAAGTGGTCGTCTGTATTTATTGTTACTGTTTTCTTTCTGCCGGGAACCAGGTCAAAATAGTTATCTGAAAAGTTATTTTCAAACCCGGATGCTTTTAAACATACATTCCTGGCCAACACATTTGCCGAAAGCTCTATTACAGTCATTCCTGCCTCTTGTCTGAATTTTGTCTCTATTTCAGGCCTTTTCCACTTGATGGCTTTAGGTTCGACAAAGTAGTGATTGTCTTCATAAATAACTTCACCATCCCTCACGATTCTCGCGGTTAGCATGTGGCTGGCCTTATCCTTACCATCTATTAGCTGCTTAACCGTGGTCTTGCACACAGCTTTGCTACTATTCTCGGCAATGTTCAGGTTGTGTCTGCCTTCGTAAACTTTCTTTCCTGAGAAGTCGAGTACATCTACTTCGAGAACAACTTTTTGAGGCACAAGTGAATCGGAAATGACAAAGACCTCAATATGATCATCCTCTTGAATGGTAGAGGCTATGATTTCCTGATAGGCGGTTTTAACAAAAAACTGGAGCGCTTTCCATCGGCCATAATAATCCACGCTTGACCATGAGGCCACCGGCCAGCAGTCATTTAGCTGCCAGTAAAGTGTGCCCATACAGAATGGCTTGTTCCTTCGATGGGCATGGATGGCGGTTTTGATGCCTTCTGCCTGTAGCAACTGGCTCAGGTATAAAAAGGCCTCGAAGTTTTTGGGCTGGCTGTAGTGCTCCTCCATATATTTTTTGATCAGGGCATTGCCTCTGGGGTGCTTTTGGTGTAGCAACATTACAGGGCTCATCAAATCCCAGTCTTCCTGCTCTGTATATTTTTTTACCGAATCGATATCCGGGAATGACTGAAAACCATATTCGCTCATGAACCTGGGGACATAGGTGTTGTAAGAGCTGAATGGTAGCTCTCCGTGCCACACGCCCCAATAATGGTTATTGCCGATTTTCAGATCATCCAGTTTTTTCCAGTCACTGATCGGTGAAGATGGCAGGTAAAATTTTTCAGGGTCCAGCGCTTTGACAACATTGGGCAGCAGCTTATGGAACAGGTTATTGTAGTACTTTTTCAGGAGTATCTGGGTGACATTGTCATAGCCAAATTCCTTTTGCCAGCCCCAGGAGACCCAGCCGATGGCTATTTCATTATTGCCGCACCACAAAGCTATCGAGGGGTGATTTCTCAATCGCTTTACGTTATAAACGGCCTCTTTTTCGACATTTTTGAGAAAAGCGTCGTCTCCGGGATACATGCTACAGGCAAACATGAAGTCCTGCCAGATCATGATGCCACGTTCATCAGCCAGATCATAGAACTCATCGTTTTCATAGAAGCCTCCTCCCCACACGCGAAGCATGTTCATGTTGGCATTCACGGCATTATCGAAAACTTCCCTGTATTTCTCTGAGGTGACCCTATCCAAAAAGCTATCCGAGGGAATGTAATTGGCTCCTTTGATGAAAACAGGGGTATCGTTGACTTTAACAAAGAAACTTTCGCCGTCACCATCCGGTTTGTTTATAACTTCTATCGTTCTCAGTCCGACTTTCAAATGCTTTTCGGCGGCAGTCTGACCATCCTTTTGCACCTTCACTTTTATCTTGTAAATATTGGGCTCGCCCATGCCATTGGGCCACCATCGCCTGGGGTCACTGATGGTAGCGGTGAGCGAAATGTTGTTTTTACCCTTCTGCAACGATACATGCTCCTTCTTCACATCAACGCCTGTACCTTCCGGAGATGTAGCTGATAGCTGCAAATCAATGCTTTGAGATTCAACTGCATTAATCTCTACATGGGCTGTAATCACTGCCCTTTTCTCTGTCAGTGCATTTTGCTCAACATAAAGGTCAGCTATCTCCAGATCATTCCAGGCTTCAAGATACACGGGGCGCCAAATGCCTGAAGTTACAAATCGCGGTCCCCAGTCCCAACCGAAGTGATAGGGTGCCTTACGGGAATAAACACTGAGTTTGTCATCAGATTTATCATTCCCGGCAGGGTAAGTAAAACCTGCTTTTTCATAGAGTGGCCGGGTTACTTTGATTGGGGAATGAAAATAGAGTTTTAATTCGTTAGAGCCTACTTTTAATAATTGTTTACAATCATGCTGCCATTTGACAAACATGTTATCTGATTTGAATATCAGGGTGCCATTCACATAAACGTCTGCGTAGGTATCCAGTCCATCAAACACAAGGTTAACAACATCATATTCCAGATCTTCGGGTTTGACCTCAAAGTTGAGCTGATATTCCCAATCTTCATTTTCTATCCATTGTAATTTGGTTTCGTTGTCCCTGTAAAAGGGATCATCTATCAGGCCATGTTTCAGAAGGTCGGTGAAATTGGTAGATGGCACGGTGGTATCATACCATTGTGTGGTACCGGCTTTTCTGAATTGCCAACCTTCATTGATACTTAAAACATTACGAAAGTTTGCCCTTGCGCTCTTTTTATCCGTTACTTTTAAAGCCACTTCGTTATTTGTTTAGTAGGTGTATGCTCACGTTTTTAACTGTTTACAGCAGGTGAGTCTAATAATTTTGATAATTCGGGGGTTTTGACTGCGTAGGTAAAGCCTTTGTGAATGCTGTACGCTCCATAGGTACCGTCTTTGCGTAGTGCCAAAAAGCCGACCTGTATGTTGGCGATATCCTTTTCGTTTTTCACAATACGCTTCACCACTTCCTTGCAAGCCTCCGCCGGCCCATAGCCGTGGCGCATCAGTTCAACTACCATAGCACTTCCGGCTGACCTGATCACGGTTTCGCCAAGGCCTGTCGCGCATGCCCCGCCGATTTCGTTGTCTACAAAAAGCCCTGCACCTATGATCGGTGAGTCGCCCACCCTGCCGTGCATTTTCCAGGCTGCACCGCTGGTAGTGCAGGCTCCCGAAATATCACCATTATGGTCCATGGCCAGCAAGCCGATGGTATCATGGTTTTCGATGTTGATCACAGGTTTGTATTCCGAGGTTTTGAGCCATTCTTTATAGTCTTTGGCTGTTTTCTCCGTCAATAAATTTTCCGGCTTAAATCCTTGGGCGAGGGCAAATTGTTTGGCGCCTTCTCCTACGATCATAACGTGCGGCGTTTCTTCCATCACTTTACGCGCTACGGCCACCGGGTTTTTGATATCCTGTAAAAAGGCCACAGCACCACATCCGTCTTTACTCATGACACAGGCGTCAAGGGTAACGATGCCATCTCTGTCCGGGAAGCCTCCAATGCCTACCGTTTGATTTTCAGGATCATTTTCTACGATCATCACACCTTTTTCCGCCGCGTCCAGGGCGTTGCCTTTCTTTTCCAGCACCTTCCAGGCCTCATCATTGGCCATCAGGCCGTGATTCCAGGTGGATATTACAACAGGGCCTTTGGCAGATATTCGCGAAGCAGGAAGCACCTTCCCGAAAAGGCTCTGGGAAATGCCCCATGCCGGCAGGCTAAGGGATGCTATTTTAAGGATGTCTCTTCTCTTCATGTGTGTGGTTTTTGTGGCTTCTAATAAAAATATCTTTTAAATGCCTCTATGGCTTCATACTCCGGCAAGCCGAGCCTGTCGTATTCGTGGGCGGTTTCCCTGTTCCGCTGCTCGGCACGCTGCCAGAATTCACGGCTGTCGGCACCTGGGAACAGTGGCCTGTCTTTCTGGGACTGGTGCTTAAAAATGGCCCTTCTTTTCTTCAACAGCTCTCCGGGACTTAAAGGCACGGCCATCTCTATCTGGTGGATGTCCCACTCCTGCCAGGCGCCCCGGTACAGCCACACCCAGCAGTCTTTCATCCACGACTCTTTTTTAAGGATGTTAAGTGCCCTGAAAATGGCATCCAGGCATACCCGGTGTGTACCGTGCGGGTCTGAAAGGTCGCCCGCAGCATAGATCTGGTGTGGTTTTATTTTTGTGATCAGGTCAACAATGATGTTTACATCTTCTTCGCCCAGCGGCTTCTTTTTCACCAGACCGGTTTCGTAGAAAGGCATATCGAGAAAGTGGATATGCTCCTCGGGCAGACCGATATAGCGGCAGGCAGCTTTTGCCTCCCCTCTTCTGATCAGTCCTTTGATATTTTGTACCTCTTTGCTGTCAGTCTCTCCCGGCCCCTTGTCTCTGATCTGGGTAACCACCTGCTCAAACATGCGGTCAGCATTTTCTTTCACAAACCCAAAAGATTGGTGGTAGTCGCTAACAAAATCGGCAAATCTGATCACGTCATCATCAAATACGGCAATGTTGCCCGAAGTCTGGTAAGCAACATGCACTTCGTGCCCCTGATCGTGCAGACGGATCAGGGTACCTCCCATGGAAATGACATCGTCATCCGGGTGCGGGCTGAAGATCAGTACCCGCTTTTTGGCAGGTTCGGCACGCTCAGGGCGGTGGCTGTCATCTACATGTGGCTTGCCTCCGGGCCAACCGGTGATGGTGTGTTGCAGTTCGTTAAATATCCTGATGTTAATGTCATAGGCCGGCCCAAAGTTGGCAACAAGGTCGCTGAGGCCATTGTCATTGTAGTCACGGTCCGTGAGCTTCAGAATGGGTTTATCCACTTTAGCACACAGGTTGATCACTGCTTTTCTTTGAAGCTCAGCCGTCCAGGTGCAGTCGCTCACCATCCATGGCTGACCGATCCTTACGAGCTCATCACCCGCTGCTGTATCCAGTACTGCCAGTACGTTGGGGTGGTTTTGAAGAAATGTGGCCGGCACTTCATGGCTGGGTTCTCCTTCTACCGCCCGTTTGATGATGCTAGCCTTGCCTTCCCCCCATGCCATGAGGATAATGCGACTGGCTTCCATGATGGTGCCTACACCCATAGTGATGGCTTTTCGGGGAACATTCTCTTCTCCGAAAAAGTCACTGGCAGCGTCTACTTTAGTGACGTGGTCAAGGGTGATCAACCGGGTTTTGCTGGTAATGGTGGAGCCCGGCTCATTGAACCCGATGTGGCCTGTTCGTCCTATTCCTAATATTTGCAGGTCGAGCCCTCCGTAGGAAGCGATCTTATTTTCATATTCAACACAATAAGCTGCGACCTCTTCAGCAGGCAGGGTGCCGTCAGGGATGTGAATGTTGGCAGCCGGAATATCGATATGGTCAAACAGGTGCTCATTCATAAACCTGACATAGCTCTGTAACGAGTCCGGGGTTATCGGATAGTACTCATCCAGATTGAAGGTGACTACGTTTTTAAAACTGAGGCCTTCTTCGCGGTGCAGCCTGACCAGCTCTGCATAAACTTTGGTAGGCGTGGAGCCTGTTGCCAGGCCCAGCACGCACTTACCCCCCTTTGAATCTTTTTCCCTGATCAACCCGGCTATCTCCTGCGCTACGGCTGCAGAGGCATCGATAGGGTCGTCATAAACCTTGACGGGGATCTTTTCAAACATATTTTTATCCCCTGACAATTGACTTGCATTAGTGGTTTTCTGTGTCATTCTTTAAATCTTTTTCAAGTCCTGAATAAGGATAGTTCTTACTTTCTACGGCCCATTTCCGGTTAATTTCGGGACCCATTACAAATTTCAGGGTACCTCCACCCATTAATTCACCGTGTTTGATATATGACCTTTCCAATGGCTGGCCGTTGAGTTCAACGGTTTGAACGTAGGTGTTTTTCCCTCCCAGACCTTCTGCTATAATTTCAAACTGCTTATCGTCTGGCAGATTGATGGCTACCTTTTCGAACATCGGCGTGCCTATAACATACATACTGTTGGCAGGGTTGACGGGGTAAAAACCCAGTGATGAAAAAACATACCATGCCGACATCTGGCCGCAGTCTTCATTACCGCAAAGGCCTGCAGGTTCGTTACTGTATAGTTCTCCTGTTATTTTTTGTACTGTTTCCTGTGTTTTCCAGGGTTGCCCTGCAAAGTTGTAGAGGTACGCAATGTGGTGGCTGGGTTCGTTACCGTGGGCGTACTGCCCGATAAGACCGGAAATATCAGCAGAAATATTTTCTCCATGGATCTCTGAGCTTTCGCTAAACAGCGAATCGAGCATTTTTACAAACGGCT
Source organism: Fulvivirga ulvae (assembly GCF_021389975.1). NCBI lineage: Bacteria > Pseudomonadati > Bacteroidota > Cytophagia > Cytophagales > Fulvivirgaceae > Fulvivirga > Fulvivirga ulvae. Next base: position 573,734 of record NZ_CP089981.1, read on the forward strand.
GCTCACCGCCCATCAAACTGATCAGCCCTTCCACATCGTGGGGTACAAACCAACTATGCTGCCAGGCGTTGCCTTCGGTGTATTCTGCATCTACCCGGTGCGAGGAGTATTTGGGATCAAAGGGCTCTTTCCATGTTCCATCCGCAAGTTTTCCTCTCATGAATTTGGTTGTGGAATCATACAGGTGCCTGTAACTCTGCGATCTCTTCATGAAGTATTCATAATCTTCCTGCTTGTCCATCAGCTTGGCGATCTGCGCTATACACCAGTCATCATAGGCATACTCCAGGTTTTTGGTTACGGATTCGTTTTCAAAGTTGGCCGGGATGTAGCCATACTCTTTGTAAAAATTAACCCCGCGAATGTCTTGCATGGCACTCTTTTTCATGGCTTCGTACGCTTTGGCTTTATTAAAGCCACTAAACCCTTTGAGCCAGGCATCAGTAATCACCGGAATGGCATGGTAGCCTGTCATGGTATTGGTCTCGTTGCCGGTCAGCTCCCACACGGGCAGCAGGCCATACTCGTCGTAGTGACTCAGCATGGAATTGATAAAGTCATTTACCCTTTCCGGCTGGGTGATGGTGAAGAGTGGGTGAGCTGCCCTGAATGTGTCCCACAGAGAAAAGATCGAGTATTTGGTATAGTCTTCTACCTGGTGCAGTTCACCATCGGCACCTTTGTATTTTCCTTTGAGGTCTGAATAGAGCACCGGGGCCAGGCTAGTGTGATAAAGCGCTGTATAAAAAGTTTCGAGGGCATCTTTATCTTCACTTTGCACTTGTATTTTGCTCAGCTCTGCCTCCCATTTATCCGAAGCTTCTTTTCTCGTACGCTGAAAGTCCCAGTGATCAATTTCGGAAAGGCTTTTGGTTGCGCCTATTACATCTGCACTTGATAACCCAACTTTGGCTCTGACTACCTTACTTCCCTCACCAAATTCAAGCACGGCCAGTAGCCTGGGCGAAGTCGCTTCCGGGCCTTCAGTGGCGTCTCCGTCCTTATAAATGGTATACGAAGTGACCGGTTCTGAGAATTTAACCGAAAAATATAGTTGCTGATTATCAGCCCATCCTTTTGACTTTCGATATCCGACCAGTGTGGTATCATTCTCTATTTTCAGGTAAGTATCCACGGGTTTGTCCCAGTTGATCGCAAAGCCCAGATCAATGACAATTTGTGGCTTGCCTGAACCATCAAAAGTGTACTGGTGAAAGCCTGCCCTTTCGGTGGCAGTGAGCTCAACCTTTACATGGTTATCATCCAGGTACACACCATAATAGCCCGGCTCAGCGCTTTCCTTGCTGTGTGAAAAAGCTGACTTGTAATCGTAATCTTTTCTGGTGGCTACAATTTTGTTAATTTGAATTTCCCGCTGCACAGGCATGAAAAGCACATCTGCCAGGTCTCCAATGCCTGTGCCGCTGAGGTGTGTGTGGCTAAAACCCACGATGACGCTGTCCGCATAGTTGTATCCTGAAACCCAGTCCCAGCCATGGGTGCCGTTATCAGGGCTAAGCTGCACCATTCCGAAGGGTACTGTTGCTCCCGGGTAAGTATGGCCGTGTGCAGCGGTACCTATAAATGGGTCTACATATTGGGTATAGCGTATTTCTTCGACTGTTTCATTAGCCGTCTGCTCTACTGGTTTGCTACATGCGGTTACTACAAGTATGACCAGGGACAGCCATATCCATAATTTGCTTTTCCTTTTAAATATTTTCAATTTGCTGTTTAGCATACGGAAAGGTTTTGATGTTTGGATTCAATATTTTTCAAGTCGTGCCATATCAGTGCGGCGGCTCCAAGTATGGCAGCATTTTGTTCACTTATGGCTGACGGAAGGATTTTCACCCTGTCTTTATACAGGTTTAACATAAATTTTTCGGTATAGTGGCGTACAGGATCAAAGAGGATGTCGCCGGCATTAGCAAGGCCGCCGAAAAGGAATATGGTTTCCGGGCTGGTGTGTGCCACGAGGTCGGCCAGTTTCAGTCCGAGTATTTCTGCAGTATAATCAAAGGCATGCAAAGCTATGGCATCACCTACCTGTGCCTTTTGGGCTATCAGCGCTGAAGTCATATCTTCAAAGCTCACTTTTCTCAGGGCCGACTTTGCCACGGATCTCCCCAGCAGCTCCTGAACCGTACGCACCAAACCAGGAGCAGAAACGTAGGTTTCCAGGCATCCCTGTCTTCCACATCCGCATTCACGGCCATTGACATCTACAATGGTATGGCCTACTTCTCCGGCAAAGCCATCATAGCCATATAGCAATTCACCATTGACCACAAACCCGCTGCCTAAGCCGGTACCCAAAGTGATCACGACAAAATCTTTTAGCCCTTTTGCTCCTCCAAAGAGCATCTCTCCAAGTGCTGCTGCATTGGCATCGTTGGTCAGTATTATGGGAGCATCATAATATTGCTTAAAGGCTTCTACAAACGTCAAAATACCTCGCCAGCGCAAGTTAGGCGCATCATCTATAGTGCCTTTATAATAATTGCCGTTGGGCGCTCCTACTCCTATCCCAACTATTTTATATCCATTGTCCTTTGCATTCAGCTCTGCCAAACAGCTTTCAAGGCCTGCATGCAGCTCTTCGAGGTACTCCTCAAAGCTTTCCTGGCTCGTACTGCTGATCTGGCCTGAACTCAATACATTGCCTTCCCGGTCAGTAAGGCCAAACTTGGTACCGGTACCTCCTATATCTATTCCTGCTACTAATTCTTTCATGATCCTTTTTTAGTTACCTGATGCCCTTTGGCTCCGTAAAAAATTAAATAGACCATACCCAGCAATGGTATGATGAATGACAACTGTACGCCATGTGACTGGATCACAAAGCTTTGTACTCCCGGAAGAATGGCTCCTCCAACAATAGCCATAATGAGCAAGGATGAGCCCTGGCTGGTAAATTTTCCAAGTCCTTTGATGGCCAGTGAAAATATGTTTGACCAGCCTATGGAGAAAAACAATCCTGTACCGATGATGCTCCAGAAGGCTATTTTTCCAGAGGTGGTTATAGCTAAGAGTAGCAGTAGTGCATTAATAGAACTGAATACTACCAATGCCTTTGCGGGATTGTTAAAAGTGATGGTAAAAGCCAGGAAGTTTATGGCTATTAATACCAGGTAAAGTAAAATATAGCTGAAATCCAGTGGTAAAAACACAAAGCCTCCACCTTCATATTTAATGCCCGTAACCACGTAAATAAGGAAGAACACTCCAAAAGCAGTCACCAGCATTCTGATCAGTTTCTGATAACGCGATATTTCTGCATTGAGTGAGGTGCTGGCAATCAGGCGGCCAAGCATAAGTCCGCCCCAAAAGTAGGACAGGAAATAGCTGGCATCAGCTTCGCCCAGCGCTCCGATATGATCTTCTTTTAAAAACTCGACAATCCAGCTACCCACGGCCACCTCTGAGCCTACGTAAAACGCAATGGCAATTATTCCCAAAGCCAGGTGCTTGTTTTTCAATACTCCCAGTCCGGGTTCTATGGTATCTTCATTTTTAAAGGCGGGCATTTTACTCATAAAGGTGAGCACACTAAAGCCTATGAACACCAGCCCGTAGACCAGGTAGGTGTTGGCCACGGAATTGACGGTAAGCTCACCGGAAGAAAATACCTGATAAATTAAAATAGTACCTACAATCGGCCCTACGGTAGTTCCCAGGGAATTCAATCCCTGGGCCAGGTTGAGCCTGCTTGAGGCGCTTTCAGGTTTTCCCAGAATAGTCGCATACGGATTGGCACATATTTGCAGACAGGTGACACCAGAAGCGAGCACAAAAAGGGCGGTGAGGAAGGCTGTATAAGAATGAAGCAAGGCAGCAGGGTAGAATGCAATACATCCCACTCCGCAGATCAGCAGGCTTATGGCCATACCATTTTTATAACCGATCCTGTTGATCGGATCACGGCCTTTTGAAGAGGAAATGATGAAATAAATGAGTGAAACAATAAAAAATGCCCCAAAGAACGCGAACTGTACCAGCGCACGTTGCGGGGCGGTGAGGTCGAATATACCTTTGAAGGTATTGATGAGTATATCGTTCATTACGGTAATGAACCCCCACATAAAAAACAAAAAAGTGACTGTAACAAAAGGCCCGGTATAGCTTTTTGTCTCCATATCAGTTTTTACACTGACATTCTGCGATACGTTATCCATTCCTTGTCGAAGTGTTTTGAAAATTCAGAAAAGTGCTGTTCTCTTCTAAAAGTAGGTATTTGTTGTCATTAAATGTTAAAAAATCATCAACACGGACATCGGGCTACTTCTGAGAAGCCAACCCAATGCCCATGCAGAATCAACCTTATTTTGCCCACCAAAGCTCAATATCCTGCTGATCAGGCCCTTGCCTTGTCAATGCATCCTGCAGGTTAGCGCCATTGGTGTTCTTTTCATTGCTTCCGTATCGCATTCTTTGAGGGTAAACACCATTGATCTCTCCGAAACCATAGATATCCGGATCATCAACACCATCAGCTACGTCCGTAGGATAACCCGACTTACGTACCACTGACCAGGCCTCAAAGCCATCGGTGTAGCTTGCTATCCATCTTTGAATACTGACCTGCTCAAGCATCTCATCGTTAGTACCGGCTAGTGTGGCTGGAGCAGTTCCTAAAAAGGTGGTTATATCCTCTTCTTCCACATCCCATAGGAGCATAGCCTGTCTGATACCTTCCTGATAAAGTGTGTTGGCATCACCACCAAACCCTTTCAGTGCAGCCTCTGCCCTTAGGAAATAAGCTTCGGCTGCGGTCAGTATAAGCTCAGGGAAGATCTCACCGCTATTTTTGGCCCTGGTGATGATCTCAGCAGGTTTTGAGAAGAAATTATAGTTTGCGAAATAGTAGCTGGTAAGATTTAGCCTTGAAGGCTGTCCGATATAGTGTGTGTTTTCAGGCATAGTTATTTCCACTTTGTCTTCACCTTCCACTACTACGTCGGCAGTGCTGTAAACCACTCCGGCATCGTCCAGGTTAGACAGCATGAGATCCAAAGCTTTCTGCTCAGCAGCATCAGCCGGTTTAGGTAAGATTAAAGTACCTCCTTCGGCAGGTGTAGCATACTTCTCCAACCTGGGGTCTGCATTGTCCCTGAGCATATCGATAAGCGTTTTGCTCACAGTCCAGTTTGAACCCAGACCAAAGTTGTGCCATACATCTCCATAGGCGGCACTACCCCATTGTGAAATCACCTGGTCCTTGATCAACAAAGCACTTTCTTCCTGAGTTTCGATCAGGGGACTTGCAAGCGCCTCGGTGATGGCGGTACTGGCAAAATCAGCACCAGAAGCACCATAGGCCCTGAGTCCCATTCTTAATTTCAGAGTATTAGCCAGCTTCTTCCACTTTTGCAGATCACCACCGTAGTACAAGTCGTTTGGACCTAAATCTTCCAGGGCTTCCCCTGTAGCCGTAGCATCGCCAATGGTAGCCATTGCTTGGTTCAGTTCAGCAATCACACCCTGATAGATATCTTTCTGGGTGTCGAATTTTGGGCTCAACACATCAGGATTTCCGGCCTCAGAATAAGGCACTTCCCCGAAAATATCAGTAAACTTCTGGTAGTACAACCCCTTAAGAATAAGCCCGACAGCATGCATTTTATCATTTTCAAATTCACCACCTGCTGCTGTCAGATCCAGATATGTATCAATACCTCTGAGATAGCCTGCCTGCCAGTCCCAGGTCGCATCGGTATAAGCCCCATCATAGGAGTACCCAAGTTCATCCGTCCACCATGATCCGTCGAAACCAAAACAGAAGTGCCCTGCATACCGATCGCCATGGACAAGAGGCCCTCTCCAATATGGATAACGATCTGGTGCAAAAAGCTTAAACTGAGGATTGGTTAAAAAGTATCGGCCACTGGCCTGATCAGCAGTTACTGCACCCGGCTTCTTGTTCATATCATCAAAATCTGACGTACATGATGCCAGCACGATGAGCCCTAGTGTTAATGCTTTATTATATATAGCTTTCATTACGATTTACTTTTATATTAAAAATCAATTGTTACGCTGAAGCCATAGCTTCTGGTAGTAGGCAGATTGTAGAACAGCACGCCCTGGCCAAACGAGGTGGTACTGTAACTTGACTCAGGGTCGAAGTTGTCAATCTTCTTAGTCAGAAAGAACAGATTTCTCCCGATAAGACCTACTGATGCACCTTTGATAAATGTATTACCAATAATGCTATGAGGGAATCTGTAAACCAATGACATCTCTCTCATACGCACGTTGGTCTGATCGTAAACATATTCTGAAGCAGGCAATGCTCCAAAATACTGTTGTGCGGTAATATTTGACGTATTCTGCTCATAAACGGGCTCTTCGGCAGTACCTGTATTTACAACAGCATCCAGTACAACTCCATCAGTTCGGTATTGCAGTGTTCTTTCTGATGCACCAGATGCATCCAACGCAGCATCAGCTCCTGAAAATACTTCTCCGCCTATTCTTGCATCAATTAAAAACTTAAATGACAGGTTCTTATAAGTAAAGCTATTAGAAAGACCCCCTACCCAGTCTGGCTGATAATTACCCAAGTAGACCCTTTCAGAACCTGAAACCGGTATTCCGGCAGCATTAACTATGATATTACCATTAGGATCTCTAGCATAATCGGTCCCATAAATATCTCCAAAACCACCTCCTGCTGTTGCCTGTACCACCACAGCTCCACCATTGGTAGTACTGAAGGCATAATTATCTACATCCTCAATCAGCTCAACCAGTTCATTGGTGTTATGAGCCATGTTAAGTGAAATATCCCAAGTGAAATCAGGGGTTTTGATTGGAGTACCTCCTATAAGCAATTCAACACCTTTATTGGTCATTTCTCCCACATTTGTATTGTAATACTTGTATCCGGTGTTTTCCGAAATCCTAACTCCCCAAATCAGATCCTCTGATTTGATGTCGTAGTAAGTAAAGTCTCCATAAATTCTGTTGTTTAGCATTTTCCACTCCAAACCAAACTCAATGGTTGAAACCTGCTCTGGCTTGATATTAGGATCATAAAGCGTCTCTTCTCTAAATAAAGAGGTACGACCCAAATATCCCTGAGTATCAAGTGTGTAAGTATTAGCAAGCTGGAATGCATCCGTATCATTACCTACCTGGGCCCAGCTTGCACGCACTTTAGTGAAGTTTAGGAAATTTTGATTGCTGTCAATAAACTCGTTGATCAAAACCGATAAACTGGCTGATGAATAGAAATAGGAGCGGTTATCCGACGGAAGCGCTGAAGACCAGTCGTTTCTTGCGGTTACGTCCAAAAATAATGTTTCTCTGTAGGCGATCTGGGCAGAGCCGTACAGTGAGTTAACTTCTTTGGGTGTTCTGAAAGAATACTCAGGAAACAAATTAGTGGCACTTGGTAAGGTAGCTTGTGTCGGTATCTTAAACCCGTCACCTCTCACTACATAGCTCTCATCTTCTTCATACCGGTGATTACCTCCAAAATTCGCAGAAAACGCAAGGTCTCCTCCAAAATTCTTATTGTAGCTTAACAGGAAGTCCGCATTGATCTCTTTAGACTTACTGGTTCCGTAACTGAACCGGCCGGTTCCGTAAAACCAGTGACCATAGCTATTTACTGTTTCAATATTCTGATCAGTGAAGTCTCCACCTATTCTGGCAAAAGCTGAAAAATTATCGGTAAACTGATAGTCCATTTTGAAAAATCCGTACGTTCTGTTCCTCACATCATCATTACGATCATTATTCAGTACCCAATAAGGATTTGGTGTATCGGTTGCCAGGTCTCCCTCGGGCGTTAGCCTGTACGACCTTACCGCAAAGCTTCCATCCTGTTGAAAATCCTTCAGGTCGCTAAAATCTATATTTCTCGGAACAGAGTAGATGTTAGCTACAACTCCTTCCGTACCTAATGTGGCACGGTTGTGCCCTTCAATATTGGCATAAGTGATCTTACTGTCGAAAGAGAGTTTATCGGTCAGCTTCACAAAGCTTCTCAGGTTGAAATTATGCTTACTGATGTCTGAGTTAGGTAAAATAGAGTTGGCCTGGGCATTGGTATAAGAAAATCTCACACTTGCATTTTCGTTACCGCCGGTTAAGCTCAGGGTATTGATAACGTTGGAACCTGTCCTGAAAAAGTCTTTAACATTATCCGGCTGAGCAGCGTAAGGACGATTTTCCCCTGTAAAGTATGGCTTCGAGCTTCCATCCAGAGGAGCTCCCCAGGAGCTACCACTTGTCAGGTCATGACTACCCTGCGATCCCTGTCCATACTCATTCTGAAACTCCGGCAATACTAAAGGCTTGTCAAACATTACACTGGATGAAAAGCTAACACCGAGACCTTTTCTATCGGTCCCTTTTTTCGTAGTTATTAGTATTACACCGTTACTGGCTCGTGATCCGTATAAGGCAGCAGCATTAGGTCCTTTCAACACTGAAATAGAAGCTATATCATCGGGGTTGATATCTGCGATACCGTTACCATAATCAGCCCTTGAGTATTCATCTGCAATATCCTGGTTAGATGATCCAAAACCTGCATTATCCATGGGAACTCCATCTACAACATAAAGAGGTTGGTTGTTACCTGTAAGGGAGTTGTTACCCCTGATGATCACCCGCGTGCTGCTTCCGGGGCCAAAGGTGTTGGGTGAAACCACGATACCGGCAACCTTACCGGCCAATGAATTAATGACGTTGGTTTCTTTAACTGTCGAAACTTCTTCTCCGTCAACTTCAGTCAGCGAGTAACCTAAAGCTTTCTTTTCTCTTTCCACACCTAATGCGGTAATCACAACCTCTGTCAGTTGAGTAATGTCAGGCATCAGTGCCACATCAATAACAGATTGATTGCTTACAGGAATTGTCTGTGATTCATAACCGACAAAAGAGAAGAAAATGCTTTGGTTCTCTTTTACCTCAATTTTGTAATTTCCATCAGAATCGGTGATAGTACCATTGGATGTACCCTCGACCAAAACTGTCACTCCTGGTAAAGGTTCGTTTTCACTGGCATCAATGACTTTACCAGAAACGACCACCTGGGCTTTTGCCTGTATAATAAAGCAAAACCCAATGACCATTATAAAAAGTAGTTTTTTGAACATAGTATATGGGGTTTAGTTTTGATAACATGCATTAATACTAGAAAAAGAAAAACACAATTCCAACACAAACATGCATATTCATGCATATTCATGCACATTTATATGTTTAAATACTAAAATAAAATTATATAATTATATAATTAATGTTCAAACATTTAATATTCACACATAAACTCAAGCTTAAAACCCGCACCAAAGGAGTAAATGCAAATATTTAGGCTCTTACCATCAACACATTACAACAAAAACACGCAAAACATTGCAGGTTTGTGCGCTTTTATTCGTTATATTTAGGAATTCGTATTTTTGATTGAAATTCAGATTAACCTCAATCATCGATAAATGTTAAAAGAAGAACGGCACAACTATATACTACACCTTATCAGCCTGTATAATAAGGTACACTCTAACACGCTGAGCAAAAAACTTAATGTTTCGGAAGACACTATTCGCAGGGATCTTAAAGAACTGGCCGAAAACGGTTTTGTAAAAAAGGTGCATGGTGGTGCTATGGCAAACCCACATATCACTTCGGCCCAGATCAACCCCACCCGCAATGAAGAACTACTAATTATCGCCACCAAAGCAAAAGAGTTTATCAAAAATGATGAGGTGATCATTCTTGACGGCAATCCTGTTAACTTGATACTGGTTGATCTCCTGCCCCGGGACCTTAATGCACTAGTATTTACAAACTCACTGGCCATAGCTACCAAGCTTTGTGAATTCCGCAATCTGGAGGTTATCTTCCTCGGTGGAAAGATCATACATAAATCACTGGTGAGCGCCGGTCTGGAAGTAATCAACTACCTCAAAGATATCCATGCTGACCTTTGTCTTATTGAAGCTCCCAGCATTCACCCGGATATAGGCATTACTGGTGGTGACAGGGAACTGGCATTAACAAAAAAAGCGTTCATTGATGCTTCTCGAAAAGTGATAGCCCTCTGCCTTTCGGGAGCCATCAGTCGAATCCAGCCGTTCAAGATCGATGATATACTCAAGGTGCAAACGTTGATCACCGAAATCAACCAACCTAATGACGCACTTCAGATTTTTATTAATAAAGGCATAAAAGTAATATAGAACTCATGGTAAAAGGATTAAGCATATGTATGGTTAGTTTAATATTCGCCGCTCAGGCAGTAGCACAGGACAATACTGATTATGTCAATCCCTTTATCGGCACTTCCAATTATGGAGCCACGCACCCCGGCGCAGTATTACCGGCAGGCATGGCATCTGTCACGCCTTTTAATGTAGCTTATAAAAAAGGGGAGGGCAATGTATTTGAAAAAGACAGCGAGTGGCATTCCAGACCGTATGTACATGAAAATAGTTTCCTGACAGGCTACTCCCATGTTAACCTGAGTGGCGTGGGCTGCCCTGAGTTGGGGAGCATCCTGCTGATGCCGATAACAGGCGCTCTGGAACTGAATCCGGAAAAATACGGCACTGCCTATACCAAAGAGCGGGCCTACCCGGGCTATTACTCTAATCATTTAACCAAATACAACATCAAAAGTGAAGTGAGTGCCACACTGAGAACTGGCATAAGCCGGTATACTTTCCCGGGTGGAGAGGCACATATATTATTAAACCTTGGCCTGGGACTCACCAATGAAACCGGGGCCATGCTTAGAATAGTTTCTGACACGGAAGTAGAGGGGTACAAGCTGATCGGCACATTTTGCTACAATGCGGAAGATGTAAGGCCGGTATATTTCGTAGCAAACTTCAGCAAGCCTGCCGTTAATTACGGTGTCTGGAAAAAAATGCCTGAATATAAAGCTGAAGCCGCCTGGACGAAATACAGTGAACAGTACAAACCTTACTACAACTACCACCACGAAATGGCCGGGGATAACGTCGGCGCTTTTTTCTCCTATAATACCCATAAAGGGGAGACCCTTGATGTGAAAATTGGCATTTCATATGTCAGTATTGAAAATGCGCGTGAAAATCTGGAAAAAGAGCAGCCCGGCTTCGATCTTGACCATGTTGCCTATAAGGCGAAAAAGGCATGGTTTGAAATGTTAAAAAGAATAGAGGTTCAGGGAGGTACGGACAAAGAGAAAACAATCTTCTATACCGCATTGTACCATACCCTGATCCACCCTAACATCATTCAGGATGTAAACGGAGATTACCCACTTATGGGAACACATGGCACAGGTAATACCAAAGGCAATCGATATACGGTCTTCTCCCTGTGGGATACCTACAGAAACCTGCATCCCCTACTATCCTTAGCCTATCCGGAGCTCCAATCAGGTCTTGTTAAAAGTATGCTGGGCATGTACAAAGAGAGTGGCTGGCTTCCCAAATGGGAATTGCTGGGTATGGAAACAGAAGTTATGGTGGGCGACCCGGCAACGCCTGTAATTGCCGATACTTATTTAAGAGGAATCAGGGATTTCGACATTGATCTGGCCTATGAGGCAATTAAAAAATCTGCTATGCCACAGAAAGATGGTAATAAGCTTCGCCCGGGCCTGGAAAAATATATTGAGCTTGGCTACATTCCGGAAAATACCTACGACGGCCTTTGGGGTACGGTATCCACATCTCTCGAATATAACATTGCCGACTGGAACATAGCACAACTGGCCAAAGCATTGAATAAAGACAAGGATTACAAGTATTTCAGCAAGCGGGCATTGAGTTACCGCAATTACTTTGACAAATCTACAGGCATGTTGCGCCCGCGGATGAAAGACGGCTCCTGGCTTACACCTTTTGATCCCAAAGCAGGTGCGAATTTCGAACCTGTAATTGGTTTTGTAGAAGGTAATGCCTGGCAATACCGGTTCTATGTACCGCATGATATCCCCGGCATGATCAGGCTGGTAGGCGGCGACAGACCATTCTCCCGGATGCTTCAAACCTGTTTTGATGAAAACAACTACGACATGGCGAATGAACCTGACATTACCTACCCTTTTCTTTTCAACTATGTAAAAGGCGAAGAGTGGCGCACACAACAAAAGGTAAGGGAGTTAATTGAGAAGCACTATACCAATGCGCCGGAAGGAATACCCGGTAATGATGATACAGGCACACTTTCGGCCTGGCTTGTCTTTAGTATGATGGGCATTTACCCACACTGCCCCGGTGATATGACCTATGCCCTCACCAGCCCTGTCTTTGATCAGGTCACCATTCATCTGAACGACAAATACTACAAAGGCAAAACCCTGATGATCAAGGCAGAAAAAAACAGTCCCGATGCTCTTTATATAGATCAGATGACCTTAAACGGAAAGCCATTCAATAAATATTTTATCTCCCATCAGGAACTGACAAACGGCTCCAATCTCACTTTTAAGCTCAAGGATAACCATCAATAGATTATGAAGTTGAAAATTATCTTCTATACAATAATTTGTTATACTCTTCTTCAAGTGCCGACGGCTTGTGCCCAAAACACCGGATTTGAGTATGCCCCAAAAGATTATATATGCCACCACACCCGGAAGCCTCTGACTATAGATGGCAAACTGAATGAAGAAGACTGGAAACAGGCTCCCTGGACTGACGATTTTGTGGACATTGAAGGTGATGCAAAGCCCAAACCACTTCACCGCACGCGGGCCAAGATGCTATGGGACGACCAATATTTTTACATAGCTGCTGAAATTATCGAACCAGACATCTGGGCAACGTATGACCAGCGTGACATGGTCATATTCCATGAAAATGACTTTGAAGTTTTTATTGATCCTGATGGTGATACTCACCAGTATTACGAGTTTGAGATCAACGCCCTGGGCACCTATTGGGACCTGATGCTGATCAAGCCGTACCTGAACGGTGGCCCTGCCATCGACTCATGGGACATCCGGGGGCTGAAAAGTGCCATTCAAATCCAGGGCACTCTGAACAACCCCAATGACAGGGACAGGCTTTGGATCGTGGAACTGGCTTTTCCATGGGCAGTGCTTGAAGAAGCGGCTTCAAAAGGCAAAAAGCCACAGGATGGCGACCACTGGCGGATCAATTTCTCCCGCGTTAACTGGCGGATTGTCAATGACGGCGGTCAATACAGGAAAGAGATCGATCCGGCTACAAACAAACCTTACCCTGAATATAACTGGGTGTGGTCTCCTCAGGGGGTTATTAACATGCACCTCCCTGAAATGTGGGGCTTTGTGCAGTTTAGCAAACAGCATGCGGGTACGAGTGAAGTGGCCTTCAAACCAAACCCCGAAGAGGACATTAAGTGGCTGCTAAGGAACCTTTACTATGCTGAAAAGCAATATTATGAACAGCATGGCGTCTACACGGATGAACTAACAAAACTAAACCTGCCCGAACATATCAGGCAGAAAATAGATCAAAAACCTGAGATTGAAACAACCGAATCATTATTTGAGATAAAATACCCGGCAATAGAGAAAGGAATGGAGTGGCATATCAAGGCAGACGGGGAAATCTGGAAAACACCAAAACAACTGTCAAAATGAAAAAAAGAGAATTCCTTAAAACTTTAGGCAAGGGCAGCCTGGCCATTTTAAGCACAAATACCATCCTGCAAGCCTGCGCAAACCAGGCCAGCAGTGAAGCTGCAAAAACTTCTGTTATTGATGCCTCACTCAATTCAAAAAACTGGACCTGGGTAACACCGCAACTGGGGTTGTCTACTGACGATTGGAAGAAGAAGCTTTCGATGGTGAAGAGTTCAGGGATCGATGCCATACTGCTTGAAGTTTATAACGGCAACCACACTTTTTACGACAACGACCGGTTTCCTGTGGAAGAAAAGCTGCTGGAAAAGCTGGTGCCAATCTGCAAAGAGCTGGATATGGAGTTCCACGCCTGGATGTGGACCATGCCCTGTAACAATGAAAAAATAGTGAAAGAGCATCCGGACTGGTATGCGGTAAACGGATTAGGACAATCTGCCGCCACGCACCCCGCGTATGTGGACTATTACAAATTTTTATGCCCCTGCAACCCTGAAGCCCAGGAATTTGTAAGAAAGAACGTCGAATCCCTCGCACAAATCGATGATATTGATGGCGTACATCTCGACTATGTACGGCTCCCTGATGTTATTCTGGCAGAGGCATTACAGCCGAAGTACGATATAGTACAAGACCGGGAGTATCCGCAATATGACTATTGCTACTCCGAATACTGCCGCAATCAGTTTAAAGAGCAAACAGGCATAGATCCGCTCAAAGATTTGAAAGATCCTTCTGCCAATGAGGAATGGAGACAATTCAGGTATGATGCCATCACCAACCTGGTAACAAAAAAGCTTGCCCCGGAAGCAAGAAAATATAACAAAATGATCACGGCCGCCGTGTTCCCGAACTGGCAAATGGTAAGGCAGCAATGGGGCAACTGGAACCTCGATGCCTACTTGCCCATGTTGTACCATAACTTTTACAACGAGGATATTGATTGGATCAAAGAGCATACAATTAAAGGTATTGCCCGCATGCAAACCAAAAAGCCTCTGTACAGCGGCCTTTATATTCCTTCATTAACACCGAAAGAACTCCAGGAAGCCTATAAAGTAGCCCTGGAAGGCGGAGCTGGCGGTATATCCATTTTCTCGATGGACCAGGTCAGCGATGCCCACTGGAAAGCACTTTCTGAAGTTACAAAAAGCTAATATTACTATGAAAACCCCCATATTTTTAATTGTTATTGGTTTGCTTTTGGGATGTGACAAAACACCACAGACATCGCAACCGAAAAGCAGCAACACACCCATATCAAAAGAGCTTGTGAACCTGGTCAACCCGCTGATGGGCACCGACTCCGAGTTCAAACTTTCCAATGGCAATACCTACCCTGCCATTGCCCGCCCCTGGGGCATGAATTTCTGGACCCCGCAAACAGCAAAAATGGGCGACGGCTGGACTTACGCTTATGATGCCTATAAGATCCGGGGCTTCAAACAAACCCATCAGCCCAGTCCGTGGATCAACGATTATGCTGCTTTCTCGCTCATGCCACTCACTGGTAAGCTGGAAGTGAATGAAGATAAACGGGCTTCATGGTTTTCGCATAAAGCAGAAGAGGTCAGCCCTCACTTTTACAGTGTTTATCTGGCTGATTATGATGTAACCACGGAAATAACCCCAACTGAAAGGGCCGCTTTTTTCCGGTTTACATTTCCAGAAACAGAGAATGCCTACATCCTGCTGGATGCCTTTGATATGGGAAGTATGGTGAAGATCATCCCGGAAGAGCAAAAGATCATCGGGTATTGTAAAAACAACCACGGCGGTGTACCGGAAAACTTCAAAAATTATTTTGTAGTACAGTTCGACAAACCTTTCGAAGTCTATCATACCTGGAAAGATTCTACCCTCAACCGGAATGCTACTTCCGCAGAGGCCAATCATGTAGGAGCAGTTATTGGCTTTAAAACTGCAAGAGGCGAAAAGGTCAATGCTAAAGTAGCCTCCTCTTTCATCAGTCACGAGCAGGCCTGGCTAAACATGGAAAGAGAGATAGGGCAAAAGAGCTTTGAGGATGTTAAAGAGGAGGGCGCCAAAGTATGGAATACCGAATTGAACAAGATAAAAGTCAAAGGTGGCACCACTGATCAGCAAAAAACTTTCTACTCCTGCTTATACCGCACCCTGCTGTTTCCGAGGAAGTTTTATGAGATCAATGCCAGTGATGAGATTGTACACTACAGCCCTTACAACGGCCAGGTGCTTCCCGGATATATGTTTACCGATAACGGCTTTTGGGACACCTTCAGGGCAGTATTCCCCTTTTTCACGGTTATGTATCCGGAGCTAAACAAGCAAATTATGCAAGGCCTGGTCAATACCTATAATGAAAGCGGCTGGCTTCCTGAATGGGCCAGTCCGGGCCACCGGGACTGCATGATCGGCTCGAACTCGGCCTCGCTTATTGCCGATTCATACATTAAGGGAATACATGACTATGATATAGAAACCTTGTACCAGGCCATACTCAAAAATTCCCGGCAGGGACACCCTGACCTGAGTTCTGTAGGGAGGCGTGGTGCTGAGTATTACAACCAGTTAGGCTATGTGCCCTATGACGTTGGTATCAATGAAAATACCGCCAGGACTTTGGAGTATGCCTATGCAGACTTCTGTGCCTGGCAGTTGGCCAAAGCCCTAAACAAACCAGAGGAAGAGGTGAGTCTGTTTGCCAAAAGATCCGAAAATTTCAGAAATGTGTTTGACAAGGAATCAAACCTCATGCGCGGAAAGAACAAGGATGGGTCGTTTCAAAAGCCATTCAACCCACTCAAATGGGGCGATGCTTTTACAGAAGGTAACAGCCTGCACTACAGTTGGTCAGTATTTCAGGATGTACAAGGGCTTATCGATCTGATGGGTGGCAGAAAGGATTTCATTTCCATGCTGGATACCGTATTCACCATGCCGCCTGATTTCGACAACTCTTACTATGGCTTCACTATCCATGAGATCCGTGAAATGCAGATTGCCAATATGGGCAACTATGCACATGGCAACCAGCCCATACAGCACATGATCTACCTGTACAACTATGCCGGGGCGCCCTGGAAAGCCCAAAAACATGTCAGGAATGTAATGGATAAACTCTACAGCCCTCAACCTGATGGCTATTGTGGAGATGAAGACAATGGACAGACTTCTGCCTGGTATGTGTTTAGTGCTATGGGATTTTACCCGGTCACTCCCGGTTATCCGTCTTATGTGATTGGCAGCCCACTGTTTGACGAAGTCACTTTAAGTCTTGAAAATGGAAATTCATTTGTCATCAAAGCAGCAAGCAACAGTACGGATAATGTCTTCATTGAAAAAGCATCATTGAACGACACCCCACTCAATAGGCCATGGATCAAGCACGATGAGATCATGCAAGGTGGTGAACTGACATTCAGGATGAGTGAAAAGCCCAATAAAGAATGGGGGGCTTCCGTAGAAAATCGCCCGCCATCTATGAGCGAACCAGTGATCATTGAAAAGAACCAGTAGAACACAGGAGCTGTGAGATATACCCGATTTATCATATTGCTAATGATTATTGCGTGCCAAAAGCAGCCTGAGAAAGCTGCTGAGGCTGAGGATAATGTTTTGTCTTACGTTGACCCTTTCATAGGCACAGGAGGCAAAGGCAAAACATATCCCGGGGCTTCCGTTCCTTTTGGCATGGTACAGCTGAGCCCTGATAACGGACGAAGCGGCTGGGATTGGATATCGGGTTATTTTTATCCCGACTCTGTAATTGCAGGCTTTAGCCATACGCACCTGAGCGGCACCGGAATAGGTGACTTGTACGATATATCTTTTATGCCTGTCTCCTACCCTTTACCCCAGGAGCGCTCCGATTCATTAATTAAATCAGTTGGTTCTCCTTATTATTCATTGTTCAGCCATGATAAGGAAAAAGCCAGTCCGGGCTATTATCAGGTTTTCCTTGAAGATTACGGCATCAATGTAGAACTAACAGCAACCAAAAGAACAGGATTACAAAAATATAGTGTCAGCAATAAAGACAGCCTTCAAATAGTTCTCAACCTCGGTTATGCCCGCAACTGGGACAGCACCACCGACACTCACATTGAAGTAATTAACGACAGCCTCATCGCCGGCTACAGAAAATCAACCGGCTGGGCACCAGATCAAAGGGTATATTTTTCTTCTGTTTTTTCCGAAGCTTTTGAAGGAGTTGCCTTATACACCGGTGACTCTATTGTTAACAGCACACAGGCAACCGGCAAAAACCTGCAAGGTGTTTTTACCTTTAAAACATTGGAGAAGGGGCACATAACCATAAAAACAGGTATATCCTCTGTGAGCGCAGAAAATGCTTTGTTTAACCTGACATCAGAATCTGCCAGACTTTCTTTTGACGAGGCAAAAACCTTTGCCGCTGACACATGGGGCAAGGAACTCAATAAGATAAAGGTCACATCCGGAGATACTCAAAGGCTTACCTCTTTTTATACAGCCCTTTACCAAAGCATGCTGGCCCCCACATTATTCTCAGACATTAACGGACAATATAAGGGTGCTGATGGCAATATACACCAGGCACAAGGATATGACCGCTACACTACTTTTTCCCTTTGGGACACTTTCCGCGCCGAACATCCGTTGCTCACCATCCTCCATCCGGACAGGGTGGACGATTTTATCAATTCTATGCTTGCGCACTACGATGAGTATGGCTACCTGCCCGTATGGGACCTTGCTGGCAATGAAACCAACATGATGATCGGCTACCATGCGGCACCTGTTATTGCAGATGCCTACCTGAAAGGCTTGAGGGGTTTTGATATCGAAAAAGCTTATAATGCCATAAAAAAAAGTGCCGAAGCCGATCATTTCGGACTCAACAGCTACAAAAAGCTGGGCTACGTAGCGGCAACGGATGACAATGAATCGGTATCCCTAACCCTGGAATATGCTTACGACGACTGGTGCATAGCGCAGGTGGCCAAGGCTCTCAATAAACCCGATGAATATGAACGTTATCTATCAAGAAGTGAAAACTATTTGAACCTCTTTGATCCGGAAACCAAGTTTATGCGGGCAAAGGATTCCCTGGGCAACTGGAAAAGTAATTTCAATCCGACGCAGTACAATAGCGGAGACTATATTGAAGCCAATGCGTGGCATTACACGTGGTTTGTACCTCACCAGCCGGAGAAGCTGGCGGAACTTATGGGGGGAAAAGAGGCGTTCAGAAAAAAATTAGATGCTTTATTCAATACTCCTCAGTCAGACAGCCCTGTTCCTGAATGGATATCGGGCTATATTGGCCAGTATGTGCATGGCAATGAACCCTGTCACCACATCCCATACCTGTACAACTATACTGACCAGCCCTGGCAAACCGGGAAAAAGGTAAGGGCTATTATGGATCAACTATACAAGGCCGAGCCTGCAGGACTTTGTGGCAATGAAGACTGCGGCCAGATGTCAGCATGGTATATATTTTCAGCGTTAGGCTTCTACCCGCTCGACCCTGCAAGTGGTGAATATGAGCTGGGCGTACCTCTTTTTGAAGAAGTGAGCCTGACTCTGCCCGGCGATAAAAAACTCTTGATCCGCGCTGAGGGATTATCGGACAAAAACAGGTACGTAAGCAACGTTACGTTCAACGGAAAAGAAATTAACACGCATAAGATCTCCCATGAACTATTATCCAGGGGAGGCGAACTGATTTTTTTAATGGCAGAAGAGCCGGCCAGAAATACTTTTGATTAATATTACTTTGATTTTTATATGAAAAACAAAAGCCCCTACATCGAAGTACAAACCTCCACCAAATCCTGCTGGGAAGGGTGGAATAAAATTGCTGATACTTTAAATGCCAAAATCAAATCCCTTCACTCGAGGAAGATCATCATTACTGTGGAGTGCTACCAGGGCACTTATGAAGATATCAACCTGCGGGAATTGAAAAAGAGGATACCTGTAAATGCTACCTGCACCTCCAGGGACGTGTTCAAAAATGAAGAAGAGATCAACAGGCTATGCGAGAAAGACCTTGCAGGCATGCCTTTTTCAGCCAAAGCTTCTACCAACGATATTGAGGACTATTTTGATCCCAACAAGCTGGCCGCCCTTAGACAAAATATTGATTTTATAGAAGAGGGTGTCATTCTCATCTTTGGTGTAGGTGCCAGTAAGATCTGCACTCCCGATATACTCATATATGCTGACATGTCAAGATGGGAAATATTACAGCGATTTAAAAGAAATGATGTATCGAATGTCGGGGTTTCGAATAACAACCTGTCCTTCGACTTGCAGTACCGCTGGAGTTATTTCATTGATTGGAAAATTTGTGATAAATTGAAAAAGCAGCTTTTAGGGCAGTGCGATTACTTTCTGGAAACCAATAATTGGGAAAAACCTAAGCTTGCCACGGGGGATATTATCAGGGAAGCCCTCATTCAGTCTACAACGCAGCCTTTCTTTACTGCACCATTCTACGATCCTGAACTGTGGGAAGCCAATAACTATATACAGGAGCAAAAGGAAGATGAGTTTTCCTGGGTATTTAATTGCGTTGCTGAAGAAAACAATATTCTTTTCAGGATCAATGGCTACCTGATAGAAGTACCATCGATCAACGTCATCTATATGGAACCCAAAAGACTACTTGGCGATACCGTTTATAACCACTTTGGCTCTGAACTTCCTATAAGAATGGTGTTTATCGATAACCTTGATGGAGCCCAGGAAAATCTACATATCTACCCGGACATCGATTTTCTTAAAGACAATTTTGGTGTTTACTATAGCCAGGGGGAGACTTTTTACATTATGGATACCAATCCCGGAGCCAGGCTAAGGTTGGGGTTTAAAAAGGAAATAAACAAGAAAAACCTGCCCGAACTCCTGAATAAAAACAATTCGATCAGCAAGACAGCGCTGGATAAGTGGCTGAACACTGTAAGCGTGAAAAAACATGATCACATTAACATCCCCGCCGGTTTGGTTCACAGTCATGGGAATAACACTATGATCCTCCGTATAACTTCCGCACCGGATATTTTCAGTTTTAAGATTCCGGAAGACATTCTGGACCCGGATGAAATGGGCCAGACATCTGCTGGTATGGCAACAGACAGACTGATTCCGGTGCCGATCTCTGAGGATACCATTTATGATCAGTATTATCACCCATCCGACACCACAGGTAGTACCTCAAATGAAGATATACTTAATCAGGAAGGAGATCAACTAAGCATTAAAAGGCTTTGGTTTGAGGACAAGCTACTCCAACAAACCAATGGGTGCATACAGGTATTGAACCTTGTAGAAGGCGAAGAAGCTATTGTAGACAGTCCTCAAAATAAGTTCAAACCATTTGTAGTACACTTTGCAGAATCGTTTATTATACCTGCCGGAATTACGGAGTATACTATAACTCCGACGGTTAAGCATAAAACGTGCGCAGTGCTGAAAATTTCTGTTTAAAGTCTACTCGCTTATGACCTGATCCGGTGCTTTCATGGGGAGCTTAAAGCTGAATACTGAGCCTTTACCAGGCTCACTGGTAACTTCTACCCTGGACTTATGGACTTCCATGATGTGTTTGACGATGGCCAACCCCAGGCCTGTACCACCTTTTTCACGCGAACGGCTTTTATCCACACGGTAAAACCGCTCAAAAATCCTTTTTATATGCTCTGGGGGTATCCCTTCTCCGGTATCTTTTACCTTGGTTATCACATGCGAATTTGTGACCTCGAAGTCAATGACCACTTTACCTTTTCTATTTGAGTATTTTACGGCGTTACTAACGAGGTTGGTCACCACCTGGTTGATTCTTTGCCAGTCTGCATAAACCTGAACCTGCTCAGGAGCACGTTCAGCTATTTTGAGTTCAATATCTTTCTTCTCTGCCTTATTTTCAAACTGATCGATTACCTCTTCAGTAAGTTGCCTGATATCAAAAGTCTCAAAATGCATTTTGATCTCACCGGTTTCAATCTGCGACAGAGTCAGCAGGTCCTGCACCAGGATATCAAGTCCGTCAAGGCTTTTTGCTGCTTTCTTCAGAAACCTGCTCCTTACACTTTTGTCCTTTACTGCTCCATCAAGCAAAGTATGTACAAAACCCTGGGCAGCAAATATTGGAGTTTTGAGCTCGTGACTCACATCTGCAATGAACTCCCTCCGGAAAGCCTCGAGCTTCTTAAGCTCATCGATTTCCTTTTGTTTCAAAGCAGCATAAGAAAAAATCTCCTCGTTAATCTTCTTTAAAGGATTGAACAAACCGGACTTATTCTGATCGATTGTAGTTAATTCGCTATCTCTTAGCTTATCAAGCAGACTGTATATTTTATTAATCTCACGAAAAATCAGAAACTCGAGTATGATAAAGCCCAGCAGGTAGGTGGAAGAAAGGCTAATAAGAAAAGTAACCACCAAAGCGTTACTACTTACCTCTTTAAACAGAGAAAGGAAAGAGGTGGTAACCACTGCAATGCAAAAGGCCAGAAGCACTGCAATTAACCTGGAATTAAATACCATATGCTAGTTAAGGCTGAACTTGTATCCTACACCTTTGATCGTTTTGATGTAGTCATCTCCTATTTTTTCTCTAACTTTTCTGATATGAACATCCACTGTCCTTGCTAAAACATAAACATCTGATCCCCAAATGTTTTGTAACAATTCGTCACGGTCGAATACTTTATTGGGATTTTGTGCCAGAAAATACAGAAGCTCAAACTCTTTTTTAGGAAGCGATACTTCATTTCCCTTCATCTGCACAGTGTAGCTGGTACGGTCTATAACCAGATCACCGATAGATATTTGATTTGTTACCTCTTTTTTCTTTGTATCTCTTCTGAAGAAGGCATTGATCCTGCTCATCAATGCACGCGGCTTAATAGGTTTGGTGATGTAGTCATCGGCGCCAACATCGAAAGCTGCCACTTCCGAATACTCCTCCGAGCGGGCGGTAAGGAATATAATGAATGTACCAGATATGTCAGGTATCTCCCGTAATTGCCTACAGGTTTCCACACCATCTTGCCGGGGCATCATGATATCCAGCAGAATAAGGTCAGGCTTGAATCTCTTGGCGATTTCAACACCTTTTACACCATCCAGTGCAGTTTTAACTTCGAATCCCTGCTTTTCAAGATTGTATTTCAGCAGCTCAAGAATTGCTTCTTCATCATCCACAACAAGCACTTTATGGCCTTGCTTGTTTCCCATAGTTTATTCTCTTTAATTGAATTTCGATTCAATATTACTACAAACAATAAATAAAATTATAGAGAAAATTCTTTATTAAAAAGTTAATAAAGATATATTAACAATTCCTTAATCGTTACCTTTTTCATATTTGATAATATCTATTTCAACTGCTCCCACAAACATCTCAGCTTTAATCTTTATTGGCACTTTATTTCTGTCATCGGAAATCCAGACTTTAACGGAATTCTCACCATCAAACAGACTGTTTTCAGGCATTATAGGCGACAGCACAATAGATTTGATAAGCCCCAGCTTGGTTTTTACGTTTTCTCTGCCCACAAACCTGATCTTAAAGTCGTAAACTTCATCGTCAAAGAAAGCGTCTATTTTTATAATGTCACCCTCCTTAAGTTTATCAAATTGCAAGGTCCTTATGTAATAATAACCGCTGACGAGATCCTGAATGTTATTGGGTACATCAAAAGTTTCAACAGGTCTCCATTTCTGTTTTTTATTGTCAAAAGTCTTCACCTTCGCCTCTTTAGTGCTGTGATCAAACTCTACAATTTCATTTTTTCGGTATTTTCCTTCCTCTATTACCCTGTAAAACTTTTGTGTCACTATGGCTCCGGTGTCCAGGTAAGTCCCCCAGTTATCCCTGATCCGCAAAAAGAGGTCAAACATCCCTATGGATTTACCATAAACATCAATTTTAAAACACGGCCGGTTGTTTACATTATATATTTCATCGCTGATCACCATCCTGCCTTCGGCAGCGTGCACAAACCCGTAATGCGCCTTGTACTCGATGACCTCTCCACGTACAAAGCAACTATTATTGATTGTACGATACTGGTGCTTATGATCACCCTTAATAAATGAACATAGCAGAATTATAATAAGTATAGATGAAGGTATTTTTATCATTAGACGTTTCCTCACCATTGAAACTTACAAAAAAGGATGTTTTTTCTTTAAGTAAGCTATAAATTCATTTAAATTACTATTAAATTTTTGTGTATAAAGGTCATCCAGATTGTTTTGCCTGGACCTGTAGCGCATAAACGACATGAAGTAGGTATTATTGGGCTGATACCCTTTGATCCCCTGCAGGTAATCTGCCTTGTTGAGTTTCAATGTATCTAGCTCCTGCATAATATGGGCTATCATATCCTCTTTCTGCATTTTCTTTTCTTCCTCCTCAATATTACCAAAGGCACTGTACAGTACTTCCAGGCTGTCAGCACCCCTTAATATATGTTCAATATAGTCCTGCTCATCTTCCACCTCTCTGGCATATGTTTTATACTCCTGCGAATCCTCTCCGTATTTATCCTTTAAGAACCGGTAAGTTCCCTTATCTGCAATAAAAGAAGCCAGGTTTTCATTGAACTCGACACTATCTTTAACAAAAATAGTGGCATGAACTAATTCGTGAATGATCAGGTTGGCCAGATCTCCGGTATTACGATAAAGCATATTACTTAAAATAGGATCTTTAAACCACCCTAGTGTAGACCACCCTCCCACTGTTCTCACCCCGGCATCATAGCCTTCATCCTTGAGCTCTTCCATGGTTTTATTGGCATCTTCTTCAACAAAAAAACCTTTATAAGGCATAGTGCCCACTACAGGAAACTTCCACTCTTTAGCTTCAAAGGCATATGGTTTGCTTCCCGTTACTACCCAAAGCACCGGTTTGCCTTTTTGATCATACATGGCGGTGTAGTTGTCGCTGTCATTAAGCCCAAGTTCATCAACTGCATACTCCCGCACTTCCTGAATGAAATATAACTTTCGTTTCACGCTGTCTGCCACAGCTGGATCTGCCAGGTAATCTTCTACAGATCTGGCATTCCAGACAATATGTAGCTGCCCGCTGGCCTGTTTCAAACCGTAAACCACAAGGTCAAAGTTCCAGATTATCAATATCACCAAAACTACCGATATGGCTAACGTAACTTTTTTGATCATCTGTGACTCCGTTTTCTTAACAGAAAAAAATCTGTTGTATAATTGATATAAAACCCGTGAGAAAATTCAAAGTTCCCATTACCCATATCATAAAACGGTTCCAGCCTGGTAGTAAGCCAAAGCTGATCGGTAACTCTGAGATTGTGAGTAAACCTAAAAATTAACAACTCCCTGACTTCCTCGACCTTTTCGGGACTCTTGAATGTAGAGGACACAGATGGGTAAAGCTGCCCGCCTGCTATGGGGATAAACTCATGACCACGCCAATAGCTGGTCATAAAATCTATATTAGCTTTGGTCTTCATGCCGGCGTTCAGATACCAGCCACTCCCGTCTTCATATGGCTGAATTACCTCCGTAGAGAAGTCTTCATGAACAACATAGTAGTTGTCGGTGCTAATACTTTCTATAAAACTTCCTTCCCTACCGGTAAACTCTAGCTTAAATCCTGCTGCAGTATTAGTATAAGTCTGCAAAGGCGCTGGACTACTGTCAATCTGGCCTCCGTGGTGTTTAACTAAAAACTGTACAGGTATCCATAACCGCACTTGCTCAGTTTTAAGGACATTATAGTTAAATGACAGGCCTCCTGTAATTTCCTCCTGATCATTCTCCCCTTTGTAGATCATATGTTGCCAATCAATCCATCCGTCTATAAATAAGTGATCTTTATTTACAATCACCTGTATGCCGTTTTCGAGTCGGTTGTTCAATACTTTTTCAAAGTCATAAAGAGGTTCGATAAGCCTGTGAGAAATGCTCCCTTCCAGATTACCGAAAATAATCCTGGTATGGCCATGTAGATATTCAAGCGAAAAAGTAGGGGCAATTTCTTCATACCCATCGCTGCCAAAATCCTTTTGAAGATAAATACCAGCGGTTAATTTAAAATTCGGCGCCGGATTATAACTCAGGTAAGGATTGAGCTGGTAGCCAAAAAGGGTATAACCGTCCGCTATATCGTTAAAGTACTCGTTGTTCTTAAAGAAACCCAAAGTATTAATTCCTAAAAACAGTGAATTGGAATCTGCCGGATTAATCTTCGATCGCTGTTCAAATGGTCTGTTATCTAACTGTGCCCTTACCTGTAAGGATGCTGCCAGGAGCAGCAATACACCTAGTCTGGATTTCATATTAAGGTTTTGCTGCAATATAAAAAAGTGATCCCAAAAAGCGGGTCAGGTCAAAACAATTTTTGGATTGCTATTTAAGTTTTATGCCTAGAACTTAGTAACTTCACCGCTTTGACGATTAATAATAACCACATTTGTAATGGCTGAAAAGGACGAAAAATTAAAAGCACTTCAATTAACAATTGATAAACTGGAAAAAACCTTTGGAAAAGGTGCAGTGATGAAGCTAAGTGATGAGCGGGTAGTGGATGTACCAGCCATCTCCACGGGATCCTTAAGCCTTGACCTGGCATTGGGTGTTGGCGGAATTCCTAGAGGAAGAGTTATTGAAATATACGGCCCTGAATCTTCAGGTAAGACTACTTTGTCTATGCATTGCATAGCCGAAGCTCAAAAGAAAGGTGGCCTTGCAGCATTTATTGATGCCGAACACGCCTTTGACAGGGTATATGCAGAAAAATTAGGCATTGATACCGAAAACCTGCTTATCTCTCAGCCAGATAGTGGTGAACAGGCGTTGGAAATTGCAGAGCACCTGATACGTTCGGGAGCTATTGATATTATCGTAATTGACTCGGTAGCTGCCCTTGTACCAAAAGGTGAGCTTGAAGGTGAAATGGGTGACAGTAAAATGGGTCTCCAGGCCCGATTGATGTCTCAGGCACTGAGAAAGCTCACAGGAACTATCAATAAAACCGGCTGCGCATGCATCTTCATCAACCAGTTGAGAGAAAAGATCGGCGTGATGTTCGGAAACCCTGAAACAACTACCGGTGGTAATGCCTTGAAATTTTATGCTTCTGTACGTCTCGACATTCGCAGAATAGGCCAGATTAAAGAAGGGGCTAATGACATTACCGGTAACCGTACCCGTGTAAAAGTGGTAAAAAACAAAGTTTCTCCTCCCTTTAAAGTAGTAGAGTTTGACATCATGTATGGCAAGGGAATTTCCAAGGTTGGTGAGATCATAGACCTGGGTGTTGAGTTAGAGGTGATCAAAAAGGCCGGCTCATGGTTCTCGTATGATGGCAATAAGTTGGGACAAGGACGTGATGCGGTAAAGACATTGCTCGAAGATAATCCTGAACTAATGGATGAACTTGAAGCCAAAATTAAAGCTAAAATCAAAGGTGAGGATCTGGAAAAACCAATACCGGCGCAGGAATAGATAATACTGGCTCACAATTTAAAATTCTTAATTCACTGTTTTAAGAATTGTAGAAATTTCATATCCCGGCTCAAGATATTTGTGCCGGGATATTCTTTTTTAATTGGACCTGATAGCTATTACAGGATCGAGTCTCGCAGCAAGGGCAGCAGGGATAATTCCGGAGACTGTACCAATAGCAGCAGACACCCCCAGTCCAAGAACGATGTTTTTCAACGAGAGTACCACTTCAAGGCTCCCCATGGGGATAAAGGTGATCAATAGCACAAGCACCAAACCAGCAGCCCCACCAATAACACTGAGAAATATAGCTTCAAACAAAAACTGAAATAAAATAAAATAGTTTTTAGCTCCCAGTGACTTCTGAATACCAATAATATTAGTTCTTTCTTTGACTGATACGAACATAATGTTAGCTATGCCAAACCCTCCTACTAATATTGAGAACCCTCCAATGATCCATCCCGCAATGCCAAAAACATCAAAAACACCTCCTATAACATTCGCAATAGCTTCGGGCCTGTTAAGCGCAAAATTATCATCTTCACGCGGCTTAAGGCCCCGTTTGGTTCTCAACAATCCGGTTATCTCGTTTTCAAGTTCTACCAGCCCGACATCAGTATCATAGCCTTTGACTCCAACAGCTGACCCAATTTCATTAATCGCTCCGGTACCTGTCTGGTAGAGTTTTCTAAATGAATTATAGGGGATTATAGCTGTATCATCATTACTAGGGGTACCCAAAAAGCTCTCTCCCTCCCTTTTAATAACACCAATTACCATGAAATTCAACCCACTCATTTTCACTTCCTTACCCAGGGGCTCCTCACCGTTAGGAAACAGCGCTTTAGCCAGGTTATCACCAAGTATAACAACATTACGACCTGCTTCGACCTCGGTTCTTGTAAAATATCTTCCTGAGGTGATATTGGTTTCAAAGATATCGCTATAGCCAAAACTACCTCCCCGGAGATCCACTTCACTAATGCTGTTATTCTTACGTTTTATTGTAATGTTACTTTTAACCGCAAAAACAGCTATCCCATTTTGGTTTTTCAGGTTTGTCTGTAAAAACTTGTACTCATTGTAGCTGGCGTTAGGGCGGCTCATAAAATCCCACCACTTGTACTCTCCGTTGGCATCCGGAGTATACGGCCATTTTTCTACGTAAATGACTCCGGCCCCAAGGAACGAAAAACTCTCTTTGATATTTTTCTCGAGCGAATCGACCAGAGTAAACACTGCTATAATGGCAAAAATACCTATGGTAACTCCCAATAATGACAGTACAGTCCGTAGCAAATTCATCCGCAGGGCATTCCACGCAAACCTGAAGCTTTCCAGTATAAGTTTTATTAACACTATCGTAATTTTATTTTAAAGTATATTAAGTAGCGAACCCTTATTTGTCAAATAAATATCTATCTTTGCAAGCTAATTTTTTATTACTAACCCTTTTATTTAATACCGTAATATTAAATATGAAATTATCAGAATTCAAGTTTGATCTACCAACCGGACTGGTTGCCTTATATCCGGCCGAAAACAGGGATGAATCTCGCCTGATGGTAGTGCACAAGAGCACAGGCGAAATTGAACACCGCACTTTCAAGGATGTTGTAGAGTATTTTAACGAGGGAGATGTACTTGTAAATAATAATACAAAAGTATTTCCTGCGAGGCTATATGGAAACAAAGAGAAAACCGGAGCAAAAATTGAGGTTTTCCTGCTGAGAGAGCTTAACCAGGAGATGCATCTTTGGGATGTACTTGTTGACCCTGCACGTAAAATAAGGGTAGGCAACAAATTATACTTTGGAGAAGGCGACCTTGTTGCCGAGGTAATAGATAATACTACCTCTCGCGGAAGAACTATCCGTTTCCTTTATGACGGAACTGATGAGGAGTTTTATAAAACTATAGACAGCCTGGGAGAAACCCCTCTTCCAAAATATATAAAAAGAGAAGCGGAGCCTGAGGACCGTGAGCGTTTCCAGACTATTTATGCAAAACATAAAGGAGCTGTAGCAGCTCCAACTGCAGGTTTGCACTTCACGAAGCAGCTCATGAAGCGCCTTGAGATCAAAGGTGTAGACCTGAGTAGCATTACACTTCACATCGGTCTGGGCACTTTTCGACCAGTGGATGTTGAAGATCTTACCAAACACAAAATGGACTCTGAAAATTTCAGGGTAGATGAACAAACGGTAGGAATAGTAAACAAAGCCCTGGATAATAAGAAAAGGGTATGTGCAGTAGGCACTACTTCCATGCGTGCACTGGAGTCTTCGGTATCTGCAAGTGGCAGACTTAAACCAAAAGAAGGATGGACCGACAAATTCATCTTCCCTCCTTACGATTTCAAGATCTGCAATGCCATGATCACTAACTTCCATATGCCTGAGTCCACTTTACTTATGATGGCAGCAGCATTCGGAGGATACGATCTGGTAATGAAAGCATACGAAACTGCCATTAAGGAAAAATACAGGTTCCTTACCTATGGCGATGCCATGCTTATTGTTTAAAATTTCAAAAAATCATATAATTTAGTCGGATGGCCCAAAGCCATCCGATTTTTATTTATGGCTTCTCAAGAATACGCAATTATAGTCGCCGGAGGAAAAGGCACAAGAATGAACAGTGCCACCCCAAAGCAATTTATGTTGCTGAACGGGACACCTATTCTGATGCACACACTCGAGGCATTTTTTAAATATTCGGATCATATCCAAATAATCTTAGTGCTTCCCTCTGCCGACATTTCCACATGGACAGACTTATGTATCAGGCATAATTTCAAAAGACAACTTCTAATAACCAGCGGTGGTGCATCAAGATTTGAATCTGTAAAGAATGGCCTGGCTCAGATAAAAGATGAAACAGGCCTTGTAGCGATACATGACGGTGTACGTCCGCTGATAAGTCCGGATATCATCGCTGCGTCGTTCAGGCTGGCTGCTGTTCATCAAAGTGCGATTGCTGCGGTAAGGCTGAAGGAGTCGATTCGAATCACAGATCAGGACACTACCAAGGCTGTAGACCGGGCCAATTACAGGCTAATACAAACTCCGCAGACATTTGCTGTAAAGCTTATCAAGCAGGCTTACATGATCAAAGAAGAGGCCAGCCTGACGGATGATGCCAGTGTAGCCGAGCGTGCAGGATATAAAATTTCCTTATTCGAAGGAAGCTATGAAAATATAAAAGTTACTACTCCCGAAGATATTGCGGTTGCAGAAGCTTTATTGAATTACAAAGAACACGGAAGCTGACTTTTACTGAGGTAAAAGCCAGCCAATTAATATCAAATACTAATAGAAGTCTATATCTATTAAAAATTAATACTCGTCTTCATTAAAAAAGAAATCCTCTTTGGTCGGATAATCCGGCCAGATCTCTTCAATGTTCTCATAAGGCTGACCATCATCCTCCAACTCCTGTAGATTCTCAACCACCTCTAATGGTGCTCCTGTTCTGATGGAATAGTCAATGAGTTCATCCTTGGTAGCAGGCCAAGGCGCGTCTTCTAAATACGATGCTAATTCTAGTGTCCAATACATAGATAAATCCTCCTATGATTTATGCTTCTGAAATTTCGTGCAAAAATAAAATTAAAAAGGTCAAATCAAATATTTTCTTGTTTTATTTATCTCACCCCTCAACTCAGAATGCTAATTATTAACTTACCGCTGAAACGTAATGCTTTTTCTAAAAGTTTACAAACCTTTATTTTTTTTCTTTTAAAATTTTTCTTTGTTAGGCTGCATTCTGGCTTAAAACGATAAATTTGTTATTGAACAGCTTTTTAAGAGTAGATAATATGAGTGACGAAAAAATAATCTTTTCAATGGCGGGGGTAAATAAAATTTACCCGCCTAATAAACATGTTTTGAAGGACATTTACCTTTCTTTCTTCTATGGAGCCAAGATTGGTGTGCTGGGTCTTAATGGCTCAGGCAAGTCCTCCCTGCTACGTATAATCGCAGGAGTAGATAAAGATTACAGAGGTGAAGTAGTATTTGATGGCAGCTATTCTGTAGGCCTTTTAGAGCAGGAACCTCAGCTTGATCCATCTAAAACGGTAAAGGAAGTAGTAGAGGAAGGAGTAAAAGAGACCGTTGCCCTGCTAAAGAAATTCGAAGAGATCAACGAAAAGTTTGCTGACCCTGCACTAATGGAAGACCCTGACGCCATGAACAAGCTTATTGAGCAGCAGGGAGAGGTACAGGAAAAACTCGATCAACTTAACGCCTGGGAACTGGACAGCAAGCTGGAAAGAGCAATGGATGCTCTGAGAACACCTCCTGCCGATGCAAAAATTGAGAACCTGTCCGGTGGTGAGAAAAGACGTGTGGCCTTATGCAGGTTATTGCTTCAGGAGCCCGACATCTTATTATTGGATGAGCCTACAAACCACCTCGATGCTGAATCGGTACACTGGCTGGAGCAACACCTCCAACGCTACGAAGGAACTGTAATAGCCGTAACCCACGACAGGTATTTCCTTGATAATGTTGCAGGGTGGATACTTGAGCTTGACCGCGGTGAAGGTATTCCTTGGAAGGGAAATTATTCTTCGTGGCTTGAGCAAAAGCAAAAACGCCTGAGCCAGGAGGAAAAATCCGAGTCCAAGCGTCAGAAAACCCTTGAACGAGAGCTTGAATGGGCAAGAATGTCACCCAAAGGCCGGCATGCTAAAGCAAAAGCGAGGTTAAATGCCTACGACAAGCTACTAAGTGAAGAGACAAAGGAGAAGGAAGCTAAGCTGGAACTCTTTATACCAGCCGGACCAAGGCTTGGAGACAAAGTAATCGAGGCGCATGGCGTAGCCAAAGGTTTTGGAGATAAACTACTGTATGAGAACCTGGAATTCTCTCTGCCTAAAGCAGGCATTGTTGGTATTATAGGACCAAATGGCGCCGGTAAAACTACCCTTTTCAAAATGATCACCGGGCAGGAAAAACCTGATGAAGGCACTTTTGAGGTGGGCCCAACAGTTGAAATTGCCTATGTAGACCAGGAACACCATAATCTGAAGCCTGAGCAAACCGTATGGGAAGCCATCAGTGGTGGTAATGAGGTAATCAACATGGGTGGTAAGCAAATCAACAGCCGCGCTTATGTAAGCAAGTTTAATTTCAGTGGCGGAGACCAGCAGAAGAAACTTAAGGAGCTGTCCGGCGGAATGCGAAACCGAGTGCATCTGGCTATCGCTCTGAAGCAAGGCGCAAACCTGCTACTGCTGGATGAGCCTACCAACGATCTGGATGTAAATACCTTAAGGGCCCTGGAAGAGGCGCTGGAGAACTTCGGTGGTTGTGCAGTTATCATTTCCCACGACAGGTGGTTCCTCGACAGGGTATGTACTCACATTCTTGCTTTCGAAGGAGACTCGCAGGTGGTATGGTATGACGGTAACTTTACCGAATATGAAGAAAACCGCAGACAGCGTCTTGGGGATGAAGGCCCTAAACGCATTAAGTACAAGAAATTGGTGAAATAAATCTCTTAATGGAAAGCCAGCAAATAAAAGGGAGAACATATACCTTGAAAGGTTCCTCTGTTAATTTGCTGGCTTTTCTTTTTCTCATCCCTGTTTTTCTGCTTTTTGTCCTACCCTACATCTTCCTTTACGGCTATCTGGAATTTCACAATGGCTTGAGGAGTTTCATTAGTATCTCATTTCTTATTACTCTTCCTTTAGGTATAGTTTTGCATGAATTACTCCATGGCGCCATTTGGGCATATTTTGCAAAAAATGGGTTTAAATCTATTGCTTTCGGTTTTAATCAAAAGGCTATGGCTCCCTATTGTCATTGTAAAGAACCTTTAAAAGTAAAGCATTATGCTTTGGGTGGTGCAGCTCCAGGATTACTCATGGGCATTATACCTGCCATAGTAGCTATAATTATTGCCAATGGCTGGCTGATTATATTTGGCATTTTCTTTACCTGGGCTGCATCGGGAGACATCCTGACACTTTGGATGCTGCGCAAACTCCGGAGGCATGAACTCGTCAGTGATCATCCTGAGGAGATCGGTTTCTACATACCGGGGGAGTGATATCAGAGAATTTCAGGTAAGGCTTCAAAACTTTATTTCAGAATTTTGTTAAATTAAGCATGAGATGCCGACTCAAAGCTTCATTACGGCCTTGTGGTATATCCCGGAGACTCTACAAGTTTATCCGGCATACTCTTGGATCTTGGAGATTTGAGCAGTTAAACCAAAACATTACATCATGAAAACACTATATATTGTCAGGCATGCCAAATCCAGCTGGGATTATCCCAACCTTTCTGATCAAGACCGGCCATTGAACAAACGAGGAGAAAGGGATGCTCCTAAAATGGGAGAAAGATTAAATAACAGGGGCATTTTTCCCGACCTTATGCTTTCAAGCCCTGCCAATCGTGCACTAACCACCTGCAAAACAATAGCCAGGGAACTGGATTACCCACTGGATGGAATCGAGATAAATGATCATCTCTATCACGCCAGCGAGGACTCTCTGCTCGATATCGTCAACAGTACCGACGACACATGGCTCTCCCTTATGATCTTCGGGCATAACCCGGGTTTTACAGATTTTGCCAATAGTCTCACGGATGAATACCTGGACAATATTCCGACCTGTGGGGTATTTGCCTGTACTTTTGAGGTTGACAGCTGGCAGGACGTGGATTTTGGTAATGGACGCTTATTGTTTTTTGATTACCCTAAAAAGAAGGTAACCTAAAAAAGGTTTTTCTTCATTACACCTTTCTCCAGAAAACGGATTCCAAAAAACAGCTTTGCATTTCCTGTTTGTCCATTCACGTCAATATTGTCCAGCCCATAACTTACTGACTGGCTTACCATACTGAAGCCACAAAAGAATTTCTCGCTGTTATAACCAACGGCCACTCTGGCACCTACAACAGGCCTGATCTTAACTGCTGAGTCGGTTCCTTCTGTGGTAGTTGATCGGGTCCAGATGTTCGCAGGCCCTGCGGAGAAGGAAAGATTAAGATAGAAATCCTTCAATATAAAGTTATAGGTATATCCCGGCAATATACCCAACGTGGTAAACTTACCTGCCTCCACATGACCTTTATCAGAATTTGCTGCCTCCCCCGACACCGGTATTAATGACGAATCAGCCCGAAATCTGAATACGCCGAATGTAGTCCCTAAAAGAAACGATCCTGCACTTTTCTTTTGCTTATCGGCCTGCATATATGACGAACGATAAGAAAACTTATCGTTATTGAACATATAAAATCCATTAAGCTGAAAATTCATCACTTCCAGGTCCTCTCTCTGAATAAAAGGATGGTCGCTTCTCCATTCAAGAAATCTGTCCTCCGGATTTTTGATATAAAAGCCTTCGTAGTTCTGGTATGCCACATCTGCACCCCAGCGCTTTGTATAAATATTGGTCTGGAAATCAAATGCACTGGTCTCACCATACTGCTGCTCGTCCTCATCACTGGAGGGTAACCTTAATGAGAGCTCAAGACCGAGGTTAAACATATATAGGCCCAGCCCCAGATAGGTGTTATTAATAGGCTCGTATTTAACGGATTGCTGATCTCCCACCTTATCATCTACCCTCAAGCTCATATTACGCACCGTGAGAATTGGCTTCAAATAAAACCGGTCGGGAAACTCCTGAATATAGGCCTCCCTGACCGCTGTTATACTATCTGTTTGCGCAAATGCTGCAACAAACAGACCGAAAGTAATAGTTGTTAAAAGAAGTAACTTCTTCAACTTAAAAGGTTGTATTTAAAGTATGTATTCACTTAAGTCTTTGTTTTTAACCAAACCAGATAATTTTTCTTTAACCATCTCCCTGGTCACTACTATTTTGGCGTTCGGGCCGATCTTATCGGGCACATCAAACAAAAATTCGTTAAGTAACTGGCTCATGACGGTATGTAACCTTCGTGCCCCTATATTCTCAACCTCGGTATTAATATGGAAGGCAGTTTCAGCTATTTCTTCCAACGCATCTGCCTGGAAAGAAAGTTCCACATCTTCTGATGCCAGCAACGCTTCATACTGTTTAGTCAGAGCATTCCTTGGTTCTTTAAGTATGTGATAAAAATCTTCCTTGGTCAGATTATCCAGCTCTACCCTGATCGGGAACCGGCCCTGTAGCTCCGGAATCAGATCAGACGGTTTGGCTATATGAAACGCTCCGGCAGCTATAAATAGTACGTGATCCGTCCTCATTATGCCGTATTTTGTATTTACCGTACTTCCTTCCACAACAGGCAACAGGTCACGCTGTACTCCTTCCCTGCTTACATCAGGGCCACCGCCCCCCTTCTTGGAAGCGCCACCGGCAATTTTATCTATCTCATCTATGAAAATAATCCCCGTGTTCTCCGCCTTTTTTATTGCCAGGTCTTTTACTTCATCCATATCGATGAGCTTCGAAGACTCTTCTTCCATCAATATTTTCCGTGCTTCTCC
Source organism: Fulvivirga ulvae (assembly GCF_021389975.1). Taxonomy (NCBI): domain Bacteria; kingdom Pseudomonadati; phylum Bacteroidota; class Cytophagia; order Cytophagales; family Fulvivirgaceae; genus Fulvivirga; species Fulvivirga ulvae. Next base: position 609,246 of record NZ_CP089981.1, read on the forward strand.
AATAGTAACCTTTCTTTTTTTATTTTTCTTGGGCATCATGCCACTGATCATTTCCTGCAGGTTGATCATCGAGGATTCATCCATCATACCACCACCTATCATGCCTACGCCTGCATTTGCAGGCTTTTGTACATTAATTTCAATTTTTCGGTCTTCCATTTCCCCGCTTCTGATCTTCTCCCGGAAGCGCTCACGGGTCTTTTCATTGAGCTCCTGCTCTGTCTGGGGTAGCTCTCCTGTAGGTGTGCTTGTAGAAGCCGGATTCTTTTGACTGAAACCGTTGCTCTTTAACGGAGGAATCAGTGCATCCAGAATTATATCCTCTACAATTTGTTCAGCTTTCATCTTTACTTCTTCCTTCTTCTCCTCTTTAACCAGGTTTACTGACTGTTCTACCAGGTCCCTGACCATACTTTCCACATCACGGCCAACATATCCTACCTCAGTAAATTTCGAAGCTTCCACTTTTGTGAACGGTGCATTGGCTATTTTAGCCAGTCTTCTGGCTATTTCTGTTTTCCCCACTCCGGTTGCACCGATCATTAAAATATTGTTGGGAACAATCTCGCCCTGCATATCCGTCTTTACATTCATCCTTCTCCAGCGGTTACGCAGTGCAATGGCTACATTGCGTTTAGCATCCTTCTGCCCAATGATGTATTTATCAAGTTCTTCTACTATCTGCTTTGGCGTAAAATATGTTTTCTGATCTATCATGATTTACAATTTTCCTTTTCTAAAAAATAAGTTTGTGTTGGCAGTAAGTGTAAAGTTATTGGATCCACCAGCCACATGATATCCTCCCCTGCTGTAGGCAAACTCAAAGGCTTTTATCCTAAACATCAGACCGAATGAGAATCCGGCTCCACCGGAAGTGTTTTCTAACTTTAACTCTTGCCTGATCAAATGGTTATATCCCATCCTTAAATTTACATTTTTTGTTAGCAGGAGCTCTGTCCCTATTACAATATGCCTGAATATTTTATCGAAGGCTCCCGGCTTGTCATCTGCCGGCATTTGAGCCGGGTCGTAGTAGCTGACATCTCTCTGATACAGGTTGTAGCCTGTAAATGAGAACCTGAAGGGCATGTGGCTAGGCTTAAAACTAGCACCAAACTGTACATCAAAAGGTAGTTTAGCTTCGTCAGTATCGGTGTATTGAGAAGTAACCAACCCAATATTTTTAAACACCAGCCCTGTAGTAAACTTTTGCGAAGGATGCTTAAAGACACCTCCGATATCCATGGCAAGGGCATTAGAAGTATATCCTGCAATAGACGAGTTGACGAATTTAAAGGTAGCGCCTACCGTAAAATGCGCTATACTATGGCTTCTCCCCAGGTAGACCACTGTCTCTCCGGATTCCACTTCTCCCAAATCAGCTCCGGTATTGTCAAAGCTTTCAATGGTGCCGTAGTCAAAATGATTGGCCCCAAAAAACCATTCCCCATACTTACCGAAGTCATGCTGATATACAAACGAAAAGCTATTGATATCGGCAAAGTAGGAAAGGTAGTTAAATGACAGATGGCCAGACAGAGTATCTGAAGTCAGGGCCGGGTTGCTATAGACCATATTAAGATCAACATCTGCCAGTGACACATTTACACCTCCAAGCCCGCTGGTTCTTGCCGAATAGGGAATATTTAAGAACTCATATGACCGTTGTCCGCCTACCTGTGCATGGCCAATGCTACAAATAGCTAACAGGCAAACAACGGCTATGATATCTTTCAGCATCAAATATTTCCGGCTCTAGTTATTGCTACTGACCGTTGTATCCGCAAAAGTAAATTTCATGGGGTTTTTCACTTTGTCTTTTAAAAGTGCCACTTTAAGTACTTCATCGACAGTATCAACGTAGTTTATATTCAAATCTTTTATATATCTTTCGTCAATTTCGCTAATATCTCGCTTATTTCTCTCAGAAAGTATAATTTCTTTAATTCCAGCCCTTTTTGCAGCAAGAATTTTCTCTTTAATTCCGCCTACCGGCAGTACTTTACCTCTCAGTGTAATCTCCCCGGTCATAGCCAGTTTCTCTCTTACCTTGCGCTGTGTGTAGATAGAAGCCAGTGAAGTGAACATGGTGATACCCGCAGAAGGGCCGTCTTTGGGAACAGCTCCGGCAGGAACATGTACGTGCAGGTCATACTGGTCAAAGGCGCGATGATCTATATTCAGCCTTTCAGCATTAGCTTTGAGATACGAAATCGCCGCCATGGCTGATTCCTTCATCACATCGCCCAACTGTCCGGATAACGTCAGCTTTCCTTTCCCTTTACTCAGACTCGATTCTATAAACAGTATCTCACCTCCTACCTGCGTCCAGGCAAGCCCGGTAACCACCCCGGCTATTTCATTGCCTTGATACAGCTCTTTATCGAAGATCTCGGCACCCATAATATTTACAACCTCATCAGCAGTAATTGTTTGGTTGAACTCCTCCTCCATGGCAATGGACTTGGCAACATGACGAATCACGGATCCAAGCTTTCGTTCAAGATTCCTCACACCGGACTCTCTGGTGTATCCGTCAATCACCTTTTCAATGGCCTTTTTATGAAAGGTTACATCAGCGCTTTTCAGTCCATGTTCTTTTTTCTGCTTGGGTATAAGGTGTTTTTTAGCAATTTCCACTTTCTCTTCCTGGGTATATCCTGATATTTCAATGATCTCCATTCTATCCCGTAATGCAGGATGGATGGTTTCCAATGAGTTGGCTGTTGCAATAAAAAGTACCTTCGACAAATCATATTCAAGTTCGAGGTAGTTATCTGCAAAGGTGCTGTTTTGCTCAGGATCAAGCACTTCAAGCAGAGCAGACGCAGGATCTCCACGGAAGTCAGAGCTAACCTTGTCAATTTCATCAAGTATAAATACCGGATTAGAAGACTTGGCTTTTTTGATGTTCTGGATCAGCTTACCGGGCAGCGCACCTACATAAGTCTTTCTGTGCCCTCTTATTTCTGCTTCATCATGGACACCCCCCAGTGACATTCTGACATACTTTCTTTTCAAAGCCTTGGCAATAGAACGCCCCAATGAAGTCTTACCTACTCCCGGAGGGCCATAAAGGCATAAGATGGGGCCCTTCATATCTTGTTTGAGCTTAAGGACGGCCAGGTACTCAATAATACGCTCCTTGACCTTTTCCATTCCAAAGTGATCTTTGTCCAGAATCTTCCTGGCTCTTTTCAGGTCGAAGTTATCCTTAGTATATTCATGCCAGGGCAGCTCCAATAGCAATTCCACATAGTTCATAGCTACGGGATACTCCGCTGCTGCAGGGTTCATTCTGAGGATTTTATCCAGCTCTTTGTTAAAATGCCTGGCTACTTCATCAGGCCAGTTTTTCTTTTCTCCCTTAATTCTCAGCTCCTCTACTTCCTGGTCCGGCCCGTCAAAGCCCAGCTCATCCTGCATGACCTTGATCTGCTGCCTGAGATAATAGTCTCTTTGCTGCTGATCTATATCAGTGTGTACTTTCTTTTGTATGTCATGCTTCAGTTCTAATAGCTGGATCTCCTTTAGCATGTATTCAAGCAGTAGTGTTGCCCGCCTGATGCCATCGTTGATTTCCAAAAGCCTTTGCTTATCGGCAACCTCTGCATTAAGGTTAGATGAAAGAAAATGGGTAAGAAACCCGAGATCCTGAATATTATCAAGGGCCATTTGCGCCTCCTGGGGTATTTCAGGGTTAAGTTTTAGTATTTTTGAAGCGGCATCCTTTAACGACTGAATGATGGCTTTGATTTCTTTTTTATTGCCCTTGGGAAAGTCACTCTTCAATAACTTCACCTTAGCAGTAATATACGGCTCTTCCTTAAGGATCGAATCAATTTCGAACCTGCTTTTCCCCTGGATGATAATTGTGGTGTTTCCATCGGGCAATACCAGCATTTTAATAATACGGGCAATTGTACCTACACTATAGATATCCTCTTTATTGGGATCTTCCGTTTGTACATTCTTCTGAGCAATTACACCTATGTAGCGGTCGCCCTGGTAGGCTTTCTTCACAAGTTTGATGGATTTCTGTCTACCTACAGTTATAGGTATTACAACTCCCGGAAACAAAACGGTATTTCTGATTGGTAATATAGGAACATCCTCAGGGATATCTTCCGGCGGATTCTCTCCCTCCTCCTCGGGATTAATCAGTTGAATAAGACCTTCGGAATCCTCCTGCACTAAATCAGACAAAAATAATTTATGAAACATATTTACGTTCTTATAGTCATAAAACATGTCAAACTGACACATTTATCGTTTAAATCGTTAACTTTTAGGTTGGTAGTATTAAGGGTCAATAGGTGTGCCAAACTCTTTTGGCTTACTTTTTGAAAAAAATACTTTTTTATAACATCTTTAATATCTGGCATACTGCACAGAAAAATGCATACTTGCAAAGAAAAACAGGAGGGCCTTGAAAACAACAATTAAATTGATTTTTTGCTTTTTCTTTGTCATTATACTGACTAATGAGGCAATAAGTCAGGAAAAAAGAAAGACCCGAAAGTCCGGCGGAGTCTTGGCTTTAAATGATTCTATTACCACTTTCAGCAATTCCGACCTGTTTAATTTTCCTAATATTAACAAAATACCATACTACTATAATGAAAGTAAGCTAAAGCAGATAAAAAAACTTGAGACTGAAAAGGGCTGGATAGCACTATACCCTATGCTGAGATCGTATGTGAAGAATTTCGGCATCATGAACTTTTATCGCGATACCTACTGGCTCTGGAGACTGGCCAAACTTACTGAGATTTATGGCGATTATGACGAAGCCAAACTGCTTTACAAGCTTGTGCTTAAGCATCACCGCTCTGATATTGACATACGAAAAATAGAGCTTCAATTTGACTCACTTACTATCAACGACAAGGATTATTATGTCCCTCTTGAATATTACTACGAACTGGTTGACTACAGGAAGGAAGTAGACACACTCCGCCCGCCCAGAAGTGTGCTTTTGAATATGGGAGAGCTGGTCAACTCCGAACTCTCTGACTATGCACCCACCTTAAGTGCTAATGATCAAACGCTGATCTTTACCTCTAAAAGGAACTCTCACCATCGCGGTATTGATCCCGTTTATGACGAAGACCTTTTCTTTACTGAATATTCTTTTGGCGGATGGAATAAAACAAAAGAATTTAAAGCATTGAATACTCAGTATAATGAGGGTTCTGCTACTCTTAGCAAAGACGGTAAAACACTATTCTTTGCGAGGTGTAATTCTCCGGACTCCTATGGTGATTGTGATATTTTTACTGCGGTGCTTCAGCAGGACAGTACCTGGGGCCAGGTGAAAAACCTTGGTGTAAATGTAAACAGCATAACCTGGGACTCTCACCCGTCATTATCGCATAATGAGGACACTCTATATTTTGCTTCGGACAGGATTGGAGGATTTGGACTTTCGGACCTTTATTATACCACTCGAAGCCAGGATGGCAACTGGTCTAAGGCCGTCAATATGGGGCCAATTATCAACACTCGGAATTCGGAAGTAAGCCCGTTTTATCACCATGTCCGAAATGTATTATATTTCAGCTCCAACGGCCAAAGCCTGAACTTCGGTGAGTTTGACATCTATAAATCATATTACATCGCAGGCAATTGGATAGAGCCAAAAAACATAGGCCCTCTGGTTAACGGGCCGGGTAGTGAGTTTTATTTCACTATCGACTCCAAGGCCGAGGATTTATATTATGCCCGGTCAGTCGAAAATAACATGGCCAATCTGGACCTATACTCATTTCCCGTACCTATGGAGGCCCAGCCCGGAGCTACCACCAAAGTAGAAGGTTCTTTGACTGATGAGGAAACCGGCAAGCCTTTTAAGGGAATTGTTTCTATCATTGACCTGGATAACGGCATTGAGGTAGCTCCGAAATTTCTGCGTCCCGATGGTTCATTCGAATTTGACCTCATTAACAATAACAACTACCTTCTCATTATTCAGGGTGAGGAGTTTTTCAGGATTGAAGAACTATTTTACCTGGATGGAGAAATGCAACTGCACAAAAAAACCTCTTCCATCTCCAGCAGGATGAAGTTTGAATCCCTTGAATTCGAGGAAGGTAAGGCAGCCCTGACTACGCCTATGTATGGCGACCTGGATAAAATGGCTGACTTCCTTTTAGATAACCCGAACTTCAACCTACGCATTTCAGGTCATACCGATTCCGATGGCAGGGAAGATTTTAATTTAAAGCTATCTCAAGACAGAGCGGATATCATCAAGGAGTACCTTGTTTTCTTCGGAGGTGTTGAAGATGCAAGGATCACTGCCAAGGGATACGGTAGTTCCAAGCCTATCGTAAAGGAAGTGACCGAGGAAGACAAAAAGCTCAATCGCCGCGTGGAGTTTGAGATCTACCGCGATAAGATGGATGAATAAAACTCTCAGGTGCAAAAAAAGCACCCCTACATTAATACATATTTTACCTGATCTTTTAGGAATTGGCAAACTTACCTGGCCTGTACACCAATCCCTGAAGCAAAATAGTCATAAGTCTTCTTCAAATCTGCGGTCTCATAAGGTTATATTCCACTATGGGTAAACTCATCGGACCCTGACAAGACAGATACCGAAGCACTAAAAACTTACCAATAAAAATGGGGACCTCAATCTGAGATCCCCATCCTTTATATTTATACTTCAAGTCCTGCTTAGTTCATTCCAAACAGGTTCTTGACAAATTCTATTTTGAATATATCATTGAAGATGATAAATACCATCAGCAGTAAAAGAAATGCCATTCCAATCTTTTGTGCATTTTCTAAAAATCTGTCAGATGGCTTTCTTCCTGATATTATTTCATAACTCAGGAACATGACATGTCCACCATCCAATGCAGGTATCGGTAGTAAGTTCATAAATGCAAGCACCATAGATAACAGGCCTGTCATCCTCCAGAAGCGCTCCCACTGCCAGTCTCCACCATAAGCCTGGGCTATACCAATAGGGCCTGCTAATGATTTACGCACTGACAATTCACCGCTAAACATTTTGCCAAAAGCTTTGATCTGTAGAAATACAATCCCAAAGGCTCTTTCCGTTCCTTTACCGATAGACTCTCCCAGTCCATATTCTATTTTGGCAAACATATCTTTTGGTGAAGTAAACCCGATTCCGATGATGGTATCATTTCTGAAATCGCGTTTGTAGCTCAACAACTCGCCGTTTCTTTCGATAGTCAGTGAAATAGTATCTTCCTTATAGCCTTTCACCACCTCAGACATGTCTCTCGGATTTTCTATTTTTCTGCCCGAGATCTCCACGATCCTGTCATATTCCTGTAGCCCTATTTCGTCGGCAATTGATCCCTTCTGTACTTCCCCAACCAGTGCAGGTACATTGGGCATAATGAACTTTCCGGCTGCTTCCTTATCATTCATTTTTTCTATGAAGTTACCGGGAATCTGAATATCAACAAGCTCACCATTTCTCTCAACCGTATAGTAGGATCCGCTACCCATAAATACACTGGGGTTAACGGTTTCAGAAAAATCTTCGAATTCTTTCCCGTTAATTTTCACGATCTTATCACCTGTTTGAAGGCCCAGCTCCTCACCTACTTCTAGTGCCACTATGCCCCCGTGTTCATTGACAGCATCGTTGGAAATAAAGGTATCTCCATAAATATATGTAAGGCAGATAAAAATAATTATACCGGTGATGACATTGACGATGATACCTCCGAGCATAACTATCAACCTTTGCCAGGCCGGCTTTGACCGGAATTCGTAAGGCTGAGGTGGCTGTTTCATGGCCTCGGTATCCATGGATTCATCTATCATTCCGGAAATTTTCACAAATCCACCCAGCGGTATAGCACTAAGCGCATACTCCGTTTCTCCATATTTAAAACTGAAAATTTTAGGAGGAAACCCTATAGAGAACTGTTCCACCCTCATTCCAAACGCCTTTGCGGCGAGCAGGTGTCCCATCTCATGAAGCCCTACTAAAATTGATAAGCTCAGAATTATCTGAGCGGTCATTACTAATCCTTCCATTAATCTATAAGTTCTAAAGCTCTGATTCTTGTTTCTTTATCTGTGTTTACGTAATCCTCGTATGTAGGAGCATTTATAAAAGCAATTTTTTCCATACAATGTTCCACTATGTCGGACATTTCAAGAAAACCAACCTTGTCTTTTAAAAATTCCGCTACCACTATTTCGTTAGCAGCATTGAGTACGCATGGCATGTTACCGCCTTTGTCCAAAGCTTCAAACGCTAGTGCAAGATTACGAAAAGTTTTCTTATCAGGTTGTTCAAATGTGAGGGCCGGGTAATTTACGAAGTTAAAACGCTGGAAATCAGACTTCAATCGCTGTGGGTAAGCCATAGCATATTGGATAGGCAACTTCATATCAGGCAAGCCCATTTGAGCCTTGATGGAGCCATCTTCAAACTGCACCATGGAGTGAATAATGGACTGCGGATGCACGACAACATCAACCTGCTCCGGTTTAAGTCCGAAAAGCCATTTGGCTTCGATCACCTCAAGCCCCTTATTCATGAGGGTGGCTGAGTCTATCGTAATCTTTGCACCCATATCCCAATTAGGATGTTTTAGTGCCTGTGCTTTTGTAACCTTCTCCAATTGCTCTTTCGACATGCCGCGGAATGGTCCACCTGAGGCCGTAAGGATGATCTTCTCAATCGGATTGTGAAACTCGCCCACTATGCATTGAAAGATCGCTGAGTGCTCAGAGTCGACCGGGTAGATATTTACTCCCTTTTCCCGGGCCATACCAGTGATCAGCTCTCCTGCTACTACCAGTGTTTCTTTATTGGCCAGTGCAATATTTTTTCCCGCTTCTATAGCTCTTATAGTAGGTTTTAAGCCACTATAACCTACTAATGCCGTCAATACCAGGTCAATGGTATCCATTTCGACTACAGAAGCCAGAGCATTCTCTCCTGCATAGACCTTGATGTCGTGCTTATCCAATGCATCGACTACTTTATCATAGTGCTTGTCGTTACCTATTACCACCACATTGGGTTTGTATTTCAGGGCCTGTGATATTAACAGGTCACAATTATTTTGTGCTGTCAGCACTTCAATCTGAAAGTGGTCCGGGTTAGCATCTACTACTTCCAACGCCTGCGTTCCTATTGAACCTGTTGAGCCAAGTATGGCTATATTCTTTTTAATAATTTCCGTCAACGTTTATTTATTCAGTTGATTTTTATAATCAATAATGGACTTCCAGCCTTCGACTTTATCCATATCTACTTTATTTTCTTTAATGAATTCTTTGAGGTCATAATAGGCATCAGGGAACAGCATACCCAAATCTTCTTCAAGAATATTTTTGTACTTCACCTTTTCCTTTTCGGTTTTGCTCTCGCTGTACTTTACATTTTCATCGTACTTATCCGAACCCAATGCAATTCCCTTATCAAATATAAAAGACCAAAAATCTTTGACACGTCCCTTTAGTACTGGAAAAACCTCACCTCCAGTGGCCAGGTAAATCGTCCGATAAACGTCTTCTTGCTTTGTGTCATGAGTATAGCCCAATACAGGATCGTTAACAAAATCATCTTCCTTATACCTAAAATCATGTCTGGACAACAACACGTCCTTTCCATTTTGGTAAATAACCTCAAAAAAGGACGGTTTGTACCTACCATCTTCATTAAAATCGTAGGGTAAAGAGTAAAATAATGCTTTTTGATCACCTTCATTAAGCTCAAAGTATAATACCTTATTGGGGTTAAATATTTCCCCCGGCTCATCTTCTGATTGCCTTACCTTCAATACATCGGAGACAAAATTAAAATTTATCTCACCTTCAATTGTCTGCCCCTCTTCGAGCTTTATCACTCCCTTCCTCCAAATACTTTCTTCTGTATTGAAACTTTTGTGCTGCCCAAAAACGCAGGAACATAATAGAAAAAATATAAGGATTAAGGATACACGTGCCATTGATCTTAAGCTTTGTATTTCATCAACTCATCGGCAATTTTCCTGTCGTTGGACAGTCTGGGCACCTTGTTTTGCCCGCCGAGCTTACCTTGTGATTTCATATACTCTATAAAGGAGTTTCTTTTCAACTGAATGATCTTCAGGCTTCTGAGTATGTTGCCTGTCTGAAGGTCATCATAATAAGAATTTAATTTTTGAAGCTGCAAATTTAACTCTTTTTCGAAGGCTGCCAAATCAGATGGTGAATTAGAGAACTCTACGTACCATTCGTGCAAAGGTAATCCCTCGTCCGGAGTTACCTGTGGGGCTACTGTAAACTCCACAATTTCAGTTTCGGAAAACTTTGCAATAGTATGTTTCATGGCTTTTTCAACCTCCTCACCTATTACGTGCTCCCCAAAAGCCGAAATAAAATGCTTGATCCGGCCTGTTACCAGCAATCTGTGCGGGTTGGTAGACACAAATTTTACGGTGTCGCCTATGGAGTACCCCCAAAGGCCGGCGTTGCTGTTGATGATCACGGCATAATTTACTCCTGTTTTTACTTCCTCTATCGACAGGCGGGTAGGGTTTTCATTGAAATATTCATCGGCCGGGATGAATTCGAAGAAGATGCCTGAGTTTGAAAGCAGCAGCAGTCCTTCTTCTTTTTGCGAATCCTGATAGGCAATAAAACCTTCGGAGGCTGGGTATGTTTCTACTGAGTCCACCTTGCGACCAATGGAATCAAAAAGCTTGGCCCGGTAAGGTTCAAAGTTGACCCCTCCGTAAACGAAAAGATCGAAATTCGGGAATACATCTTTTATTTTCTTCCCTGTCCTTGCCTGAATCCGGTCGAAGTACATCTGCACCCAGGGTGGAATGCCCGAGATCAGCGTCATATCCTGATTTATGGTTTCATCAATGATCTTTTCCAGCTTTTGTTCCCAGTCTTCAATACAATTGGTTTCATAACTGGGCAGTTGATTTGTTCTTAGGTAACCTGGCACGTGGTGATTCACTATCCCTGAAAGCCTGCCTGTATTGACACCTGCTTTTTGGCCTAACTCCGGGCTACCGGAAAGAAAGATGAGCTTACCATCCAGGAACCTGGACTTACCGGTTTCATGCACATAACTAAGCAGTGCATTTCTGGCACTGTTAATATGGTTGGGAAGGGATTCTTTAGTAATCGGAATATATTTAACACCTGACGTGGTGCCGGAGGTCTTTGAAAAGTATTCGGGTTTGCCGGGCCATAGTACATCTGCTTTGCCATCAAGTATCTGTTTCACATAAGGTGACAGTTCTTCATAATCACGGATGGGTACCCGCTTTTTATAATCATCGTGACTGTTTATTTCTCCGAAGGCATGATCCTTACCGAATACTGTGCCGGTGGCTTTGCCTATTATTTCGTTGAAAATTTTTGCCTGATATTTTCCTGGTTCTGCCGACCATTTCTTTTGCTGACCGACGATATATGAAGCGAATGGCTTACTTAATATTGACCTGAATCCCATACTCACAAATATACATAACTCACCCTATTGAACTAACTTCTTTTTTAGTCGTGTTCCTTTGATAATTATTTGTCATTTTAATAGTTATTATAATTGGCAAAAACTTACAACCCCTGAAAATTTGTCTCGTTTTAAAAGGGCAGCATAGTTTTTGTAAAGGATATAAAAAAATATATATGATGCGTAAAACTATTTATGTAATAGCAGTAAGCTTTATAGCTGGTTTGGGCGGGTCTTTTACTTATGATCAGCTTAAAACCGGGCAAAACCAGGATCTAACACCTCCATCTCATGCCGTACACCTGGCCAGCAATACCAGCGACAGCAATGCAACCATGTACAGCGGTATCTCCACCAGGACTGAGCTTCCGGAAAGTGACTTCGTAGAAGCTTCCAGGACCAGTACCGAGAGTGTGGTTTATATTAAAAATATTTCCGAAACCAGTTATAGCCGCAGTTACATGGACTGGTTTTTTGACAGAAATCCGGGCACTCATACGCAGATCAGCAGTGGTTCGGGAGTTATATTTACTGCAGACGGTTACATTGTCACCAATAACCATGTGGTGCAAAATGCTGACCGGCTGGAAGTAGTCTACCATAAGCGCATATATGATGCAGAGCTTATAGGTACTGACCCTTCCACTGACCTGGCGGTATTGAAGATTGATGCCCAAAACTTACCGGCTATACCAACAGGAAGCTCCAAAAACCTGAATGTCGGTGAATGGGTAATTGCTGTTGGAAATCCCTTCAATCTCACCTCTACGGTTACTGCGGGTATCGTGAGTGCCAAGGGCCGCGAGATCAATATATTGCAGGGAAAATTTCCTATAGAATCTTTTATACAAACCGATGCCGCAATTAATCCGGGCAACAGTGGTGGTGCGCTGGTTAACCGACAGGGCCAGCTTGTAGGCATAAATACTGCTATACTTTCACGTACCGGTTCGTATGCCGGTTATGGTTTTGCTGTACCTATTGATATAGTAAAGAAGATTGTGGGCGACCTCATTGAATACGGCGAAGTGCAAAAGGCCTTTTTTGGAGGTGAAGCTACTGATTTTGATGCGGCTATTGCAAAAAGGCTTGACATTGCAGTAAACAGGGAATTCAACGGCGTACTGCTGGCTTATGTCCAAAATGAAGGTGCAGCAGCAAAAGCAGGGTTAAAAGAAGGTGATATTATCTTAAAGATCAATGACACACCTGTAAACAGCAAAAGTCAGTTTGAAGAAGAGCTTAGCTATCACTCTCCGGGGGATAAGGTAACCTTTACTTACAAAAGGGGTGATAATACCCGGCAGGCAAACCTGACACTCACCAACCGTGAAGGAACCACCTCCGTACTTAAGCGTGAAATATATACATCAGAGTCGCTGGGTGCGCAGTTTGAGGCGGTACCTAAAGTAGAGCGGGATATTATCGGTATTGACTACGGCGTCAAGGTATTTAATATAGGCAATGGCCTGGTGAGGCGAATAGGTATCACTGAGGATTTCATTATTACCGATATTAACAGGAATCCTATTAAGTCGCCGCAAAGGCTGGTTGAGATCCTCGAAAAAATCCGTGGAAGAGTAATTATAGAAGGGGTAAACAGCCAGGGACGCAGAGGGTATTATTCGTTTGAGCTTAGGTAGTGTAACCTCATAAATTTTAAAGTGGCTGCTGTATCAACCATCTCTGTTTGTTATGTGGAATTTGATGCAGCCATTTTACATTAATATATTTAACCAATTCCCTATGACTGCTTTTGAACCGGAAATCTTCAGAACTGAGATCATTGTAAAGGAAGATGATATCGATGATCTGAAGCATGTTAATAATGTAACTTACCTGGAATGGGTCCAGCATCTTGCTCACCGGCATTGGCAGGCACGGGCCACTCCGGAACTAATGCGATACAAATGGGTAGCGCTGAACCACTTCATCGAATATAAACGCCCGGCATTTATTGGTGATAAGATAGAGGCAACTACCTTCATAGGGAAAACTGAGGGTGTAAGGTGTGAGCGATTTGCGGAGTTTTATAAGGACGGCCAGCTTCTGGCAAAGTCCCGCTCGGAATGGTGCATGGTGGAAGGTGAATCTCTGAAACCTGTAAGGGTGCCCGCTGAGATGTACAAGCTGTTTTCTGAGTAGCCTCGTGAGGCAAGATGCCTCACGGGCTTATCAAAATATCAGTTTCTCTGGTATTCAACTGCACCTATATCAATACTCTGACCGGCTTTCCGGTTGTTCAGCATATAATCAGCCAAGACGTTGGGGTCGCTGACGGTAATTCCGGCATCGATCAGCGAGCTGTTGTCCGTAGGCGAAAAGTCATACTGATCAGGGTTTGCGAGGTCGGCTTCGGTTATATCCATCAGCTCAAGGTTATTGTCTATATTCAGGCTTATTTCGTCATTTAGCTTATTGTGAAGCCCACCTGTGATATTGACCAGTAAATTATTATTGAATACATTGTTTATGCTCAGCTTCGAATTCATGTAGATGGCATACTCGCCTACGTTATACATGGTATTGTTGACCACCACATAACTTTTACCAGCCGGAGGTTCTCTGTCTCCGATGTGTACTCCATCTCTGGCACAATCCACAATTACATTGCTAAATACCTTATTGGCAAAACCATTGATAAATATGGCACTTCCTGTACCTCCTTTGATCAGGTTGCTAAATATACTGCCGGTAGTACCAGGATTGATCTGGATCCCGGATTGATGCACCTGGATATTTTTGAGTCCGTAGTTTATCACTACGTTGTTATAAATCTCACACCCGAGCACTGCTCCACCAACCTGAATACCATCCTGCCCAACATTTTCAACAATGTTATTATAAACCTTGACACCTTCAAGCTGAGGCTCAAGCAAAACAAGGCTCGGGCAGTCTGCTATCGGAGGGAAATTGGTATGCCAGTGTGAGCCTCCTATGTAGAATCCCTCTCCCTCAACGTCGTGAATATAGTTATGATGTACGACGGTATTTTTTTGAGTGAAGGTGCCCCGGTTGGTGCTTCCATCACATACCGGCCTGGTTCGTGCTGAAATTGCCGGACCGGCTACATTAGTGATCTCAACGTGGTCTATTTCGAAATTAGTGGCCGCCAGTTCGGCTACAATGCCAAATGGGCTTCCCTGGGAAACTTTTATTCCATAGTCATCAGTAGACCCGGTGCCGGTCAAACGCACGTGACTCAGAGTATGCAATTTTATTGCAGGTACATTATCCGCTATATCTACCTGTCCATCGCAATTTGTTATGATGTACGGTTTGTCAGCAGTACCATAAAAATTTCTGAAGATCAGCGAGTTTCGTCTGCCAGCGCGGATACCAATTACAGCACCCTGGGGCAGCTTCAGGTCATTGTTATCAATTATCTGCATGTCAGCTTCCACAATAAAGTCGCAGTCAGCACATGCCTTGGACGAATATTGGCAGGAATTGTTATCGAAAGAAAATCCAGCAGATTTATTGGAAGCCAGAACATCTGTACAGTTGGCCAAAACACCGGTTTTAGGCAGCAACTCGTAACGCGTGACATCAACATTTTCATCTGAACCACAAGCCGTGATGATGATAAGTAAAGTAAGTAGCGGGACAATGTTTTTCATTAGATTTTGTTGGTTTCGCCTGTATCTCTTTTATTTTCCGTTTTCTCTTACCCTTTGATTTGGGGAGCAAAGGCTTTAATTCAATTTTAATTCTGTAATCCTGATTTTCTACCCGGGATAACTAACGGATCAGCTAAAGAATATTTTATGAATTCCGACTAAGATTGAAACAATAATACAATTTATAACAAATTTCGTAAATTATAATATTTTTTAAGTACAACTTTGGCAATATTCTAGTTATTTTAAAATAGTAAGCTGCTATTAACCTCAGTACAAAAACAGGTACTTCATACATCGACTAACAGCAGCACTTACTACTTTCTGAATTACAACGTTTTAATCTACCTGTTTCTCAAACGCACCTATATCTACCTGCTCTCCTGATTTCCTGAGTTGAAACAAGTAATCGCTGGTGATGTTGATATTGTCTATTTGCTCCATACCTAAGCCGCCATCAAATATTGGGCTACCTTCTACCGGCGAAAAATCAAGATTTTGAGGATTTTCAAATACAGCCTCTTCTATACCATTACCTAAAAAGTTGTTGCTTACATCAAAATCCATGTTATTATCGAATTTATAAATGTCTCCGGAGGTATTGATGAGTACATTATTGTAGAACACATTATCCACGCTGAGCTTTGAGTTCATCTTAACACCGTAACCGTCTATATTTACAAGGGTATTGTTTACAATCCGATAACTCATACCTGCCGGTGGATTTCTGTCACCGATTTGTATGGCATCTTTGGAGCAATCTAAAATAAGGTTATTATAAACCTGGTTATCATATCCATTGATAAAAATAGCCCTGCCAGTGCCTCCTTTGATAAAATTATTGTACACTTCCCCTGTCGTACCCGGGTTTATCTGGATTCCTGACTGGTGAATTGTAATGTTTTGCAAGCCATAGTTTATGATTTGATTGTTGTAAATCTGACAGTCTTTGGTGGCACTTCCGACCTGAATACCGTCTCGGCCGGTATTTTCCACACGGTTGTTATAGATGCGGACTCCTTCGAGCTCAGGCTCATATAAAATTTTTCCGGAACACTCACTTATGGCAGGGAAACTGGTATGCCAGTGAGACCCTCCTATATACATGGCTTCGTCTGCCACATCATGAATGTAGTTATGATGAATAATTGTATTCCGCTGTATGAAAGTACCTCTGTTTGTGCTGCCATCGCATACCGGCCTGGTACGGGCAGCGATGCCGGCACTCCTGGTACCTTTTACCTCAAGGTGATCAATCTCAAAATCAGTGGTGCCCAGCTCGGCAACCACGCCAAAAGGTCTTGTGCCAGCCACCACGATCCCATAATCATCGGTAGAGCCTGTACCGGTGAGCCGGATATGGCTGCTGTTATGAAGTTTTATCCCTGGCAGATCTCCGGTGATCTTAACAGGCCCGTCGCAATTAATAAAGATAAATGGCTGATCAGCAGTGCCATGAAAATTTCTGAAGATGACAGGTTCACGGCCGCCGCTTTTTATACCAATAGTAGATCCCGGAGGTAAGCCGATCCAGGCATTGTCAATTACCTTATCGCCAGCCCGAACCACATAGTCGCAATCAGCACACGAAGTGGGTGTGTACTGGCACGTGTTGTTGTCATAGGAGGCCCCACCTGAATTAATAGCCCGAGAATCGGTACAACCTGCTACTTCCCCAGCCTGGAAGACCGCTGCCTCCTCAGGTGCATTTTCGCCAGCCAGGGATGAGTCTGCCAGAAGTTCATCTTCCGTACAGCCAATAAAAACAATAATGATGAAACAAAACATAAAAAGCCGGGTTAACCATGACTTAGTCATGGAAACAAAAAAATCAGACATGTTTTAAAAATAATTTAGTTTAAAAAATAATTTGCTCGCCCTACTTCCCTTCTCAATTGATCTAAAGAGGACATAAAAAATTCTACAGTATCCCAAACATTGAGCGGTAACAGTAAGTGCGGAGTAAGTGTCGGGTTATCGATTAACAGAAGATATAACAGAGGAATTGTTTGCTGCATCGACGGATGGATGAACAAGGGATTATAATTCTTATTTTTAAACATTAGCCATTGGCTATAATGCAAGTTTCAATTAGTATCTGAATTGTAGTAGTACCGGCCCGGAGCCAATTGGATGGTTGTAGAAAACCCCGGCAACATGGCGGCTGGTCGGTACCAGGCTGTGTTTAATTAACCTTTGCGAGGTTGCCGAGGTTTATAAGTTCTGATCTAAAAATGGATGGTATACATCAAAACAGGAAGTAGTGGCAGTTGATCGAGATATTCCACTTTGTTGGTGACGTCATTGTAGTACTGCTCAACCCTGGCAGCATTGTTCGTCACATTTTGTATATCAAGTTTCAACTCCTGGCTGGTCCTTTTTCTATCCACTCTATAGGTAATACTCAGATTGGTAAGAAAAACGTCGTCGCCTTCAAAAGAATATGCCCGATCTTCAAGCCATACGGCCTCGTCCTGAGCAATGGAAGCTTCTGCATCCAGGGGTGTAAACTTTCTGGCCCCCAGCAAAGAGGCCTTCATATTCAAACCAAGAACCTTTTTCTTTCCGCTTTTACTGCCCAGAGCAAACTCTTTACCTACCAGCACATTTCCTGCATAATTGCCATTGAAGCGGCTGTCTCTTTCTATTCCATCCATACCTTTATATTTTGAATCATAAAGTGATGCTGTAACCATGAAGAAATAGCTATCTGCAAAATAGCGCTCCAATGTAAGCTCAAGGCCGATATTTTCACCCGTACCCTCATTGACCAGTTTGCGGTCGGTAAACCATTCTACCTGATTCAGCAATGAATATGAGCTGTTTGGTTTGTCTTCAACAGGTATGTTGTATAAGTGCTGGTAGTAGGCTTCCATTTTCAGGAGAAGGTTATTTCCAAGTTTATTTTCATAGCCTATAACATAATGCTGCGCCTTGGAAAAATCTATTCCTGTATTTGGCATTGAGGTATTACCCGATTCATCTGCAACTATGCTGTAATAGTTGGTCAGAGACTCCATTTTGCCATGTATACCCCATCCCACCGAAATGGCCTGGCGTGGACGAAACTGCCACCGTACACTGACCCGGGGCTCAATAGAGGCATTACTGTTTAGTGTCGTCCCCTGGGCATGCAGGCCGCTTACTACGGTTACATCTTCCCACGGGCGGTATTTCCAGCTAGCAAAGCCCTGGTAATGTGCTGCATCCTTACTGACATCTTGATTAACCACATACATTTCAGGCTCCTTATCATAATATTGACTGTAAAACTCAAAATTGTGAAAGGTGTAGATCAGGCCCGTTTGAAGGTTATGTCTGGCGTTAAATTTATGGTTTAGTGTGGTGGCACCCTTAAGGGAATACTTATCCAGCCGGGCATCATCAAGCATTACCAGTCTTTGCTGACTGTCCGGCTCCTGTCCAAGGTACCCGCTGCCATTTTTTGAAACAGAAACACTGTTTTGAAGATATGTTGCAGAGCTTAGAGGTAAATATTGTGTAACACCAACCACTCCCATATCAGCCTGATAGTCGCCTTGATGCAGGAGTTTATCCTCGTCCTCTTCATCATATTCTTTAGTAAGTATATTACTCTTGCCTCCCAGTCCAAACACTGAAAAAGTACCTAAACGCTTAGTAGGAAGGTGCACCTTAAAAGAAAGGTCCTGATATTTAGGTATTCCGTCAAAATCCAAAACGCCTAATTCGCTAAGTAGTGTAAGGGTTGAATATCTGTAATTTACAAGAAATGATGCTTTGCCTTCTTTGGACAGTGGCCCCTCTGCGGTAGCTGCTGTCCCGAGTATACCTATCGATACGCTATACTCATGTTCCTCATTATTTCCTTTCCTTAGCCTCATATCAAACACTCCGGAAAGTGCATTGCCATACTCAGGCGCAAACGCACCGGAATAGAACTCGGAATTGGAAAGCATTTCGCTATTTAAAGCATTTATAGGTCCGCCTGTCGCACCTTCATCAGAAAAATGGTTGGGATTAGGTATTTCAATCCCTTCCAGCCTCCATTGAATCCCTCTGGGAGAATTACCCCTGACCACAATAAAATTATTTCCTGAGGCATCACCCGTTACTCCGGCATAGCCTGAGACCATCCTGGCCGGATCATTTAAAGACCCTGCATATCGTTTTGTTTCTTCTACGGTAAAGCCTCTTGCACTTACTAATGCCATTTCATTGGCTATTTCTGATTTATCCTTATCGGCTTTGATCACTATTTCATCCATACTTGTAAGGGACTCCTGCATAACAAGGTCGAGTACTACTTCTTTAGCCGATGTAACCAGTATATTTGGCAGTATCACATCTTCATAACCTATATAAGTGATCTTTAGGCTTACCCGTCCTACGGGCACGTTTTCAATTCTAAAGTCGCCATTCAGATCGGTACTAGCGCCCATTATCGGCTCAGTATCAAGTATCAACACATTAGCCCCCGGCAATGGTGTTCTGGAATCTTTGTCAATTACTTTGCCACGTACTGTTTGGTTTAGTTCCTGTGCCTTCAGAACTGTGATCAATGAAAAGCTCAGAAAAATAATGAGAGCAATTAATATTTTAACTTGTTGTTTGTGGATCATGTGTCTTCATTTTTTGAGTTACACATGGATGACAACCAAGTCTTCCTATACCCTTACCCGAAAATGATTATTTATTAAAAAAAATTACTGCTGCCCGAAGGGTTAATAGCGGAATAGCTGGATTCCCGCTTCGCCACCTATCCACATCTGAAGTTGGGTAGTGCCATATTTTTTTTCAGCTATGGTATATGGAGCCAGGTTAGTCAGGTACTCTCCGCTGACAGGGTGTCTCCATTCTGATAACCATATGTTTATAGCAGGGCCAATGGTGAAGGCTATATTTCCCTTATGATAAACCCAACTCAAATTGATACGGTTAAGCAGGCTAACTTCTTCCTGAAGTTTCTCTTCTTCATTTACCCAAAAGGCCGTATACTGTAGATTAAGGGACGAAACGTCGGTCAGAGCCCGCTCGGTACCAAATCCATACCCAAACCCCCACCAGCTCTTACCTTCCCAGTTGCCGTATCCGAAGGAAAAAGAATTGTAAAAATGTCTGACTCCGGTTTTAAATGACAGCTCCAATGGGAAGAGCTCATTAGATGATAGTTTTAATGCCCGGTATCCGTTTTTAACGTAGCTCAGTAAACCAATTGGCGTACCTGATGCGGAGTCCGCCAGGTTAAAAAGTGCTATCTGGCTGCTATGCGCATTTTTTGCGTAGTTGAAAATCCCTGCTATCTGAACACCGGACACCGTGGCATTCGATACATTACCCAGGCCTCCAAACTGGAGACCTTTTACATCGCCAGCCAAATTTACCAGGCCTGCTACCTGTACCCCTTTGGCTGCTTCATCAGCCATATTTACCAAACCTGAAAACTGAACCCCCTTCACGTTTCTTCCTTTATTAAATATTCCTGCCACCTGCACGCTCTGAACATCGCGCAGGGTAATATTGGTAAGCCCACCTAACTGAAGTCCATTGACATTCCTGATGGTCAGGTTATTGATGCCGGAGATTTGTACCCCTTTCATTTCGCCTTTCAGTACATTATTAATACCGGCAAGCTGCACTCCATTCAGAGAGTCTATTACGAGATTGTTAATACCCGAAGCCTGAAAGCCAATAAATGCACCTCTGTTATGATTAAAAATGCCTCCCAACTGAAAGCCCCTGGTGTTACCTCCTACAAAATTACCAATGCCCCCTGCCTGCACACCTTCTACATCTTTACGGATTACATTGAAAAGTCCACCTAATTCAAATCCATTTACACCGTAAGCATAGCCCGCCATAAGGTTAACGGAAAAGTTATTTTCAACTAACCCGCTCATTTTCAGGTTTGTTCCCCACTTGGGCAGGATGGAGATCTGCCCAGGTTTATTCAATACCAGCTCAGAATTCTCTGTTCGTAAAAGTGATTTGTCAGAGACCAGTTGTTGGACAAATGATAATGACTCAACCGGCCCGGGCTGACCAACAGGCAAGGTTGTGATACTGTTTACCTGTCTGATGGTTTCCTGGGGCTGAAGCAAAATATTGATACTTTGATCTTTTCGGGGAATGAGGATAACGGTATCCTTAATGCTTTTTCGGCTAAAGGATAAGCCCAGCTGTTCAAACTCTGTAGGTACCAAAAGCGAAAAATTACCTCCCGTATCTGTAACAGCGGACACCAGACTGCTCACCTCATAAACAACTATACCTTCCAGGGGAGCATTTTGAGAAGCATGCCTAACCTTGCCCGATACATGATACCCGGTCTTCCGTTTACCAGAGGCCTTGTCTGCTGCCTTCTTTAGAAGAATAAGATGGTTTCCGCTGGTTCTGTACTCTACATCTCTGGGTAAAATATTGTCCAGAATTTTTTTTAAAGGTTCCCTTTGTGCATGGATCGAAACTTTTTGCTCAGAAGAGAGAATAGATGCATCATAAGAAAAGGTAAAGCCGGCCTTATTTGAAAGCACGGAAAGGCTCTCTGAGAGTGATATGTCATTTGCAGTCAGGCTTATGTCTTTGTGCAGAATATTAGTCTGCTGAGCGGTACAGCAGAAAAAATGAAGTACAAAGACAACCACTGAGCTATATTTCAGCGTGGCCTTAATCGCAACCATGGCCTGAAACGACAAAGCGACCTTCTTCTTGGATGGTGGTAAATCCAAAATTTGCGTCTATAATCTCAAAAACATGCTCAACAGGCTCTTTATAAAACTTTCCGGTCAGTCTGCAATTTAAAATTTCAGGATTTTCAACATCGATGGATATCTGGTAAGCTCGCTCTAATGTTGAGAAAACCGCCTCCAGAGACTGTTTTTCAAATGCTATGGTTTTCGACATCCAAAAAATATCATTAGGGTTATAACGCTGCATTCCTGAAAACTCCCGCTTGTTCTTGCTGACGGAGATGTATTCTCCAGCCTGAAGTATTGTTTCCTTACCGTGACTTGTGACCTGTACAATGCCTTCTTCCACCCCTACTTCGATAATGCCAAGGCTGTCGTAGTTGCGTACGTAGAAGGAAGTACCCAAAACCTTTACTGTAGTACCATCCGTATCAATTATAAATGGCCTCATGTTATCCTTTACTACATCAAAAAAGGCTTCTCCCTTCAGAGTTACCAGACGTTCGCTTTTTGAGAAATTTTCGTTGAAAGTGACCGTTGAGTTAACATTCAGGGAAACCTGCGAGCCGTCTGGCAGAGTATCCGATTTTACCATCTCCTTTGATGCAATCACCATTTCGCTGGCAACTGGTGATTTTACTAATGACTGATAAACCAGGAAAACAACTAAGCCCAGGACAAGAAGGGCAGCGACACGTGACAGATAGAAGTATAATTGTCTGCCTTCCGGTTTTAACTGATCCTCCTGCTGCTGATCAATTTGTTGCTTAAGCTTGCTCCATGCCCTGTCTACATCAACATCCGCTTCCCGGGGTGAAATGTCCGGACCGGCATATTCCCAAAGGGTCTTTAGCTTTTCAAAATACTGCCTGTTCGTATCTGACTGGTCAATCCACTGCTCAACAGTTTTCCTGTCATTGGCATCTACCTCACCTGACATATACGAAGCCAGTAATTCGTCATCTATATTTACACGTTCATTTCTCATTATCTTGTATACATACTGACAACTTAACTACCATTTAACCTTACTCGTGGTTAAAAAAATTTATCAGCCATTCTTTTACCATTATTGAAACTTGTATCAGAATAGCTATTGCAGGCAAATATTCTATCAGATTCTCTCTGAGAAATTTTAAGGCTTTCCCCATCTGGGCCTCAACGGTTTTAACAGAAAGCCCAAGCTGGCCTGCTATCTCCTTATACTTCAGCCCTTCCTCTCGACTCATTTTAAATATTTTTTTCCGCTCAGGAGGAAGCTGGTTTACACAGGTCTCGATTCTTTCATGCAATTCCAGCTCGACTACTTTATCGCTAACCCGATTCTCCTCCTCAACTACAGTGGAAATATGCGACTCGGCATAACGGTGTTTTACTTTTGCATGCTTGATATGATTGAGGCATGCGTTTCTTACCGACCGGTATAGATAAGCCTCGACGGACCCTGTTATTTCCAAAGTCAATCTTTTTTCCCAAAAGCCAAGAAAAACATCCTGAACCATTTCCTCAGCCAGAGCACTCCCCTCCACATATCTTAAAGCATAGCCACACATCCCAGCATAGTGCCTCCTGAACAAACCCTCAAAGGCTTGTACATCACCGGAACGTATCTGTGTCGCAATGTTTTTTGAATCTGTCAAGGGTGGTTACAGCTGGTTTAAAACAAAAATAGATTTTATGTGAAACTATTCAAGCCTATAATATCAAGTATGAACAGACTTTACATGGTTTTAAATAAAAAAAATAGTACAATTGTAATTTCGTAAACTATAAATACTTAATACAAACCTGTTTAATATCAACTCGAATGAAAAGAATCTTTACTGTTCTGTTTTTACTATCTGCGTTAACAGCGGGATATTCTCAAAGCAGCTTTTGGAAGGAGTCCAATGCTGCGGCGGCCGATAATTTAAGCCGTAAACTCACCAAGCCCCATTTATACAAAACCCTGGCTCTGGATTTTGAAGGCCTGAAAGAAACGCTCAGGCTAACCGGAATGAGAGGTTCTGCCACTTCAAAAAATGCCCAGGTAATATTTTTCCCTAATGCCGATGGAAAAATGGAGAAATTCAATGTTGTAGAAGCTCCAACCTTGCACCCTGATCTTGCAAAAAAATACCCCGGCATAAAGTCATATGCAGGCCAGGGCATTGACAATCCGGCTTCAACCATACGCTTCAGTATATCTGATCAAAGAGGTTTTCATGGTCTCCTGATGACTTCAGAAGGCATGGTATATATTGACCCTGTGTCTTCAGACAAATCAACTTACACTGTATATAAAAGGAAGGACCTCACTCGTGATGAGAAGGACTTCCAATGTACGATGGATGAAAATATTGGCAGAGCAGGAAAAGGCAATAATATTTCAACCTTAAAGACCAATGATCAGAAACTTAGAAAATACCGCCTGGCTTTGTCATGTAATGCTGAGTACGGAAATATATTTGCCGGATCAGGCACGGATGCGGAGAAAAAAGCTAATATCCTTGCCCAGATGAACATTACCATGACCCGTGTAAACGGGATTTATGAAAGGGACCTTGCCATCACCATGGAGATTGTAGCCAATAATGATGCGATTATCTATTATGGAGATACCAGCACTGATCCATGGACAAATGAATGGAATACAAAAACACAGGAAACCATTGATGCTATTATCGGCGACGCTAACTATGACATCGGCCATAACTTCAATACCACAGGCGGAGGAAATGCGGGATGTATAGGCTGCGTTTGTACATCCGGAGAAAAGGGCAGTGGATTTACAGGAAGCTCGGATCCGACAGGAGACCCCTTCGATGTAGATTTTGTGGCACATGAAATAGGCCATCAGTTTGGAGGCTACCATACCATGAACACTTGTAGCAGAAGTGGAAGTGGCCTTACGGAGGTTGAACCTGCGAGCGGGAGCAGCATAATGGGTTATGCCGGCATATGCTCTACCAACATTCAAAGTAATAGCGATGCTTACTTTGCCTATGTAAACATCAGGGACATTTCTGCCAATGTTCAAACGGGAGAAAGTTCAGGATGCGCGGTAATTGTTGACCTTTCCAACAACCCTCCTGTAGCTGACGCGGGTAATGACTATACAATACCAAGATCTACACCGTTTATACTTAAGGGTGCCGGTACCGACCCCGATGGTAATGGTACACTCACTTATTGCTGGGAACAAAACGACCCTCAAGAAGCCCCGGGAAGCGGAAGTCCTGAATCAACGTGGGCTCAAGGGCCTCTTTTCAGATCTTTGGAGGGAACATCATCCCCAGACAGGTATATGCCTGCAATTAGTACAGTTCTGGCAGGAGAAATGGGATCTACATGGGAGATGTTGCCATCTGTTGGCAGAACAATGAACTTCTCACTAACTGTAAGGGATAATAATGCAGGTGGTGGCCAGACTTCTGACGACCTGATGAAAGTGACCGTTGACGGTGACTCAGGCCCGTTCTTTGTAACTGACCCCAATACATCAATCTCATGGTACGAAGGACAAATACAAGTTGTAACCTGGAACGTAGCCAATACTGACCAGGCCCCGATTAGTTGTTCAAATGTAAATATTCTTTTATCTACCGATGGAGGACAAACCTTCCCTGTCACATTGGTAAGTAATGCACCTAATAACGGTACAGCAGAAATAACCGTACCCAACAATTTGTCAGCCAACTGCAGGATCAAGATCGAAGCAATAGGCAATATTTTCTATGACATCAGTGATGCTGATTTTGAAATAGCAGCTGCTGTTGCGTGTAACGCTACCGTCCCTACAGGATTGACGGTAACCGAAGTTAGTGCCAGCAGTGCCTCATTAACATGGGATCAAAATATCGGGGCCATCTTTGATGTACAATACAGGGTTCAGGGCAGTGACACCTGGACAACTGTCAGCGCAGGAGGTAACTCAAAACAATTGTTTGACCTGTTGTCATCTACAGCTTATGAGGTACAGGTAAGAAGCAAATGTACAGGGTCATCTTCTAATTTTACATCGGTAGTCACCTTCACTACAGAAGAACTGATCCTGGAATATTGCACCTCTCAGGGTAATAGTATAGCAGATGAATATATAGGGTCTGTACAGCTGGAAGGAATTAATAATGCTGCCGGTACAGCCAGTGGTTATTCAGATTTCACATCTATCAGCACTGATTTAGCTGTAGATACCGAATATACAATCACAATAACTCCGACATGGACTTCAACAACATACAATGAAGGATATGCAGTATGGATAGACTACAATCAAAATGGCCTGCTTACAGATGAGGGCGAACTTGTTTGGTCAAAAAGTGCTTCAAAAGACACTCCGGTTAGTGGTACATTTACTGTTCCTGCAAGTGCGCTTAACGGCACAACCAGGATGAGGGTGAGTATGAAATTTAATGGTGTACCTAACCCCTGCGAATCATTTAGCTATGGAGAGGTTGAGGATTATTCAGTCAATGTAATTGCCTCTGTTTCGTTGAATGAAGTAAGTATAAGCTCAAATAATGTAAACAGTGAATTTGCTAAAGTTGGGGATGAAGTGACATTGCAATTCAAGGCCAACAAAACCATTCAGACACCAACTGTTACTATTCAGGGAAATACTGTAGCAGTTACTCTATCCGAGGGTGTATGGATTGCTAAACATACTTTTACCGAGGCTGATACAGAAGGAAAGGTAGCATTCACAATAGACTACGCTGACCTGGATGACAATGCAGGAGAGCAAGTAATTGCAACCACCGATGAGTCAACCGTGATTTTTGACAAAACGGCTCCGACTTTAAGCAATACTTCCATATCATCTGATAACAGCGACAAATCAGTTGCTACCATTGATGATAAGGTTACTCTGACATTTACTGCCAGCGAAAAGATAGCTGATCCCACAGTGACAATTGCCGGAAATACGGTGGTGGCTACTTTGGTAAACACTCAGTGGAGGGCTACGCGTACCATGAGTCAGGGTGACAGCCCGGGCCTGATTGCCTTTTCGATATCATACAGGGACCAGGCCGGTAATGAGGCTCTGGTTACTGCTACTACAGACGGCTCTTCTGTAGAGTTTGTAGAGGAGATTACCGGATTAAGAGGCCTTGCCTCAAAACAGATAAAGGCTTATCCTAATCCTGCATCAAACGAGATCGTCATTCAAACTGAGGGTATCCACGGTTCTGCGGAGATCAGGGTAATTGATTTTACAGGCAGAAAGGTACTGTCAAAAATAGCAGAGGTAAGTAAAAATGCTGAACAGGCTATTGATGTTAGCTCACTGGCTAACGGAACCTATACATTACAGGTAGTGGGTGATAATATGCTGAACACCACGCTGATAGTAATTTCCAAATAATTTAAAACAGAGGCCGGTTACCTTAGATGATAACCGGCCTTTCTTACCCCTTGGGACTGTCTTTCTCGGCCAGCTCCTTTATGCTATCTAACGCCTTCGGCCATGCTTTTTTAAAGTACTCTAAATATTCTTCTGTCGAGTCCATCTCTACGGTCAGCGTAGTAGCTCCGTTAGCTTCAAGCTTGTATGATTCCATAGCGCCGGTCCATTCGTTATCAAGATCTTCCACTCCTTTGCTTATAGTGCCCAAATGCCTGAACACCATGTGCTCGTTAGTCTTCTTGCTTACAATGCTACTAACCATACCTTCTCCCTCCGGTGAAACAAACAGTACTTTACTACCCTCCTTCCAGTCGGTCTGAGCAAGCGACCCCTCCATAAAAACCGCTGCCCAACGCCGATAATAATTGTCACTCCACAAGACCTCCCATACCCGTTCAGCAGCAGCATTAATAGTGATTTTAAATGTTTCTCTTTTCATAATTTCGGTGGTTAAATTGAATTTTGTTATACACCATTATTTGGAGTGTAGCAGCCAGTGGTTTCCAAATTTATCCCGGAGCCCTCCAAACAAATTGCCAAAAAAGTTAGGTTGCAGGGGGTGAGTTTCGACCCCTCCTTCTGATAACCTTTCATAATACTTCCTCACTTCAAGCTCATCGTTACATTCAACCATTATAGACATGGCGTTGCCCTTGATAAGACCATTGTCCTCGACCATATCTGTTCCCATCAAAACCAGGTCGTTCCCGTCAAGAGAGGCATGTAGTATGTAATCCCTTACCTCTCTAGGAAGTTTTTCTGCTTCCGGTGTGTCGCCTATGGTTTGCAGGTACAGTTCACCCCCAAAGCAATTTTGGTAAAAGATCATAGCCTCCCGGCAGTTGCCGTTAAATGTAAGATAGGTTACAAGTTTGTTCATAAGCCTGCATCAAATAAACCCTGATAAATATTGTTAATTTGCACCATATGCCTCTGTGTATGAAAAATAAAGAATTTTATCCATTCATACCTGGTTAAGTACCCAAACGTGGGCAGCTCAAAATCCATACATAGCACTGAGAGGTTCGAAGTTTTAATAGTATCGGTATGCTGCTGCTGTATATTTTTAAGCTCCAAGATAAGTCCGGTCTTATCATAGGTCAGGTTTTCCGGAACGATGAATTCAGGCGATTCCATTTTGATCCCAAAATTCAAAAATAACTCCTTAATAGGATCTACATGCATACCGTAATCTCTTTCAGCTACCTGCGTTTTCTCATCAGGTAATTGAGCAACAGACATAATAATATGTTTCACTACCTGACCAGCCGTCCAGCTTCCCTCAAAAGGCACTGTATTGAACTGTTTTTCATCAAACCGCATGACTGAGTGAATTAACTTATCAAATACATTATCCACTTCAAGAATTAACTTTTCAGGTGCTCTATCTATAATTGTTTCCATAGTTTTATGGTTTAGGTAAATGACGTTTTTTGAGAGGCAGTGTACCCATACTTAATGATCGTTTCATCATTGTAATACAAATTACCGAAGATAGGGTGACTAAGCAGCGGTGTAAAAGCGGCATTTTGGGGAGTTGATTCCGGCAAAATGATGCAGTATATTTGATCAGATAAACCTGCTAAAAACCTATATCAATGAAAATAATATCCATACTTGTTCCCGAATCTGCTGTAATGGAGGCAGTTGCAGATCCACGGTACCTCTTTACTGCGGTAAATCAATTTTTACAGGCAGCAGGCAAGAAACCTCTGTTTGAGGTGCAATTGGTGGGATTGTCCCGGGAAATAAATTTTTTAGGGGGAATATATGCTGTTCGTGCAGACAAAACCCTGGATGAAGTTGATAAAACTGATATGATCATCATACCTGCCTTATTCGGAGATTTGAAACTGGCGGTTGAACAAAACAAGGAAGCCATCCCGTGGATTATAAAGCACTATAACGCCGGAGCCGAAGTGGTTTCTTTATGCCTGGGAGCATTTCTTCTTGCCTCTACAGGTCTTTTAGACGGTAAAAAATGCTCTACGCATTGGGCCTTTTACAATCAATTTCGCGACACTTTTCCTGATGTAGAGGTAGTGGATGGCGGAATAATTACTGAAGAAAATGGTATATACTCCAGTGGTGGGGCCAATTCTTACTGGAACCTCCTGCTTTACCTCGTTGAAAAATATGTAGACCGCGATACAGCCATACTTGCTGCAAAATATTTCGCTATCGATATAGACAGGGAAAGTCAGGCGGCCTTTACCATTTTCAGCGGACAGAAGGACCATAACGACGAAGAAGTAAAAAAAGGCCAGGAATACATAGAGAAAAACTACCAGGAAAAGATAGCTATTGACGACCTGGTAAGTATTCTGGGCGTAAGTAGAAGAAGTTTTGAAAGACGGTTTAAAAAGGCCACCAACAACACAATTGCAGAATACATGCAGCGGGTAAAAGTAGAAGCCGCCAAGCGTGATTTTGAGCTGAGCAGAAAAAATATCAACGAGGTCATGTACGACGTCGGGTATTCCGACAGCAAAGCCTTTAGAAACTTGTTTAAGAAATTAACGGGACTTACACCCATCGAGTATCGAAATAAGTATAATAAAGAGGTTGAGCTGCCTGTATAGCGTTGATCGGATTGGTTATTATAATTCCTTATTTATTGCCCGCCTCCGATAAACTCTCAAGTGGAATTTGACACAATGTTGGAGAGTAAACAATAAGACATTTAAAATGATTAAATACCTAGTGCAAATATCAGTCTGTTTGTTTTTTGCAGCTTGTAATCAAAAACAAGAACAACCTGCCTGGCAAATTGCATACAATAAAGATTCCATAAAACAGGAAATTCCATTCCCAAAACAATCTCAAATAAATGAAAGGTTTATCCCGAAAGAGAAGGAGATATCACAAACTGATACAATCGTTACAGAATTGGCACTCCAGATATCAGTCATTCGCACGGCTCTTGATTCGTTTGTAGTGCAAGAATACGAAAGCAATGGTACCAGATATATTTATAAGTACCGTAATTACGAGAACAATTTAGTCATAAAAAAGGGGGGAGAAGTTATTCTGGATAGCACTTTTACAAAAAATGACTTCTCAAAATTTACCGGACAAGAATTCCTCAGAACTGCAATCTTCCATGGGTACTGGTTTAAGAAAATTGATAATAACACAGTTGTATTATTTGGAACAATAGACAAACCAGATACGGATTGGTCTTTTGCTTTTTATCATAATTACAACTTGACCACACAAGAATTTGAGGTTTTGGAGCATATAGATCAAGACATTTAGTTTCTTATTTGATCGTTTTCCTTAAGTGCTTTTTGTCAACTTTAAGAAGAAATCTGTTGCATTATTCAGTTATGTCGGGCAATTGCTATCGCAAATTTCTAAAACAGAAAGTGCAGGTGATGCCAAGGGAATAGGTTTTCTAGGTGTTTTTTCTCACGGAGTGCCCGATATTATGTTCGGAAAGGATGGCTTCCACAATGGGATTAGGACATCAGATATAGGTGAAATATCAAGTGGGTTGAATCTCGTGAAATTAAGTTTGCAGAGGGTTCTGTAATTTATCTGGGAGGGTGAATGCTGGTACTGATTGGAGTGGGGAGGGTTCTTTTGCTCAAGAACTAGCAGAAGCGACAGGAGCACTTGTTGTGGCAGCAGGTGATGATCAGGTAGGCCCTAAAGATGAGTCAAATGGTAACATGGTTTATACGACAGCTCACCCTTCAGAAAATCAATTTAGAGTTTTCAAAGCAGGTCAAACCCCTGTTGGTATCGGCTCAACTGTTGATGTTAATGTACTGATGAATGCCGCAGAAAGACGTACATCTGAGATACCTGAAAAGATTGAACCTATAAAAGATATATCTTTATGATGTCAAAGTTATTAACACTATCAATATTTCTTATTAGTTGTAGCACTCCAGTGCGAGAGAATAGCAATAATCACCAAGAAAGAAATCCAGAAGTTAAAAACACAGAGGAGAAAGTAGCCAACCGTGAGGTTGTGGATTTAGGGGGAATAGATAGTTGCTTGGATCTGCTTAACCAAGTAAATAGAACAGATCTAAAAGAGCTTACAGAAAGGTTCACGACAAGCACAATATTGAGTAATAATGAAAGAAAAAGTTACTCAATTAGTAACAAGGAAGGGACAGTAGGGTTGTATAATTTATTTTATTCAAATGGCCCGGATATACTTAAGCTAGGAGAGCTGGTTGTTTATACAGAAAGTGACCCAAATACCTGGCAAATGTTTGGTGAAAATGAGCAGATATTATCAATAGAACTGATTTCCTCGGAGTACAATATTGATGATGTTATTAAAGTAGGGGCAAGAATTTCGGATATTCTTGCAAATAATAAGTCAATTATGAAAGTTTCAAACAAACTATATCAGTTTAAAGATAATTGCGAAAGCATTACAATAAAAACTAATAATGGAGTTGTAACTAGCCTAAAAGTTAGAAGAATAAATCCATGAAGAATATTAGTTAAAATTAGAAAGCCTTGCAGGACATGTAAGTCTACCCAGAACCTATTCCTGACCTATATACTAATCGACTTATGATGCTTTTAGCAGTGCGGATGGAGCAGGTATGTTGGTGAGAGGAAACGATGCAGGTGATGCGAGGCCAGCAGCCTGTTTGAATTACATCCTGTTCGATGAAAAAATGAACCGGTAATCAACGGAGACTTCAAACACACCAGCCGATGTAGTGGCCCATATCAATAGTTGGCTCCATCTCAGAACTATACCCCTTCCTGAAACTAAAACGAGTACATTTGATCATTTATTCTAAATGAAAAAGAACGGAGATACTCCCCGTTCCTTTACTACATAATTACTGTTTCATCAAATTGAGATAGTGTATGTCATCGCCCTCCACGGCAATAATGTACATTCCCGGATCCAGATCGCGAACATCCAGCTCGAAACTGTCTGTCTGTTGCCTTAGATCTATGTGTCTTATAAGTTTGCCGGAAGTGTCCATAATTTTAACTGCTTCTACACTTTCTCCAAGCTGGCTCATATCCAGCACGGTAAAAGAGTTGGCCGGATTTGGGAATAGTTTCAGGTTTGTTTTATTGCCTTGATTTTCAATCACGTCGGCTAGATCGTTCAGCCCCTTCTCTCTAAGCTGGGTAGGAAGATCGGGAACGTTCTTTTCGTTGACCAGATCGTCAAAATGCTGCATATCCCTACGTTGTGGCTCTATTTTGCTTCTTTTGGCTTTTGCAAACTGGGAATTGCATATTTGGTCCTGGCGGTACTGATCAAATTTGGCCTTGCCTACCAGCAAAGCGATGGGTGCACAGTCCCTATGCATAAAAGGGCCCAGGGGAATAGCTGATACCCGTCCACCGGCTCCTCTTAAAAAGAAATTAAACCAGGCCACAAGGGAATTCGCCGGGTCTACCTGTTCATCGCTGGTGCAATAATACAGGCGCGTTTCAGTTTTTGGGGTCCATGCGTACAGGTTATTTTTCCGTAATGCGCTATTGGCAGGGTGGAAATAGTTATTTTCCACACTATTTAAGAAGTCACTTTTAAAAATGGTCTTCCAGTTGGCAGGCAGCAGTGCATCTATCTGCTCTACGGACAATGAGCCATCGAGCCATACAGGGATTTGTTGATCATAGGGAGAAACATACACGTCTGATAAAGAACTGTAAATATTCCCATACACTTCCTGATATCCTTGCAGAACATATGGCAGAAAAGAGGGGTTGGTATAAAAGGGGTTGTCAAAAGCAAAGTCCTTTTGAGTACCTGACAGATCATATGGCCCGGCTCCGGCTACAATGTACTCCAGATCAAACTCTGCTGCATGGTGCTGCTCTATTTCACGCTGGGTAGCCAGTGTCGAATGTCCTCCCTGGGAATATCCGGAAATAAAAACCTGGCCATTTAGGCCCACCCCAATCAATCCGCATAGCTGACGAGCTGCCCGCATCATATCAATCGACGCAGTGGCTTCACTTTGAGCGTGTACGTAGGGGTGTGCTCCGGGGCTTTCACCCATACCAATGTAATCCGGCAATGCTACAACATAACCATCCGTAGCCATTGCCCAGCCTATTGCACCTTCTACACCACTTAAGTTTGAGGGTACGCTGGCCTCATCTATGATCGTTCCGTGCAGATAAGCAGCAAGAGGGGCATCGCAGGGATAGGGTTCTGGAATATATAGAGCACCGGAACCAATTGTTGACTGTCCGCGACCGTCAACAGTGTTATAAATTACTTTATAAACCCGAACGTCAAAAGTGGTTGGTACCAGGAAGTCAATAAAAAAGCCTGGTATACCTGTAGCGCCTGTAAGTAAATCATCAATTTGATCAGGAGACTTCTCCGCTATCAGCTCATAGCTGACCAGTTCACCACGATTTTGCGCATTGATTTGTAAACAGCAAAATAGTGTAAGTGCGAGGGTAAAGGTCATTGTTTTCATAAGAGTATGGGTTAGGTGAATTTTTTATTTTGTATGATCTAAACATTTTCATACAAAAACTGTCCTTAACTCACCTTGAGACCGATGCCCCTTAAGGTGTACCTCCTCATACCTCAATGTATATTTTATTTCGTTTTTTTGTCTCTTTTACAGGTTTTCTTACACCGCCATAATCTTTATCCGCCATAACCAGAAAATAGTATACGCTGATTACAAGCCTCAAAAAACCAGCTATTTACGTATATCTCACCTGACATGAAATATACTTTTTATTATATTATCTTAGTTTAAGCGATGTTTGAACATAAAAAAGTTTATTTTTATGATGTACCCACTCACATTTATCGCTCAGGGCATCTTAATAATACCAGTGGCTATGACTAAAATTCAGGCAAAAGATTTTTCTCATTCGTCGATTCTGGAATCCATCAAAGATGCCGTTGTTGTTCGGGATCTCAACGGTAAGATACTGTTTGCAAATAAAGCAGTTGAAAAACTTTTTGGGTATACCAGCAAAGAACTGACAGGAAACGACATCAGCCCGATTGTACCACTTATAAAAGCCAATGAAGAAAAGCGTTTGGGTGAAAGTATTTTATGGGGTGAAGAAGTAGAAAATTATGAAACCGAGAGGATTGATAAAAAAGGGAATACCGTTTATGTATCAGTAAGCCTGGCTCCTTTAAAATCCCCGGAGGGAAAGATATTAGGTACCACTACAGTGATGCGTAACATCACCGATAAAAAGAAAGCGGAAGGTAAATTTCAGGCTTTACTGGAATCTGCTCCCGATGCCATGGTAATAGTGAATAAGTTCGGTCAGATAGTATTGGTAAATGCCCAAACCGAAAAGCTTTTTTCCTATAACCGCACAGAGTTGGTAGGGCAGGATGTGGAGGCACTTATCCCCATACGCTTTAAAGATAAGCACCCGGGGCACCGCAAGAGATTTTTTGAAGATCCTAAGGTTAGGGAAATGGGCCTTGGCCTTGAGCTTTATGGCATGCGTAAGGATGGAACGGAGTTTCCTGTTGAGATTAGTTTAAGTCCTCTAAAACTTGAGGACGGAGTTTTTGTATCGGCCGCTATTCGAGATATTACCATAAGAAAAAAGAGTGAGGAAAAGTTTAAGGGCTTACTCGAATCTGCTCCTGATGCTATGGTCATAGTTAACAGGATGGGGCATATTGTACTGATCAATGCGCAGACAGAAAAACTTTTTGACTACAAACGTGAAGAAATAATTGGCCAGGACATAGACATACTGATCCCTGACCGCTACAGGGTCATTCACCCCTCTCACCGCAAGTCTTTTTTTGCAGAACCAAAAGCAAGGGCTATGGGAGCGGGCCTTGAATTGTACGGCAAAAAGAAGAATGGCGATGAATTTCCGGTAGAGATCAGCTTAAGTCCGCTTGATACCGAAGAAGGCCTGCTTGTTTCTGCAGCCATCAGGGATATTTCGGCCCAGAAAAAAGCTGCCGTAGAACTGAAAGAATATGCCGACCAGCTGGAGCTATCTAACAAGGAACTGGAACAATTTGCCTATGTAGCCTCTCACGACCTGCAAGAACCGCTGAGAAACATTACCAACTTTGTAGCTGTACTGGAAGAATCTACAAGGGATCTGCTGGATGAGGAGAATAAGTATTTTCTCAGTGTAATCATGAAGTCTACCGAAAGGATGAAAGTACTTATAAGAGAGCTTTTGAATTTTTCCAGAATAGGCCGGAACAGAACACTGGAAAAGGTCAATTGCAATACGGTAGTAAAAGAGATTTTAGCGGATATGGATTGGGTGCTGAAAGAAAACCAGGCAAAGGTAACTGCCGAAAATCTGCCGGTAATTACCGGCAACAATATTGAAATCAAGCAAATCTTTCAAAACCTGATCAGCAACGCCATTAAATTCAGAAAGAGGGACATTGCACCCGAAATAGCTATTCGCTGCAGAGATAAAGGAGACTTATGGGAGTTTTCAGTTGAAGACAACGGTCTCGGAATTAAGGAAGATTATTTAAAAAAGATCTTTCTTATTTTTCAACGGCTCCATACTGAAAATGACTATCCCGGCACCGGCATTGGCTTGGCAACCTGTAAAAAAATAATTGAAATTAATGACGGACAAATCTGGGTTGACTCCAAACCGGGAGCTGGTTCAAGTTTTTATTTTACTATATCAAAACAAAAGATTGATACTAAATGAATATGGTAGACTGTATACTCCTCATAGATGACAATGTGCATGATAATTTTATTCACACACGCACAATAAATAAGATTCCGGCAGCAAAAGAAGTGAAAACTGTTACTACAGGTGAAGAAGCTCTGGAATACCTTAGGCTCAGCAAAGAGCACACTGAAAAATACCCCGTTCCCAATCTTATCTTTCTGGATATCAATATGCCGGGTATGAATGGTTTTGACTTTCTGGAAAGAGCCCGGCAAGAAGGACTGTTCGAAAACAGTGCCCCCATTTTAGTTGTAATGCTAACCAGTTCTTTAAACTCTGACGATCAAAAAATGGCATCAGAACAGTTCTCGCATGAGATCAAGGATTTTAAAAATAAACCATTAACGACCGAAATGCTTACCGATCTTCTAAAAAAATATTTCTGACAGAATTTCCCAGTCTACTTTTTTGATTGAATTCCGGACGCTTTCCCCTCTATTTTGAACCTCCCCGCTTTCAAAAGGCATGCAGCCTTTCCATAGGAGATAATTTTTTTAACACTTACTTTGAAATACAAAGTACTTTTTATTAACTTTAGCTATAAAATGATGTCATACACATTTCCGAAAAAAACTCTGATAATGATGAAAAACAAAAGATTGACAGGAATTATACTCGCAGTAGCCATACTTTTACTGATTCCTTTTATAGCCATGCAGTTCTCCAATGAGGTAGACTGGTCAGCATTTGATTTTATTATAGCCGGCGTACTGCTGCTGAGCACAGGCCTTGCCTGTGAGCTTGTGATGCGCAAAGTGCATAAAACGACACACCGCCTTATCATTTGTGCTGCTATCCTACTGGCACTATTCCTTATTTGGGCAGAATTGGCCGTTGGCATCTTCGGGACACCGTTTGCCGGGAGTTAGGCAAATATCCCGGACCAGCAGCTTCTAAGTGCAATAAAACTTATAACCAGTCCGGGATACCTTCAATATAATGACGCAGTCCGTCTTTTTCAAAACCCGCTGAAAGAGCAGACGGCACCAACTAGTTGTGCTTTAGTTTACTTGCTTACACGCAAGGGTAAGCTTCTCAATCCATATACCGCACTGTTTTCTGAAGGGTATAAAGTGAAAGGTTCCTGATACTCTATAGTGGAATATCTCTTCAAAAGCGCTGCCAATGCATTTTTAGCTTCGAGATGAACCAATGGGGCTCTCAAACAAAAATGTATGCCCTGCCCTAATGCCAAATGAGGATTGGGATGGCGATGAATATCAAAGACATCAGCATTGCAGAACTTGCTTTCTTCACGGTTTGCCGACCCGATCATCGCCAGTACCACCTGCCCTTTGCTAATTACCTGGCCATTAAGCTCCGCATCTTCTTTAGCCAGTCTTATTGTCATCTGGAACGACGGCCTGTGACGCAACGTTTCCTCCGTCAGATGATACACAAAGATATTGTTCCCCTACGCTTGCGCACTTTTCTTTATTATGAAAGAGTCTGATGGTATGAATGGGCTTTGTAATAAAGAAATTCCGGGAAGTATCACTAATGCCAAAGCCGTTCGCATATGACTGACGTTTACCTGTTCCCGGTTTTCAGTATGCATGGATATTATCAGGAAAGCCTATACGTATCCTGTTTAATACTTAACAAATCAATAATTACGAACCAGTTGCCTCAAACAACATCTTTATTTAGCTTTGTGGTTCTATGAAGAAATTAATTGTTGGATTTATTCTTTCGCTGTTAGTTTACCTGATAGGTGGATATAGCCAACAGTTTGCCCATGTGTACAAAAACCATGAGCCCGGATCTTCACTAGCCAATCATTTAAAAAAGACACACCAAAGCTTTAACGAAGAACGAGAAGTTCTCACCTCCAGACCTTACTCATCGCACGCACCTACAAAGCACATCATCTTCGAAGTGCCTGAAAACTGCGAAGAAGAAGAGTCAGAATCCGTTTCTTCAAGAACCCATCCTGGGTATGCCGGTTTTCTGATCGGCTTCCCATATAAACAATCTCATCAACACCTTTTCAGCTATTTACGCAAAGCCGTACCTTCCGGCAGGCAATCACTTAATATCCTTTCTCCTGGGCTATATCTCATTCTCCAGGTGTTCAGAATATGATTTAAAACCTTTCCCGCCAGGCAATTGAATCAGTACTGGCCTTTCCCGGAGTTGTTTAATTACTGATCTGCACAGGAATTTGTCCGTGGGTCCGGCACTCCGTTTATATCCTTTTAAAATTTTCAAAACT
This sequence comes from Fulvivirga ulvae, assembly GCF_021389975.1. NCBI lineage: Bacteria > Pseudomonadati > Bacteroidota > Cytophagia > Cytophagales > Fulvivirgaceae > Fulvivirga > Fulvivirga ulvae. The sequence continues at coordinate 647,260 of NZ_CP089981.1, forward strand.
ACTATAAAAATTATCTATGATGAAGAGAGTTCTCACAGTCGTGGGCTTGTGTGCTTTATTGTTGCATACGGGCTGTCACTCAGAAAAAGAGGCGCATCACGAAAAAGAAGCTAAATTACCCGTTACCCATCCTGTTAAAATGGATACGGCAATCACCCAGGAGTATGTATGCCAGATCCATTCGATCCAGCATATCGAGCTCAGGGCGCAGGAGAGAGGTTATTTACAAAAAATCTATGTAGACGAAGGGCAGTTTGTGAAAAAGGGACAGCTTCTTTTCCAGATCATGCCTGCCTTGTATGAGGCAGAATTACAAAAAGCTCAGGCGGAGGTCAACTTTGCCAATATTGAATACAAAAATACCAAAAGGCTGGCAGACAGCAATGTGGTAGCACCCAATGAACTGGCCATGGCAGAAGCCAAGCTTGATAAGGCCAATGCTGAACTGGCCCTCGCCAGGGTGCACCTCCAGTTAACCCAGATCAAAGCACCTTTCGATGGCATCATTGACAGGTTCCAGGTGAGACAGGGGAGCCTTGTAGATGAAGGGGACTTGCTTACCAACCTCTCGGACAATAGCCACATGTGGGTTTATTTTAATGTGCCTGAGGCCGAATATCTGGATTACATGACCCGTACTACAAAGGACAGCACTACAAAAGTGAACCTGCTTATGGCCAACAACAGGTTGTTTGATCAAACGGGAACCATCGAAACCATAGAGGCCGATTTTAATAATGAAACAGGGAATATCCCATTCAGGGCAACCTTCCCCAACCCCAAAGGCCTTTTAAGACATGGTGAAACAGGGAATATTGTTATGAATATTGCTTTGAAGGATGCTCTGATCATTCCGCAAAAAGTAACTTTCGAGGTTTTGGATAAGAAATATGTCTATGTAGTAGATGAAGACCACAGGTTAAAATCAAGGGAAATCACCATAGCAGCAGAAATGCCACACATATATGTAGTACAAGACGGCTTGACTGAAAATGACAAGATCCTTTTGGATGGCTTACGTCTGGTGAGAGAAAATGACGAGATAGACTCCGAATTGGTAGAAGGCCGCATTGCCTTGTCTCAACTGGATCTGTACGCGGAATAATTAAATACTAAAAATAAGAAAACATGTTTAGTAAATTTATACACCGGCCCGTGCTGGCTATTGTGATTTCCATCATTATAGTTTTTGTAGGGTCACTGGCTATTAAACAGCTACCGATATCACAATTCCCTCAGATAGCTCCGACAACAGTCAATATTTTCATCGCTTACCCGGGTTCCAGTGCCGATGTTTTGGTTAAGTCTACCCTCATCACGCTGGAAAACTCTATTAATGGCGTTCAGGGTATGAGGTATATTGCCACGGATGCCACCAGTGCAGGCGAGGCTACCCTGAGAGTAATCTTTGAACCGGGTACCGACCCTAACGAGGCCGTTATACGCGTTAAGACCCGGGTAGACCAGGTCATGCCGCTGTTACCTGAACTGGTTCAGCGCGAAGGGGTCATCATTACGCCCATTCAGCCTAGCATGCTTATGTATGTAAACCTTTACAGTAAGCATAAAAGCATGGATGAAAAATTTCTGTACAATTATGCCAATGTAAAAATGATCCCTGAAATCAGCAGGATCAAAGGGGTGGCCAGAGCACAGATATTGGGTAGCCGCAAATATGCCATGCGCATCTGGCTTAACCCCGATCGTATGCGCGCTTACAATATTTCTGTGGAAGAAGTTATGGAGGCCCTTGGTGAGCAGAGCATTGTGGGCCGACCGGGCCGGTTAGGCAGAAGCTCCGGTATCAAAGCCCAGTCGCTTGAGTACGTGCTTACCTACAAAGGACGGTACAATAAGCCTGAAGAATATGAAAATGTGATCATCAGGGCCAATGCCGAAGGTGAAAGTATACGCCTGAAAGATATTGGCAAAGCAGAGCTGGGCAGTGAGTTTTTTGACATCTATTCCAACCTGGACGGACACCCTTCCGCTGCCATTGTGCTGAAGCAGAACTATGGTAGCAATGCCAGTGATGTAATAAAAGAAGTAAAAGCAAAGCTGAAGGAGATGGAAGCCACCTTCCCGCCGGGAATGGACTATAAGATCAGCTATGACGTATCACAGTTCCTTGACGCATCCATTGAGCAGGTAATCCATACGCTTCGTGATGCATTCATATTGGTAGCCCTGGTGGTGTTCATCTTCCTTGGCGACTGGCGCTCTACCCTCATACCTATCCTGGCGGTTCCGGTATCATTGATCGGTGCGTTTTTTGTTATCCAGTTTTTCGGACTCTCCATTAACCTGGTCACCTTGTTTGCTTTGGTGCTTTCCATTGGTATTGTGGTAGATGATGCCATTGTAGTAGTTGAAGCTGTGCATGCGAAAATGGAAGAGCACCCCCGCATGTCGCCTTATAAGGCAGTTAAAAAAGTGCTGGGAGAAATCAGTGGTGCCATCATTGCCATTACAGCCGTAATGGTGTCGGTTTTCCTTCCCATCTCTTTTATGTCCGGCCCGGTGGGCACTTTCTATCGCCAGTTCTCCATTACCATGGCCAGCTCAATTGTAATTTCGGCTATCATCGCCCTTACACTCACACCGGTATTATGTGCCATGTTGCTGAAGAACAACCACGGAAAAGCTAAAAGGAAGAACCTGCTCACTAAGGCGCTGGACAGTTTTAACAGCGGGTTTGATAAGCTCACCGGCAAATACGTGGGACTGCTGAAATCCATTGTCAGTCGAAAGTGGCTTACCTTCGGCATACTGCTGGCATTCTGTGCCGGAATATTTTACGAAAACCAGATTTTACCTTCAGGATTTATCCCCAGTGAAGACCAGGGTACCATCTATGCCATTATCCAGACACCTCCGGGTGCGACTCTGGAGAGGACTAACCAGGTATCGCAAAAGCTTCAGAAAATATGTGAGGAAATCGACGGAGTAGAGTCAGTATCCTCACTGGCGGGCTATGAGATCATGACCGAAGGAAGGGGATCAAACGCAGGAACCTGCCTCATCAACCTGAAAAAGTGGTCAGAGCGGAAACATTCGGTAAAGGAGATTATGGAAGAGCTGGAAGAGAAATCTGAAGGCCTGGGAGCAATCGTTGAGTTCTTCGAACCTCCGGCGATTCCGGGCTTTGGCTCTTCGGGTGGTTTTTCCCTACGGTTGCTGGATCAAACCACCGACACTGATTACCAGGAGTTTGATAAAATAAACCAGGAGTTTATGGACAATCTGGGCAAACGCAAAGAGCTTACCGGGCTTTTCACCTTTTTCGCAGCCAATTACCCGCAATATGAGCTGGAGATTGACAATGACCTGGCCATGCAAAAAGGTATATCCATAGGCAAAGCGATGGAAAACCTCAACATCCTGATCGGAAGTACTTATGAGCAGGGCTTTATTAAATTCGGGCGCTTCTTCAAAGTTTATGTGCAGTCAGCTCCTGAGTTCAGACGGCTGCCATCAGATGTGCTGAAGCTTTTTGTTAAAAATGACCACGGCGAAATGGTACCTTACTCTTCATTTATGAAGTTGAAAAAGATGCAGGGTCCCAATGAAGTAACCCGCTTCAACATGTACAACTCCGCCGCTATACAGGGCCTGCCGGCCAAAGGGTATACAACTGCCGATGCTATACAGGCTATTCGGGAAGTGGCCAGCCAGACGTTGCCCAAAGGCTATGACATAGCCTGGGAAGGCCTTTCATATGACGAATCCAACAGGGGCAATGAAGCACTCTATATTTTTATTATTGTTTTGGTCTTTGTTTATCTCGTGCTGGCAGCCCAATATGAAAGTTTCATCATTCCGATGGCTGTCGTGTTTTCTCTTCCCGTAGGGGTGTTCGGGTCATTCCTGCTTCTCAAAGCTATGGGACTTGAAAATGACATTTATGCCCAGATCGGCCTGATTATGCTTGTAGGGCTGTTGGGAAAAAATGCAGTGCTTATTGTAGAGTTTGCAGTTCAGAAGCGCCAGCAGGGAGAGACCATCTTCAATGCAGCCATAGAAGGTGCTAAAGTACGTTTCCGACCTATATTGATGACTTCATTTGCCTTTATAGCGGGCCTTATTCCGCTGGTGATCGCTACCGGCGCCGGTGCCATTGGTAACAGGACTATCGGGGCTTCTGCCCTTGGTGGTATGCTCTTCGGAACCGTTTTCGGGGTCATCGTCGTCCCCGGGCTGTATTTCATATTCGCCCACCTGGCAGACGGAAGGCAACTGATTAAAGATGAAGATGACAACCCATTAACTGAAGATTATGTCCAAAATGCGTAAAAAAATAATATATCCATGCCTGGGAGCAGCGATACTTACACTGCTCTTTGCAGCATGCTCCATTCCTGCTGTGGTCGAAAAAACGCCAGGTAAAGATGTACCCGGAGGCTATACAGACTCTCGGGACACTACCAATACGGCCAAGGTGAGCTGGAGGGAGTATTTTACTGACCCTAACCTGGTAGCCTTGATTGATACCGCTCTGAACAACAATCAGGAGCTTAATATCACCTTGCAGGAGATAAGAATAGCTCAAAATGAAGTAAAGGCACGAAAGGGAGAATATTTGCCTTTTGTGGATGTAAAGGCAGGTGCCGGTATAGATAAAGTGGCCAGGTACACAAGTCGCGGGGCAAGCGAAGCCACAACAGAAATTGAGCCGGGAAGGGAAATGCCGGAGCCGCTGCCCGATTATCTTGTAGGTGCCTTTGCCTCATGGGAAGTTGACATCTGGCACAAACTGCGCAATGCTAAAAAGTCAGCGGTAATGAGATACCTGTCTTCAGTTGAAGGCAAAAATTTCATGGTCACAAACCTGGTATCCGAGATTGCCAACGCGTACTACGAACTGCTGGCATTAGACAACCAGCTGCAAATAGTAAAGCGGAATATTGAAATTCAGAGCAATGCGCTGAAAATCGTCAGGCTGCAGAAGGAGGCTGCCCGGGTTACAGAACTGGCCGTGCGGAAGTTTGAAGCTGAAGTACTCAGCACCAGGAGTTTGCAATATGAGATCCAGCAACAGATCATAGAAACCGAAAACCGGATCAACTTCCTGCTGGGCCGCTATCCTCAGCCAGTGGCCAGGGATTCAGATGCTTTTACTACAATAATTCCCGATACTATTCAGGCAGGTATACCTGCCCAGTTACTGGAGAACCGCCCTGATATCAGGCAGGCAGAACTTGAGCTGCAAGCTGCAAAGCTGGATGTAATGGTGGCCAAAGCTAACTTTTATCCATCGGTGGGCATTACAGCAGGCATCGGGTTGCAGGCCTTTGATCCTACATACCTGGTAAAGACCCCGGAATCATTGCTATATAACGTTGCCGGAGATCTGGTAGCTCCATTGGTTAACAGGAATGCTATAAAGGCAACATACAACAGTGCCAATGCCAAACAGATACAAGCAGCTTACAATTATGAGAGGACTATCCTGAAGGCATACATTGAAGTGGCTAATCAGCTGGCGAAAATTGATAATCTGGGAAAAAGCTATGAGCTCAAATCCATGCAGGTGGAAGCACTTGTGCAATCGATCAATATTGCCAACGACCTTTTTACTTCTGCCCGGGCAGAATATATGGAGGTGCTTTTGACCCAGCGCGATGCATTGGAGTCAAAGTTTGAATTGGTAGAAACGAGGAAGCAGCAAATGAATGCACGTGTGAGTATTTACCAGGCACTTGGCGGCGGCTGGAACTGATCCGCATTCGTTTTCCAGCCAGAGTTTTACTGTTTAAGGATCAGGAGCTAATCGGGCTCCTGACCTTCTATAAGAAAAAAGAGGTGTTCCAATATGGAAGCCACTCAGGTTTAATGTCTCGATTTCAGTATATCACAATAGTGGCTTCTGAGACACCTCTCTTTTTTTTTTGAAATAGCCAACGGAACGCAAATCAGCACGATAGTTGGATGCCAGGGCTACCTGACAGATCATCCGGAGGCAAACTTGAAATGATAAAAACAGGATACATGCTGACGGCGTTGCCAGCACAATTACCAATACTCCCGAATACAGAGGGAGAGTGAAGAGTTATTCACATAGTTGCCAAACAAGAAAAAATCCATAGCGACATGGATGAATTCAATTTTGAAAGATTAGAGTTGGCTTGACCGGCCTTACAACAATCCCTTCTCTGCAAGAGTCTCCTTTATCCTTTCATGCCTCCTCCAGAACTTATCCTCCAACTGCTTGTATACCTTATCAAATTCCGGGTGATCTTTCATTTTTTCCATCATAGGATCATCTTCAAACATCAGGACCCAATAGAAGTAATCATCCTCTCTGGCAAAAAGCTTCAGCTCCTGCAAGGCCCGGTCCTGGTCACCTTCATAGGAATAATATGCTGCAAGACTGATGTGTTTATAAATGGATTTATCCTCATCGGCAAAATCCTTAAAAAGCTTCAAATAGTGGTCGGCTTTATCCGGCATACCAAGCTTATCGTGCAGCACGGCAATTTTTGAATATTCAGAGGGGTAAATATCCAGATCCAGGGATTCTTTCAGGCTTAGAAATTTGCTGTAATACTTATTCGCCAGCTCATAGTTTTCATTGTAATAACAAACCTTGGCTACTTCCTGAAGTACGTCCAGCCTGGTGGTATCTTTGGCCAGTATGTTGATCAAGCTCTCTTGTAAGTTGTTTATGTCATCGTCAGCAGCATAAATAATATAAGCCCTCAGGTAATCAGAATAGATGTTTTGAGGGTTGTACGCCAACGATTTTTCTGCATATTGCCGGGCCTGACTGATAAAGCCAGCCTGGATGAGCGCATTGCTTACGTGCAGGTAAATAAAACTGGTTGTTACCGAATCATTGGAATTGATGTCAAGTTGAATCCCTTTAAGAGCATATTCAAGATATTTCTCCGTATTCGGCATATAGTTAGTATAATAATTAGAAAGAGCATTGAGCACCTGGGCGGAATTGGGGTTGTACTCCAGAGCCCTTTCGAGATAAGGCAGAGCCTTTTCATAGTCATTAGCATTTATATAGTAAAATGACTTGGCAATCAGTGCATCCCCCAGGTGCGCATCTATAAGCAGTGCCTGGTCTGCATTATAGTTCGATTGCGACAGGTACTTTTTTTTGAACCTGGAAAGCATCCAAATAATAATAAGCAATGGCAATATAGGCATAAGCCAAGGCAAAGTTTTTGTCCCTCTTAACAGCTTTTTCCATCCAGTCAATCGCTTCAAATACACCTTCTTCGGAATCCCTGTTTAGCGCATCGATACCCTGCAGATAATAGTCATAGGCCACCATATCATCAGTGGGCACTTTTTTTATTCTTTTTTCTTCCTCTGGAGTAATAATCACTTGTATTTCCTGCGCTATACTTTTGGCCACATCAACCTGCAAGTCAAAGATGTCACCGAGATTACGCTGGTACTCCCTGGCCCATAAATGCCTGTCTCCGGTGGCATCTATAAGCTGGATATTCAGCCGAATTTCGTCACCAACCTTCTGACCACTGCCTTCCACAATATAGCTCACATTCAGTTCCTCCTTAATTTCAGGAATGCTCCTGTTGGTATTTCTGTATTTCTCCACAGAAGTGCGGCTCACTACACGAAGGTCTTCTATTTTCTGAAGATGCCCAAGCACAGACTCCATCACGCCATTGATGATGTACACGTTGGCAGAGTCGGTACTATTATTAATAAAGGGAAGCACCGCAATAGATTTTTCTACCGGATAAGTATGCCCTGGAGATTTATTGAAAAAGAATATTGCCGTCAATACCAGTAGAATTATTCCAGCACCCATGGCCAGCCACCCGTATTTTCTTTTATCTGATGAAGACTTATGAGGTGTTTTTACTACAACTTCTTCCTCAGCAGACTGAACTGCCTCACCTGGCGTGTACCCGTATTGCTCGCGAAAACATTTTATAAAATACGATGTGCTGCTGAAACCAACCTTAAAGGAAATTTCAGAAACGGTAAAAGAACCATTCCTCAGCATTTCTAAAGCTCTTTGCAACTTTACCTGGCGGATGAACTGACTCACAGAGCAGCTCGCTTCCTTTTGTACCTTTCTCAGTAGATTCGACCGGCTCATATGCATTGCCTCGGCCAGCTCAGAAACACCAAACTGTTCATTGGCAAGATTCCCGTCAATGATCTCCGTGATCTGTCTGATGAACGGTGAGTCTTTAGAAGTCGAATTTTGCATTAGTAAATAAAATTTCCTGACACTCAAAAGTGTCGAAAATAATCATCAAACAAAAACCGGAAACCCTGAAATAAATCAATCCTGAGGCAGGTTTTGCTTCATACTTTATACTGTTGCATCATATTTTATACAGGATGTTCAAAGCTTATATGTTTTGCTTTTTTCGTGTTTAGTGACGCAGCTGCTTTTGGTTGAGCTTTGCTATAAACAATTAAAAAATTACTTATTATGAAAAATTTAACGATCAAAGGATTAATAGCTGCAGTCACAATCATATGGGCTGCTGCCTGCAATGGCACCAGCCAGGAAATGAAAAGCACCGGAGAAAATGTCGCAGCCGAAGCACCGAAAATGAGTATTCATGAAGCCGTATTCATGGGTAATGTAAATGCCGTGCAGAAGCATGTGGCGGCAGGCACTGACCTGGATCAAAAAGACCAGTGGGGCTCCACACCATTAACTATTGCAGCTACATTTGATCGAACGGAGGCAGGCCTGACACTAATAAATGGTGGTGCTGACCTTAATCTGCAAAATAGAGAAGGTTCAACTCCTCTTCAGGTGGCTGCCTTTTTCGGGAGAACGGAGCTGGCAGCGGCGTTATTAAAAGCTGGTGCTGACAAGGAGATCAAAAACAACCAAGGGAGCACCGCCCTTGAGGTGGTGACTATACCTTTTGATACTTTAAAGCCTATATACGACCAGATAGGAAAAGACCTTGGACCTTTCGGGCTTAAGCTCGACTACGACAGGCTGCAAGCCGAACGCCCTAAAATTGCCTCATTGCTAAAAAAATAATAAACCATGTATAAAAGAAGATATGACATCGACTGGATCAGGGTGATTGCCATTGGTTTATTATTGATTTACCACATTGCAATCGTATTCCAGCCCTGGGGCGTTTTCATAGGCTTTATTCAGAGCCATGAGCCACTTGAATCTATCTGGATACCCATGTCTGCTCTGAATGTATGGCGCATTCCGCTGCTGTTTTTTGTTTCAGGCATGGGAGTTTGGTTCGCCCTGCGCAAACGCAACCTGAAGTCCCTCCTGCTGGAACGCACCAGGCGGATCTTTCTGCCTTTTGTGTTCGGAGTGTTGTGTATTGTACCACTTCACCAGCTATTGTGGCAGGATTATTACCATCAGGATCTGGCATGGGTACCTTCACCTGCGCATCTTTGGTTTCTGGGCAACATCTTCATCTATGTACTGCTCTTATCCCCACTATTTGTCTACCTGAGGGAGAAGGAAAACTCCTGGCTGAAGAGATGGTTAAAGCGGCTGTTCTCCCGTCCCGTGAGTATACTGATCATTGCTGTACCATTTGTATTAGAAACAATACTGATCCAGCCCGACCCTTACGAAATGTATGCCGTTACCTGGCATGGGTTCGTCTTTGGTTTTCTTTGCTTTCTTACAGGATTCTGCTGTATGCTGGCAGGTGAAACGTTCTGGCCAACAGTACTGAGGTGGCGCAAGGCCTACCTGGGGATAGCAATTGCATTATTTCTCATCCGGCTCCTCGTTTTTGAGCTTAAAGGGCCTGAACTGCTCTTGCCTGTAGAAACCCTGTTCTGGATATTTGGCGTGTTTGGTTTTGGCTACAAACATCTCAACAAACCGAGTGACACGCTGCACTCACTAAGCCAGGCCGCTTACCCGGTTTACATCGTGCATATGGTTTGGCTGTACCTTGGCTCTTATTTGATTTTGCCTTTGGAAATGGCTGTGGAGTTGAAATTTACATCAGTAATTGTTTTTACAGCCATGGGGTGCTATGTCAATTATGAGGTTATCCGCCGGGTAACTTGGCTCAGGCCTTTATCTGGGTTAAATAAGGGTAAAGATATCAGTGCAGAAGAAATTAAGGTGGTCAGTTACTGATCACCTTAAATAATACTATGTTATGATTGAGAAGTAGTTTTAATCTGGTCGTTCAGCATTCGCTCAATGTTATACGCCGGTTCATACCCCAGGTCTCTCCTGGCCTTATCTATAACGTAAACTCTGTCTATTGAATCCGGAATTGCCCAATTCATCATTTTATAGTAGGTTATCAATTCCGGGATTTTCTTTTCGAGCAGTTTTCCAAGGTTATGCTTTAAATCAAACAAGTCATCTTTCGTAAAAATGCTTTGGGCTGAAATGTTGAAAATATCAAACTGTAGAAATTCCTTTTCGATTGCCAACTGATGAGCTAAAGCAACATCGCGTACATCCAAACCCCGATACATCCGGTAAAACAGCCTTCTCTCCATTGATTCATTCCAAAATCTTGAGATTCTTAAGACCGAAGTTTGTAATCCATCTTTACTGAAGAAATCACGACACAATCCTTCGGCGGCTATTTTGGTAATGTCGTAGATATCACGGGGAATGGTTGGCGTCTCCTCTGTTATCCATACCGCCTCGTTTTCATTGTTCAGGCTTTCACCATATAAGGAAGTGGTACTCGTGTAGATAAATTTTGTGACTCCATTTGCCCCGGATGCTTCGAGCAGGTTTAAGGTTCCAGAAATATTTGTATCTATAAAATCCTTCCTGGAATGGGTAGCAACATGTGGGGCATGAAGTGATGCAGTATGTATTATTGCGCTCATGCCATTTGCAATGCGGAACACAAAATCTCTATCTGTCAGACTTCCCCTATGATGGGTATGTTCCCCTTCAACCAGATCAACACCAACTACATCATATTTTTCTTTGAGTAAATTTGATATCTGGTTTCCTGAATGCCCTGAACTTCCTGTAATTAGAATTTTCTTTTTCATTTTTCTGATTATACAGTGTGCAACCGGGTTAATCTAACAGATTTCACCCTGTCTCATAAAGATACACGCAACAAAAACACAGTAATCACATTCCAGGAGAAAATTGCCCGGGTTCATCCCTGCCGGGCATCTTCGGGCAACTTCCCGCAATGGCTCATTATCAATTATTTTTAGACCTGATACTAAATATTGCGCTTAGGGTCAGGCGGTTTCCGGCCTCTATGGTGGCTGTCTTATCTACATTATAGCTTTGTGACACTGGTATCTGGTACTGGGCAAGCACATTGAATTTTCCCCGGTATAGCTGTACCCCGGCTGTAGCAAAATACGCATCTCCCCCGGTATTGATCTCATCTATCTTCCCATGCTCATGCATAGCCGCCTGCTCATAAAATACACCTCCAAACGGGAGAACTGAAAAAAGAGGTTTTTCTAATGAATAGAACAAATAACCGCTCATGTTAAACTGGTTACCAAAGCGATAATCATCTTTATTAGCGGTATTCATTTTATACGAAGACTCCAGATTTACACCGATCTTGTTTAAACGGGCAGTATAATTTAATGAAACTATGTAATCAACGCTTCCTGAACCTAACTGAAAATTACGATTGATAATTTCTCCCTGATCGTCCTGATCGTACTTGCCCAACGGTAGTTTCAGCCCTCCTCCTAACAAAAGGACGTGTTTCAGGTTACGGGCCATATTTTCACTGTTGTTAAAAGCATTATAGTACAGCAATATAACCGGGTCACCCATGCCCGAAGCTTCTACTTTTTGGTGGCTGCCATCCATTTTATTCATCATATAAGGCACTACAGCGTTTATTTGCCATTTAGGGCTAATCGCATATTTGCCCAGTAATTCGATACGCTGGTAAGTATCATCGGAAAATTCGTCGTCCAGGTATTCGCTGTTGTATTTTATGGTGGCATTAAAGGCCGCATGACTATAACGCAAGCCTATAAAGTGACTTTCAAATTGTGGTAATATTCCAAAGTAAAGGCCGCCGAGTTTGCAGCCACACACATCACATGCAGCTACCTGATGCCCGATAGCACATAACAGTATTATTAATATTTTTTTCATGTCAATTATTTTGAAATCGTTTATCTGACCGGAATTCCTGATCTGTTAATGTTTTTAAAAAAGCTATGATCTGCTCTTTCTCCTGCTCGTTGAGCGAGATTCCTTCGGCAAGCAACGGGTCAAGTGTTGATGACTGTTGAATGCCTTCATCATAATGGTCAAGTACTTCTTGAAGGGTACTGAACCGGGCATTATGCATATATGGAGCAGTCAAAGCTACATTACGCAAACTTGGTACACGAAATTTACCGACATCGTCGCTACTCTCTGTAATCAAGCCTCTTCCTTCATCGGTAAACTCCCCACTTATCCCATTGTTGCGGTAGCTAAAATCAGTAAACAGTTCACCGCTGTGGCAGCTAGTGCATTTGGAATTGAAAAGCTCAAGCCCTTTCAATTCCGTCTCCGATAAGGATATACCTTCGCCACGAACATATTGATCGTATGGGGAATTGGAAGAAACCATCAGAAGCATAAACTGCGATAGTGCCTGTAACATGAATGGTGACGTAACCTTGTCTGTACCAAACGCCTCTTTAAACAGACCCGGGTATTCATCATGATCATTTAGCTTCTGTACAACGTTGCTCAAAGTCTCCCCCATTTCAAATTCACTTTCAATGGCATTTATAGGCACAAAATCGAGATGGTTAACGCCTCCATCCCAGAAAAAATCAGGATAAAATGCCATGTTGGCCAGCGATGGTGCGTTCCTTATTCCCAAACGGTTATCTATACCTACACTCAGCGGATGCTGCTGTGAATCCGCAAATGCCGTGGACTGTATGTGGCAGTTGTTACAGGAGATGCTTCCATCTTTTGATAGTATAGGGTCGAAAAAAAGCTTCCTGCCAAGCTCAAACCCCTTTTTGGTAACCTCATTGTTATCAAAGGTATATGTTGGCTCGGGAAAGTTTGCAGGTTTCGTAAAGGCATAAGTGTTGTCGGGTGTCATATCCGTGTCTTTTTCGCAGGATACGAACAGGCATATGCACACCGAGCATATGGCCAGGTGTGCATATTTATTACTTCCAAACATTTTACTGATGGGTATGATCTAATATAAACACATCAGGAATAACGTTGGCCAGTGGTTGTCCTGCCTTGGGTGAATGGACAGAGTAGGTAGTTGAAAAATCTATGTCTGCACCATCCAGTACTTTAAGCAGGTCAACGATAATGTGAGCATTTGGCTCCAGATTTTCGGCTACCCTGATCTCAGAATCAAAGTCCAGCGTCACGGTCTTTACATTATTGACAAATTTTTGTGACTCGCCGGTTACAGGCTCTACGTCTTTCCACCCGCCTACATGCAGTGAAAAAGATTTCTCATGGATAACCCACCCATCTCCTTCTACTTTTTCCTGTGCAGAGTTTTCAGCCGCTCCCTCTATAGCAAATCCAATATAACCGGCATTCCAGTTCCAAAACCAGGCTCCTTCGGCAGGGTCTAACACACCTCCGGCAGCACCTTCCTCTACTCCGTCTTCTTCAACTCCAATAATAAAAGTTACCTTGTTATAGGTGCCGGCAGGAACGTTTTCGAGGGTAATGTATTTGGATGATGCCTCATTTTGCAACACATGATAGTAGCCTTTTACCTCCGCCGCAGTGATGCTGATTTCGTCTTCATAAAGCTCTCCATTAGGGCCTTCCAATTTGATTTTTCCCACATAATAGCCAAACAGGGTTAAGTTAAATGCCTCTCCCGAACCAGTAGAGAAAACATAATCCGCAGAACCTGCTTCAGACAGCTGCATCTGCTTGTCTCCCACTCTATGATCAAACTCCAGCTGAAAGGTTCCAAAACTCTGAGCATCATCAGAATCGTCGTCATTACAAGCCAATAGTACCAGGGCCATGAGCGTCATGACCAAAAGATTATATAATTTCATTTTTTGAAAAAGATTTAATTTTTTGATTAATAAAATTCAGGCGGAAAGAATAGCCATAAATAACCTGCGACCAAATGGCCCTATGCTGCGATTAGCACAGAAAGCAGAAACTATTCTAATCCGTTGCATCACATCTGTCATGAGATGCTTTTTCATCAAAGTTGGATTAAACCTTTTGGGGCGGGTGAAAGATATCTGCCACAAATGACCTCAAAACATGTGTGTCCTGTTTTGGTATTTGAGCAGCATTGATTTCGACAATTTGCCGGCTATAGTCTTTTTCAACAATTTCAACTTTAAAAAAGCTAATAGGCTCAGTACGTGAAGTGTTTTGCTTGTCGTTTTGTTGCTGTTCACTGGCTTTATTCAGCTGCTTCGCCAGATAACATTTACCACCACAGACTGTAATGGGCTCGTCTTTTTTAATACAGAGTACCCTGGCAATATACTCCCTGCGAAGTTCGAAGTCCAGGTAAACCAGCGGAACCATGAGTGTGCTTCCTAAAACATTTAGGATAAGAAATGAAATAATTATATTCCTTAGCGCTCTCATGCCTGCAAAGTTGTTTCAAAAAAATACATATGCCAAAATTATATTGAAAATAACGCTCCGTGTAGCCTCTTGCTTTTGGCTAAAAACCTGAGAAATACGTATATTAGTTGAAATTAACATTTCAGTTTATGAAAAAGGCGTTTTTATTGACATGGGTAGTATGCGGTATGCTTTTATCTGCCTGCACTGATAGTGAGAATGAAAACACTGATTTCACCGGCCGGCAAGTGACCTATAACCTTTTGCAGGCCTCTGACTTCCCTGTTTATGGCACGGTAACCTTCATGGAAAGAGCTGACTTGGGTCTGCAGGTGGAAGTCAAGCTTGAGGGTACGGATGGAGAAGCGTATCACCCTGTTCATTTCCACTATGGCGACTTGGGCACCCAGGATGCCGATATTGCCTTCACCCTTAACGACCTTTATGCCGACACCGGGAAAAGTAGCACTATGCTTAATGACCTGATTGATAACGGCAAGTTTGGCTATGATGACCTGCTTAAATTCGATGGCAGTGTAAAGATACATTTATCTGCCACCGGCGAGGGAAAAGACGTTGTTCTTGCTGCAACTAATATTGGTACTGCTTTCTCCAAACAAAACTCTACGGGCCGTCTGAGTATCGCGGTGTGTAAAAGTAACTAGACGATCTCAAAATAGAAATTTAGTTATAGTACATAAACACCAGTATTGACCGGGTTCGTATAAAGCTGTCAACTTTTAAAAAGAAATCAAAGCTTAGTTCTCAAGTATTTGTAAATCATAGGTTTCAATGATTAATACGGGTCTTATTCCGTATTTCTAAGCCAAGCAAATCGAGCTTACTTCAGTTTGACCCCATAAGAATATGGGTAAAATCAAGGCCAAAATACCCAACCTTGGGTATTGCTATAAATTCCTGTGCGCCCTAATTTTATAATTGCTGATATAAAATAAAATTTTAGATATGAGGGATAACATATTGAGCAATAATCATGGTGAGGGCAGTAGACTCAATAAAAATATGACAAGCCTAGACCGTGATATTTCCAAAAGTCAACATTCACTTATTAAAAATCACTTTGCTGACTTGCATAGCGATAACAACCAGTTATCGCTGAATACTAAAAATCCTGCTAATGAAACAGGACTTCCTAATGAACTAAAGGCTGGTATAGAAAATCTCTCAGGCCACTCTCTCGATGACGTAAAGGTAAATTACAATTCCAGCAAACCCGCTCAGTTACAAGCTCATGCATATGCCCAAGGCACGGAGATTCATTTAGCTCCTGGACAAGAAAGACATCTTCCACATGAAGCCTGGCATGTCGTACAACAAAAGCAAGGAAGAGTTAAGCCTACCGTACAGCTGAAAGACACTGTAAATATCAACGACGATACCAGCCTCGAAAAAGAGGCAGATGTAATGGGAAGTAAGGCTTTGCAAATGAATATTTTCGACACTATAACTAAACAAACCACAGTAAATCAAAATAATCCTGAACTTAACAATCAAGATAATGTCACTCAAAGGAAATTAATCTTCCATACCCCAAAAAACACAAAGAAAAACAAAAAACACAATAAAGGATGGAGATCATTTGAAAATACAGTATTCGAATCAGGATCATTAACAGAAGACGAAATAAAAGCTATAAACATTAAAATATTACAACAGGCTTGTTCAGATATTCCAACACTTCAAGAGAGGATGGAGGAATCGAACAATAATAGTGTAATCGTTGAAAGAGGGCTCCATTGCGATCAGCAGGATTCCGAGTCATTGGAGTACACGCCCGAATCAGAACCTCACCTGACAATTAAATTTGTAACCTTGGGTGGAGCAAATAAAGCTTCATTTCATGTTTTTGCAAAAAAAGTAGAGGATAGTTGGAACTACTCACACGTACAAGCGAACAACGAGGATGCAAAAAAACTTTTGGAAGAAGTTGATAATGTACAAGGAGATATGGAGTTGGATGATGATCCTATATCTGAAGGTGAACAAGCCGTTTATTCCAATGGTGTTTTACAACACCCAAATGATAAGAAATTACTAGACCAGTTGTGGGTTGAGGGTGATATTGAAGGGCTAATTAATCTTGGCCATTCTTTAATGCAAGAGGGAGATGAGGTTGCTTTGGATTTGGTTGAAGACATTAAAGTTCTAGTATCCGAGATGCAGGCACAAAGAGAAGCAAATAGCTATTCAGGTAATACCACGCAGTTCAAACAAAACGAACAAACCAACGGGGGTGCTCAGGTAATCCAACTTGGAAAGAAAGGTAACAAGAAACAAGAAAAACAAAAAGCTGCAGCAAAAAATAAAAGAAGATCTGAACAAAGCAAAGCTGACAGAAATGCATTTCGTGCACTGCAATACGAAACAACTTCCAAACAGGACGCACGCTCAAAACAAAAAGCTGCAAGGAAATTCAAAGGCAATCTGGCACATGGGTTCGGAGACTCTAATAGTGGAAAACAGGGTAAAACCAAGGCTGGACTGAAGAGTATAAATAAAGAAGTTGCTGAAAAGAAAAAAGCAGACAAGCTGGCAAAGAGGCAAGCAGCTGCCAAAAAGAAACATCAGGAATGGCTCGACCGTCAGGACAGGGACGATAGAGGTGGTGCCGGTAATGGACATGGGGTGTTGGTAAGCGATAATTGACAGTAAAATAATCGCCCATTCTGAATATGCCTCTAACGAGATAAACGCTTTCCTTACCCCTTACAAGAATAGAAATTGATTACTTTTTTAAAAATCCGGACTATCCGTTTAAACCGTTGTAAGCTCCCACAGATTTTGCTAGATTAGATATTCGCCGGCCCTTGGTAACCTATAGGCTACATGCCAGGAAACAGGGCAATTACTTAATCACCAAAATGTGAGGGTATGAACAAATCCGAAACACATCATCAGCGTATTGCAAAAATGGCTTTTGCGTCTGTCTATCCAATGTACCTGGCAAAGGTGGAGAAAAAGGGCCGTACTAGAGATGAACTACATGAAGTCATTCAGTGGTTAACAGGCTTCAACACAAAAAAAATGGAGGAACTCATCAAGGAAGGGGTAACTTTTGAAACGTTCTTCCAGCGTGCTGAGCTTAATCCCAATGCGTATCTCATTACCGGTATGATCTGCGGATATCGTGTGGAGGAAATAGAGAACCCTTTAACACAACAGGTTCGCTATTTAGATAAGCTTGTAGATGAGCTGGCTAAGGGAAGGAAGATGGAGAAGATATTGCGTAGTTCATAGCCAAACAAAATCTTGACGGCTTCAACCTAACTGTAAACAACAACTCAAAACCATATAACAACATTGGAAACAGACAAGACAATAGACTATTCACTGACATTCTATCACGGCACGAAAGCAGACCTTAAAACAGGCGATCTCATAGAAGCAGGCTATATCTCTAACTATGGCAAAAGGAGAAAAGCTAAGTACATATACCTTACAGCTACCCTGGATGCAGCCATTTGGGGGGCAGAACTTGCCTCAGGTGAAGGGCGTGAAAGAATCTATATCGTTGAGCCAACGGGTTTAATCGAGGACGATCCAAATTTGACAGATAAGAAATTTCCGGGTAACCCTACAAAGTCGTACCGCTCTCTCCATCCGTTTAAAGTTGTAGGAGAGATTACTGCCTGGCAGGGCCACTCTCCGGAGCAGCTCAAAGCTATGAAGGACCATCTTGCCGAACTTAAACGGCAGGGTATTGAGGCCATTGAGGATTAAGGAGCCGACTAAAGATATAGTCTGATGAATGGCGGCTCCATAATTCGTACTTTATCCAAATAACTCTAATTTACCTCCTGCACAGGGTCATCAATGGTAAAGTAGAATTTATAGTACTCCTTACCTTTGATGATCAGGAGGTTCTTTTGTTTTTTAAAAATATCGAAAAGCAGGCTGTTTTTAACCTTATAGCTTTGCTTTTTATCAAGAGCACCCGCACTCTCCATTTCAACTACCAATGCCTGCCCGTCTTCCGAAAGTGAAATACCTGTAATAATGAAATAAATGGTATCTCCCGCCTGTAGTATATGTATATTTTCCCGGATATACTGTTGCAGTGCTATTGAGCCATTCGCGGCCGGCGTAGAAAAGTCCGCATCCTTTAACCGGTACCTGTCTTCGATGTGTAGTGTAAGGTCATCCAAAAAAAGTCGGGTTTCAATCTTTACCTTCCCTTCATTGCTCACCGACATACTGCTGAACGACATTTTGAGGGGGTGCATAAAGGAAGTAAGTATGAAAACCGATAGCATTAATATAACTTTCATGGCTAATAAGTATTTAGAGGGCTGTTTCCACTTTAAACAGGTATGAACAGAAACATTTGAAACAGCCCTCGATGAACAAGATTTATTTTTCTATCGCTACATGAACTTCATAAGTCTTTCCGGCATGTACTTTCAACAGGTAGTTTCCGGGAACCAGCGCCTTATTTTTGAGTGTAATACTTTTCCCCTCAAGGCCTGATTCTTCCATTACGGTGGCACCCGTTGCAGGATCAATCAAAACGACTTTTGTAATTGGATTGACAGCTTCAATATTGAGGTATTTGTTAAAAGGATTCGGATATACCTTTATTTTCCCATCTGCCGAGCTCACTACCTCTGATGCCGTCAGTGGTGAACCTACCCTGAAACTCTTTCTTTCGGCCAATTCGACATAGCCATTATTTTCAAACAAATTGACAAAATACTCTCCGTTAGCCACATTGGCAAAACTCAGGGTTCCGGCTTCCTTGCCATCAACATATTTCCATTTGTAGGCATACTGAGTACCCGGTGTATCATCTTTTTTATAAATACCAATCCAGTCCCAGGTGTTTCCGGGGCCATGAGCAAAGCTGATCTTTACCACATCACCGCTATTATAGACCAGTTTGTCAGTACTTACCGAGGTTGCAGGGTTCAAATCGGTAACATCAAAGTATACCCTGTTGGATACCTCATTGTAGCTGTCATCGGTAAACATAACTATGAAATACCTTCCAGGCTCAACAGGAAGTTGATTTGGGGCTCCTTCGTTGCCTTCGGTACCATCTATTACCGTCGAACCATTAGTAAGTCCGTCAAAATATTTGTAAGTGTATAATTGCTCAATGCCCGGGGTGTCTCCATCATGATAAATGCCCAGCCAGTCCTTCTCCTTTCCGGGCGTATCGGCAAAAGTAATAGTAACAGGCTCTCCCAGCCCATAGCTGTTTTTGTCAGTGCTTATGGTGGTAATCTGGGTACCTACCTGAAAATAAATTCGCTCACCAACCTCAGCGTATCCGTTGTTGAGGTGGTATGTTGCGTAATAGTATCCTTTAGGCAGATCAGAAAATGTAAGTGAGCCTGACACTCCGCTGACCCGCTGCCAGCTGGCATAAGCTCCTGCGGATGGCTCAACACCAACTTTATAGATACCTATCCAGTCTTCTGGATTGGCCGGGGCAGATGTATAAGAAATATCCACATTTTCACCCTCGTTATAGGCTGGTTTATCTGAAGTAAGCACAGGGGTGCTGCCCACCCAGAAATAGATACGCCCGGCCAGTTCGGTATATCCGTCGTTTTCAAAAAGGGTCACGAAATATTCTCCGCTTTCTGCTATGCTGAAACTTGCAGTACCATTGCTGTTTCCACCGATATAGGCCCACTGGGTAGAAGCGTTCATTCCGGGTATATTCCCCTTTTTATAAATACCGATCCAGTCTTTGGCATTTCCGGGAGCATTGGCATAGCTAACCTGGATGATTTCATTCGGAGCGTAGCTTTGTTTATTTAAAGAAATAGCAGGATCTGCATCCACACTGCCATTTATTTCAAAGGATAATGGCACAGACCACTCACTCCAGTTCAGGCTTTGGTCTCGATGCCTTACACGAACGAAGTAACTTCCGTTGCTCAACTGGTTAGACCTTATGGTCAGGTCAAATATTCCTTGTCCCAAACCAATATTACGGGTTTCGTCTCGCTGGCCGTCGGGGCCATAGTAATTTTCGAAGTGGCGAAGCTCATCTATTTTAACTGTAGAAAAACCTTCTGTAGAAGATACCTGGAATTGTGTGGAGTTAAATGGCTCCTGAGCTGCCGAGTAATAGGCACTACTTTTAAAAGTATAGGGCAAAGTAACAGGCTCTGAAACATTGTTGGTAACCGATGGTGTAGTTGGTTTGTCCAGCCCGCGCCTTAAATGAAACTCGTCCAGCAGCTCGTTATTTTTAACTTTATCAAGGCTGCCTATAGTATAGGACTGCACCTTCATTTCTTCATTTACATTGTCTACCTCAATAATCTGGTATGCAAAGTTAGACCAAGAGCCCTGCGTCTCCTGATGGTCAGTTTCATTCCCGGAGTCTCCCCAGTATTGAGGCCACGCGGTACCACCGGATATCATGTGGTAGCCGGAGTGGTCTTTGAACTGGCCTCGTGCGTATAAATGGTGATGGCCTGCAATATGCAACACAAATTTGTCCGTAGATTTAAGAGCAGGTAACACTGAATTTCCGTACCAACCGGAATAGTCGTTTGAGTACTGTTCTGCCTGATAAGGCCTGTGAGAGATTGTTACGATCCAGTCCACACTGGCATCTGTAGTTGCTTTGCTGATCACCGATTTTGCCCAATTGAGTTGTGTGTTGCCAGTAAGCTCGGTATCCAGCACCATAATGAGCACGTTATCCAACTGATAGGTATAGTATCGCTCCGTGCCGGAGCTGATGCCTTTATAATCAAACTCATCATTTAAAATGAAGTGTTCATAGTATGCCTCTATCCCCATAGAACCATAGGTCTCATGGTTTCCCACAGCAGTTATCAAAGGAAGGTTGGGAGTGATGTAGCTCTGTTTGGCGAAATGGATATTTTCATAGTGATTCAAAGTACCTACATCTACCTGGTCCCCATCATTGATGATCAGGTTGATATTATTAGCAATCGGCGTACCGTACAGCTGCTCAGCTTTGCTTTTGGCAGCCTGTACAAGTTCGTTGAACTTCATATAAGGGCTTCCCTGATAGTTCAATACCTGGTGGTCACCCAACACAATAAACCTGAGTTTGTCCTTTTTACTGCCAAGAGCAGGAGGGGTTCTGAAGTAATGCACTTCCGACCGGTCCGATGCTCCGCTTCTTACCTCATAGTAATAGCCCGTATCAGGTGTGAGGCCTGTTAGTTTTACATTATGCCAATGATAGGGCGTGTTATAGGTATAATCTTTGGGCTCAAGGTTTACCGTAGTACCATAAACGGTCTGCGCCAAATTATTGGCCGAAAGACCATAACGGACGGTGGGGTTGGTGCCATTATCGGTCTTCCAGCTTACCCAAACCGAAGTCGGCTTAGCCGCCTGGAGATAAGGCTTTACGTATTGGGCATTTGCATCTTTCAGCAAGAGTAATACTGCTAATAGTGACAGTAACAAGAGTTTCTTTTTCATAGGTTTTGTTGATTTTGTTGTTAGGTGAAGGGTTATGGCAAATTTGTAGCAGTCATGACAACGGTCATTCGATTTTTTTCCTGCGGCAGAGGCGGTGCTGCCAATTAAAGTTTTTTATTTCCCTTACTTATCCAGGTATTTAGGGTTATCCTTTCAAACCTCATCAGTACTTTAAAAGGTTTAAGGTCTCCGTTTGGAAGTTTGAATTGCGCCTGTCCGGACTGTATTCCGGCTTCTCCCAGCTCCATGTACTCATCTTTACCTCCTGTTTTGAACTGGTTAGTGCCGGAAATATAAAATCTTGCCTTACCTTTTTCAGCGTATGACTTCCATTTCAAATACAACACGCCGTCGGCGATATTCGCTTCCAGATCTTTGGCAGCTAAATCTCTTATAAAAGAGACCCCGTCTATCTCAGCAGCCAGCTCACCAGGGACTTCAATCTCCATATGTTTAAGTATCGAGGGCATGATATCCACCATGGCAGGCATTTGACTAAAACTTTCATTCAGGTCATCGCTGTTGGTAACCATCCATATGGTGCGCTCCCTTTCAGACTGTCCTCCGTGCCCTTTTCCTGTTTTATCTTCGCGCCCATGGTCCGTAGTAATAACTATCATCCAATCTTCGCTAAAATGCGCTTCCCGGTATTTCAATGCATCCCAAATCCTTTTTACCTGGGTATCCGCCTTTCTTACAGCTTCATACATTTCATCGCTGTCGCCATACTTATGTCCCATGTCATCAGTAAATTCAAGATAAACCCATGAAAGGTCAGGACCTTCTGCCTGTATGTAGCGCCCGGCTTCTTTGGAGACATGCTCGTCAATATCAAAAATGTACCGGCGATCCCTGGTATGCGGAAAATTCTTCTGGTCATGTTCAAAACCATCGAAAGCATAATCCATTTTAATATTTCCTGCTTCATCAAGACCTTCACCGATAAGCTTGGTCCGGTTATCCAGCCACGTGGAAAAAATAGCTGTTTTAAGGGAAGGGTCTTTATGCCTGGCTATGCGGAAAATATTCCAATAATGATAATTGGGATCCTTAATACCGTTTCCCCATACATTATGCTTATTTGCCCATGTGCCGGTAAGCAGGCTGTTATACCCAACCGCGGATATGGTCGGCGTTTCAGAAAAGTCTCCTGCGCGTCCGCCGGTATAGGCTCTGGTGTACCCGCCGGCCTTGGATATTTCATCCAGAGCAGGTGTTTCTACTGACTCAATAACATCGGCTGGTATTCCATCAAGGATAATAAATACGGCTTTTTTCTGAGCAAATGATGAGAGGGTACAATTAATAATAATAACGATCAGTAATTTGATTTTAACCATAATCTTGTTCATTCAGGTATCGGAAAAATGGATCAGCAGGAAAACCTCCTGCTGATCCGGTATATTGTCAATATCGGATGGTAAGCTACCAGCCAAAAATCTGTTTCAGGTTAGGATTTAACTTCACCTGGTTTGCCGGTACAGGTCTGTAATAGTATTTGGGGGCCTGGAAAACACCTCTGTCTTCTACAGCCACCACATACCCTTTTTCTCCATCAGAAAGGAAGAAAGAAGCGTCCGTACTTACATCGCCTACCCTGTAGTAGATAAATGGTACCCCCAGTGAGTTGGTCTCTTTTGTTGCCGGAACAGACTCCGAAGCAGGTATCAGCTTTATATCCTCCACACCGTCTCCGGTAAGGTCATACTCACCAAGACCCGGAAAGTAAAGTCCGCGAGGCTCTTCTTCGAGGATATGACCTGCGTTCCATCGCATGAGATCATCCATTCGGAAACCTTCCAGGGCAAGCTCTACCCTTCTCTCTCTTCTTATTTCTAATAATACCGGAGATGCAACATTTGAATACTTCTCCTGCTGCCATAGATCTGCTGTTACACCCAATGTAAGGTGTGGCATACCTACCCTGTCACGAATCGCATTCACCGTTACGTCGAGGTCTGACTGGGTAAGCTCAGCAAGCTCGGCCCGGGCTTCAGCGTAGGTAAGCAGTACTTCGGCATATCGCAAAACGGGTATATCAACATTGTTTAACACAGTCTGGTCCGGGTTATTAATAAACCCTTTTAGCTGATGATAACCAGAAAAGTTTTTCTGCAATTGCTGGATGTATATACCGCCTCCCTGCGCATAGGTGGCCGTGTTGATCAATTCCCACCCTGGGTGAGCAAACGTCTGGTAAAGTCTCGGATCTCTGTTTTCAAATTCGTCAACAAACTGTTTCGTTTCAAAATCGACCAGCTCCGAATAGTACGAGCCATCTGCATTCAGGTAAGCCTGAAGCAGGTCCTTTCCGGGACATGCCTCATAGTTACCAAACATATACTCCCACCATCCACTGTTCTTGATCTCATCCTGACTGATATTGGTGAGTATAACCTCTGCATTACCTGTCAGGTCGGCGCTGTTAAACAAACTGCCATAGTCCTGGGCTCCTGCACCCGTAGAGTAAATAGAGTAGAGCCCGCTGTTGATCACTTCATGGGCTGCATCACGTGCTATAGCGAGAAAGTCGTTTGCTGTAGACTCCAACCCCAATTCACTGTGGTACTTTCTATAGGTACCTTCATATAAGGTATGGCGGGCCATATAGGTCAGCACCACCCATTTATTCACCGCACCTTCAGGTTGGTCTGCCCTTACATTTTGCCTTGCAAATTCATAATCCTCCAGTATTTTGGTCCACACGACATCCCTTGGGTCACGGGCCTTCATCAGGGCTTCGGTATCATCGGGCTCCAGGACAAAGTCATACCAGGGCACATCAGAGTAGCGCTTTACCTTGTTTACGTAGAATCGTGCCCTGAAAAACCTGGCCACGCCTTCATAGTGATTAACCACTTCCTCCGGAAGATCAGTCTCTTTTATGCTTTCAAGGAAGTAGTTGATGTCCTTCAACGCATCCCAGTTCCATCCGCCGGTAATACTGGTAGCAGATGGGGTACCAGTCATCATGGTTTTAATTTCCGTTGCACCGGTGGTGGCCTGGTTATCAGTGCCAATATCACTGACATACTTCCCTACTCCTTCAAAATCATACAGCCCGTAAGTATAAATCATCAGGTCTTCCTCCGTTTTAAAGAAATTTTCTCTTGAAATGGAGGTTTCAGGGTACTTTTCCAGAAAATCGTCATCACATGCCACCATCAATGAAGTAGCGGTCAAAAGCAGTAGTATAATCTTTTTCATAATTTTCAGGTTAATTATAGCGTGATGCTAAGTCCGATAGAATATTTTCTTTGCTGCGGGTAGCTATAGCCCCATCCGCTTGCAGTACTTGCCGAAGGGTTCATTTTGGCCACATCATCATTGATTGACTCAGGGTCAAAGTAGTCTTTCAGTTCAGACCATTCCGCTATATTTTCACCACTCACATATACTCTTAAATCTGAGATCTTAAGCCTTGAAAGCAAACTTTGCGGAATTGTATAGCCGATAGTCAGGTTTTTAAGTCTCAGGTAGGCACCGTTCAGCATGTAGCCTGTCTGCGGTATAGCCAGTCCCTGGGCCTCGTCTATTCTCTCCCCCAGATTTCTGTCAGCCAACCATGACTGTAGCACGGGATACCTGGCATCCGTATTGGCATCCGCCAGGCCTGCATCCAGGTAAGACTGGCTATGTTTGGCCCTTTCCGTTTCACTGTCTGAAGTGGCCCTGTAATAGTCCAGCAGGTGCTCATAACCACCGGCATAGGGTTGCTGGTAAAAACCCCAGTACAGGTAGTGTCTCGGATAAAAATCTCTTTTACCAACACCCTGGAAAAGCATGCGAAGGTCAAAGCCTTTCCACGACATATTGAGATCAAGGCTATAACGATACCTTGGAAGTAAATTACCAATTACTGACAAGTCTCCGGAATCATCAACGGTAGCGCCTTTTTCTATTCTGCCGTTGTTGTCCCGGTCTATGTATTTGGGCCAGCCCTCTACAACAGACAAGGCACCCCAGGGCACAATATCGGACTGGTCAAGTGCGTCAATTTCTTCCTGGGAGTGGAAGAACCCGTCACTCTCAAGACCCCATATCTCTCCAAGCTCCATTCCTTTGTAATATTGGGTAAGGTTTCTTTCCGGGTTATCAAACCTGGTGATGGTACTTTTACTGTCTGAAATTATAAAACGTGAACTGATTTTAAATGGCTTTGAGGCCAGTTGAAAGCTGTTTTGATAGCCAACAGCCAATTCCCATCCGGTAGTTTTTAAATCGGCCGAATTCTCCAGTGGCTCTGCATCACCCAATACATCGGGCAACTCACGACCTAATGTAAGCATGCCGATCGTCTCCCTGGAATAGTAATCAAAGGAGGTAGTTATCCTGTTGTCAAATATACCCAGGTCCAATCCTATGTTGCTGCTGTTCACTTTTTCCCAGGTGTAGTTAGGCGAAACCAACGAAGGAGAGTTTACGACCAATGGCAGCTGATCTCCGATAATGTAGCTACCTTGGGTAGCTTCCATGGAAGAAATATAGCCATACTCTCCTACAAACTGATTCCCCAACGATCCGTAGGAACCTCTCAGCTTAAATTGGCTGAACAGGTTAGACAAGGGACTAAAGAATGCCTCCTCGTCAACCCTCCAGGCCACTGAGGCAGAAGGGAAGAATCCCCAACGACTATCTTTAGGAAACTTTGATGAACCGTCGTACCTGCCGTTGAATTCGAATATGTATCTATCTTTAAAAATATAATTGGCCCTGAAAAACAAGCCTCTTATAGCCCACTCGCGTACACTTTCTCCAACCTGCGATTCACCGGTAGCCAGTGCCATGGTGGGCAGGCTGTTTGTGATCAGGCCATCTCTCTGTGCAAAGGTAGATTCGTACCTGTTATGCTCCTGATTGTATCCTGCAACAGCATTAACCTGATGGCTACCAAAAGTCTTGCTGAAGGTTGTGTAAATATTAAACACTGAGTAAGTATTATCTGCATTGCTTTGATAGGCCCAGCTGTCCCCTTCCTCCCTGATATCCTCAGGACCAAAACCAATATTATATTTGGTTGCAAACTGCTCTACTTCCTCTATGTTCTTCCGGATGGTGTAATCAGCATTTAGCTTCAACACTTTTTCGAAAAGTGATAGTTCTCCTAAAAAAGAGGTCTGATAAATGTTAAAATTGGATACGCTCTCTCCGCCAGTTTGTAATTGAGCCATGTACCTGCCAACTTCTGTATTGGCATAAGAGCCATCAGGGTTTATATCCCAATCTGTAGGATGGAAGTTGTATATCTGCCACATGTCGTCATTATCGTCGCTTCCAAAGTAGGTTGGCCTCACCCTTTCACTAAAAGCCATTGAGGTATTGTTGCCCACTTTCAGAAACTTTGTAAGGTCGATATTGAGCTTTGAACGTAGCGAATACCTTTGATAACCATCTTCTGCGATATGGTCGAGCACACCTTGCTGATTATCGTAGGCGCCTGATACCAGCAAGCTGGTGCGCTCACCCCTTGAGCTGATGGATAGATTATGCTGCTGAGAATAATTATAATGGTCCAGAAATTCCCTGGTCCAGTCTTTATCTCCCATATATTCCCAAAGTGACTCATCCGTAGGGTTGATCCTTACTGCGGGGAGTTCAGGATTATCGGAGCGCTCTTTTGCCCACTGGTAGGTCTGGTCGCTGTAGTTCTGGTTATCCCAGGGTGTATTATCTGTCGAGGTTTCCCGCACTCTCAGATAGATGTAAGGGTCGGTAACTTTATCAGGCAGTACGGTGGGTCTGCTCATTGAAAAGTTGTTAGTATAGCTTATGCTGACACCTTCTTCTGACCTTGATTTAGTAGTAATGAGAATAACTCCATAGGCGGCACGTGCTCCGTAGATGGCGGCCGATGAGGCATCTTTAAGTACCGAAATACCAGCCACATCACCCGGGGGGATTGTATTAAGCTCTGCCGGGGTAATGGGTATTCCGTCAACCAGTATCAACGGATCCCCTCCATTGATCGAAGTTATGCCCCTGATGTTGATATTAGGAACCGCACCGGGCTCACCACTGAGAAAGTCTATATTTAAATTTGGAGAAATGCCTTGTAACCCCTGTGCAATGTTTTGATTGGGACGATTGGCCAGTACCGTATTGTCAATGGCATCTACCGCCCCTGATAAATTCACCTTCTTTTGCTCTCCATAGCCCACTACCACTATCTCAGACAGGGTGGTGATATCCGGTTGCAGCACCACATCTATAACCGGGGAGTCTCCTACGGTAATTTCCTGACTTTCATAACCAATGAATGAAAAGGCAAGTACTTCACCTTTTGATGCCGGCAACCTGTAAGTGCCATCCGCATCTGAGGCCGTACCACGTGTTGTACCTTTGATCAGCACGGTAACACCAGGTAAAGGGCTACCGTCTTGAACATCTGTGATCCTTCCGGATATGCCGGATTCCTGCGCATACAAACTCAATGTGCAGATGAAACCACAGATAAAACTTTGGAGTGTTTTTTTAAGCATGATTTTTTTACCATTATTAAGTGATTTTTAAAACTAGTTAATGGCAACTTATAAATTGAACGGTCGTTCAATTTATAATAAAACGATAATAGGAAATACTATTTAATGGCACTGTGGTTAACTTTGTATTAACAGTAATTTAATGGGAAGAAAAAGTTTAAAAGAGGTTCGTCAAACGGAGATCATCAACGCCTTTTATGAAGTGGCCAAAGAAACAGGTCTTGAAAATGCTTCCATTGCCAAAGTTGCCAGACATCTTGATATCAACCCGAGTCTGATCATTCATTACTTTAAAACTCGTGAAGAGCTTTTGCTGGCTCTGATAAATTTTACCCTGGAACGATACAAGGGCATGTTTCAGTTTGATGCACAACACCCAACTGCGGAAAACCTGAAAGAGCTTATTCATAATTTGTTCTCAAAAAAATGGAACGAGCTGTTTGATGACGGAGTCTTTTACAGTTGCTATGCCCTCAGTTACAGGGATGACCGGATCAAAAACAGCTTCAGGCTCCTGCATGAGTCCCTCCGGGGTATGCTGACATCTGTACTGGAACATTACCAAAGACACAATATTATTAATGTGGAGGATGTGTCGGAGCTTGCGGAACAAGTTTTTGTACTTATCGAAGGTGCCTACTATTATCTGGGCATGCTGGAAGGTACGGAAGAGTATCAGAGAAAAATAGAAACCTACAGGTCCCTGGCTTTAAACCTTATATCACTTACTCTGGTATAGCTTCGTTTTATTCACTTCGCACATTGCGTACCGTAGCCACTATGGCAATAAGCATCCAGACCAGGTTAACTACAAATGTAGGATTGTCTCTCAGGTAAACTGCATTAATAACCAGGCAAAGTCCGCCAACAGCATTGAGTACATGGTATAATATACCCGTACCTCTGATAACCTTGATGCTAAGCAGGAAATATGCTACTATAAATGTTATGGCTCCAAACCATCCAATAAGCTCGTGCAACTTCATTTGTTTCTCTGTTTATAGGATGTATAGTTCAAATTTACCCGAGACAATAAATACCAATATTACAAAAATTTAAATCTCAATGGAGGGAGAAGTTGGTGCTATTCCAAAGCGGTAAACATATCAATAAAAAAATATGAGGGTTTTCCTAAAGCCATAAACTTTATATTAATATTTCATCTATCAGGCAGTAAGAGAGTTAAGTTTTGAAGGAAAACCAAGGTTAATTTACATATAATAACGAAGTAATGGTTCAATAATAGTTGGATACTATCTTAAAATTCACAAACCAACTAAACCAAAAATCATGTATCGAACTATTACATTTACCAGTATTTTACTAGTCCTTTTAGCTGGCTTACACCAAAGTTTTTCCCAAAACGGAAGCAATGTACCACGGGTTGATCATGTACTGCACATCAGTGTAGACGGCCTTCGCCCCGATGTAATCACCTCCATGGGTCAGGAAAGGCTCCCGAATTTTTTCCGATTTCGTACAGAAGGTGCCTGGACAGACAATGCACGCACGGACAGATCAAACACTTCCACCATACCCGGACATACCTCGCAAGTAACCGGCCGGCAGGTGCTTGGTAAAAATGCCCATAATTTTATCTGGAATAGCGACCCTGGACCTGTAACGCTGCATACCTTTGCCGGCTACATCGCTTCGGCCTTTGATGTGGCTCATGATCATGGGTTATCAACAGCGCTTTATGCCGGAAAAAGCAAGTTTATCTTATTTGAAAATTCCTACAATGCAAGCAATGGTGCCCCTGATATTACCGGGGAGAACAACGGAAAGGATAAAATTGACACCTATGTGTATAACGGAGATATGGCTCAGCTTACGGCGCAGTTTATCAGTGATTATAAAGTAAGTCAATATGGCTACGCTTTCTTTCACTTCAGGTATCCTGATAGCCAGGGCCACTCTACAGGCTGGAATATTGCCCCGCTTGAAGAATATTCACAAAAGGTGGCAGAAGTTGATGCTCTTATAGGCGATTTGTTTGCTACTATAGAAAACACTCCGGGACTGGCCGGCAGAACGGCCATTATCTTAACTGCTGACCATGGTGGTGAACTCGGCAGTACCGGGCATGGCAATTTGTTGCATCCGGATAACTATACCATCCCATTTTATGTCTGGGGCCCGGGGGTAGCTATGGGAGCGGACCTTTATGCACTCAATGCAGAAACCCGAAGAGATCCAAGTTATAGCCAGGAATATGATGAAGACGCCATTCAGCCCATCAGATATGCAGATGTAGCCAACCTGTCGTTAAATTTCCTGGGTCTGCCATCTGTTCCCGGATCTGGGTTTAACGTTGACCAGTCGCTTGCTGTCACGTCGGATGGGGCTGTAAATATTGTTATACAAAATGGCCTGAACAATTACTCTGGCACAGTAGACACCTACATAAGAAGACATGAAAAAAACAGTGCTTATGGCAACAGAACCACTTTAATTGTAGATGATGCCGATCCGTGGTGGAGTGGCAGGGATAATCAGGCTTTACTTCGCTTTGATAATATTATAGGAAATGGCCAGCACCAGGTGCCTCAGAATGTAAATGTTGTGAGTGCCACATTAAATGTGCGTGTGATCAATGCTGGTAATGGTGGTTCGCTACACCGCATGCTGAGAACCTGGAGTGAAAATGAAACATGGAATACGCTTGATAACGGTATACAGGCAAATGACGTAGAGGCTGTTCGCCATGCTGATGGCTCCGTGAGCAACACCTCAGAGGGCATGCTAAGCATCGACGTAACGGAAAGCTTACAGGCCTGGTCAGACGGTGCAGGTAATTATGGCTGGGCTATATTACCTGACGGTGGTGATGGTTGGGACTTCTACAGCTCAGAAGGATACATGCAGCCCCGGTTAAATATAAATTACACTTACGACACTTATCAGGCTAAGTCCATCTCTGCTGAAACTAGCAAAGTAGAGCAGGAAGTTTTAACGGCATTGGAAACCCCTGAAGCTGTATCACTAAAAGGCAACTTCCCTAACCCATTCTCAGGTATAACAACCATCCGTTATGAACTTCACAAAAACCAAAAGATAAGAATGGAGGTATTTGACAGCCAGGGAAAACCTGTTAGCGTGATCGTTGATGAAATAAAAGAAGCCGGAAGCCATGAGGCAGAATTTGACGGAAGAAATTTATCTAAAGGATTATACATCCTCAGATTCCTGAGCCAGGGCGAAGATGCTCAAACGGTGTTGACACATACTATGGTGCTTAGGTAGCAGGTATGTTTTTAAACCTTGGAGGTTTCTTGTGTGTCGTAAATAAACCTCCAAGGTTTGAATCACCCCATCACTGTCCCTCCACCCTCACCACTACCTGGCCCCAACGTAACGAGTTGATCGGCCGCCCCAATCAAAGTGGTATTGTGTTCAATGAAAAGTACGGTATCGCCACGGTCGACTAAGGATTGAAAGACCTTAATTAATTGGAGGATATCAAAATAATGAAGGCCGGTGCTGGGTTCATCGAAGAGGTACAGTGTACGGCCTTTTCGCTTTTGTAGTATGGAGGTTGCCAGTTTCAACCGTTGAGATTCCCCTCCAGACAAGGTATTACCTGCCTGCCCCAAACGTAAATGGCCAACCCCTACTTGCCTGAGCACTTCAAGGCTTTCTACAATAGCTCCTGACTCAAAAAAATTTATAGCTTCCAGAACGGTCATCTGAAGCACTTCGCCGATAGAACGCTCTTTTAATTTGCATGCCAGAAAGGTATCGTTATAACGCATTCCCTTGCAGGTATCACAGGTCAGCCAGACATCGCTCATAAAATCCATGCTGGTTTTTACTTTTCCATGACCTCCACAAGTGGCACACTTACCATTCTTACTTTGGTAGGAGAAATCCGCTTTTTTTAGCCCCGCTTCTCTTGCGCTTGCTGTTTTTGAGAATAGCGTTTTTAGCTGCTCGATAATTCCGGTGTAGGATATTATCCTGGAATCGTGGAAGAAGCTTATCAAACTTTAAAGGCAAATAAGCCTATTTATTTAATTGGTGGATTTGGGGGGGCTGCTAAGTCAATCATAAAAATAATCCAAGGGGATATACCTCCTCAAATGACTAATGATTTTCAGTTTGACACAGACTTTTTGAAGAAATTTAAATCATACACTTCAGGTAAATCTACGGTAAAACTGGATTATGATTACCTCGTGGATTTCTTTAAAAAATATACGGTGGATACGATTTCAAAAGGTAACGGATTATCCAAAGAAGAAAACTTAATTCTTTTTGAAAGTACCAACATCCATGAAATAGTATTCTTGATAATGAAAGGACTAAAAAACATTTCAACAAATCGATAATGACAGCACCTTCATTTATAAATGAATCAAATCACTCATCTTTTGCTGCTGATGTGACGGATAGAAGTAGTCAGAAATGAATAAACACCTTACACCATCATCCCTCCTATCCATCATCCAATCCGGAGAGGGCTATAACGCGGAGTTTAAAGTGCGTTTGCCCAATAAACTCAAAGAGTTGAGTGAGGAGATTTGTGCCTTTGCCAATGCAGCCGGGGGTGTTTTGTTGGTTGGGGTGAGCGATGATAACAAAATTCACGGTGTAGAAATAGATAATTCGAAAAGATCAGCCATCCAGAACTCTCTCAATGAAATCAACCCCCATATTCCCACCATTTTGTATCCGGTTGAAGTAGAAGGAAAAATTGTCTGGGTGATTGAGGTAAATAGCGGCCCTCAAAAACCTTATGTACTGTCCGGCGCTATTTATGTTCGACAAGGCCCAAATACGCAAAAACTCACCACTGTAGAACAGATGCGGGATTTTTTTCAGCAGTCTGATCGCATCTATTTTGACGAAGCACCTTGCCCGGATTTTAGTGTAAATACGGATATTGATCAAAGCTGGTTTGAGGAGTTTCGCCTGGAAAGCGGGCTATCAAAAACAATTTCACAGGAACAAATAATCCAGAACCTCAGACTTGTTTTACCCGACAAAAACATTAAAAACGGAGGAGTATTGTTCTTTGGATCAGCGCCTGAGCAATTTATTGAAACGGCCATGATCCGCTGTATTGCATTCGAAGAAGAGGTCAAAACCCAAATCATAGACGACAAGATATTTGGGGGTCCTTTGATAAAGCAGTATGAGCAGGCTATGCAGTGGCTAAAAAACAAACTGAATGTCCGCTATAAAATAGAAGGCGGTGGGCCTAGAAAAGAAATATGGGAAATTCCTGAGACGGCCTTGAAAGAAGCCATCATCAATGCCCTTTGCCATCGTGATTACTATGATAAAGGAGCGAAAATTACCATTGAGTTATTTAACGATCGCGTAGAAATCACCAATCCGGGTGGATTAACAAGCGCCATCTCTCCTACTGACTTTGGAACCAAAAGTCACAGCAGAAATCCTTTGGTCTTTGGGTTATTTGTCCGAATCCGCATGGTCGAACAGGTGGGCTCGGGTATTGGAAGAATTAAGGATCAGATGAAGACTGCCAAACTTCCTGAACCAGAATTTAAAACAGATGGAATGTTCACAGTTGTAATGCAACGTCCTGAAAAAGCTTCGGGAAAAACTGTATCTGGTGATAATAGAGAACTTATATTGAACCTTATTGAAGGTAATCCTTCTATTACAAGAGAAGCACTTGCAGATGCAATAGGAATAACTGTTAAAGGTATTGATTATCATTTAGCAGCTATGCAAAAAGAAGGTGCATTAAAAAGAGAAGGTTCCAGGAAAGCGGGTATTTGGGTTTTAAACCCTAGTACTAGGAGATAAACTAGGAGATAAACTAGGAGTAACAGTATAAGTAAAAGATAGGTGTACAAGAATTGACAATGATGTACAAGACGGAAGTACAAACAATAAAGAAAATACGGGTACAAACATTACACGAAAAGATGTAGAAACAAAGAGTAGATGTATAAGAATTTCAAGTAATGCACAAGGTATTATTAGTTGACGAAAATATGCCAATTGAGCAAAAGTATTAACAAAGTATAAGGACATGGCAGTACCATCATTTAAAGAAGACCATATATCACAGCTTCCCGCACTGAAGCTACTCATGAATATGGGCTGGAAATATCTTTCTCCTGAGCAGGCCTTGGAAGCCCGTGGAGGCAGAACCTCCAATGTGCTGTTGGAGACGATTTTGAAGGATCAACTTCAAGTCATCAACACCATTGAATATAAAGGAAAAGAGTTCCTCTTTTCTGATGCCAATGTAAACAACGCTATTCTTGCCATTCGTGATCTACCAGTTCAGGATGGTTTTATGGCTGCCAATAAAGCCTTTTATGAACTAATCACTCTGGGCAGGAGCTTTGAGCAATCTGTTTTGGGTGACAAAAAGAGCTTCTCATTCCATTACATTGATTGGAAACATCCTGAAAACAATACCTACCACGTATCAGAAGAGTTTAGTGTACTCAGAAGTGGCAGTAGCGAGCATTACCGTCCTGATATAGTATTGTTTATCAATGGTATTCCGGTTGTGGTTATTGAGTGCAAAAGTCCAAAGATCAAAGACCCAATCGACAAGTCAATTGAGCAGCATCTAAGGAATCAGCAGGAAGACGGAATACGTGCATTGTATCAATACTCCAACCTGGTGATGGGATTGGCTACCCATGAAGCCAAATACGCTACAACTGCCACCCAGAAAGAGTTTTGGAGTTTTTGGAAAGAACTCTTTAAAACCAAAGCAGAAGAAACTGCATGGCTCGATAAACTCCAGACCTTAAAAAATCAGCCACTTCCTGCCAACGAAAGAACAACGCTATTCCAGGAACGCTACAAAAACGTCTGGACTTTCTTCCAGAACCTCGAAAAGGAAGAACAGGCAGTAACAGAGCAGGACAAGCTACTGTTTAGCTTTTGTCAGCCAGAGAGACTTTTAGACCTATTCTTCAACTTCACCCTGTATGATGATGGCATCAAGAAAGTTACAAGGTACCAGCAATATTTTGCTGTACACAACACCTTGGATAAAATTGTTAAAACAGACAGTGAAGGATTAAGAAAAGGCGGTGTAATCTGGCATACTCAGGGAAGTGGTAAATCCTTAACTATGGTCATGTTAGCTCAACTGATTGCTACACATCCTCAAATCAAGAACCCTAAGATCATCTTAGTTACCGACCGCATTGATTTGGACGATCAAATCACAGGGACTTTCAAAAAATGTCAAATACCAGTAGAGAATGCTCAAACTGGTAAGCACTTGGTAGAGCTTCTTTCCGGTACAGGTGATACGGTTATCACTACTTTGATTCACAAGTTTGAGGCAGCTGTCAACCGAGCTAAAGAAGGCTTTGATTCACCTGAAATCTTTGTATTGGTAGATGAAGGCCATAGAAGTCAGTACGGCACATTCAACATCAAAATGCAAAAGGTATTTCCAAAAGGCTGCTTTATCGCCTTTACCGGAACACCTTTAATGAAGAAAGAGAAGAGCACTGCAAACCGCTTTGGTGGCTTGATAGATGTGTACTCCATTACAGATGCTGTTGAGGATGGAGCTGTGGTTCCCTTACTATATGAAGGTCGCCACAACCTAATTCAGGTTAATGAAAAGCCATTGGACAACTACTTTGATCGAGTATCCGAACCCCTGACTCCATACGGTAAAGCAGCATTAAAACGAAAATTCAGTTCTACCAATCAACTCAATAAAGCAGAGGAGATTATTTATGCCCGTGCCTGGGACATTTCAGACCACTACGAGCAAAATGTTCAGGGCATCCTATTTGGAAGCTTAAAGGCTAAAGGCCAGTTAGTAGCCCCCAACAAAACTACAGCTATCCGCTACCGTGAGTTTATCAGGGAGATTGGAAAAGTAACCTGTGAAGTCCTTATCTCCCCTCCTGATGTTCGGGAAAACTATGATGATGCATTTGAAGAAAGTGATGACTTGATATTGAAGTTTTGGAAGGCCAGAATGGATCAGTATGGCAATTCCGAGAACTATGAAAAGTCTCTAATCAACTCATTCAAAAAGCAAGACCACCCTGAAATAATCATTGTGGTAGATAAACTACTAACAGGTTTTGATGCCCCCAATAACTACGTTTTGTATCTCACTCGCCAGCTTAAAGAGCACACTTTGTTACAGGCTATTGCCAGAGTAAACCGTTTAGCTCCTGGCAAGGAACATGGCTTAATCATTGACTATTATGGCAACCTGGAGAATCTGGATACAGCCTTAGAAACCTACTCGGGAGCCAACAATTATGATGCGGCTGATTTGGAAGGTACGCTGACCAATATCAATGAAGAAATCAAGAAGCTACCTCAGGCTCACTCAGAAGTGTGGGACATTTTCAAAGAAGTGAGGAATAAGTATGATGAACCTGCTTATGAAGAATTATTACAGGATGAAGCTGTCAGACATTTCTTTTATGAAAAGGTATCAGCTTTTGCCCGATTGCTTAAACTTGCTTTATCTAGTTTTGAGTTCATCAGCAAAACACCCGAGCAGCAAATCAATAAATATAAACAGGATGCCAAATTCTTCCTTGGGTTAAGAATCTCTGTCAAGCGTAGATACTTTGACGATCTGGAATACAAGGAATATGAACCACAGGTTCAGAAGCTGATTGATAAGCACATTACCACGGAAGGCGAAATTCTTCACATTACTGAAATGGTCAACATTTTTGATAAAGAAGAAAGAGACCGGGAAGTTGAGAAGATAACCAGCAAGGCTGCCAAAGCAGATCACATTGCAAGCAGGACAATCAAAGCGATTAATGTAAAAATGAATGAAGATCCCGTGTATTTCAAGAAGCTATCAAGGCTCATCCGAGATACCATCGAGGATTATCACCAGCACCGAATCTCAGAAGCTGACTATCTCAACAAAGCAAGGCAATACGAAGATCAGTTTCATAACGGCAGACAGGACAACGTACCCGAAAACCTTACTGGAAATGAGACAGGCATTGCCATCTACAACCTGGTTAATGAGATTTTTAAAGGTCACCTTAAGCGTACAGAAGGGTCTCAAAATATAGCTGCCGTGATGGCTGAAGGCATTGATCATGTTATTAAGTCCATAGTATTTGAAAATGGCAAGCCCATCATTGACTGGGTGAACAAATCTGACATTGAAGGCAGGATTAAAATTGAGATAGATGACTATCTGTTTGACCTCAAAGCCCAACAAGACATAGAGCTGCCTTTTGACTTGATAGATGAATTGGTAGAGGAAGGACTAAAAGTAGCCAAGTTGAAATATGTCTAAAAAAGAAACCATTGAATCTTTAGCTTTTGGTTCCAGAGAGATTAACTATGAGCTCTCATATCAGGATCGCAAAACCCTCGGCATTCGGGTGTACCCCGATTGTAGAGTAAAGGTGATTGCTCCTCTTGATACTACAGAAGAAAAACTAAAAACCAAACTCAGGGAGAAAGCACCATGGATCATTAAGCAACAACTGGAGTTTCTATCCTATCACCCATTAACACCATCCCGTAAATACATCAATGGTGAAACTCATCTTTACTTAGGAAGACAGTACAAACTTAGAATCGAAAAGGCAGCAGCCAATGAAGTGAAGCTATTTAGAGGAAGGTTATTCGTATTGAAAAAAGACAATACTTCAGCAAAGAATCTATTATCAGAATGGTACAGAGAGAAAGCATCTGTTCACTTTGAAGAAACCCTAAAAAAGATACTTCCACTTTTTACCCGATACAACATCGATCAGCCAGAGCTTCAAATCAGGCAGATGCCTACGCGTTGGGGAAGTTGCACGCCCAAAGGAAAAGTAATACTAAATCCAGAATTGATCAAAGCACCAAAAGGAAGTATAGAATATGTCATTATTCATGAGTTGTGTCATTTAATACATCACAACCACACACGTGCATTCTACGACCTTCAAGAAACAATAATGCCCGACTGGAAGAAATGGAAAGAAAGACTTGAAACCACTTTGAATTAAGGAGCTTTCAAAATAATGAGCCGGCTCGCAACCTGACCTATAACACACCACAACTCCGCCCCAAAACACCTCACCTACAATACTCTCCCAAGTAAGCCTCCACCTGCACCAGGCCAAGCATATAAGACTTATTCCAATCCACGCAACAGCCTTCCATATCACCTAACTCCCTTTTGGCGGAACCTCGGTTTTGGTAAGCCATGGCATAATCCGGATTAATTTGAATGGCTTGGTTGTAGGCTTCAATGGCTTTAGAATATTCAGCTTTCAAATAATGTATCATACCAATTCCATAATAACCCTTTTCCGAGGTTGAGTCGAGCCGAACCATGGCTTTAAAATCCTGGAGAGCCAAATCTAACTGGTTTAACCCCAAATGGCTGTACCCTGCACTCTCATATGAAGGAAGGTAGTCCGGTTGCAGCTGTTTTAGCTCATCAAGATATAACAGCGCCCTATCGTATTTCTTTAAACTATTATAGGCCAACGCCATATTGTGCATAGCGGATAAGTCATATACACTTTCAAGTTCCGGGTCAATATTCAATATTGCATCGCAGTCTGCTATTGTCTTCTCATAGTCTTTTAAGGAATAATATGCCTTACTCCTATGTATCAATGCCTCTTTGTTGTCTTTATCGTATTTAAGCACATTGGAGAAAGCCTCTATCGCTTCCTTATATTCTCCTTTCGACAAAGCATTATGACCAGCCATAAGATTGGCGTCTTGCTTCTGGGCATGAAGTCCATTAACACCGATTAATATTAATAATGTCAGTAGATATCTCATGAAAGAGAACTCAGTTCTAATATTCTAATTCCTTAATTGAGGTACATGCTTACAAAATAAAACAATTCTCCGAGAAATCAGACATTTCATGCTATCCTTGGGCAAGGGATCGTTTTTGGCCCCAGGTTCAGCACAGCAATCCTACAACCTGTAATGAACAAGGACATCCGCCAGTACTGTTTTGGAATAGCAAAAGCCCACATCACAACAAATGCCTCTTAGAAAAAGCCCTTCCTGATCCTGATTTCAAATATTTCTCATATTGGTAGGCCTTGTATTTGTCATTAAATGCAGTATAAACAATCACAACAACTGGCAGCCTGCTTTTAGTATAATGCACCTCCCCATTCATATGTCTTTTCAAGCGATTTTCCACGCTGTTGGTACACCCAACATAGTGCGTACCATCATTACATTTCAGGATATAAACGTACCACATCATCAATCAAATTTTAACAAACAAAATATTCAGAAGCCATAAGGGAAAACTTCTTCACTCTGGCTGATTTATATGGGGTACAAAGTAGAATTACAAATAAAGGAAATTCTACGTATCAACCTAAAATGATATGGAGTGAATTAATTGAAACAAAACCTCGTAACTGGTGATGGCCCGCCACCGCCCGCCCAAAGCTACAGGGAGCTAACAAAAAGTAACTGCAAACAAAAATGTCCGCCTTCGTCCTATCGGACTATGGTGGACGATGATGGAGTTCTCCGCCTTAGCCCGACGGAACTGTTGGGAAGTTCAAAAGGAAGTGACTGCAAAAAAATGCCCTCTTTGTCCTGATCGGACCGTGGTGGACGATGGTGGAGTTCCTCCGCCGTAGCCCGGCCGAACTGCCAGGAAGTTAAAAGGCAGGACTACAAACAAAAATGCCCGCCTTCGTCCTGATCGGACTTCGGCGGGCGATGGTGGACCCCAAGGTCTCAATTTCGAACTTTTTGAGGGAGGATATTAGAGCAATTTTAGATTTTAAAGTATAAAACCTTTAGTTTCAAAACTTAAAAAAACATAGCTATCAGTCCTAATACTTTTGGAGCATACTCAATAGCATCTGACCAAACATTCTTTGCCCATTCACGATCTGGCTCATCCTTTTTGAGCTCTTCACTAATAGATAATGCTATCTTGTCAAGATTTTCTTCAAAACCTATTTCCTCTAACTTTTCACAAATTTCCTTTTTCTTCTTGCCCTCAAACTGGTTCATATCAAGAATGGTTGCAGTAAAAATAACATTCTTGTCAGAAGGTACTCCTTCAACTTGAATACCAACTGCAATATTTCTCTTAAAGTTATCATCATTCATTGCTTCCGTGAATTCCTTAAGACTTTGATCATTTAAAGAAAACTCCTTTGTGAATATCTTATTATCGACAGATGACATAGAGAAACCATGACTATCTAAAAGTAACTCAACATCTGATTTATTTATTACGGGATATGTCAGTTCAGCGGTTATACTATAACCTGCTTTGCTTTCTTTAATATGAATGGATTTCCAGGTTATAGGTTTCTTTTTAAATGAATATTCCTTTACAATTAATGGTGTGTCTTCTACGGAAGTACCTGTAAATTTAATTGTATAGCTTCCAAAAGATATACTCTTATTTGAAGAGTTAATTTTCAGCCGCCATCTGTTTTCCCCAGCACCTTCCAGGTCATAATATTTAAGTGTTGCCGGAACAGAGGCTTCTAATATTTCCGCCTTTACTTCTTTGACTGGAGCCGATGTATTTACGAATACTTCCAAATCACTATTTCCGTATACTTCCAATTCGTGAACAGGTGCAACTACATAATACATCGACCTTTTAAGAGCCCTTAACCTTTTGCTAAAAGATTTAACTTCACTCCCGACTCTAATTTGACCTATTACAAAATACTCATTGTTAACGCTTAAACTTCGACCTGAATATGCGTGGAAACTCACTTCTGTATATTGATGGGGTCCTAAATATATATGACTCAACCCATCGCCAGCTGCCAAAACAGGGGCTTCATTGCTGTTTATTTCTTTGATGACTAAACTCTCTATACGTACCCCATCAATATTAGCTCCTAATTTTACCTTCGGAGTAATCGAATTTGTAAAGTAATATAATCCTTCACTAGATATCTTAATGTCAAGGTCAGGATCATTTTCAAATCGGAGTTGAAGGTGGACAGGCTTAGTATTATAGACTCGCCCTCCAATTATATATGTACAATAGAACTTGACCTCGTCTATCTCATCTATGTCATCATGTTTTACAACAAATTCATAAACAGGAGAAGCCACAGGGTTTAGTTGGCTATAAAATGGTGTATTTTGATCTAATTTAACAAAATGAAGCTTATCTATACTCGGCATCATATCTCTATGAAATGCGGTAGTATCGGAAGTCCAGTTAAAACCAAAGATAAAATGATAGTTATTATCTGCGTCCTTCCCAACCGCAGATAGCTGTATTACAGGACTTTCCATATCAATATAATAATCTACTGTATTAGCACTGGTAGAAGCAAGTAAATTTCCTTTGAGGAGAATTAATACGGATATGTACAATGCTTTGGTGTTTTTTAATAAATTTTTCATGGCATAATTGGTTTAAATACTTATGGATTCATTGATTATAACGCCCAAGTTATTCCAATAAAAGACTGATATTAAAGGTATTTACACCGTAACAGGAATATATTTTATCAGGGTATTTGGGGTTATCCCCGGAGATTGTGTTAAAAACACCCTTGTCGGCAGAAGGTATTATAACGAATATAGAGCTATATTATTAAACCATTTATTAACCAAAAACCTATAGTTATGGAAAATTCGAAAAGTCTGCTTGGAAAATTAAGAGTCTACATCGCATGTAATGAAGAGACTAATAAGGCATTTGGAAACAAAGTAGCTGAAAGAATTGATCTTTCTGAATGCGAAAAAATCATGAAACATTATTGTCAACGGGTTAGAAATATTAAGAGTAACCCAGAAACTAATATATCACATGAGCCGAATGGTGTTATAATAAGTAAAGCAGTGTTAAATGAGCTTTTGAAATTAGAGAGTTGTGATGCCTTAGTAATGCTGTATGGTGTTGATTATAATAAAAAAAATAATGATTTATTAAAAGGGCAAACTATTGCCGTAATTCCAGTTGATTCAGCTGGAAAAGCTGTACCCGCCATAAAAGAGTCTAAATTGTCTATTGTAGAAGAAAGGTGGCCAACCGTAGGTTCTATGGATGGTAAAATGACGGATTTAAAGGATCAAAATATTGTAGAGGCAATTACAGATTTTTTATCAATTCTTGAACTGAAAGAAGAAACGAAAAAGGAAAATGAGAAGGAAGAAGAAAAGAAAAAAGAAGAAAGAAGAAAGAAAACCCAATGACTTTATTCTTAGTTTATATTATTTTAATCATCGCCTGTTTGGTAGCATGTACTACCAACAGGCAATACCTTTTAGCTACCTACAGATATTTTCAAATCCTTTTCATTGCTGTCCTTCTCTTTGAGTTAAGTGGTTTGGCTATTGAAAGAGAGTATAACAATGTCATTGATCATTTTTATCAGCCTCTCGAATTCATTCTTATTACGCTCATTTATAAAAATATTTTACGAAACAAGGTACTCAACAGGTACTGGCTGGTTATCGTGCCGCTTTTCTTAATTACCTCCTTTTATTTATCCATTTTTATAGAAGGCCTACACATGCCCAATACTTATAGCTTCCTGCTAGGGTCCACTATTATTGTGCTATATGCCTTAATATATGTATATGAACTGTACGCTAACCCTCCTGAACACTCAAGTTTGTTTACAAACCCCTATTTCTGGATCAATACAGGCAACCTCTTTTTTTATTGTGGCACATTTTTCCAAATGGGACTAAGTGCATATATAGCCAGAGATAATGAGACACTGGCCAAGGAATTGAGCATAATTATAAAATTGTTAAATTATGCATTATACAGCTTGTATTTAATAGGTTTCCTATGCAAGAAAATATTCCTATAGCAGTACTCGTCATTTCCGGCACACTTCTTTTTATCATGCTAGTAGGTATTATAATTACCTCTTTACTGTTCTATCAGAAAGCTCAGAACAGACATAATGTACATGTCAAAGAACTCGAAAATAATTACCAAAAAGAGCTACTTAAAGCGCAGCTTGAAGTAAAGGAGCAAACTCTGACGTACATATCTCAGGAAATACATGATAATATTGGTCAGATATTATCCTTGGCCAAATTGCAGTTAAGTCAACTTCAAAAAAGAAGGGATCCTATACCAGATGAAAAATTTATTTTTTTAAAAGAGCTAATTTTAAAGGCTATCGGAGACTTACGAAATCTATCAAAAGAAATGAACTCCGATTTCATAGTACGCAAGAGTTTTTCAGAGTTATTACAACAAGAAGCTTCAAGACTTGAGCAATTAGGCAAACATAAAATCATTACCAAAATTGAAAAGCCAAATATAGTTTTAGCGCCAAGCATACAGCTTATAGCTTACCGGATAATCCAAGAAATTGTAAACAACATAATCAAACACGCAAAGGCTACAATAATCCAATTTCATTGTAGTTCTAATAGCCAAGGAATTTTGGTAATAGTAAAAGATAATGGAATAGGCTATGACATGAGTGAAACCTCCCAGGAAACAGGATTAGGAATGCTAAATTTACATAAAAGAGCTAAGGCAATTAATGCAACTATAGCATTCAACAGTGAAAAAGGGCATGGAACATCAGTTGAATTATTAATAAACCGAGAGCTAAAATATGAATCCGAGTAAATACACTGTAGCTGTAGCTGACGACCATAGCTTATTCAGAAAAGGAATAGTAGAGATAATTAATGGTTTCGTTGGATTTAACGTCATCTATGAGGGGAATGACGGTGAAGAATTAATAAGTCAGTTCAAAAATACATTACCTTCGGTAGCTTTAGTAGATATAAATATGAAAGGTTGGGATGGCTATAAAACAGCAAAACATATTAAAGCCAATTATCCAGAAATTAAAATATTAGCCCT
This sequence comes from Fulvivirga ulvae, assembly GCF_021389975.1. Lineage (NCBI taxonomy): Bacteria > Pseudomonadati > Bacteroidota > Cytophagia > Cytophagales > Fulvivirgaceae > Fulvivirga > Fulvivirga ulvae. The sequence goes on from NZ_CP089981.1 coordinate 691,427, forward strand.
TTCTATGTATGAAAATGAGTCAACTATTATTAAGATGTTAAAAGCTGGGGCAAGTGGCTATATTTTAAAAGAGGCCGACCCAGATGAATTGGAAGTTGCTTTAAACGAAATAATAAATAAAGGTTTCTATTACTCAAGCCAAGTTGGGCAGATTTTACTTGATCAGCTTCAGGTTGAGCAAAGACATAGTTTTAGTGAAAAAGAATTAGAGTTTCTTCAACTGGTTTGCTCAGAACTTACCTATAAAGAAATAGCAGATGAAATGGGCATGTCGGTTCGTTCAATAGATGGATACCGTGAGGCTCTTTTTGAAAGATTAGAAATTAAAAATAGAATTGGCTTGGCCATATATGCAATAAAAAATGATTTGGTTAATCTGTAATATCAAATACTGCACACTAAAAATTTAACTGACCTTCAGGGGTTCGAACTTCATAAATGTAAAAACCGGCTAAAATCGTCGATTTTTGACCGGTTTTTAACTTCTGTGGACCCCAAGGTCTCAATTTCGAACTTTTTGAGGGAGGACGTTCAATCCATCCTCAATTACAGGGTTTTATAAAAAAGTAACCTTAGCTGGCAGTCAATTTAAGTTCAGGTCCCTTCTCTTCTACTATAACAAAAGGAAACCCAAATTTTTGATTCCTCTTGGCTTTAGAAAATTTTTGAGTATTGGAAAAGTTTAACAAGATTCTCCGTTTTTTTCTCTGTAAATTTGAAAGGTCGGGTTGGAAAAACTCGATTCTAATATTTCTGCAATTCCTGGAATAGCAATTCCAGTTCTCCTCTTGATTTTCTAAGCTTACTGGATAGCTGGTTTAGCATACTCTCTTTTTCACCCTCTTTAAAAGCAAAATCGTCATCAGTGAGAAATGGAAATCTCCATTTTAGCATCACTTTTTGTTCTCTCCAGCTCCTCAAAATATCCATAGTTCTTTCCTGTTTATTTAGGCAATGTTTTCCAGCCAGACCGCACAAAGAACTGTTTGTCTCTTTCGTTCTTTGGCTGAAAGCTTAACAAAGTATCTCCTGCTAAAAGTACAGGCTTCTGCTTCTCCATAAGGAGGTCTAATTGCGGTGCTATTAAAAAGCCAAGTGTACCGCCCCAGATCGCCCCAATTGCCATGCTAAACAACACTGACAGGAGTAGGTTAACTTGCAACAAGCTTTGGCTAAATGCGAAGAAGATTAAAACTAAAGCTCCTGCTGAGAGACCCAGCGCAATTGCCCCCACTTTCAACCCAAATAGCGATTTAAGGAAAAACAGCCCGTCAGGGTTATATTGCTTAATGACCACCTCCTTTTTTGAATACCCATGCCTGTTAAGATTTCTTAAGGCACCGTCAGATGATTCCCGGCTGTGGAATATTGCGTAGATCACCTTCAAATTAGAAGTAATTACTGTTGCGTTGTTCATATACTTTTCCATGATCGTAATTTTATATCAACTGCGTGTTTAGCATGCATATACTACGAGCTTCAATAGGAACTCCCCGTGTTTGGCCCCATGAACCCTCCCCAGTATGAATTTGCACTAGAGTACGCATGTCTGTTTGTCATTGGCCAGTGATTCTTGTCAAACCCGGGAGCCTTCTTGATAATCTCCGGATCCTGATCCAATGTAAAGCTCTGGTTTATGGTGTCTACTTTAACGAGTGAGTATGGAAAGGCAAAATATCTATCACCTATGCCAAAAAAGCCGCCCAACTCGATTACAAAGTATTCTATTTTACCTGTGCTCAGTTCAATCATCACATCCTTGACCTTGCCCAAATATTTTCCGCTGGTGTTGTTTACCTTTCCCCCTATCATTGAAGAACAGGCTAACAATTTTAAAGGAAGGTTAGGTTGTGAACCCCCATGATTCTTTCCTGTAGAATTGTCCTCATTATAATTTTTCATAATTATGGTCTTTAGTGTAAATGTCGCTGTATGAAGTGATTAAAACGTTACATACGGCAAACCAGAAGTTACATATGTTACTGATTTATAGATTTTTTCTGTCGCTTGACGTTACCATAGGTACGTAAGCCTGTCTAGGCAAGGAAAAACAGTTTACGAAATCACCTTTAACTTCTACCTGGCCATGAACAAAAAAGTAATTTTAGCGATGGGGCTACCAATGGTACTGAAAAGCCGTACCGGACAAAGGGCTACTATAGAACTCAACGGCCGTGGATTTGTGGTATGCAGGTATCATCCTGATAATCAAGTATATTTGAGTGATGCAAAACTAAACGGCTGGTATCTGGAAAATCCCTACAAGCGATTGTTGTACAGGCTTAGAATGACCCTGAGAAATAAATCAGAAATACTGAATTTATTTTTATTTAAGCATTTCCCATAACGTTTCATTCAAAATGAATGGTGACTAAAGTAAATTACTTTAGGCGATAACAGCTCCTTGCCCGGGCAACTGGTGCAAGGTCCACTTGAAGAACAGGGTTGTTCTCCATGGCGCTTCTTTTGGAGGTAACATTTAATTATAAGAACTTATATGATAGCCTGCTCGTTACTTTATTACATATTGTTTTCAAATTACTTCCTTCCTAAAAAATCGAATAATTTCTTAAGCAAAAGGTAAATGGAGAACCTGAATCAGGTGACATATCCAATTAATAAGGATCGAAACATTTAAATATTAATCTTATCAAAAAACTAAAATTTTCTAAAAACAACGGCTCTGATTTTTCAACAGTTTTGAATAGTAGAGTGAGTGATTATTTTAAATTGAATAATCTGAGCCGATACGGAAATGCCAGCATGACGCTTAAGACAGTGCTTATGTTATCACTATTTTTTATACCGCTAATTATCTTAAGCTTTGGGGTAATCACCCATGTAGCGTTACTTTTTATGTTATATATATTGAGTGGGATAGGCATGGCAGGAATAGGTATGGGGGTCATGCACGATGCTATACATGGCTCGTATTCAAAAAATAAAAGGGTGAACAAGGTGATGGGCTTTACCATGAACCTTATAGGTGCTAACTCGACCGTTTGGAAGATCCAGCACAATGTATTACATCATACCTATACGAATATAGAGCAAGCTGATGATGATATCAATACCCCCCTTTTTCTTAGATTTTCACCACACGCAAAGCACTACTGGCTACACCGGTTTCAATATATATATGTCTGGTTTTTTTATGGACTTTCCACCATATCCTGGATTACCATGAAAGATTTTGTAAGGATTACCCGCTACAAAAATCTGGGCCTTCTTGACAAAAATAAGGTGTTTGGAAAAGAAGTTGTAAAGCTCGTAGGTTGGAAGCTGTTATATTATTCTTATGCATTAATACTGCCGTTGATCATGGTACCCTTGAGCGCCTGGATAATTATATTGGGTTTTATTACTATGCATTTTATCACTGGCCTTTTAATAAGTGTTGTTTTTCAAACCGCGCATGTTATGCCCAATACGGATTTCCCCCTGCCTGATAAAAATGGGCTGTTGGATAAAAACTGGACACTGCATCAGATGGCTACAACTACTAATTATGCCCCGGGCAGCAGATTGTTTTCATGGCTGATTGGCGGGTTGAATTATCAGGTAGAACATCATTTGCTACCGAATGTTTGTCATGTGCATTACCGGCAATTATCAAAGATTGTAAAATCTACTGCTGAGGAGTATGGCATTCCTTATCATACCAAAAGAACCTTTTTTGACGCAATTGTAAGTCATATACGAATGCTTCGGCAATTGGGCAGGGTCAACCCCATCTCCTGATTTTGTTGCCGGTCAGCCCCCTCTGGGATATACTTTATTTTTCTTTCCCGCTAGTAGGCCTGCCGTTTCAACTCTCCTGATCAGCAGACCGGATGGATTGAAAGAGGAAAACCCAGTGAAAGGCTATTCCAATCAATACGGCAACATGAAAAAGCTCATGCGCCTCAAAGTAGCCAGGGAGTAAGATCGGGTATTGCATCCAGTCTATAACCGCCCCTATGGTATAAGCCAATCCACCATAAAGTAAATATTTAAATGATGTGGCTCCTTTTAATTTCCAAATACCAATGATAGAAACCAGACCAAGCCACCCAAAGACAAGGTAAACTATGTGAGTTGTATATTTTGGCAGCTCATTGAAATATATTGATCCAAATGTAATGCCGAGAGCAGCTATTACCAGAGCTATAATGGTGATACCCCATTTCATAAAACCGGAAAACAAAACGAGATGAACGGAAATAAGGGTACCTGCAATAAGGATAAATATTCCGGCATGATCAAGTATTCTCAACACATATCGAGCAGTAAACTCTCTTGATATCATGTGGTACACACCGCTCATGGACAGAAGGAAAATACAGGAAAACCCGTAAATGATAATTGGAACAGGGTACCTTCTGCCTATCCCTCCTCTCCTGAAAAGGTAGACTAGCAAAATACCTACGGCCAGGGCTCCAAACAAGTGAGTCCATGAGTCAACAGGGTCTTCAAAGCCTAGAATTTGGTTTGTTTTCATCGTATAATAATAAATTTAGTGAACAATAAAACGTAAAATGAAGATTCCGGATCTACCAGATATTAAACCAAAGAAAGAGAAATCTGTTTATCGTGGTTAGGCCATAACCATTGCTCCAAAAAAAGATCCTTTCAGGAGGCTTACTTCCCCATTTTAACCAATAATACGTGAAATGTGTAACAAACACCGGTTACTATGTAAGACTAAATCGTTCGGCATGGGTGACCTTTGTATTTGGTGACTTGCAGAACAGGCATTAAGGCTAAAATCTGCCCGGATCATCATGAAGGACAATTTTAAATAAAACCAACTATGAAAAAGAATATATTACAATCAATCGGGACCTTGGTTGCCGCTTTGCTTTTCAACGGCAATATAATTGGCCAGCAACTGCAAACATCGATGTTCGATGACGTGAATAAGGTAATGTTATCTGCCACTACAGCGCAGGCCGACGTATTATCACCAAAGACCTACCGTGAGGGAATGGAGGCTTACCGGCAAGCCATGGATGACTATAGTAAAGATGGTGAACTTTCCGAAATTAAGGAAAACATCAGCACTGCGTTTAACAAGTTTTCTGAATCTATAGAGAATTCCAAAGTAAGTGCGGTTATGTTTTCAGGGGCATTATCAGCAAGAAATGACGCGATAAATGCTGAAGCGGGTCAGTTTAGCAAAAGAATGTGGGCTGAAGCTGAAGAAGAAATGAAGCAGGCCGCGGTAGAACTCGAAAAAGGTGACGCACATGATGCTAAAGAGAAAGCAAAAAGTGCTTCGGGATTATATAGAAAAGCGGAACTTGAATCTATCAAAGCCAATTATTTGACACGTGCCAAGGAACTTTTAGAAAAGGCCGATGATGAAAAGGCCTATAAATTAGCTCCTAAAACTTTTAATGAGGCTAAATTGCTGATCAATAATGCTGAAAAAGCACTTGCGGAGAACCGGTATGATACGGATGAGACCAGACATTTAGCCAAAGAAGCAGAGTATAAAGCATCTCTGGCCATGCACATTGCAAAACAGAAAAAATCCCTGGATGAGTTGGACTACGAAACAGAAGATTACCTCCTGATGATGTATAAGCCTATTAGTACCATCGGTGAAGGCCTCGGAATTGACATGAAGTTTGATCAGGGTGTCGATGCTCCTGTGACCCAAATTATAGCCAGTATCAATAAAGATGAGGCCAGAATGGTGAATTTGGAAGGCGACCTGTATGAATCCAGGGCAAAAAACAATATTTTATCAGAAATGCTCAGTGAGCAGCGCAAAATTCAGGAAACTATGAACGGCCAGCAATTGCAGGATGCACAGGATGCGATGAAAAAACAGCAGGCCCTGCAGGCAAAAATAGATAGAGCGGAAGATATTGATTCCAAGTTTGATCAGATCCAGCGTATTTTCACCCAGGATGAAGCCCAGGTTTTTCGTCAAAAAGATGATGTTATCATACGGTTGACAGGTGTGAATTTTGATGTAGGAAAAGCTCAGATTAAACAGGTGGATTATGCCGTATTAGCTAAGCTTGAAAGGGCTGTTAAAATTTTTAAGAACGCGGATATCGTCATAGAAGGCCATACCGACTCGCAGGGAAGTGATGATGCCAACCTTAACTTATCCCTTGAGCGCGCAGATGCTGTACTCAGCTACATGAAGGCGAATATTGACATTGATTCTTCTCACTTTAGCACTACCGGTTTTGGTGAAAGCAAGCCTTTGGCCAATAATGAAACTGCCACAGGAAGAGCTCAAAATAGAAGAATTGATATTGTAATCCGGCCATTTAGCTGGGAGACCTTGACCAGTTATATCAAGTTAGATGACGATTGATCTCACCTGTTAATTAGTTCCATTCAACAACCAGTGAAAAGAACCAAAGCAATTCTGTCTTTGGTTCTTTTTTTATTGTAGCAAGCGTAAAAGCTGAAGGGTCGCTGTGGCTCAAAGAGCCGGATCGGTTAAGTTTTTTTTGCATGTTACCGGTTGAAGAAAGGGCAGGACCTTAATAAAACGTTTCATCTTTGATCGGTCATCATACTTGGTTAATAATTGTTGCTATGTGATATTCAAGCTAATACGTGCCTGCTCGACGCCCTGTTTGTTTTCAGATAGTATAATAAGAGTATCACCTGCTTCCAGTACAGTCGTCCCATTCGGTGTGAGGAATTTTCCTTTTCTTTTTATCATGGCAATAATAGCGGTTTTGGGGAAATCCAGTTCTACTATCTTTTTGCCCACAGTAGAGTTCTGGCCCGGAAGACTGATTTCAGTTATTTCCGACTTTGCTCCCTCAGCCAGAAAAAGGTCAATAGGTGTTTTAGGTTTTGCTTTCTGTGGCAGTGCCACATGCAGCCATTTGGCAACTATCGATAGCGTTGTGCCCTGTGTCAGTATAGAGGTTACGGATACAAAAAAGACAATGTTAAAGATGGTATCCGCTTTTTCTATACCGGCGATTAACGGGTAAGTAGCAAAAACGATGGGGACAGCTCCGCGCAGGCCTGCCCATGAAATATACCACCTTCGTCTCATTTTCATTTTGAAGGGTAGTAAACTCAGCAGTACACTTACAGGCCTTGCCACTACGAGTAAAAAAAGTGAAATTATCAGTCCTATACCCATCAGCGGCACTACTTCCCCGGGAAACACCAGAAGACCGAGTGTAAGGAACATAACGATCTGCATCAACCAGGCAAGCCCGTCAAACATTTTCATAATTGACTTTTTGTGGATCAGGTCTTGGTTGCCCAAGTATACAGCACAAAGATAAACAGCTAAAAAACCATTCCCATTAAGCAGGTCTGTTGCTGAAAAAGTAATAAACATTAGCGCTATGACAAGAACAATATACAGCCCTTCAAAATCGAGGCGGATCCGGTTAATGGCATATTTGCTTACCTTGCCGAAAAGCAACCCGGCAAGTGCTCCTATTATCATTTGCTGAAGTAGAAAGGGTATGATGGAAAGCAGGTTCTGATCCTGATCAACCACAAGCCCGAGAAATGCTATCGTCAACACATAAGCCATAGGGTCGTTACTACCACTTTCCAACTCCAGGGCAGGCCTTAAATTGGCCTTTAGGGCTAAACTTTTTGATCGCAGAATTGAAAATACAGCCGCAGCATCAGTAGAAGAAACAATGGCTCCCAACAGCAGCCCTTCATAAATGGTAAAATCTGTAATGGCCCATACAAATGTACCCAGTGATAATGCGGTGAGTAGTACTCCCAGGGTAGATAATGCCACTCCTTGCCACAACACCGGCCTAATGGCAAGCCAGCTTGTGTCCAAACCTCCCGAAAAAAGTATGAAATTTAAAGCAATTATGCCTATAAACTGGGCCAATCCCGGGTCATCGAAAACTATTCCTCCCAGACCGTCAGAACCTGCCAGCATGCCTATAGATAAAAACAGGATAAGGGTAGGTACACCAAACTTATAGGAAGTTTTGCCGGCTACTACGCTGATGAGAAGCAATACTGATCCTACAAAAAGTATATTGCCGATTTCTAAATGCATTTAATGGTAATTAATAAAAATTTGGCATCTTTCAAGCTGCTATTATAACAACAAAGTCAGTTTATTGTCTTTTACAAAATCATCTGAAACACAAGAGTACTCATTAATATCCATCCCTCATTACAAATCTTAAAATAGTAAATACTGCGGGCCGAATAATATCCGCAGAAATGAGATGCGATTTATCTATGTGATGCAACATTTTTCGGTTACATTCAAGAGATATTAAGACTGAACAATATGCGGGTTTCTGTATCCAGAAAGAGTGTGAGATTTGTTCCTGATTCAAGTAGGGTGATTGCCAGATATTTTATGAACGGTGATGACAGGACCCGAAATATGATCACGCGTGTTATGGCCATGAATGATATTCAGGTGAGTTTCGTTCTTGAGCAAACGCTGCGCGATTTTGCGAGCCGCCACCGGAATATTACCCGTGTATTTCTAAGACATTGTGCCAATATTCAGCATATAATAGAAGGTATGGAATTGGACTACCAAAGTCTCTCAGAAGAGAGAAAAATGCTGATAGGTTCTTATTGTACTATGGAATACTCTATTGAATCCGCGGCTTTTTTCAATCCATCAATTATTGAGGACTTGGACCAGTCATATCTTGAAAACGGGGAGAAAAGGGTCCTCATGTCATTTCGTGCTACAGGAGAAGGACATATCTCATCCATTGTGTTCAGAAGGGGTGTGTTGGATAAGAACAATAATCTCTCTATCATGAAAGTAGGCCGCAATATCGATACGGCTGAAGTGGTGCATAAAAAATTGTACAACAAATCCCGGTTTGTAAAAAAACTGGGTGAAATGAACATCCCGGCCAAATACTCAGCGGCTATTATGCAGGACCTTCCGGAGATGTTTGAATACTATGCTTTGAAGGTGGCCGTGGGTAGGGTATTGAACAATGGTGATATCAGTGCAGATCGCAGGATGGCCCTTGAAGAAATGACCTGGCTGGCGGATTCATTTTACGATGTGAAGTTCCACCATGATTCGGATATAACGGAACGGGTCATTTTTCCTGCTTCTGAAGCAGAAAGCCGGGGTATTGAAGATGCAAGGTTTGTACGCTTTACTGATGATAATAAAAAGGAAACAATATATGCCACTTATACAGCCTATAATGGGCATACCATTCTGCCCAAACTGCTTTCTACCGAAGATTTTTACAACTTCAGGGTTATGCCACTTCATGGCGCAGGGGCCCTAAATAAAAACCTGGCCTTGTTTCCTGAGAAAATCAAAGGCAAGTATGCTATGCTGGCCCGGATTGACGGTGTGAACAACTACCTGATGTACTCCTCCCGAACGACAGTGTGGAACAAGCCTGTTATTATTCAGGAGCCCCGGTTTCCGTGGGAATTTACGCAAATGGGCAATTGTGGCTCACCGCTACGGACAGAAGAAGGGTGGCTGGTCATTACCCATGGTGTAGGGCCTATGCGACGGTACTGTCTCGGCGTCTCACTGTTTGACCTGGAGGACCCAACAAAAGAAATAGGAAGGCTCAAGGAACCGTTACTCTCTCCAAAAGAAGATGAGCGGGATGGCTATGTACCCAATGTGGTCTATTCCTGTGGCTCTATCATTCATAACAAGAGCCTCATACTGCCTTATGCGGTATCGGATTACTCCTCTACCTATGGCGTGGTGGATATGGAAGAATTATTGGAGGCGTTAATTCGGTAAGCGGTATTTGGCGAGCCGATGGTAAGTGTGACCGGCAGACGTAAATAGTAACGGTATTTGGGTAAACAGTAAAAGGTAAATGTTATAATCAGGGAAGTTCAAAATACCATTCATCGCATCTCTATCACTCTTTTATAGGCCTCTAAATAATCCCCGGTCATTTGCTTCAAACTGAAATTTGTTTGGGCATGTTCACGACATGCGTAAGGAGAAATATTTTTTAGCTTTTTTATGGCAGCCACTGCATCCGAAGTGTCATTAACGAGATAGCCGGTCGTGCCATCGATGATAAGCTCCGGCATGCTACCTCTTGCAAATGCAATTACCGGTGTACCGCACATCATGGACTCTATTACACTCAACCCGAAGGGTTCTTCAAAACATATCGGGTGAAGGAGGGCCTTTGCCTTACCAAGTAACTGATTCCTCAGACTGGGCCCGGCATTCCCAACGTATTGAACCTTATCATTATCAATATAAGGCCTAACCAACTCATCAAAATACATTTCATCCTGTATGAGCCCTGCTATTACTAAACGGCATCCGGTCAATCGTGCAATCTCTATGGCTATATGGGTGCCCTTGTGGGGGTGTATTCTTCCAAAGAAAAGTAGATAGTCGTCTTTAATTTCATTAAAAGAAAAATGCTTGGGGTCTATGCCATGATATATAGTACGCAGATAGCTAAGCTCTGAGTGCCGGTCAGTATCAGAGATTGAGATATAGGCACTGGAGTTGTTATACTTTTTATATACTGGCATAATACCCGGAGAAGAAAAACCATGAATAGTGGTAATCATCGGAGTGTCAATCAGCCGGGAATAGGTAAGCGGCAGAAAATCAAAATGATTGTGAATGATATCAAACTGAGATGCCTGCTCCATAAGATGACTGATGTGCAGACACTCCCATACTTTAGGGTCAATATTATTATTTTCCTCGTATGGCATAGGGCAAATTGAGGCCAGCTTACCCTCAGTTATAGAATTTGCCGTGGCAAAAAGTGTTACATCTACACCAAGGGCCACCAGCCCTTCGGCAATATTGGAAGCAACTTGCTCCCAGGGACCGTAACCTTCAGGTGGTGTTCGCCAGGCGATGGATGATAATATGGCTGCTTTCAATAACTAATTCCCGTTATAATTTCATTCCTGAATTTTGTGCCTTCCTCTTGTCATTTTTAAACAAGCCATTGCTGTGAGTAATCTCTACCGGATTATAAAACTCCTCATGTGCCTGCAATACGGCCAGATGAGATATAAGATAGGCCAGCGAGCTCTCTGCTCCCTGATTTCTGTTGACCCCATAATCTTCAAAACCGTCGCAACAGCCTTTAGTGTCAAAATCATACAGCGTCATACGAAGGTCGTTTTCTCCTAAAAACCACATGAAAGAAGAGAATAATTTATTCAGATACTCCTTGTCGCGTGTAAGATGGAAAGCCTGATGATACATCAGGATCATGGCCATGGCATCAACGGGCTGTTGAGCAAAAGTAGATCGGGTACCATCTTTCTCATACCATTCCTTATTTCCAATAACTGAAAGATACCCCTCTTTCATGGTAGTCCGGGTGAGGAAGTCCATCGAGTCGAGTGCTATCTGGGTTATTTTATCTTCACCGAGAATTTCTGCTGCATGAAGCATTGCAAGGGACAATATTCCATTATCATAAGCCAGCAAAGACTCAAACCAGAACCAGTGCGCTGTATGGTTATCTTCATAATGCCGCACGAGTTTATTGGAAAGATTGCTGAAAACTTCCAGCATTTTAGCATCTCCCGGGTTACTTTTTAAGTAATAACTAATCCCAATAATGGTATTTGCAATGCCACGAATCGATTTTATTTTTTCAAAATTAGATGCCGCCTCAAAAAACATCAGCTTGCCGGTTTGGCAATAAGCATCATTAGGGGCATTACCAATTAAATACCCTAACGCCCATATCGTTCTCCCAAAAGAATCTTCCGAGCCAACATCGTCAAGAAAATTTCTGCTGAAGCTAAGGAAATTACGAAAAGTCCCATCTTGGTTTTGCATATAATGGATATAGCTCAAATATATAGGGGACAACTCCAGCGATAATGCATCCTTATTTTGCTTATATGCAATTAATACCATCAACAGGGCCCTGGCATTATCATCTATACAATAGCCCTCCTTAAGGTTAGGGATACCAAATTTTGCATGCTGAATAACACCGGTATCATCGGTAAGGCGCCTGATATGTGCCAGCGAAAACGGAGGTAGCAGAAGCAGGTCAATGACCGTTTCTTTTTTAATGGCCAACTCACCTGGTTGCGCCAGAACATGGCTGGCCAGGGCCTTATACTTATCCGCGATTTTGGGCCATGTGATGCTCTTGCCATACTCAGAGGCGGTTGCCTGGATTTGTTTTAACAGTGCCGGTTTTTCAAGTAGCCTCATTAGAATGGCTGATAAAGCTTCGGAATCATGAAAGTCAAAGAGCTGATCAGGCGCATTAGCCAATAGCTCCGCCGCATGCCAATACGGTGTTGATAGTACGGCGCACCCGGAACCCATAGCATAAGTAAGTGTGCCGCTTGTTATTTGTGCCTCATGGGTATAGGGGGTTATATAGATATCGCATGCGGATAAATACTTGAACAATTCTTGCTCATCAATAAACTCATTGAGAAAAACAACATGCTTATTGAGTCCAAGGTTTTTGACCTGAAGCTGGAGTGAATTACGATATTCTTCTCCGGATTGTCTGATAACATTGGGATGTGTTTTGCCGAGCACCATGTATAACACATCGGGATATTCCTTAATAACCTCTGGCAGCGCTCTTATTACCGTCTCAATGCCTTTGTTGCGCCCAATAAAACCAAAGGTAAGGAGCACTTTCCTTCGCTCAAGTTTAAGCTCTTTTCTTGACTGACTGCGATCAAAGTGAATATCAGGAACTCCGTGTTCTATAAGTTCTATATTTTTTTGTGGCACATCGTAAACGTTGAGAAGGAGCCTCATAGCTTTATGGGTCATCACTACAAGCCTGTCAGACATCTTACATATTTCCTTCATCACTGCCTTTTCGCTGTATGAAGGCGCCTTTAAAACAGTATGTAATGTGGTGATTACCGGAATGTTTAACCGGTGTAGCAACGGAAGTATATATATACCACTTTGCCCCCCATAAATACCAAACTCATGTTCAAGAATACAAAGGTCCGCCCCGCTGAGGTTAATGTAATTGGCGGCTTCCAGATAGTCGGCCTGGTGCTCCTGATTAATGATGAGTTTTACTTCTCCCGTATATGCATAGCCCTGATCATAGTCATTAAGTGCAACTACTAAGCTTTCTACAGATTTGTCAGAAGCCATAGCATTTACCAGGTTTGTAGTAAAAGTACCTATCCCACACTCTCGTGGAGAATAGGTGCTTATATAGGCAATTTTCATAGGGTATCGTTTTACAATTTGGAAAATAGATATGCGTTCTGACTGATGCTCAAACAGATTTAATAGTCAGGGTTTGCGATAGCAGGGCTGGCACCTATTTCTCTCTCATAAAGGGCTAACTCTTTTCGTCCGGCATCATCCTGAAATTTGCAGTAATAGATCCTGTTTAAGTAGCGTCTCACTACCAACTTCACATCAGGGTTTGTTTTTTCATACACTATGTCCCCTTCTTTGTACTTGTTTTCATTTACATTTTCCATGGTTTTATTTATTTACAGTGTGTGTTTCATACAATCTCTTCATATCCACTCTTTATTATGGTTGAGATCATCTTAAACCTCACATTGGCTTTTATTGTATTGCACATATGAGCGGGTATTATAATGGATTGCCCGGTTTCCAGAACATTCGTTTTGCCATCTATTACAATTTCTGCCTTTCCATCTATTACCTGAATAAACGTATCAAAAGGCGATGTTTTTTCTGTTAGTGCTTCACCCGAGTCAAATGAAACGGCACTCACATTACCTGTAGTTTTTTTTATGATCGTTTTGATCACCACCGAGTTAGGTACATATTCTATTATTTCCACGACAATGAAGACCTGCGATTTTTTTTGTTCAACACTTTCCATTTTTGAATGAGGTATTAAATAGTAAAAAAGGAGCAGAACAGGACATTGGTCCCAAGCTGCCCCCTTCGATTTTAAATGTATCCCGTGTTATCTGTTAAATAATCGCGTTTTTCATTTAAAAGTCTATAATCCTGCCTTTTCAGGTTGTCCTTTTTTGATGATGTTAATCACCTCCTCACGGTTTTTATGGAGCTTGGACTCTACTCTTTTGAGCAGGTCTTTTTCTTTGCCGGGTTCAAATTTCAGATCCTGATCTGTTAGCTGAGGAAATTTCTGCTTAAGAACCTGTGCTTGCTTATCCCAGTTTCCAGTTATTTTGAATTCCGTCACATTTTGATTGGTTGGTTTTTTATCGGTATTATCCATCTTCTTTTTGGTTTATATAAAATTGTAATGTAAAGGTCGTGATAGTGATAGATGAATACATTACACATTAAAAGGTGAATGTTACATATATCCCACTTATCAATCGGCAACTCAAGAAATATGTCTGTAACTAACCTGTAGCATAGCTTGCTGGATAAAGCCACTGCGTTATTTCAAGCTAAGTGGCAATGTAAAATGAAATGTACTGCCTCGCTTTGCTTTACTACTTCCAGATAGTTTTCCGCCATGTAATTCAACAAAATCCTTGCATATTAACAGCCCTAAACCCGTTCCTTTTTCATTCATAGTCCCGGGAGTTGAAAAAAACGAATCTTTTCTCATTAGTTTTTTGCGCATCTCAGGGGTTACACCAACGCCTGTATCTTTCACCGAGATTTTAACCATGCGTTTGGTTCTGGATGCTAATACTGTAACTCTACCACCCAAAGGCGTATATTTTATCGCATTACTGATCAAGTTTCTGAGTACGGTTTTGATCATTTCTTCATCAGCCACTACACACCCGGGGGAAGTACCCTCATATACCAATGATATTTGCTTCTGTTTGGCACTTACAAAGGAATTCGCTACCTCATCGGTAAGCAGGTCATGCAGATTAATTTCTGTCATCTGTAACCTATCTCCTTCGTACTGAGACGTGGCCCAGGCCACAAGACTATTAGAAAGGTGAATAGCTCGAGCTGCCGAATTTGAAGCAATATCGATATACTCTTTAGTATCACTTGGATTGGAATCGCGTAGTAACTTAAGCACTGCCATTACAGCGCTCAATGGATTTCTTAAATCATGACCGATTATTAGCAGGAACCGGGTATTAATCTCGGCCATTTCAATTAATTCCTGTTTTTGTCGTGTTATCTTTTGCTGGTAACGAATGTTTTTATTCGTTACCAGCTTTATGTGTTTCTTCAAATCATTGATTTCAAGGTAATTTGGAGCGTCCTTATTTGATTTAAATGTGGAGAATTTCACAGGTTTACACATAGCATTTGTTGGTTTGAGGTGTTCAAAGAATTTTTGATTAAAGAAGTGAATGTCAAGAGGAACTATGTTACCTTGCCATGCTTTTTAGCCCCTCTCTTAATCTACAATTTATAGCCCAACGCTAGCTGAAACCATACATTCTTGTACTCCGGTGTGGTGGATGATCCGTTTGTATTATTTTTCTGAATATCCCACGCTACTCTGCCACTGACTACGGCATGTTCAAAGTTCAAATCTAATCCGGCAGCTAATCCTAACGTACTTTTTCGCACATCGTCATTTTCAAATTCCTGTTCCTGTTCTACAGTTGTAAAAGCATTGGTAAATTCATCTTTTTGTTTAATAAGGTAAGAATATTGCGGACCCGCCATTAGCGTCAGGAACTCCGCGGGCTTCAAAGTAACAAACAGAGGTACATCCAAGTAGCTGGGCGTTCTTTTAAATTCATAAGGTGCTTGCTCCCAGTATCATCCCTGTCGCTTTAAACCCTTTTTGAGAAAATTGCACCTCCGGTTGTATTCCTATTGTCTCTCCAACAGGAATAGCTAAGAAAACCCCCATAGCAATACCGAATTTAGGATCTGCTACAAACTTCTCCCCTTTGGTATCATAAACATTAGAGTAATTGATCCCTGCCTTCAACCCAAATTGAAATCTACCCCGGGTATCCATGGTTGTTCTTTCTAATCTCGCGTCATCTGTCGAGCCTTGCGCACTTGCATCTATCCTATATAGGTAATAATTGCTATTGTCATCATAAGTCGTTCATTATATCCCTCCTTGTGTTTTAGTTGGCCTGATAGTTGTAAAGGTGGATATAACAAACCGCTAATGCGTTACATTCAACTACATGGATGTTGCATATCTTACAGGTTTTCAAGATTACTTTTTCGCTTTTTGCCAAGCTTTTTGAAATAAGACGGTGACAGACCGGTCACCTTTTTAAACTGGTTGGACAGGTGTGCTACACTGCTGTAGTGGAGCCGATAGGAGATTTCTGTGAGTGTTAATTCATCGTATAATAGTAGTTCTTTTACCTTTTCTATTTTATTAGCTATGATGTATTGCTGAATGGTAATGCCTTTTACCTCTGAAAATATGTTGGACAAGTAGGTATAGTCATAGTTGAGTTTCTCAGCAATAAAATCTGAATAATTAATCTTTGGCAATTCATCCGAGTAGTGGATCATTTCAACGATAATGCTCTTTGTTTTCTCGATCAGAATGCTTTTTTTATCATCTAGTAGTTCCAGTCCGGATTTCTTCAGGTTTATTTTCAGTTTTTCACGCTGTTCATCAGAGATGTTTTCCAACACCTCTACCACACCCAGATCTAAAGACACATAGTGTAAGCCCAGTTTTTCCAGCTCCTGCTTAACCATCATTTTGCATCTGAGGCTCACCATATATTTAATATATAGTTTCATGGAATAAGTGTTTTTTGAGATAACATGGTCACGGACTACCTGCTAATATACACCTTTTAGAAGCGTTAATATAGAAAGACCGATATTATAATACTCCAGATGGGCGATAGCGGCTATTCAGATTTGAGGGGTTCGTTTTTTGTTTGCTCTGGCTCAGATATACTTGCCACTGGTAGATCATAGTTTAACCCAAGGAAAAACTTCGAACCATTAAAAGCACAAAACAAACTACTCATTGAAAGTGAAGTACCAGTCAAGGCCGACGACTGTAAGGAGTCGTTCATTTTAGCCTTTACTTGTTCGTAAGCTTCAATAATTTTGTGTCGGGCTGTTTGAGAAAAAAATTAAATTTAAACCCGTACTAAAGAAGGGAAGTCTTACAAAACGGCTGTCATCTTATCGGATACAAGATGCAAACTTGTCCAGCCGGTATCCAGCATATCCTGCAGCTTTTTTCCATATTCCTGCTTAAACAGAACAGGGAATGAAATGTCTGTATAGTCTCCTTGTATTAATCTATTCTCATCATACGGATATGTCTTATCCGGGTCAATAGGCGAAAAATCCTTTAAGCTGACTGCACTAACTTGTATTGTTGATGAAACAAGTTTACTGTTAAATGAAAAGAAATCTTTTATAGTCATTTTTCTCTATGTTTAAAAACCTACAGGGATACCGTATTTTTAATTCGTTTAAATTGTTATTCACAATTATCCCATTGGCGCTTTCCTTCACGTTCTTTAATTCAAAGTCAAAAGGCAAGGAAATCTTACCTTTTAACTCTTCAATTAAATAGAGAAATACATCAATCGTGATTTTCTAACCAATACTTTTGTCCTCTTTCCCTGATTAGTTTAGCTAAAAAATGATCAAAATTAGTATCGATTATTTGCCATTCATCTGGATACAATTCCATGATACAGTGCAGTATTTTATAGGATTTCTTTTCCACTCTAAAACCTAAATATTCATTGTCGCCCAAACACACGCCAAATAGAAGAACATCATCGGCCCAATCTTCCCCAAAATTTTCCCTTTGAAAACGATTTTCGCTTAACATCTCGTTGGTTCCTAAAAACCTGTAGCCAGCGAAATCTTCCACTTTAAAAATTATACCTCCATTAAATTCGTTAAGAAAATGTTTATAATCTTCTGGAATTTCTATTTTCAGAGACTTTTGACATGTAAGAGTTTCGTCGCTATTAGCCGGATTATTCATGACTATCTCAGAAACTAATCCCTCATGAGTGGTTACATTTTCCTTGTGTTGTAACAACTTCTTAATTTCAATTAAATACTGTTTCATATCTCTTAAGCTTATTGATATCCTCTCCACCAATTTGTAAAAGGTTTGCGTGGTTGAATAAGAGAGTACAAGATTTTTTAAAGCTGAAACCAGAGGCAAACTTTTCAATATTCATGTTTCCAAGCTAGGCGCTTTTACAATTTCAATGTGACTTCAGTGCTTATAAGAATTCATTGTAATAATTTTAATCAATGTACCATTCATTATTATTCCAATTTTCTATTGCCTGTTTTGATGCAAAACTAACATGAGGTAAATTCTTTTGTGACAAGTCTTTAAGAACGGCAATGCATTCTTCCGGGCTGAAAGTCATGCTATATGTCGCCGCAAGTGCGGCAACTTCGGTTTTATCTGAATGAATTAGTTTTAATAACTCCTTTTTTGCTTCAGTCCCTCCGCCCTTTATAATATTATAGACTTTGTTAATTTTTTTTATTTCGGCATTACCTTTTTTCCAATCACCTTCCTCAGTGTACTTATGGTGATTGATCGCATGAGAAGCGAATTTATCTATTTCTTTTTCCATGGTTTGTCAAATTAATTTAAAATGTCCAGCCTAAATCTTTAAGTTTTGCATACCAAAATCATATTGGAATTGATAGCTTTTCGTTCTTTAATTCAAAGTCAAAAGGAAAGGAAATCTTACCTTTTAACTCTTCAATTAAATTATGATCAAGTTCAGTTTCTTGCCGGGTAAAAGCGCTCGCTACCTCGGTTTCGTGTTAGGTTTAAGTAGACTTTCCATTAACATCAACTATGAAGTGATTTTGTAAAACCCACTTCCCTCAAACTCGAATCCAGAATCTATTCCTGGGGAGAGAATTAAACCAATATCATTTTGGAGTATACCTTCCGTGATTTGTTTCCAGTGTTCTGAGTTAATCTCTTCGGTTAGCGAATCCACTAGATCATCATAGTTGTACTTTTTGATAAATGGTTCTAGCTGAGATTCCTTAATAAAAAGTATTAACTCTGTATCACATGAGAAATAATACCTTTCTTCAGATGGTAGTTCTTCACGATCCGCTTTCTTAATACTCCGAACTTGAAACGAGTCTTTACTAGGAATTACTTTAGCAAATGGAGCTTCTGTATATGGAAATATTTTTGATTCAATTT
Source organism: Fulvivirga ulvae (assembly GCF_021389975.1). Classification (NCBI taxonomy): domain Bacteria; kingdom Pseudomonadati; phylum Bacteroidota; class Cytophagia; order Cytophagales; family Fulvivirgaceae; genus Fulvivirga; species Fulvivirga ulvae. Next base: position 710,416 of record NZ_CP089981.1, read on the forward strand.
CTTCATCTAAAATATCTCTTTGGAGGTTATCAATACCTTCTTTTAACTCGTTTAGATAAAGAGCATCAATTACATAATATTGTGATCCAATATCTAGTTTTATATCTTCTCCTTTTAAAGAAATATTATTATTCATATCATATTAACTTAGTATGGAACATATGGTAAATGTTCAAGCCCGTATCTTTTAAGCAAGCCCTCTGCATGGTGAAAGATCCGTGTCAGGAATTTCGGAGCTGGCAATAGTAGGTACGTTTTATTTGACCGCGTGAGGCCGCAAGATGTTCTATAAAACAAAAGCCCGATTGCTGAACTGTACCCAAAAGTTAGACATAACCTTTGGGTTGCAGTTCAATCTGCATTGCGGATAACGAGCTTCTTAATCTGTTAATAAAACGCAGCAGCTAGGATGACCAAAAGAAAACGCTGTCTATTTTCCTGCTAAAGTCTAATCTGAAACAGCAGCTTTCTTAAAAAAGTAATATGCTGCTTAAATAGTGCCAACCGAGTAGGCTTTAACGACACTAATGTCAGTTAATTCAGTATTGGTTACTTCATTTACTTTAAAAAACGTCTTTACTCTTTCCGTGCAAAATATAAGTAAAGTGTCTTCGGGTGAGAAGAAGTCTGAACCGTCCCAAGTATCATAATCAAATTTATATCCTGTGTAAAACCCTTCTTCTTTAGGCACATCGAGCTTACCACACTTGCCTGTTACTTGAAAACCATAATACTTTTCGCTTCTCCCTTCAATAGCTATTTCGTAACTGCTCCATCCTGTAAGTCCTGCTTCCTTCAATAAGTTGTACACTCGTTCCGAAACAGCAAAATTAAAAGGGTCTTGTAGGTGTGCTATATCATAGAGCTTTTTTCCTTCACTGACCTTCACCCAAAAAGGGGTCTCTAAAACTAAATTACCATGCATAAGAGCCTTTTCATCATATTCTTTCAGTGCTTCAACAAGGATTTCGCCTCTTTTTTGAGCCCACTGAAAACTATAAAATTTTTTCATACCTAAAATCCGTAACTTTTCATTAATGAACTTCCAAAACTTTCAATCTGCTGACGAGTAGCATTTGGAGTTGCTCTAAAGAACTCAGACCATGCATTGTTATATGCATCTGCTGCACTTCTATGAGCACCGCTTGACCACCAAGTCAAATTCTTAGGGTCGTGTATATGTGTCTGTATAACGGCCTCCGCTTTGCCGAAGGCCGCTTATCAAAGTTTATTTTTCAAGTTCTAAAAGCAATCCATTAAAATCACTACTCACAAGTGTCAGGGGCGGACGCCCTGTTTTCATTTTAGATCTTAGGATCGCTGCGCTTAAACATAAGACCAGATGAGGGAAGTACTTATCCATCTAAACTAGGGTAAATTACTATTTCTTTTTACACTGGGTCTGTTGGCATATTTCGTTAGTTTAAAACCGGCGTCATTATTTGAACTTTCAATACATACAATATTTCCAATTGAAAATTCTTTTATTTTTTCCAGATAAGCCTTCAGGGTATTTAGGAGTCCATCTACTGATTCAATTTTTATTTTGGCATCAACAATTCTTGCAAACAGATCATTTTCCGTTATTCCACCTCCTTTTAATATTACCAAACCATATCTCCATTCTTTCTCTTTACTTACCTGAAAGAACTTAGCCCCTTCATTTGATAATTTTGGATAAAGAAAATCACTGATCTTTTTTTCAGGTTTCTCTAGGTCAATTGGCACTATTATTTTTCTTGTTTTCATACTGGTTTCCTATTACGGTCTATAATATCTATGTCTAGTTATATGAGTTGTAATATCCTTTAAACGCATATTCGCAGGAATATCCAGGCCTCCATCAAATAGGGCTTTATAATGATCTACGTGGTAGCCTGGGGGAACTTTACCACCATTTAACCAAGGTTTCATCCATGATGGATATTTCCCAGAAGCACCAGCCTCTTTCAAAAAAGCACTCCTCTGAGCCATGCTTCGCGTAGTTCCTGTTACAATACCATTGGCCTGTTTATATACATTCCATGCTGTTGCAGCTTCAGCTCTTGATACGAATTGTCCTGCTGTCATCTTTTGGAACTGATTCCAGGTTGAAGTGCTTGGTTTAGCTGAAATAACAACCTCATCCAAATATATAGTATTTTCGAGGAAATCACCACCGCCAATCTTCATTCCATTTGCCCCGAGCGGATCTTTCGGCAGCGCCGCTTTTGGTGCTGAGCTGGCCAATGGCGCTTTTTTCACCTCGCTCAGTGGCATAGGCAAAAGCTCGGTATCAGGAATTTCAGGTCTGGCAATAGTAGGTACGCTAGGTGCTACTACAGGGCTTGGAGAGCCAAACGCACCCGTCCAGAAATTTCTACCGTTTCGCAGTGCAGCAATTCCCTGGAAATTCCCTCCAATAAGCCCACCGGCTACAATACCAATAGCATAGTCTTTAGCTGTCAAATAAGGATCACCGAAATACAAGGAATTGCCCACACTTTGTATTGGCATAGACGCAGCCGACCCTGCCATACCCCCGATAGACCCTGCTATAAAGCCTCCGGCTCCTGCCGCTGCACCACCCATGGCCGTAAAAGCCGCTCCCCCGGTGGCAGCACCTACTGCCCCGGCCACGGCACCGATACCAAAGGCCACCATACCATCACCGAAGCTGTCTATCTTGTTCCAGTGTATTGCTACATTGATAGCACCGCCAATGACCGCCCCAATACCAATCGCAATTAAGGGGACGATTTCCCCTGACGGGTCAGTAAAATTGGCCGGGTTGTTTGCTATGCCCGTATAAGGGCTATGGAACTGCCCCTGCGGGTCTACAGCATAAAACCTGCCCAGGTCACTGTCGTAAAACCTTGCCCTGTAATTATGCAGGCCCGTTTCCGCATCATATTCCTGGCCGGTATAACGGTAAACATTGGGAATAAACCCTTCTTCCTGCCTTACAATATTGCCAAGCACATCATAATCATAGCGAGCATCCACTGTACCACTTGCCGTGACCACCACCCGCGTAGAGCCCAGGTGATCTCTGCTATAAAACTTCACCTGCGGTACGGAAACCTGCTGCACCGAAAAATCATCAAAATACACCTCGCTATACTCGCGGCTTTCATTGCTCACATAGACCACCGCAAACCCCTCACGGTCGGCCATCATCTCCAGCTCTATAACCTCATGTTTGCGACCGGTGCCATCCTCATAAGCCGCTTCGGTAATCGGTTTATAGCCATAGCTTACCGGGTTCATATGCTTATCAAAAAAGATGTAATTCAGAAACGCCTGAGGCACACCCTTCTCATCCGCCTGTAGCCCTGCTGCCCCGATGGAAAGCGCATTTTCAAAAGCCGCCTGAAACAAATTACCTTCCGCCCCGGCAGGGATGCCAAGCGATTGCACCAGCTCCGCCGCCAATGCCGCAGGTACAAAACTTTTGTTGTTTTCAGGAGCCTTCAGGTACTTGGCCGATACAGTCATCTTTACCGTATCACCATGATAGAGCTGGAGCATCTTCGTTACCCCGACTTTCTTACCCGCTTCCCCGGTAAGCTTCAGGGCATAAGATGCATCCTTTGCTTTCGTGGCATTGAAAAGGCTGGCATTGACGATAGGTGCCTGGCGGTAAGACTCACCAAACTCTTGTTCTTCATCTGCCCGTTTATCCGTTTCAAAAGTAGCGGTACTCGGCGCGAAGCCCGCGTTGGCATAAGCCGTTACCGTTTTAGAAGCGATCAGCCCCGTAAGCCCGTAAACAAAATACTTCGTATGCCAGTCCCCTGCATCAATCCGCTCCTTCTCGATCATTGGGTAATCATTCATGCCCCTGACATACAGGGTATAATGTGTATCACTGCCATCAGCAGGGACCGTGGTCTTCATCACGCGCTCACCATCCGCCCTGTAGCGGTATCGCGCCACACCACCCTCATAAACCGTGCTTAAAGGCTTATTGAAATAGCTGTCATAAGTTATGTCGCTTAATTGTTTGGTCTGAGAGCTGGTAATATTACCATTGGCATCATAGCTGAACTGGTCCGTACTGCCGGAAATGCGGCTTACGCGGTTGGTGTTATTATAATAGCTGTAATGTTGCTGTGTACTGCCTTTCTTTATACTCAGGATATTGCCGTTAGGATCATAGCCGGTGGGGCTCCCGACCCCGATGTCCCAATTATTATCCGCACTGTTGTCACTCACCACAAGCCTGCCGAGCTTGTCATAGCGGTACGCATAATGATAGGTGGCAGGTGCCCCGTCCAGGGTAGTGATGTCCTTATAGTTATAGGTCGTTCGGGCTATCAGTCCGGAATGATAAGTGTCTCCGCCATAGCCATTACTATAGCTGATATCCTCCCTGAAATACGGATCATCAATCTGTACCAGCTTACCTGTGCCGTCATACTTGAAATTACGGACAAAGCTGTTGTTGTTCAGCTTCTCCTGGCTCAGCCCGCCATTCAGCCCGTAGGTATAAGAAGCGTAGGCTTCAGGCGCACCGGTTTCACCAATGGCAATCAGCCTGCCCAACCTGTCATAACCATAAGTAAGTGTACCCAAACCGGGCACCACTTCTTCAATCAGGGAACCGACATTATTCCTCGCATAGCTGAGCGTTACCGTTTCTTCACTGTAGTCACTTACCCGCAGCCCTTTGGTTTTCATGCCATACCGGTCATACGTGAAATACTCGTTTACGACATCATTGTTACCCTCGTAATAGGTTGTTGTCCTGACCAGCTCCCCCCGGTGGAAAATATCATCGCCCAAAGCGGATTCATAGGTATGATGCTGCCTTGCTTTCGTGTCGGAAGCCGCCGGGCCAGCGCCATTGGCCAGGCTTTGAAGAGTGCTTTCATTCCATGTCCCTGTATAGATACCGCTTTCAATCACACGGCCTTCCCGGTCATATTTTAAATAGCTGATCGTACCATTGCCATCCTTAGAAAAGACCAGACGGCCTGTATTCTCATTATAAACAGACTTTGTAGTTCCCTGATCCGGGCCGTTTTGCTGTTTCACCCGGCCTAAGAAGTCATAAGCATATGTCTTGATATAAGCATTCCTGTCCACCTCATTATTCGGCGGGTTGTGGAAGTTGGGCGGATAGACCTTAACCAGGTGACCATAAGTGTCATACTTATAAGTAGTCGTGGCATAGATCGTATGGCCATCCACCCAAACTTTACCATCAGCGTATGTCAGTTTCAGGTATGATTTATTGTTGAGCTGCCTTGCCCGGGCATCGGCCACCGAGGGCGCAGGGCACATAATACGGCAATACTTGTTATTGAAACAGTAGTCAGGATTATAGGCAATAGGCGTACGGCAATCATAATCGTAATACCTGACCGGTGTAGGCCCGCAACTGATCCGGCAATTCTGCGCATTGAAACAATAATCAGGATCATAGTCTATCGGCGTGCTGCAATCATAATCGTAATAGACAATATCCGGGACGCATAATATCCGGCAATTGTTCTCATCAAAGCAGTACTTCGGATCATATTCGATAATCGTGGTGCAATCGAGATCATAATATAAGGTCGGTTCCGGCAGTTCAAAAACTACCGTTGCGTAATAGGTCTTATCGGCCTGCGCCTGAAATGTGCCGGAGACGTTAACTTCTCCATCCACAATATCCCCGGCGCCCGGTGTGGTGCCTATTTTTACCCGCGTCTTATACGTCTCCACATCTGCATAGTCATAGCTTACCTCACTGCTGAAGGGAACTGAAAACGCATGGCTTTGCCCGCTCGTTACGGTTTTATTTGTATAATGGGGCTCCTGGTCCGTACCGGTAACCGGGCCGGCTTTTTCCAAAATTACATTGCCTGCCAGATCCCTCATGGTAATCTGCTCGCTACCATCAGGAGAAATGGTTTTTACCACGCTGTATTTACCCCCGGCGTAGCCCAGATCAATATCCGAAGTGGTGAGATATTCAATACTTCCGTTTTTACCCGACCCCAACTTATAAGTAGTGCCGGGGCTGCTTTGTTCTAAAACCCTGCCTAACGGTGAAGTTTCATACCGGGTAGCACTGTAAGGGTAATAACCGTCATTGTTCAGGTCCCTTACCTCACCATACATGTAGCCGTTACCGCGGTTATAGTTTGTGATAAAATTCTGACGATAACCGAAATCCCCTGCTACCCGCGTAAGTTTTGCCGTGACATCGCCCCGTCCGAGCGCATCATAAAGCTGCTGGCTGACCAATAAAGTGGTGTCACTTTCCTTGCCCTGCTGCTGCAATACCTTACCCGCAGCATCCAGGTAGGTAGTGCTTTCTATAGGATCAGCATAGACGACCACATTATCGACGGCATATGCACTGGCGCTTCCATAGCTGTAATGGAGAAAGCCAACCTTTTGAATACCGCTGGTGTTAGCCCTTAAGGGCAGGTCGTTGAGATAAAGCCTCCCGTCCACAAAATAATCAGCCGTGCCCCTTTCCGTATTGACCACGACCTTGATGCGGTAAGTGGTGCCTGCTTCCAGGTTTGTTTTTATAGTGCTCCACTGGCCATTATGGGTTTGCAACTTGTTAGCGGAGAAATCGAGCCATACGGCATTTTCAGCACTTCCATTGCGCAAGTCCCATCCATCGCCGCCCATGGCCAGCCCCAAAGCATGGTTATTGCCGGGCTGGATCATACGCACATCAAATTCAACACCTACATTGCCCGTTAGCTCTCCTGACATATCCAGATAATAGATATCGGCCTGTCCATTGGTTGCACCACCGCTACTGGTTACGTGCAGTTCACCATTTTCAAATTTAAATACAGGCGTTGCCCCATTGCTATTCTCCTGATATTTCCAGTGCGGATTATCTGTTGCAAAATCTTCATAAATCCCATCTTTGGCCTTTATGGTGGTGGTATGCGCACTGGGTGGGTCTGCGGTATTGAAGCTCCCTGTTTCGCGGTAGCCGTTATACCCGGCAGAGGTTGAAAAAGGTGTACCGTCAATGCCTATGGAAGCCACCGCATAGCCAAGGCTATTATATAGTTTCCGCGTTATCAGCCCTTCACTGCTGATGGAGGCGGTAGCATAGAGATGGTCTTTGTCAAACGAAGTACTGGTAGCATAAGCATCTTCGGGGTAGAGCCTGAAATTATCCGTATACATTTTGCCGGAGGTGGCATATATCCCGTCGTACGTTCCATAAGCATAAGAAGCAAGGGTTTCTATGATTTTCACCCCATCCAGCATCACCTTAATCTTACCACCCTTTCGTACAGTAAGGTGGTGCCATCTCTTATCATTGGCAAAGGTGTAGCTTTCAAGCAGGGTTCCGGTGTAATAGACCTTAATGGCATCGCTGTAGATGCGCACCGTGTAGCCTGAGTTTTGAGGGGCATGTGCCGCCGATTGCTTTCCAAAATGATAGGCCAGGTAGCCAGTGCCGTGGACCAGCTTGTAATCAAACTCCGCAATCTGATTTTTAGAGGTGCTGACAGCTTTATTGCTGTAAAGGTTGGCGCTCTGGGAGGCGTTATCAAATTTCATTGTCCCATTGTCAAATTGCCAGTGAGACGTGCCCGTCCAGCTTCCCGAACTGTTGATCAGGTCATGATCATCAAAATCAGCACAAAGCACTTCTGCGGGGGCTGCATTATAAACAGTAGCAACCTGAACACCATAATGGTCATAGACATTGGTGGTGTAGCGATCATCCATATCTTTGGTGCTGACAATATTAAAGTCCCGGTCCCTTTCGGTGATGTTGGTTGTGATGAGCCAGTCAGACGTTGACGGATCACCATTCCAGGCACTGAAATCCGGTAAGCCGGTACCTTTCCATGTATAGCTGCGGTAAGGCATCGGGGCAGTAGTTTTTCCGGTATGGGATTTCCAGCGGGTCGCCGTGCTGGCAATTGTCGTGTTGTTCACTTTTTCACTGGTCTGCACTACCGGCCCCAGGAATGTACCTGTGAGGTTAGGATCATAAGCCTCCCACCAGTATTTACTGGATGTGGTGATGACATCTTTACTGCCGGAGCTGTTATAGTTTTCAGCCACCATCGTGGCTTTCTGCCCTTCAGTATTGTAAGTGTAGCGGGTTTCGGTACTCAGGCCATCTACCTTGCTATATTGATGAACAGGCCTGATATAACGTGACTGGTATTGCAAGCCTCCGGCCTCATTATAATTAAGGTATAAAAATCCTTTATAGGTGGTTTTGCTGACCGAAACGTTATTACCTTCCTTATCATAGCCGTAAGCAGCATAAGCCGTCCCCATCAATGTGCCTAAATTAAAACCGGGGTTGGCCTGTTCATCCGGAAACGGAAGGCTGCTTTCCTCAGAGCTTAACCCATTAAAGAAATACGTGTCCGTATAACCGTATGGCGTGGATGAAGCGCTACTACTTCCCGGAATAACCCTTGCCTTATTAAACTGCGCGGTTATACCGCTCACATCCGCCTTGGCCGTGTTAGTGGTATAGCTAAAGGCTGTATATCTTGATTGGTACCCGTCATTGACCTCTACTTTGCTGACCACCTGTCGCGTAATCTGCCCTGAAACCTCACCATCTGCCAGGTAGCTAAGTTGCAGGTTCGTTGCCCGGTCAGGACAACTGCCGTTATATGAAGCAATGATCTGTCCGTTAACATATTGGCGGGAAAGCAGGTTAAAGCCATCGCAGGGAGGGCCGTCTATTTTCCGGCCTGTTAGTGTGATCAATCCTGCATCTTCGCCATTATCAAACTTTTGGATATAGCTGTCACTTCCTGACGTGTAGATGGCGAAAGGCTCCATGCCGATGCCGTAATGGGGCTTGCCACGCAAAGTGGTATTAGAAGTTGTTGCCAGCTGCGATACGGTGCCATCAACCTTACGTTTGTAAAATTTATAGTTGTTATAAAACAGACCATCAGGCCCGGCCATTTGCTGGTAGCCACTACTGCTTAAATTTACACTTCCACTCCAGGTACTCGTGTTGGGGTTATAAATATTGCGCTTTCCAATACCGCTATCCTTATCAGTATAAAGAATGATATCCTCACCGTAGGAAGGGGCGCTGAAGGCAGCATACATATATTGCATGCCCGAAGTACTTCTCCACTGCCCGCCGTCATAGCGGTAGGCCTTGATCTGCGTTTGAGGAAATTTAAAGGCAACCAGGTCATTTCCTACGATATTTATAATGGCATCATTGTCCTGTATGTCTATGTCGGTTCGCTGGTTGACATTGTAATTCCCGTCCCAATTAAAGATAAACTTGTTGCTGTTTAGAAATAAGCTTTCTCCGATCAATACAGCAAAAGAGTTGGAGGCGTACCAACGTACCAAATCGTCGGGACGTGTATCCACTTCATAAGTTTCAGGAAATTTGCTGCGCGTCCACTCCCGCTTACCATTAACATGGTATAGTTCCACATCATCGCTGCCGTAGGTGCTATGCCGGATAATGTAGTTGTTGGCAGCCGTGTAGTTAAACACCTCTTTATTGCCTGCATAGGCTATAACCTTTTTCTCCCAACCGTGACCATCCCAGGTGATGATGTGCAGGTCACCATCTTCACGCTCTCCCACGGCCACGAAGTTATCACCTCCCATCAGGGTGGGCTGTCCGCCGCCTAAGTCAAAGCTTTGCCCGAAGCTTACCCATTCGCCGGGGCGCTGCGGGTCTTTATGATACGCATAAAAAGAATAGCTTTGGCTGGATGTCTTTTTCAGAAAGGCAAAGTAATCCCCCATAGCCACGACCTGGATATCCCTGTAGCTTCCATATTCATAAACTACGTTGTTGATATTAAAGATATCCCGGCTGATCCATCTTCCATCCCATGTGTGGGCCTGTAGCTTGAATGCCGCACCGGATTTTTTGGCTTTGCCGTCAGCATCCAGCTCATGCCAGCCCGCCAGTACAAAATTATTGCCCTGCCATACCGAAGGAGCCCCATAACCGGCGGGTGCTGTTATACTCTTAAAGCGCTCCGAGTGTGAAAGCGTAACCGGTGCATAATGGTAATTGACTTTGCCCCCCATAGCCCCGGTGATAGAGGATATTTTGCCTATGAGGCCACCTGAACGCTCATATTCAAACGCAATACCGGGCGAGGTTTCTCCGAAGCTGTTGGTGGATTTAATTGAAGTTAATAAGCGTTTGGTGCTATGCCCTGCCCCGAGCAACTCGTAGGTAAAGCCCAAGGTATTCAGCTTTAAGCCATAGGGGTTGATCACATCGATATGGTGCAGGTATCTTTTTTGATAAACTTCCTGGTAGGCATCCGGTTCGGCCTTTTCCTGATGAGGTTCTACATATTCGCCCGCCTGCTTGTCGGCATAGATAAAATTGATCTTAGCGCCTGTCGGCCCGGCGATCTGGCTGAGATAGGAAGTCTCTGTTTGTTTTTTGCCACCGGCTAACTGATTTGCTTCTTCATAGCGGAATGTCATTTTATCGCCGAGGCGGTTTTGGGTTTCGGACAAGTTCCAGATATAGGCCATCGATGAGGAATTAGTGCTGCGTGTGCTGCTGCCAATCCAGTTACCATGATTTACAACCCACTGGATAGTATTGCGGTTGCTGTTTTTATTACCGAAAGTCATGATCACGCCATCTCCGCTTATTACTTTCCATTCTTCAAGCGCAGGGTTATAAGTTATGGCTGTCGCTGATTTTTGTTCTGTAGTGTAATGCTGGGTAGCACCGTTCCTGATCAGTACAAGTTTTTGGCTGACCCCGCCATCCATCAGGTAAAAATCATCATCTTCCCGCGTACCGGTTTGTTTGTGATCTACAATGATTTTTGGGAAATCCATTTGCCAGCCCAACCCAATCACCCCGGCGGGAGCGTCCCTGTTCCAAACCTCAGCTTGCCGGCTGACACCTGCGGAATTATAAGATATGCTGACATTGGGGGAAATCCCGTTTTGACCGGGAAGGGATACGAGGTTTAAAGGAAAACTGACTTCTCCTGTAAACAGGTTGACAGCGCTTACGGCACCACCGGTAATGTCGCTGCCAAGCTGAAAGCCCGCTTCCGGGGCTTGTGTCGGGGCATCGCCCTGGGCAATAACGTCTATGGATAATGCACAAAAGAGTAATGCAATCAGGAATTTCGTAGGTTTCATGATTAATTAAAGGTTGAGATAAATTTAATTTTGGGGATGGCGAATATAGATATAATTTTTATAGTTTAAATAAGTTTAATCATATTTAAACTGCGATTTATTCATAAATATTAGATTATCAACGAGTTGTATATAGTCTGTCAACAAATCCTGATATAGGGCACTCCCAGGAGGTATTTCATATAGCTGCCAGCGCTTTAGGCGGAAAAACAGCCTTAAGGAAAAACTCGACGGTCTGAGGGACTGGTATTCTGTGTCCATGAGTACTACTTTATCCTTCACATAGATAAAGTAGTTGCCTTTAAGCCGGTGGGTGTAATCAAAAATCCTCATGTACTTTAGTTTGTCGGGATATTGACCGGGTCTTTGATCAGGATCACTTGCAGCACGCCTCGCAGGTGTTTGAGTTGCTCTACCTGTCCTTTAAGGCTGTAGTACATCATTTCGAAGCTTCTTTCGTAGTCTTGCAGGGTATTGGCTTTCTTCATGATCTCGTATAGGCCTTTTTCATAGATGAGGTGGGCAAATCCCATGTTGGTGTCTTCGTAAGACTTTGCCAGCTGGCTGGTGTGGCGGATCAGGTCGTTGACGGCGTCCAATAGCTGGCCATAGCGTTCTGCCGATTCTTCCCATCGGTTGTTTTTTCTTTCCATAGTTTCATAGTTTAATGGGCACCCGGGAGAGACACTTGCCGCTCCCCGCGGATGGCCCAACTCAAACACATAAGGCAAAGTGTTTTATGTTTTTTCTTTTGCTACGAAGGCCGCCACTATGCTGCCTTCGGTTTTATATCTGTAGGTGTTCAGGCCTCTGTCAAATACGATCGGGGCATTGAAGTCCTCTTTCATAATCCTGAGCATATTGAATACGCTTCTGGTGGATATGTCCAGCCTTCTGGCAAGGTCTTCTGCTCTTCCGGTCCGGCGCCTTTGAATGAGCTTGTCCATGCGCTCTATGCGCTCTAAAAACTTACTTTCCTTCATTTGCGATCTGTAAATCTGTTAAGGTATTTGGGAGGTGCGCTTTCCTGCACCTCCCGTTACCCGTCAACCTAAACCCAATTAGGGCTAACAAAGACAAAGCTTGAGCACCCGGCATCGTACTCAATTTTGCATTCCCTCATTTCTGCCAGGCTTTCTATATATGCTTTCGTTAATTCGGTATTCATTTCAAGTTTCGCGGCAAGCTCTTCCAATGTCCCTGTACTTTTGGAGGTAACTAAATCCTCCAACTGCATAAGCCGCCAAATGATAAGTGGTATTCCCACGATTGCTGTTAGCGTCGCCTAACCCTGGACAATTTCTCTTTAAGGTACCCTAAAGAATAACGGATAGGCTTTCTGTTGCGCCTGACACTCATGTTTTCGGATGGTTCTTCTTCCGCAATGGTTATCGGGTTTCCGAAGGCTACATACTTTTGATCAAACAGCATAAATGCTATAGGGTCTTCACAATTACTTTTGACAAAGTCTATAGCTCCGTCGTTAATGTGAAAACTCAAATCATCAGTTATTTGATTACCAGCGAAGTAATCTTCAAGTTGCTCATAAGCTAGCCAGCAAATCGGTGAACGCTCTACAAGTGCATGCACTTGTTCCAGAATAGTACTATATTCGGTTTCAAGATTGCTTTCCAAATACGGAAATTTAAGGGGTTGATTGGTCATGGTAATTAATGATCTTAATTGTAAATTTGAAAAAGGACTCTACATCAAAAGTTATTAAGTGGAATCTTTTGTAGTCAAAAACAATAATGATTCGAAATTAATATATTGTCGTGAATAATACAACAATAGAAGAAAGAATTTATCACTTTCGTACAAGAAATAAATGGTCTCAGGCCGAATTGGGTGAAAAAATCAAGGAAATAACCGGTAAATCTCTGGGTAGAGACGTGATTTCCAATTATGAAAAAGGCAGACGCAAGGTGCCATCTGAACTTGTACCTGTACTTGCGAAAATATTTGATATTTCCACTGACGAGCTATTTTACAAGTATCCTAAGGTTGTTGCAAAAAGTCCAACACTTCAAGCTATTGAAGAATCAGAAAAGTTGGCAAAGAAAGACATTAAAGAGGCTTATGGGAAGGCTATTGAAGCTTTACAGCAATCCAAAATTGAGATCCAGGCATTACGTGATCAGTCTGCATCTTTTGAAAACGAAATGAAAAGGTATAAGCGGGAAGCTGAAGATTCCCAAGCTGTAATTGATAAAATCAGGAAAAACCTTTCAATGTAATCTAAACGTTGCGGTATGGGGGATATCCACTTTCGATTAGTGTTTGCTTAATCCTTTCAATTTGTGTCTTAGAAAGCTGGTAGTCTTTTGTTGTTATCCTTAAATCTTCTTTGGCGGTCTTTAAATTTTGGGCTGTCACTTTAAGATTCTTCCTATAGATTATTATAGCGGCGAGGAGAATTAAGCATGATAAAGCCAGTATGACTGCGGCTACAACTGACTGGAATTTGCCCTCCTTTTCATTCCTAAGATTATTTTCATAGATATACTCATTATAACCCTTTTTGACTGAATATTGGGCATAGAGGGTATTAAGTCTTGACTGAAGCTCGGCCAAAACTTTCTTACTTTCACGCGCTACGCCAAAATAATATAGCGATCTCTTAAAACCTTCATCGGTTCGCATGCCCGGACTACTTTCATAAACGGTCTGGATATTTTCTAAAGCCACATCTAGCTCATCATTGATTACATCTTCTTTTGATAGGTCTACTACTTGATCAAAGTAGCTCAGTGCTTTCTTAAAGTTTCCCCGCTGAAGCTCCACCTGTCCCAAGTAATTTAGTGTAGGCCTTAGATCGACATTATCAATGGATTTTTTAAGGGTTAAAGACTTGTTAAACCAACTTTCAGCCGTTTCTATTTTCCCCTCATTTAAATAGGTTTCTCCAATATTTCCGTAAATGAATGCCGTCCTAAGGCTGTTTTCATCTACTATGTCAAGTGCTGAAAAATAGTTATCTCGGGCAGTTTGATAGCTCTCTTTTTTAAAATATAGTTCCCCAAATAAGTTATAGTACTGATGGATAAATTGATCCATCTCGTTCTCCAGACTGATTTGCATACCCGTGGAAAAATACTGGTTTGCAATATCATAAGAACTACTATCAAGAAAAATCAGCCCTATGTTCTCATACAATCCGGCAAGCTTATCCCTCCTGCCAATTTTTAGATACAAAGTTTCTGCTTCCTTAAAATAGTGCAGGGACTCTTCGGTTAATTTAGTGATGCGATAAATATCTCCTAAATTATTTAATACCTTAGCCTGAAACAGTGTATCTCCAACCTGTTGATATAAATGGAGGGCATTCAAAAATGCAGTGACAGCCTCATCAAAATGCTTATTCTGCTTCTTCAAATACCCGTATCCAATATAATATTTTGCTAAATACGCTTTACTACCTACTTGCTCTGCTTGAATTCTTAACTTTTCCAACATGTCATACGCGACATGTGGTTCAGAATAATGCTCCGCATATTCCTGATAAATTCTTTCAAGGTTTTGGAGGTCATTCGAATCGTCAAAAGAGACAATAGATTCCTGATCAGAACATGCAACTAGCAAAAGGTAAAATATTGTAGCCGTAGGTAAAACAAATTTCATAAGGTGGTCGGTTTCAAAATGGTATCAGGCAAAATTGTTGATATAAATTGATTGACCGTATATGAATTAGCTTCGTTATCTTACATGCATAGGCAAATCTATACAACTTAACCTTTCTTTATTTCTAATTCCCATTTTCCACAGGTGGCTCAACATGACCACCATTCCCTTCCGTGGCTACTTCAATAGTGTTTTTTATAGCCGGTTTAACTTCTTCTTCGTTACATGACATAGTCAATGTTCCAAATGTTGCAATTATGGCAATTACAATAATTCTTTTTGTGCTCATGGTTTGTACGTTTTATTTGATTAGTGCAAACCTAGAGCTTTCCGAGTGAAATAATCCGACGAGTTTCATGTCATAATTACGTTAGTAACTAAGCACTTACAATTTATCGCGATAGACACTAATAGAAAAAATACAATTTATCAACTTTTTGAACACCTCTGAATTTACCAACAATAACACGAAATTATAAATTGACTGATTTGTACTGAAATGGAAATAATTGACTGTTATAAAGTACTAATCTTGACTTATTAAAAGAAACATTACATAAAGCTCTTAGTAATAATGACCATCTTATAGGTATGGTGGATGCGTTTAAACACTGATACAGTCATTTCATTCGCTAAACTACACAAAATACAAAATAAGATAAAATGAAAATACATTTTTTGTATTTTTGATTTATGTTACAAAAACTGGAAAATGTTTTCTCAATAGCAGGCACGGTAAAGGCCGTTCAATTTAATCGCCTTTTCAATTCGGAGCCTATACTTTCTGTCACGGATACAGGCGTGCATAATCGTACCATAGATACGTGGGATTCGAAAAAGTTAATCATAACCCCCAGAAAAAACAAAGGCATTCATCGAAGGTTTAATTTCCTTGAATTCGTATGGATCAGGGTGTTGGATGATATTCAAGGCATTGGCATAAAAAGCAAGGTACTTAAACGCACGAAAAAAGAGCTTTTCTACCATGTGGACTTTCAGATTATGAAGCGCCTTATTCGCATGGAGCAGGAGTTGATGGATGATTGGGGCGATGGTTCTTCTATGACCGAACTGATTGAGGTTATTAAGATTGGGGTAAAAAGAAAAAAAGCCAGTAAACAGTTCAACCTATTTCAACTGTTAGTCAGCGAAGCCATTTTTAGCAAAGAGCCTGTCAACCTGCTGATATTTGGTGATGGTGGTTGGCTCCCGTTGTTTAATAACGATGTCAGCATTTATCCCGAAGAACTTAGAGAGAAGATCCTTTATGAAAGTCATTTTAATATTTCCCTCACCAGGATCATCAGGGAGTTCTTCGCTCACCCGAAAGCCGGGCTAATTATCAATGAAATCGATTTGTTCTCGACCGTTGAGCTAAAAGTATTGCAAATCATAAGTTCCGGAGAATACAATACCATTGAAGTAAGCCTTCCTGATGGCAGCGTACGGCTATTGGAGAAGTCTGCATATTCCGGGTTAAAGCTTATTGATTATTTGGTAGAAGGGAACTATAAAAGTATCAGGCTCAATGCTCCTGGAGGGATGATGGTGGTGGTGGAGAATGTGAAGTTGTCGGCGAGCTAGAAGAGCAAGCACTTAACATTTTAAGTTTATAAGAACCAACCGAATTTCGATTTTCTTTTTGTTGTCCTTGTCATGTACCATTTGAAAGGTAAACTGACTCTCTTTGTGCCGATGTATTTCCTCATAGTTTTTTAAGAGATAACTATGAATCTCTGTTAGAATATTTGTAAAGCCCTGTCTGTAACAGAATATGATTATACCGCAGAAATTGTTATGCCAGCCCAAATATCCATTTAATTGAGTAATGGCACTTTCTAATGTTTTGATGCCACGCCAGATCTTTAATTCGAAAATATGCTCGTTAAGTCCATTCTTCGTTTTGATAAGTATATCAGTTTTTCCTTTACAGTTTTTAGCCTCTGCAGATACTCTTCCTTCAAAAATAGTGTTCAATGGCGTTTTCATTTTAGAGCGAATATTCTCTTCCTTCAAGTCCTTATATATGTCAGGTTGATTTTGCATATCCACTGCGAGATGTTCCAGCTTGCGGCAAATAGTTTTAAACTGGGCTGCATCTTCTTTTTTTTGTCCCGAAGTTAAAGGAGACTTCGCTTTACCAAATTTATCTTCTATCCATTTATCAAAGCTTTCGGTCGATAAAAAACTCATTACACCCTTGATTTCGCATGCTTTTCGCAATTCTAATATTCCGCAAGGCCCATATCCTAAATAGAAGTTAGCGCCACAGTCCCTGGCTATAAACCATTCATCAGCAATTTTTAAAGCAACATGAATTATTGCGGCACTTGGTCTACAAGGTCATAAGCAAAAAATATTTTATGCAAACTACCAGACCTGTTGTTAAACTCTTCAAGGCCTTCAATACAATTATAAATTTCAGCGGGGTTCACCTCCTGATGAAACTCGTAATAGATAATGTTGTCATAACATCCACCTTCAATGAATTGAGCAAATTTGTATGCATTATCAGGAATGATTGAAAGATCGGTGTATGAGTACATATATTACTTATGGAGCGGTAGTTTGATGTATTTTCTGTGTCTCTTAAAACACTTCTATATTGTCATATACTTTTAGTATGTTTTCAATTTTTCTCCTCTTTGATTCTTGCACATCAAATTTCCTGTAATTGATTACCTCTTCCCTGACCCTTTTCATATTAGAATTCATCCGCACAAAACTGAACTCACCAGAGTAGTCAACTAATCTAAAGTCAGTAATTGGTAGCTTGCAAAAAAGAAGGAGCTGACGGAGTTGTTCTTCTGAGAGTTCCAATAGGCTATCTTGTAAAAGATTACCATAGAATACAGTAATGTCGGCGTGATCAAAATAAATTTTCTTTTTTGAGGCTACTGCCGGCTTAAAGATTCTTAGACCTTTCTCTTTATCTTTTAAGGAGGTTATTTCTATAAGTCCTTTGTTCAATAGGATATCCGACAATTCGTTATTTGCTTCAAACACTTTTTTAGTATTCATATTAAATGGGTGGGTTACACTTTCGTGTTAAAGTAGTAGTAACAGCCTAAGGTAAATGTACAAACCCAATTGTATTTAGTCAAACATTTTACACTGGGAACATTTTATGTTTTACGCT
Source organism: Fulvivirga ulvae (assembly GCF_021389975.1). Classification (NCBI taxonomy): domain Bacteria; kingdom Pseudomonadati; phylum Bacteroidota; class Cytophagia; order Cytophagales; family Fulvivirgaceae; genus Fulvivirga; species Fulvivirga ulvae. The sequence continues at coordinate 728,264 of NZ_CP089981.1, forward strand.
GAGCAACTTATTAGGCATTTACTTTACTAAAATTTTTAGCTTTATTGCATTTGTTTTTACTAAAAAATAGTAATTGGTTTTGTGTTATGATCACAAAGCTTTGAAAAGGAGTTCCCCATGCCCCCAAAAATCAGATATTGTCGCTCAGCTACAGGCGGAAATCAGCCGTATGGAAGGCTTCAAGCCAGCTTCAAATGCAAGCCGCGATACGGCTTTAGGGCCGGTTAGCGAGGCATTTCCCAGCGGTTCATTTCCTGTTGGCGCAATTCATAATTTTATGCCAGCCCGAAAAGATGATGCCACAGCTACAAAGGTGTCACAAAGTGTCACATATTGTGATGCTTAATTTGCTGAAAATCAAAAAGTTAATATAGGTGTCACAATTTTAGAGATTGTGACACCTATGTGACGCTTTGCAAAAATTGGGGAAGGACAAAAAGACAACTAAGGGAATATAAGGTACATTGTCATGGAACCAAGCGAAAATGTATAATGAAGTACAATGAAAGGCTACAAAATAATAACTACCTCCTTAGGAGCTTTAATTTTACATACCGGTCTCCATGACTTTCACCTGCAAACAGTGTTTACAGTTTCAAATAAAACAAGTTAAAAACAAATGTTATTAAAATATTTGATTTGAAATAACTTTTCATTTATGTTTGACTTATCAATAAGCTTATCACCACTGTATGGCTCGGAAAAAGAAAGTAACCATTAAACATTTTCTCAATAAATCACTTGGCCCAGGCCCCGTACATCCGCTATACATCATGGTGACTTATAATCGTAAAAACACACAATTTAAAAGCAGGATAAACGATGATTTTATACATATTGAAGGCACTCATACCACTCATAAAATTGATCATGAGCGAAGGATAATCAGAGCTATTGTTGAGCATGAGATAAACCTGCATGGAGATAATTACGAAGTAAAGGGGCTTGGAAACAAATACGAGACATATGGTACTCCTTTATTAACTGCATTAAGTGAATATTTAAAACATCAACTAGGAGAAGCAGCTATGAGGAGTAATCCTGTTGAATCTTATGTTTTTTACATTGGGGCTGATAGGGGAATGACGTTTGATATGCTTTACAGCGGGGCGCAAAGGCTATTTGATGACCTGCCCAAAAACTTACCTGAGAACTTTGATCAGGATGTTTCTTACTTTGAGCAGTACTGCAAGTTTTATAATATGCCTGATGCGCTCCTCAGGTGGCAATTTGATGCTGTTATTGACTGGCTTGACGGGACTACCGTTGCTGACTATACCAGCAGGCTGGCTCAACTTTACCCTGGAAAGCCCGAAAAGATAAAGGAGCGTATAAAATTTATCAATCGCGCAGTAAACTTCTATATAAACAGTAAGTAAACAGGCCGTAAACATTTCGAAAACAAAAAAAATTTACAGACAATGTTCGTATAAATTAAAACAAATACACACTTATTAATTCAATAACAACAGATGAAATCCAATAACAACACTTTTATGATGATTCCCCAGGAGATCATTGACGATCTGCGGGAGGCAGTAAGACAACTACGAAAGGCAGGTCAACAAATACCTGTTGAAGGAGAGCATATTTCAGAAGATGATGCCAAGGCCAGGCTAGGCCGGGAAACTACGTGGTTCTGGTATATGCGTAAAAAAGGACGCCTGCCTTATTTTAAAGTAGGTGCTAAAGTCTTTTACAAGGAAAGCGATATAGAAAGTATTGCAAATAAAATCAGGAACGGTCAAAAACCCTGAATATGTCAGTAAATGGAACTATAAAAGGAGTAAACGGGACAGCACATCACCCGATCCGCCTTTCCGCGCTGCAAGAAGAAATTCAAGAGTTGGAAAAGACACTGAAGGTTTCTGAAAAACGTGAAGAGGTGTTTACAGTGAAAACAATGAACCAATATATGAAAGATGCAAGCCAGAAGCCAATGCCAAAGATGCTTCTCAGCGAGCTATGGTTTGAAGGTGAAATATGTTTTCTCTTTGCCGATACCAACTTGGGTAAGTCAGCCATATCAGTACAAATAGCCGATTCCATCACAAAGGGCGAGGCCATACCTGGTTTTAAGCTAGAAGTTGGACCACAGAAGGTCTTGTTGTTTGATTTTGAGCTTTCAGATAAACAGGTAGAAATACGATACTCCAATAGAGGTAACAACCATTATAAATTTAGTGACCTATTATTAAGGGTTGAACCCAATGGCAAGGCATTGCTCAATGAAGATACTTATATTGAAAATGGGAAGGCTATGCTGGAAGAAATTGAGCAATTGATTATATCTCACGGGGCAAAAATAGTAATTGTTGACAACCTCACCTATCTGCAGGATACGCTTGAAAAGTCTAAAGGTGTACTGGCATTGATGAAAAGATTAAAGGCTTTGAAGGAAATGCATGGCTATACATTCCTGATCCTAGCACATACTCCAAAAAGGGATTGCTCGCGGCCAATTGAGAAAAAGGACCTTTTCGGGAGCAGTGCCCTCATGAATTTTGCTGACAGCGCTATAGCCGTAGGTGAGAGTACCCAAAGCGAATATGTCAGGTATATCAAGCAGGTAAAACAAAGAAATTGCGAAAAAATATATGGCAGTGATAATGTCATAGTTGGTGAGCTTGTCAAAAATGACAACTGCATGATCTTTCAATTTCTGAACTATGGGAGCGAATACGAACATTTGCGGGTTAAGACTCAAAAGGAAAAGGAGGAACTGGATCTACAGATAATCACCTGTCATGAAGAAGATGAAAGCCGCTCCTTTCGGGATATAGCAAGGCAATTTAAGGTACATCCGATGAGGGTTAAAAGGACGCTGCAGAAAATGAAAAACGGCAATGGAGCGTAGAAATGACTTTTTTCTGTCATCAGGTGTCACAAAATTAAAAATGTGACACTCAATATAAGTATATGATTTACAGCAGGTTATGTGTCACACCCAGTGACACTTTGTGACGGCTGGTTTTTCAATTAACAAGTAGCAATGAATACCTACAGATATATATTAGATAAAACTTCAAAAAAATTTCAATGTCCGTCATGTGGGCGGAAAAGGTTAGTGCGGTACGTGGACACGTTAACGGGAGATTATTTACCCGATCATGTCGGAAGGTGTGACCGGGAGGTAAACTGTCAATATCATTACACTGCATTTAGTTACCAAAAGGAATCAAGCGCTACTGTAAACCGCGTTTACAGTTCTAAAAGTAATGCCAAACAAAAGACAAGCCATTATCTCCCATACGGCCTGCTGGAAAAGTCAATGGCTGTAAACTGTGAAAACAATTTTTTACAATATGTGGCAACGCTTTTTAATAGTGAGACTATACAAGATGTAAGAAGGCGATTTCATATTGGCACTGCTACTCATTGGAGGGGGGCAACTGTTTTCTGGCAGGTAGACATCGCCCACTTTGTAAGGGCTGGTAAGATCATGCTTTATCATGCGGAAACAGGCAGACGAGTAAAGGAACCTTACAATCGTTTACATTGGGTTCATAGCCTGATGGAAAAAAGAGGTTTGCTTCATGATTTTGAGTTGAAACAATGCTTTTTCGGAGAGAATCAGCTCGCAGCGTACCCGGACAAAACCGTTGCCATCGTAGAAAGTGAAAAAACCGCTGTACTCATGACGGTACTGCTTCCTGATTACCTATGGCTGGCCTGTGGAAGTGCAAACAACCTCAAAGCCTCCATTTGTGAAGTTTTGAAAGACAGGAACATCATTCTTTTCCCTGACCTAAACTGTTTTGATCTATGGAAGAAAAAGGCCGCTTATTTAGGAGGCATTGGCTTTCGGGTCAGAACCTCTACCCTGCTGGAAAGGTATGCTACTGCCAATGACCGGAACAATGGCCTTGACCTTGCCGACTTCTTCATTAGAACTGACAAAAGCGGACTGGCTATCACTGACGCAGGGTATCCCGTACTTTGGGATATTTCAGACAAATTAAAAATTCAAACCATAAAATAAACTCAAAATGACAACCAATAACAACAATGAAAGATTTCATGACCTGGCCCTCCAGAAAGCCATTAAGATGGGACTGGATGGATTGTGCGAATCGGTTACCATCCGTTTCAAAAACAGGAAGATGAATACCCTTGAAATGGTAAAAGTACATGACGTAAAGAGAAAGATTACTGACATAGTAAACGAAAGCAAATACCAGGACATCATGGTCAAAACGTCCAACGGGAAGGTAGCGGTAATTAAAAGTACTGTTAAAATAAAGTTAGCTGAAAACTCACCCTCAATAAAAGGGACATTACAGGCCGATAGCATCACTGTAAAACAGGATAGCCGTCAATTTTTCACCTGTAATGGAAAATCTAAATGATAAATGTAAACTTACTGTAAACGAAATAAGGGTTTGTAGCGGCTTTGAAAACATCACGGAGCAAGAAGCTCACCGGCTTGCTGATTTTATGCACGAATTTTGTATAATGGCTTATCAAGCCTATAACAACCATAAAAAAAGACCATGAAAAACACTTTAGAGGCATTCAGTCAATTTACTAAAGGTTCAAAGAGTAAGAAACAAAGAAACTCTAACCAGGCTGTTATATACACAAGGGTATCTTCCAGGGAGCAGATGGAAAAAGGTGCCAGTCTTGAAAGCCAGAAACGGTACTGTGAAGAATTTGCCAGTAGAAAAGGGCTGGAGGTTATCGGCTATTTTGGGGGCACCTATGAATCCGCAAAAAGTGACGGGCGTAAGGAATTTCAGCGGATGCTGGCGTTTGTCAAACGATCTAAAAAGGTTTCATACATCATTGTTTACAGCTATGACCGGTTTTCCAGAACAGGCACCAATGGAGCGTATATTAGTCAGGACTTGCTTAACCGTGGCGTAGTAACTTTATCAGTCACCCAAGAGGTTGATCCTAATACTACGTCCGGCTCATTTCAGCAAGACTTGTACTATCTCTTTGGCAAATTTGATAATGAGCAGCGCAGGGAGAAGTGCATGACAGGGATGAAACAGAAAATCAGCAAGGGATATTGGGTCTGGCAAGCTCCGTTAGGCTACACAAATGTAAACCTGGGTAGTACAGCCGATAAACATGACCTGCAAATCAATGAGGATGGCAAACTGTTAAGGAAGGCTTTTCACTGGAAGTCGCAGGGGCTTACGAATGTGGAAATTGCTCAAAGGCTCACGTCTATGGGTTTGAAAATGACAGACAAGAAGATATTTAAGATTTTCAAAAACCCTTTCTATTGCGGCATTATTGTAAACACCCTGATCCCGGGGGAAGCCGTAAAGGGAAAACATAAGCCGTTGGTCAGTGAGGAGCTATTTTTCAAAATCAACAATGTTAACCGGGCAAGACCGCAGGGATACAAAGTAAACCCTGTAAACGACCGTTTACCGCTCAAGGTATTCCTTAAATGTGATTCCTGTGGCGCTCCAATGACTGGATATATCGTCAAAAAGAAGAACATCCATTACTACAAGTGCCGCATGAAAGGCTGCGCCAAAAACCGCAATGCCAACCAGGTAAATGAACTATTCCGTGGCATGTTAAGCTACTATGAGCTATGCACCGAGTATAAGCCACTAGTGAAGGCTCAAATGGAGAAGCTGTTCCATACACTGAATGCCGAGGCTCTCGAAGAAATCAAATTGTACAAATCACAATTATCGCAGATTGAAAAGAAGCTGGAAGGCATCGAAGAAAGGTTTGTCATAGGCGAAATTGAACGGCCATTGTTCGACAAGTATGCCTCCAAGTTCAGGGAGGAGAAGCTTACAATTGAGCAGAAAATAGAAAATTCGGCTGTGAGTAGTTCGAACTTGACCGAATGCATTGATTTCACACTCGATTTAAGTTGTAACATACTGAAAATGTGGGATTTATCAGACTACACCAAAAAGCAAAGCCTGCAACAATTGATATTCCCTGAAGGTATTAGGTATAATCGTGAAAATGATGCAGTTCGAACTGACAGGGTTAACTCATTTTTCCACGTAATTCCCTCATTATCAGCAAAAATTAAAGAAATAAAAAAGGGGAAGGGTAGCTCTAAAACTACTCTCCCCCTTTTGGTGGAGCCGGAGGGATTCGAACCCTCGTCCAGTGAAGGCAACTATCGTGTCTTCTACATGCTTAGTTGTCTTTGGATTTTCGAGTAAAGCGAGGTAGACAACCACCGAACTTTACCTTAGTTGCGATTAAGTTTCGCACCAACATCACAACCCTGTCAGCACTAGTTATGTCTGTTCGACACTCCAAATCTGACCGGACATAACGACGGTCAGCAGAGTGTGGCCCGGGAATCGCGTCTGGCGATTCAACCGTTTAAGCCTGCTATCTTAACGAGTTGTTAAGATTAGGCAGCCATGGCGTAATTAGATTCGCCAATTGTGTTGTGGAACTATCTTTCAAGGCTCTCATCCCATGAGCCTGCATGCTTACCCACGTAATCACACATCCTGTCAAAACCGGTCGGCCCCGGTTTTCAATTAAGAATACAAATATAAGGGTAAATAAGTTCGCTATACAAACTCAGGAGCGATTATAAAAAAAGGGCCACCCAACGGGCAGCCCTTAATTCAATAACCTATACTATATCACTACTTCTTAATCAACAGACTTGATTCTTTGTAGTGCTCGTCTTCTGAGGTAATGGTTATGGTATAAGTACCTCTTGCGAATCCTCTGGCATCAATTTCAGTTCTCAGCTCACCCAATGAAGAGTTCACTTTTCCTTTATAGATCAATGCTCCGAAGATATCGTGTACCATCACTTCGTAGACTCCTTCTTTCTCTACTTCCATCGTTACAGATATTTCATCCTGGAATGGGTTAGGGAAAGTAGTTATCGCTTTCTCATAAGGCTCGTTAGGCACGGTATTCGCCAAGCCGAATTCATGGTGTCTGGCCGCTGAGTAGTGGGCATTGATACAGTGGATACCATCCACATCAAAACCATCTGCTGCAGGACCGAAGCCTTTGTAGTTGATATCTGAAGTATCCACTATTTTGATATATTGGATATCCATCAAACCACTGTTAGCAATATCAAACGCAGTGTCCTTGCAGGCCGATCCTACGAAGTAGAAATCAACACCATTGTCAGACACATATACATCGGCTGTTTCAGGGTAAACTCCGCATTCATCATTTACATCATCATATGTAGTTTCGAATACGATAAAGTCATCACCTGGCTGGTCAGCCACTATGTTATTGAGTTTGATCACTAACTCACCTCCGAAGCCCAGAGATACAAAGTTGATCTCACTGTTCTCTTCCGGCATTCCAAGAGCAAGCTCAGGATTGCTTCTGCGAGGCGGTACCATAGTACCCTTCTTCCTCAAGCCCTGAGTGAACGAGATCACCTCATCACCCATACAAGAGTTGTCTATATCGCAAACTTCACCGGTTGATGTAGTTACTACTTCGTGCTCTTCGCCTTCGGCATCCAACCAGGAGATTCTGGCTGTGTTATCACCGGCTATTGCTTCGGTATAGAAATACGTAACACCATTGGCTACCCATAAGCTACCGCTTTGTGTAGTGCCCAGCACTTCCCAGTTCACCATTATGCCAAACGGATTGGCATTGGTCACCTTCCATCTTCTGAACAGGTCAGGGTTGTTAGAGCACGGTGACTCAAGCGTAAGCTCTTCAATACCACAAGGGTTGAAAGCAGACTCTTTTACTGTTTCCTGAGGTTGCTGACTTTCATCCAGCCATTTCAGTTTCAAAGTATTAGGTCTGTCACTTAAAGTATTGCTGGTAAAGATATTCTCACCAGGTTTTACAGTAAGGCTATCACCCTCATTAGAACCTATGATAAACCAATAGGTATCTACCTCGAAGCTGTTAGGGTTATAAACGCTCCATCTTCTTTCCTCATCAGGATTATCAGAACACAATGACTCAAGAGTCAATGGCTCGATACCTACAGCGTTCATCACCATATGAAGCACTTTCTCAGGCTCTGAAGGAACGTTGGTAAGTAAAAGAAGATCTTTCACATACTGTCCCTTTTCTACCTCAGTAGCATCAAAGGTCACTGTTACGTCTAACGACTCTCCACCAGGTACAATACCTTGTCCCGGATCAACAGTTAACCACTGGATACCTTCATAGATGATCTCAACCTCGTCGATTTGCGCATACCAGTCAAAGTCACCCGTGTTAGGATCATAATAATGCCATCTCAGCATCATTGTAGAAGCACCTTCGAGGTACTCATCCAACGGTACACTTACGAACTCACCGGGAACGGTGAATAAACCTCCGTGGTCTTCGTTCCAGCTAAGTACGGTTGTCCATGAGCTACCACCATCTGTACTGATATCCAGGTTAAGGAAATCCTGATTGAGATAGTTTTGGTAGTTTACATAGTACTGAACCGCTACTCCTTCTTTACCATCAACATTGATTTCCGGAGTGATCAACTCAGTATCAAACTCTGCCGTACCGGCAGCATCACTATTGGCAATGGCTGATTTTCCGGTACCACCGGTATAGTTTTCGTCAGACAACTCCCATACAACACCTGTACCTTCATTGTCAACCAATGTCCAGCCCTCAGGAGGGAAAGTAGTCCCTTCGAAATCTTCAAACAGTAATTGCTCACCTTCCATGAAGGTTATAGGTCTGGCAGGATTATATGCTCTGGACTTATCAAGGTCTTCCTGCATCTTTTTCCTTCTTTCCGGACCGAAGTCATCTTCTCTTCTGAACTCACCAGGTACCGGAGCATCTCCATAACCTGCAAATCCAAATCTAAGATTAGCCTCACCTGCATTGGCAATTGTAACGGTATGCTCTTTCATAGTATTGAGCACTACATCACTAATGATAGTATCAGGAGAAACTTCAAGTGCAGGAGGATTGATAACCTCTAATGTCACCGGCACTTCAACTTCAGGCTGATCAGGGTCATTACTGAAAACAATGATCTGATCTTCATAAATTCCTTTTTCAAGGTTAGTGGCATCGAAAGTAACTTCGATTTCTACTGTTTCACCTGCGGCAATATTTCCAAACTCAGGATTAGCTGACAAGAACGGAATTGGCGCTTCGCCATCCCAAATGTTCAAATCATCAAGATCCAGAGTAGGACCTGCAGTTTCCATCAAAGAAAGTATAACGACCTCCTCTATGTCACCGGCAAAACCCTGTCCTGTATAAACCGCTTCCTGATCTACAAATACTGTAAATTCACTGGTGGTCCTGTCAACTTCAAGCTTAAGGTTAAAGTATGAAGTACTTACAGCATCCAACACAGTTTCGAATACAGCACCTCCTGCTCCATCATCAACAAGTGCATCCATGGATCCGTCAGGATTAATCTGCAATCTTGTAATTACCAGCTGGGCAGTAGTAGACTGTGGTATGAGCTGCCAGGTTACACCTGTTCCGGTCAGATTTACATCTGTGGTGAATGAAGATACTGGTTCCGAGCCAATACCAACACCTGGTGTAACGGCCGCTGACTGGCCAAGTCCGTCAGAAAGACCTCTGAAGTGTTTAACTCCACTATCGGCGTTTTCTGCTTCAACTGTCCAGTTACCGTATTGAGCAAACCAGCCGTTTTGGTTATTGATATCACCCAGTTCGAAGCTTTCGAAGTCGGTGCCATAAGCCAATGAGCCAGCGGTTTGTTCTATGTTAGTCAGAGGTATAGCCTTTTTACCCTGATACAACTCACCATCGTAGGGTGCTGTTCTAAGGTTTGGCTCTATCCTTCCATCATTGTTTTTACTTACAGATACTACTTTACTGTTTTTTAGGTATCCTCCCAATTCATATCTCAGTATACTTTCTCCATTATTGGTAATGTTCAAAGTCTGAGTGTCAGAGAAACCTGTAACCAGTACCTGCTCCAAAGAAGTAGGGCTAACTTCAATATCAGCGGCTCTAAGCACTTCCATGATAGCAAAAACCGACGCAACAGGCATATTTGCCGCATTGCTATTGACTAAGATGCCAGCGAAATACTCGCCCGGATCCACTTTGGAAGCGTCAAAGGTAACATCGATCTTCAGTTCTTCGCCTACAGGCACTGTACCGCTTGCCGGTGAAACCGTAAGCCAGGTAGTAGCATCTGTTAATACTTCGACATCATCAATTTGAGCATAGAAATCCCAGTCGCCTGAATTAGGATCGTAGTATCTCCATCGCAGCTTCATTTCTGAAGCTCCGGCCACATAATCATCCAGTTCAGCCACTACAAATTCACCCGGGGTACCGAAACCTGTTCCGTGTGATTCGTTCCAGCTAAGTACTGTAGTCCATGTAGCCCCGTCATCCGTAGTTACCTCCAGATCAAGGAAATCAGACCCTATGAAGTTCAAGTAATTAACATTGTATTGAACAACTACGCCAGTTCTGCCAGCTATATCAATTGCAGGAGTAACCAGCTCGGTATCAAACTCCACTCCCTGATTAGCATCACTATTAACGGAAGCAGCTTCTCCCGAACCAGCCCAGTTTTCTAATCCTTGCTCGGCCAGAGTGCTCCAAACCAATCCGGATCCTTCGTTATCTACTACGGTCCAGTTTGCAGGAGGGAATGTACCTCCGTCAAAGTCTTCCGCAAAGATAGTTTCACCAGCTACAAGTTGAGCTACACCGACAGAACGAGTTTGAGTGGCCTGGTATGCCATGTTTTTCTCGAACTTAGCCTTTGAAGCTGCCGGTATTCTGGCTTCGGCCATACGCATTTGCTGATCTTCAAGGTCAGCACCAAATACGCCGATATCAAAGTTCAGCGCTTTACCACCCGTGTTTTTGATGGTGAATTCGGTAGTTTCCGCTTCCTTGTAATTTACAACCTGCTCAAGTACCTGTGGGGTAACCTCTACTGAAGATTGCCCTGTTACTGTAAATGTTGCAGGGATTACAAGATCGGGGCTTGAAGCTCCGCCAATGAATACCTGGATATCTCTGAAATAAGTACCAAAGTCAATTTGAGAACCGTCAAATTCAACATCAAGTGTAACACTTGATCCTGCAGGTATTACTCCGGCATAATCTGACAGACTCAGGAATGGAGGAACAAGCTGTCCTTCATAAACTGAAAGGTTATCCATATCAAATGTAGGTCCGGCAATTTCCATTTGAGAAACTACGGCTACAAATTCAAGATCAGTTGAGAAAGCTTTGCCTTCAAATACCTCTACATTATCTATATAGAACTTGAAGTTGCCTGAAACTTTGTCTACCTCAAAAGCGACGTTGAAATAATCATCAGGAGCATTAAAGGTCAAAGTATCTAATGCAGCACCACCGGCACCGTCATCAGAAACCATTACCACATTACCCTGAGGATCAAATATCACACGACCATTGATGGCAGTAGATGACTCTGTTGAGATCCACCATGAAGCTCCGGCTTCAAGATCAATATCCATAGAAGCAGTGGCAACGGCCTCACCTCCCATTTCAAGTTGAGAAGTAAAAGCTGCTGACTGACCCAAGCCATCAGACAACCCTCTGAAATGCTGGCTACCTGTAGCCGGGTTATTCGCTTCGATTCTCCAGTTACCAAACTGTCCTGTCCATCCTTGCTGGCCATTAATATTTCCGATGGCAAAGTTTTCAAAACCAGTTCTGTATATCTCATCACCAGCAGCCATCTGGCCGGCGCCTTTGGCCACAGCTGCAGCCACATCTAAAACAGCACCCGAAAAAGCATTGCTTCTTGGTGGTGTATTAGCATAGCCAGCACTGAACGTAGGCTCGGGCTCTGGTGTTCCGTTAACTACATCTATTACATATTCCGCATCCAGCGAACCGTTGTTAGACAAAGTAAGCTGACGTGTAGCTGAAAGTCCTTTGATTACAGTAACATCAAAGAATTCAGGGTTAGCAGTTACGGCTGGCCCAAGTACGTTTAAGGAAACGGGTACCTGAACTAAACCATTAACAGGATCATTGGATGTAATATCTATGTTAGCCTCATAGAACCCTGACTCCAGGCCTTCTGCACTGATCGTAACGTTAACATCAATAGATTCGCCTCCTGAAAGTGTACCCTCTTTAATGTCAGTTGATACAAAGCTTGCTCCTGACAGCCACATAATAGCATTGTGATAAAGGGTAGGAAGATCTCCTGTCCAGCCCGGTATACCACCGCCGCTGCTCGGAAGCAGGTTCAGCGCCACTACATTATCATTAGCAGCTACAAAAGGATTTCCATCAGACCAGTCAGCTATCAGCGTAGCTCCCGGGGCTAAGCCCGGATCCTGGAAAAGGAATGTATTTCCTATTGCAGATACATTCTCCATGATAGGATGTCCCGGTTCATGAACAGTACCCAAAGTAACATCATTTGTAAAATCAGTATTGCTTACTGTGAACGGACCATAATTTTCAGTAATAAACCTGCCTTCAAGCGCCCATGCATCATAGTCATAAGCAAAACAGTTGGCAATTACTTTTCCGCCCTGGTCAATATAATCTGCCAGCAGATCACCAATCAGTGCAGGGCTTACGTTACCTCCCGCCAACCACTGCGTATTGTTGGTTGTCATGATTACATCATAACCCTCAACATCCGCCAGTGTAATATCCGCCAGTGCTGTTTCAGGATATATGTTCACATCAAGATCAGGGAAGGCACTCAAGGCTGACTGAAGATCAGAAACATCATCATCAGGAGTAAGTATAAGCACTTGTACATTGTCGGCAGACAAATGAACATTTGACTGCAACTGCATACCTGCAAAGCTGCCAACTGCTTGTTGTTTCATTCCCTCTGTTGACATGGCTCTGCTTGCCCTTGCAGGTAATGCCATACTAACCGATGTAGTTGAGTCTCCTCCCGCTGCACTTACCTCAATGGCAAAGTTAAGCGTTGCTACACCGTTATTGGTAATTGTAAGTACTCTGGAAGTTGTATCTCCCCTTTCCAGTTCTGCCTCCAGTGAAGAAGGATTCACGGCTATAATGGGAGCTTCTACTCCATTGCCACTTACCGGCACCTGTAATTCAGGAGTGTCAGTATCATTACTGTATATTACAATTTCACCACTTATGGCTCCTAATGAAGAAGGCGAGAACTGCACGGTAATTTCCTGAGTCTCAAATGGCATCAGCGTAAAAGCACTGTCTGCCGCCACAACGGAGAAATCCGGTGAAGTTGAATTGATATCACTTACCTGAAGTATCTCTGTTCCTCCGTTGGTAATTTCAAGTACCCTGCTGTCGGTACCTCCAACGAAAGTATCGAGGAATACCAAAGAATCAGGGTTAACAGTAATAACCGGCTTACCTGTACCTTCTACATTCATAGTAGCCGGCACTACAAACTCACTGTTCACAGGGTCATTAGTGCTTATCTGAATCTCGTTCTGATAAGTACCTCCGAATAAACCAGTAGCATCAAAAGTAATCTGGATATCCTGAGACTGCCCTGCGGCAACTGTTCCGTTAGTGATATCGGCACTTAAGAAAGGATAGGTATCAATTTCACCGTCATAGATTTGAATATCATCCATATAAAACTCACTTCCTACGGCTTCCATTGGTGATAGCAGTACTACCTGCTCGATATCACCTGTAAAGGCCTTGCCTACGTAAACGAGCTCATTATTAATGTAAACATTCATATCGAATGACTCCCTATGTACTACTAGCTTCAGGTCAAAATAACCTGACGGAGTTTCAGAAGGGATGTCTACATAATCTCCAGCGTCGCCATCAAGAATTGACATACCTCCGTCAGCATCGAAGCTTAGTCTGGTTACTACAAGTTCTGCAGTGGGAGACTGAGGAATGTACTGCCAGGTTACGCCTGTACCTTCGATCTTGATTTTGGCAGAAGTAGAAGAGTATGCCTCCTCACCCACACCCACATTCGGGCTGAATGCCAGCGAGTTTGATCCGGCGGCTGTAGAGGTTCCCAGTACGTGCTTGGTACCTGCAAATGGCATGGAAGTACTGATATCGTAATCCTGCGAGCTGCTGGTGGACCACCCATCCTGGTTGTTTAGCGTACCCGTATTGAAAGATTCAAAACCGGTGCTATATTGTGCACCAGCCAATACCTGAACACTATTCTGTGTATAAGCTTTCTTTGTAGAAAGCATTTTAGAATGTGGCTTGATAGTCTTAGCCTGGCTTGAGGCAGCTGAAGGAGTAAATACTGTTCCTCCAAATGAAATATCAAATTCCAGTGGTCCCTGGCCATCATTACTAACGGTCAGTGTTTGTGTTTCAGTTTCGCCTGTAACCACATCGGCGGTTAAAGATGATGGAGAAACGGAAGCCACGGGCACATCATTTGTAGTAGCAGACACTACATTGCTGATCCCTGATACGTTACCAAAAAAATCTTCTGATTTGACGGCAAAGTAATATTCAGTCGCAGAGTTAAGTCCTGTAACCGTATAGGTTTCCAACGTACCTGCCAAAGAAGCTTTAGGCTGATCGGCTACAGGAGTAGCAGCATCGAAATTGCCTGCAGTAATTGGCGATGTAGAGTACCTGACATCATAAGATGACGCAGAACCATTACCTGCATCGGCAGGAGCTGTCCATTGCAGTGTTACACTTGAAAGATCAACATCTGCCACTGAAAGATCAGTAATATCTTCCGGGGCCACGCCGTCATCCTGTTGCAAAGCTGCAAATGCGTTTATTCTACCTGAACCTAAAAACTCAAGTCCCGGCAGAGGGTCAGTGGTTTGTTCTATTCTGGCCCACACCTGATCGGGTGTAATGTTCCCGACATTCTGAGAAACGATAAGGGCTGCCAGTCCTGATACGTGAGGACAAGCCATAGATGTACCTGAAATTGAAGAATACTGGTTATTAGGGAATGTACTCAACACATTAACAGCAGGTGCTGCTACATCCACCCAGTCTCCTCTGTTGGAAGAAACATACTGATCATCATTATGATCGGTACCACCAACGGCAAGTACAGGATCATAAAAACCCGGATAGTACTCTCCGAAAGAGCCATCGTTACCGGCAGCAAATATGACCAGACCACCTTGCATAGGACCTACAGGATTGCCTAATTCATCATAACCAGCCTCTGCAATAAAATAATCTATGGCATCCAATACGGCCTGTTCGAAAACACCTGCGGAGGTATACCCCCAGCTGTTTTGAGAAATAACAGCGCCATTGTCAGCTCCATAAATATAGGTTTCTGCGAAACCACCTGTTCCAGAAGCTCCGAAAGCGGCGCATGACATCAGTCGCACACCATTGCCGGAACCATCACCTCCGGCTACACCGGAAACTCCAACACCATTGTTGGTAACAGCAGCTACTGTACCCCCTACGTGAGTACCATGTAAATCTGCTGGAATATCACCCGTATTATCCCCAAAACCATAACCATAGATGTCATCGACGTACCCGTTATTGTCGTCATCTATGTCGTTATCAGGGATTTCATCTGTATTGACCCACATGTTGGCAGCAAGATCTTCATGATCTACATCTATACCACCATCTGTAACTGCCACAATTACCTGGCTGTCACCTGTTTCAGTGCTCCAGGCCTGTAGTAAACTGATGTCAGCTCCGGGAGTTCCCCCTGTCTGACCCGTGTTGTTATAATGCCACTGATCCGGAAAACGCGGATCATCTGGCGCTGCATTCAAAGGCATCATTATTTTAGCCTCTGACAACATCCGCTCACGGCCACCTATATTTTTTTCGTATATAGGTTCGGACTTGATGACCTCTGACAGTCTGCCAAACATTGATACTGCCTGGTTTACATCAGTAGTTTCATCAATTTGCACTTCATACCAAAGATGAAGTCCATGTTTGCGATGTTTCGCTTCAAACTTCCCTCCATGCCTGAAAACACGCTTCATGTTGGTAGCCTTACTCCTCGACAGAGCCTGGTCCAACGACGCATTTCCCGTACGCAAATATCCCTGGGAAGTCCTGGACATTTGCGCCTTTTGTAAATAAGTTGCTGTTGTCTCGGCAACCTTAATACGCAATACACCCTGATGTACCGCCACCTTGCTTTGGGCGGTAACCTCGTGCATCAGCAAAAAAATTGCAATGAGACAAAAGCATGGGATTCTCATAAAAAGATAAATCTTTTTCATGCTTAAATTGGTTTTTGGTTAATTAATCGGATTTAAACGGGTAGTCGAAATTCGGAAATACTACTACTAATAACAAATTTTATTCTGTTAATTATTAAAAGATGTAATATAATTCTTCTAAAAAGAAATATAACGGAACGTTATACGTTCAAACATCTATATCGTTTAAAGATTAATCTGTTTCATCAATGGCTCCATTGCTTCCGTATGTTTCCAGGTCTGCTTAACTTCGCGGCATGATTAAAAATGTTCTGATACTTATGTTTGTTTTCATCGGGTTTCATGCCGGTGGACAAATTCTGAAGGTTGATAAAGGAAGTATTGACGCTGACTCTTCGGGTTACTTCATGGGAAATATTAATTTCAATTTTAACCTGAACAACAGAAGTGCCACTGCTGAAAAGGACATCACATTCACTGGTCTGGAAGCTAATGCAGATCTTCTATATATTGCTGAAAAACACGCATATATACTAATAAATAAGCTTAATTACTTTAAGTCTACAGGTGGACCTCTGATCAGTACAGGTTATGCACATCTCAGGGTTAATTTTCTTCGTAAAAAGCTGATCTCTTATGAGTTATTTTCGCAAATACAATATGATGATGGCCGTATGATGCCGTTGCGTTTTCTACAAGGCGGAGGATTAAAATTCAGGATCAGCTCTACTGAAAAATCTAAAGTTTACTTTGGAATCGGAGCCATGTATGAAGAAGAACATTGGAAGTCTATAACTGATGAAGGGGTTATCATTGAAAAAGAATTATGGAAGACGAGTGACTATATCAACGGTAAATTTGACTTTAATGACCATGTAAGTTTTGACGTCATTTTGTACTATCAGGGAGGTTATGATAATGAAAGTGAGGTATTTAGAAATCGACTCAGTGGTGATGCCGTCCTAAATGTGCAATTAACAGATAAACTTTCCTTTTTAACAAGTTTTTCTGCTCAATATGAGGACAAACCCATTATTCCTATAAATAATTTTGTATACTCTTTGACAAACGGACTTAAATGGTCATTCTAAATATCCGGAGCCTGAACTTATCATTTAGTTAACTGTATCCAGGGTCACTTTTTGTACTCTTCAGAAATAATTGAACAAAATAACTTACCATATCCAGTCACTTTTTTTTAACTTCGAGCGATGGAAAAGTTTGTGGTATCGGCGCGCAAGTATAGGCCAACGGGTTTCGATGAGGTAGTAGGTCAGGAACATATCACTACTACGCTTAAAAACGCTATAGATAATAACCAATTAGCTCAGGCTCTGCTTTTTTGTGGTCCTCGTGGTGTTGGTAAGACTACCTGTGCACGTATACTCGCCAGAATGATCAACCAGTTTGATGAGAAAAGCGAGGGAAATTCTCTAAATATTTTTGAGCTGGATGCTGCCTCTAACAACTCTGTAGATGACATCAGGAACCTGATTGACCAGGTCAGATATCCCCCTCAGTATGGCAAATACAAGGTTTATATCATAGATGAGGTCCACATGCTTTCCAATGCGGCATTTAATGCATTCCTGAAAACCCTTGAGGAGCCACCATCATATGCTATTTTCATATTAGCAACCACTGAAAAGCACAAGGTAATACCTACTATACTATCACGGTGTCAGATCTTTGATTTTAACCGGATACAGGTTTCTGATATTGCGGTTCATTTAAAAGGCATAGCCGAGCGGGAGAATATTAAAGCAGAAGATGAGGCACTTCACCTCATTGCACAGAAAGCTGACGGCGCCCTGCGCGATGCACTTTCCATATTTGACCTGATAGTAACTTTCTCCTCTGACAGGAACATAACTTATCAATCTACCATAAGTAATCTACATATTCTTGATTACGAGTATTACTTTAAAGTGATTGATCATTTACTAGCTGAAGACCTTTCGCAGACATTACTGATCTTTGACGAAATCCTGAAACAGGGCTTTGACGGACATAATTTCATCGTAGGCCTCAGTGAACATTTGCGCAACCTTATGGTTTGTAAAGACAATGCTACGGTACAACTGATGGAGGTGCCAGACAATACCAAAGAAAAGTACATAGAGCAAGCCAATAAAGCTTCTATGTCTTTCTTACTCACAGCGCTCAACATATCTAATCAGTGTGATCTCAGCTATAAGGGAAGTAAAAATCAACGCCTGCATGTTGAGCTTACTTTAATGAAATTAGCCTACGTTAATGCTGCCGTTAGTCTTGCCAATCAATCTTCTGATAATGGTGTAAAAAAAAAAGTGATGTAGCTAAGGGAACGGAGAGCGTTCCTGCTCAAAACGAAGTATCAGCATCTTCAGGCAGTAATGCCGGCACGCCATCAGCCACACCGGTTTCGACCCAAAGTACTTTATCTCCTTCCTCAAAGCGTCTGAGTTCTTCCAAACTCAAAAGTACTATAAAGGTGCCCAAGGATGTAAACGCTCTGGCTAATAAAAGCGATGAAGAGATACAAAAACAAGACAATACTGAGGACCAGGAATACTTCGGCAATGAAGCCTTCACTTTCGATGAGCTAAAAAAGCACTGGCAGGACTTTGCTATCCAAAAAGAGACAGAAGGCAAAAATTTTGAACATATGGTACTCCAGCAGGAAATCTACCTCAAAGATGCTACTACCATTGTGATCAAATTTACTAATCCTGTCAAGATCGATATACTGGACAAATTCAGAGCAGACCTGATCACTTACCTGAAAACCAAGCTCAACAATGGCAAGATTAGCCTTGAAATAGAAATGGTCCAGGAAGAGGCTAAGAGAAAAATGTACACCAACAGTGACAAGTTTAATTACCTGGCAGAAAAAAATCCAATTGTTAAGCAACTTAGAGACAGGCTCGGACTGGATCCTGATTTTTAAATTTCCTCCCCAGTAATTGTATTTCTTTACCTCTGACAGGGCTTTGAGCCCTGTCAGAGGTAAAGAAATAACAATACGCATAAAATAAACTTATCTTCGTTTTGAACCTTTACACAAGGTAGCCGACTAATAATTGTCAACCGTTAAGTAAGCGAATGGATAAGGACAAAATTTTAGATGAGTTGTTGATCTACAAGTGCTGCGATGGTGATCAGAAGGCTTTTAGCATACTGATAGGGAGGTGGAACAAGAAGCTTATCTCCTTTGCCTACAAATTTACCCGTGATATGGACTCAGCCCGGGACATAGCTCAGGAAAGCTGGATATCCATTCACAAAGGGCTCAACAAGTTAAAGGACAATGCTAAATTCAGTACCTGGGCATTCAGGATTGTCTACAATAAATCAATGGATCATCTACGTTCACAGCAAAAACAGAATCAAGTGGAGTCCTCAGCAACCGAGGTAGCCGATGACGAACTTGACGATCAGCACCATGATGCGGCTACGGTCAGTGAATTGCTCGGCAAATTGCCAGCACAGCATAAGACTGTTCTGACTTTGTTTTACCTGGAACAGCAGTCTATCAGGGATATAGCGTCCATTTTGAAATTGCCGGAGGGCACCGTCAAATCCAGGATTTTCTATGCGAGAGAGTTATTAAAAAGAAAATATAAAGAAGTGAAAAATGAAACACACTAATGAACAAATCGATAAGATCATTCATGAGGCCTTAAGCAAGGAAGAGGCCGCATTTTATGATCACTTAGGTGAACAAAATATAGTGGAAATGACTTTGGGGATTTTCCAGGGCAAGAATAAGGTATTGTACATACTAACTTTTATTATGTCGCTGATACTTTTTGGCGCATTCATCTTTTGCATGTTTAAGTTATATCATGTTGAGACTACAAAGGCAATGATCTTGTACGGTGCGGGTGCCTTTTGGAGTATACTCAGCGTGCTGGGAATTAAAATCTGGTATTGGATGCAGATGAACACCAACAGCATTTTAAGGGAAATGAAGAGGCTGGAGCTACAGATTGCTGCTTTGAGTAGCGTCAATCGGTGAACGGTGAATGGAAAAGTGTCAGTTTACAATTCACTGCTTACTCGGATTCCCAGCAAATGCCTCTGTTTAGCAATCGGTGATTTTCAGCATGTATAGTTGAAGAATTTAATGTGCAACTATTTTAAAGTGGTGCAGAATTTGATTTTTAAGAATTGATAACAAAAAAGGCCCTGGTCAGGGCCTTTTTGTTATTCTTTTTTATCTGAGTAATTTTTAAACTTGTAAACCACGCCTAGGTTGAGTGCCTGGCTGATTTGCACTTCGTCTACCTGGTCGTAATCGTAGATCATGATACCTCCCAGGCCTACGTCTATAAATTTGTTGACTTTCGCAGTTATCGAGACATCCAGTCTATGGTCAACCTTTCTGAATTCGAGTTCTTCGTAGTTAGCGAATAGAATGTATTTCCATTTCAGGTTCAGATTGTTAGCTATGTCTTTGTTAAAGTCAGCCACCATCTGGAAGGCTAGCCATTCGAGCCGGGTTTTATCACCAACTGGCACACCATAACGGGCGGGCTCGCCATCTACTTCTCCGTTAACAGCTACATCTTCATCAGAAACAACTGTCATTCTGGGAGAAAACGGCCCAAAACGTATCTTAAAATAACTAGTAGGATGATATTCCACACCCCACGATGAAGTAATAAAAGCGGGAGACATGAAATTTGATATGAGTTTATCATAAATTTCTCCTGTATCGGGGTCTTCCACGTCGTATTCATACCCTTTATCAAACTGAGACAAAAAGGACAATGAGGTAAAGAAATCCCACTTGGTAGTCAGCTTTCGTCCATATTTGGTGTCGAGGTAAATTCTGTCGACCGACTTTCGGCTACTCTGTCCTTCATTTTTGATCACTCCATAAGCAAGGTCGATCTCATTATCCCATGAATGTATGTCTCTGCGGTAGTTAGCCTTGTAATTTAAAAAGGTATTTAACCCTATGGAGTTGACACCACCACCCTGCCAGTTATCTGAAAAGGATGCCTGATTGAAACTCAGACCCGTTCTCAGGTCTTTCTTCCAATAGGTTGTATCTGTTTTTGTAGTATCTGTTTGACTGTATCCGGTTAAGGAAATAAAAAGCAGCATTATACCTGCACAAGTACGTGCCGGCAAAGATTTATATTTCATTTATTCAATCTTAAGAGGTTAAAATCAGGTTATGATTAAAACGAAGTAAGTTACAGATTGTTTATTTTAACCTCTTCAAGGGCTGTCTCTGTAAGAGGTTTGGTAATGAATTTAATAACATGGTTGTTATTAACGATCTTATCAATATCCCTTTTGTTATCAGAGCTGGAAAGGATTATCACTTTACATTTATCCTTTATTAAGTCGTTGAATTTCTCAAACTCATACAAAAAGACAAAACCATCTACTATCGGCATGTTGATATCCAAAAATATCAGATTA
Source organism: Fulvivirga ulvae (assembly GCF_021389975.1). Lineage (NCBI taxonomy): Bacteria > Pseudomonadati > Bacteroidota > Cytophagia > Cytophagales > Fulvivirgaceae > Fulvivirga > Fulvivirga ulvae. Next base: position 749,683 of record NZ_CP089981.1, read on the forward strand.
GGGAGGTTCTCAACATTGTCTTGATTTTCTCTTAAATAATCCAGAGCACTCTTGCCCGAATTTTTCACCTCAACCCTATTAGCAAATTTTGTGATTTCGATAATTCTTTTGCTGATAAAATTATCAGTATCATTATCATCTACAAGCATTACTAAATCGATCGCTTTAGAGTCAGTCAACTTTCTAAAATTTAGTTTAATAATCTACTATTTCTAAAAGTACAAATTTGAATGAAAATTCCAGACCAAAACATAAAAATATTGTTCTTTTCGATCTGATTTTGCAAACATAACAATTAAATACTTTTTTTCTTATGATAAAAGTCAGAGGATTAAAACCTCTTCATAATGTTGCTTGCATACATCCTATAATTAAGGAATATAAGCAAATTTGATATCAGTTACTTTCCTTTTTCTTAATTTTTATTTTCTCGCCCGGGCTGATAGAAAAATCTTTCTTGTTGTTCCAGGACATCAGTTCTTCAATAGTAACGTTATAAGATCGGGCTATTTTGTAAATAGTATCTCCATGATTAACCGTATGGTAGCTATAAACTTCTCCGGCAGTTTGCAATTCTTCTTTACTATCCGCTACCTGCTCTTCAGGCTTCGGGCTTCCCATGATCAACAGCTTTTGATTTACACTCAGTTTATCCGAGATTTTCAACTGATTCCACTCTAAAAGCTCCCTAACTGTTACATTATATTGCTTTGAAATTGAGTATAGGGTTTGCCCCGGAGCCACTACATGCACTTTGTGTATCTTTTGTTCGGGGGTTTTCTTTTCCTTCTCTTCATCACTTTCCTCCACCTCATACTCCTGCTCTTCAGCAAAGTATTTCTCTGCTTCAGACTGCTCCTCCACTTGGCCTGTAGCGTATTTAGCACTATCATACTCACCTTCAATCACTTCCATCGAAACAGAATCTTCAACAGGCTTGCTGACAGGCTCCTTTATTTCTGGCTTTGCCTTTGACATCTCCTCTTCAGCCTGTTCTTTTTCGGTTGATTTATCTGCATAAATAACATCAGCTCTTTCAGGCACAGTCTCTACAGGAGGCTTCTCTACTTCTTTATATTCAATATCAATACGTGCCGGCCTTATATATCTTAGCCAGAGTACTCTTCCGGCCTGTAGTTCTTTTTCTTCCTCAATACGGTTTTTAATCATCAGCTTTTTCAGCCTGATCCCAAATTTTTGAGAAATAGACCATAAGGTTTCTCCGGGCCCTGCAACATAATAATGAGCCTGAGCCTTGGCCCTTTTCTTTTTGTAATAGTAGACCTGCCCGTCGAGGATCGGATCTGTGATCTGAATATCATTGTACTTTAAAAACTTACTAAGATCAATATTGCCCTTTTTGGCCAGATCAATAATCTTGTCCCCCTGCGCCCCTATTACACCGGGGAGGTCATTAATCTCCACAATATGCCCTTTCCTGGCCTCTTTAAAGTCCTCTATTTCAGGGAAGTTATCTTTAAGTGGAAAGTGGTATTCTATCTGCCGTCTTTCTTCCAGTTTAGGCTCGGTATTAAAAGCTGCCATCTGGATATTATCCAGCATGGATACCGGAAGCACCACAGTATAGGCTTTATCATCAGGGATTTTTCCTTTTTTCAGCCATTTGTTATAATCATGAAGCTGATCAAGGCTTATGCCTGTCTCCTCGGAGATATCCTTTAAGGTTTTATTCCTTCCATTATGATATTCTACCAGTTTGGTTTCTCCGGGCCCTGAAACTGCACCTTCAAAGGCAACTTTATGAGCAAGATACTTTTTAACATACCAGTATGTTTTTTTATTTATCACCATGGATTTAGCTCCGCTGTTGCCTTTGCCTAGTACCCTCATAGCACCGCCTGCACCCATTTGATAGGCTTGCAATGCATAAAGCCAGTTATCAAAAAACTCGTTGTTCTTCTTCATGTATTTGGCTGCACCTCTTGAGGCAGACTCAATGTTCATGCGCTCATCCACATATTTGTCTACTCGCAGGCCTACTTCAAGGGCAGTAAAGTCTTTGAATTGCCAAAATCCTACGGCATCTGAGACTGATACCGCATCAGGAATCAGGGCACTCTCCTGGAGCACCAGGTATTTAAAATCATCATGAAGTCCCTCTTCTCTGAAAACGCGCTCTATAATGGGGAAGTAGGTTTTGGCCCTTTCAACTTTAATATTAAAGTATTTAGGGCTCTTGGTCAGTGCATCTACATCCTTCTGGATCTCATCACGTGCATCTTCCATTATCCGAAGCTTAATTCCGGCAAATTCCATTCTTGACGGGACACGCGGGCTTTGACCAACAGCCCAGGCCGGAATCAGTGTAATCAGGGCAAGCAGTATTCGTACTGACATTGATATTTAAATTTTTCTCATTACCATCAATCCATCTCTTACAGGAAAAAGAACGTTTTCCACACGTTCGTCATTATGCATTCTGGTATTAAAATCGAGCATAACCCGGGTGTCTTTATCAATTTTTCCTTCATTCACCACTTTTCCACTCCAGAGCACATTATCAGCAATAATAAAGCCTCCGGTTTTCACTTTGTCAATAACAAGGTCAAAATAATTAGAATAATTTACCTTGTCCGCATCAATAAAGACAAGGTCAAATAAAACCTTCAGGGTAGGAATAATATCTAATGCATTACCAATACGGTAATCAATCTTATCTTCCTGGCCCGCTTGTTTAAAATAGCTCCTTACCATAGCCTCAAGCTCCTCGTTAATGTCCAGGGTATATAGTTTTCCGCCATCTTGCAAACCTTCTGCCATGCAAATAGCCGAATACCCGGTATAGGTACCAATCTCAAGGATGTTTTCCGGTTTGATCATGTGACTGAAAGCAGATAGGATACGCCCTTGCAAGTGCCCTGATAACATTCTTGGCTTCATTACTTTAGCGTGTGTATCCCTGTTTAGTTTTTGAAGAACCTCTGTTTCAGGTGTAGTATGCTCTTCAACATATCGCTGTAACTCTTCGCTTAAAAAATCCATAGTGCTAATCAGGTAAAAAAATTAACTGACTCAATTGGTTTTCGTCAAACATTTCATTGGCCAGGTCTTGCAGTTCTTTTGCTGTTGTGTTCTTTATTTTATTGAATATCTCGTCGAGAGATTCGATCTTATTTCTATCCAATATACTCTTTCCCATCATAAGCATCAAGCTTATATTGTTTTCTTCGGCCATCGCCAGCTGCCCCATAAGCTGTTCCTTAGCTGTATGGAGCTGTTTTATACCTAGTGGTTTTTCCTTCAGCCTTTGAAGTTCTTTTTTAACCAAACGAACGCTTCTGTTGAGTTGTTTAGGCTCAGTGCCAAAAAATATTCCAAACAAACCTGTGTCGGTATATGCCTGGTAGCTGGCATCTATAGAATAGACAAATCCATGCTTTTCCCGTAAAGCCAGGTTTAACCTGGAGTTCATACCCGGGCCACCAAGTATGTTTACCAACATGAAAAATGGTAGTCTCTTCACGGAGTTATCAGCATATGCATCACCCCGACCAATAGCAAATTGCGCCTGTGTAAGGTTTCGCTTTACTTTTTTTACGGCTGGGGTATATCCGCTGAAGGGTTTGCGCTCTCTGCCTGCCGTAAGTGCCGGCACATCCTTTAAATACTTTTCGGCAAGCCTGATTACTTTTTTTAAGGGCAGGTTTGCTACTGAACAAAACACCAGTCTCTCCGTACTGATGTTGGCCTTTATAAACCGGGTAAAGTCATCACGATGGAATGATCTGACGCTCTCCGCAGTACCTAGAATATTCATACCCAAAGGATGCCCCTGAAACACAAGGGTATCGAAATCGTCCTGAATAGCGTCCTCGGGGCTGTCATAGTACATGGCCATCTCCTCAAGTATCACATTTCGTTCCTTTTCTATCTGCTTTTCAGGAAAGACAGAGTCAAAAGTGATATCAGTCAGCAGTTCCACAGCCTTCTCAAAATAATTATCAAGAACAGAGGCATAGAAAGCAATTTTCTCTTTCGTAGTATAGGCGTTGATCTCACCACCTACAGAATCAATACGGTTCAGAATATGGAAAGCCTTTCTTTTACGAGTTCCTTTAAAGGCCATATGCTCCCAAAAATGGGCTATTCCCTGATTATCCTCTGTTTCATCCCGGCTGCCGATGTCGAGCATAAAGCCGCAGTGTGCAATTTTGGTATTGCTAACCTGTTTATGTAAGACCCTGATCCCATTTGACAGGGTATGCATCTCGTAATCAACCATTATACAAGTCCTTCAAGCTGCAAATTTACAAGAAAAATCGGTTTAAGAGCAGTAATCCCGTTATCCCATGAGCGAACATAAACGACCGCTCTCGGGCAGTTATTATTGGCAAAAACCTGCATTAAACAACTTCAAGGGAACTTTTCACTGGCATAGTGATTGTATTAGAAATAGATGCTACTTAAAATTTATAAGAAATGGAAACTGTAGAAACTACTTTCGTACTCAACTACACCGAAGAGCAATATAATAAAGCCCGCGAATATGTAGAAGATATGAAAAAGCACCCTAAGCGGGTTTACTGGGTCGGCAAAGAAGGTAAAGCCGATGAAGAGCTTATCATTTCACACATTGCTCATAAGATACTCTCTGGTTTTTATAATAACTATGATCCTTCTTTTGCCAAACGACAAATACTTGACATGAAGAGTATGAAAGCACGTTAGATACGGTCCAGCACCTTTTTGATCAGGTTATCTACCACTTCAGTTGAATTTTTAGCAAACTTATTTTGAATTCTGTTGGCAATAATGGCATTTACACTGAGCACTTCATGCCCGAGCATACGTCCCATAGAGTAGTATCCTGCTGTTTCCATTTCAAAGTTTGTCAGCCAGAAATCGTTATGATGAAAATAGTTAAGTGTCTCCATCAATTTAGGGTATTTGAGTTCCAGTCTTATCCTTCTCCCCTGCGGTGCGTAGAACCCCGGGCAAGTTACCGTATTCCCTATGATCATATCTCCGCCAATCTGATCCTTCAATGATTGTGAACCTTGAGCAACATAGGGAGTAAATGGCAAACCTATCTGATGCTGCAATTTTTCCCCTATCTCTTTTTCTTTGCCCTCCTGAGGAAAATCATAAAAGCACATAAGCGTATCCAGCCCCACGGCATAGTCAGATACCAGGTGTGAGCCCAGCGGTATATCCTCCTGCAGAGCTCCGGAAGTGCCTATCCTAATGATTTTCAGCTTTCTTTTTCGCCCTTTAAGCTCACGCTTACGCAGATCTATGTTGGCGAGTGCGTCCAGTTCCGTAAAAAATATCTCTATATTGTCCGTACCCATGCCGGTACTTATCACGGTGATTTTCTTACCGTTATATGTGCCTCTGTGAGTAATGAACTCCCTCCTGTTCATTTCAAACTCAACATCATCGAAATATTTACTGACCATGTAAACCCTGCTGGGGTCTCCGACAGTAATTATGGTATCCGTGATCTGGTTTGGTTTTAAATTAAGATGATAAACACTCCTATCCTTATTCAGGATTAGTTCGGATTCCGGAATTTTTCCCATTCATAAAAGCATTAAAGCTTCAAAAGATAGCTATTTAGATGTGATAAAGAAATTTTTTAGTATTAAATAACAGTTTATTAATGATGCAGGCTTCAGGTATTAACAGGTACTGCCGGATTGCCAAATACCGTCTCACCAGCCTTCACCTCTTTTATCACTACGGACCCTGCCCCTATTCTTGCCCCTTTACCTATTTTTACACCTCCTACTATAGTAACGCCCGAGCCGATAAAAACCTCATCGCCTACCACTGCACCGGCGTTAACAACACTGCCTGCTCCTACCTGTACAAAATCTCCTATTTGCGCACTATAGTCTATTACTGCGTTGGTATGTAGTATGCAATGGTTTGATACCTTGGCATTGTCAGCAACCTTCACGCCCATATTAATGAAATTACCGTGACCTATATGAGCGGTCTCTGCAATAACAGAAGCCCTGTGAATAGCATTAACGGGCATCACTTTCCTGCGCTCATTGAGCATTTTCACAATACCTTTTCTGTATTTGTTCTCATCTATGGCTACAAAGGCTTCGCACTTTTTACCAATAAGCTTTAAATAACCATCATCATCGGTTTTACCAAGTACACTGATCTCATCCAGTTCAGTGCCGTGAAGTGAGGCATCATCATCAAGAAAACAGTAAATTACGATATCGTTACTGGCAAATATGTCCCTTGCGGCGCGTCCCAGGTTGTTCGCACCAAATATGATCACCGGATTCTTCATAGTATTTATTTAAGATTTGAACCGCAAAGTTATGCGCTAACAGTTACTTAACCAATCTATTCAATTTTTCTATTATGGGATTATTTAAGGTCGCTATCAATAGCAGAATAGGTAGAAAACCTACTTTATACCTTATGAGTGTCCCGAAGTTGGGAGTTGACAAAGCCAGAAAAATGCAAAGCACCATGCAATAGGCAATAGCACCGATTAACAATAGCCGGCTTTCATCGGTCAGCTTACGCGGAATTTTAAAAAATGCGCTGATGGTAAGCAGAAATATATACAGGTTCTCTACGCCGGCTACTATTTTTAACAAATCTGTCCGCTCTCCCAAAAAAGGTCGAAAAAGGCCGGAAAGCAATGCTTTGGGTGAATGAGCCAACATGCTGGGCCAGTTGGGCTCAAGTGAATAATAATAGATAATGTCGTTCACATCCGATTTTCCAATAAAGGCTTGGTAGTTGTCATAAATGACTGATGGAAGACGGTGCAGGTAAAAGTTGGGGTGCAAAGAAGTGGCTATCAGAAGACATAGTACACACAACAGCCCGAACAGTGACAGCTGGTATGCCGGAGAGCGACCTATTACTACAAACTTCTTTTTAATATAGAGCGTAAGGCTTATGGCGGTGATGAAGAGGAGCAACAGGCCAGCGTAGTAGTATTTGGTGTTCCATAGGATAAAGAGCATCAATAGGTCTGCCAGCAGATAAATGTTAATAGTTTTATATCTGAATATATACCCCAAAAAGGAATGGATAAGGAATGCCATAGCTCCTAATGCAAGGGATTCTTTAATAATACCGGAACTCCAGAATAGAATAGACGGGAAGAATAGCAATGATAAGACTATGGCCAACTGTTTGTTTTGATAAATCCCGACAAGTCGATTGGCGAGCATCCATAGGCCTGTAAAACTAAAAAAGGAAAAAAATGCAGAGGATAACCAATAATTATCTGCTGTAATGAGGTTGACTATGCTCAAAATTTTAACCACGAACAATGCGCGGGGCTGACCATGATACTGCATGGCACTTAAAACATCACCCTGGGAGAGCAACAGAAATTTGATATAATCGATGGGACTGCTCTTAAAAAGTGTTGTGAGTTTAACAGCTTCATGATAATAGACCCAGGTGTCACCGCCTTCGTAATAGCTTTTGTACAGCAGCCCCAGCAAAATACCTGCACCAAGCTTTAGCAACAATGCCGGGGCAAAAAACTTTTTTAAAGGAGAATGACTATATCTCTTTAGCAGGGTTCTGATAAGCAACGCTAAAATAGCAATATCGAAAATGTAGAAGAGCCAGCTCACTTGCTGCGAATTAAAGAAGCCCCTACATTACAGGACAAGCACCTTCTTTTGATGCAGTATTCGTTATAAAGCTGGATTAGCGCCTGTGAGTCAAATGCTGTAGCAACATTGATATCCAGAACAGACCAATGATTGATGATGCGGTTTTTCTCTGCCTTCATTTCCTGTAGCAGAGAGATGGCCTTGTCTACAAAGGCCTGATCATCAACATACCTGCCATAGGTCGCCAGCAATGGGGCTACGGTGTTGATGGCAATATTTTCAATGCTACTGCTACCGAGAGTGGGCACTTTTTTCTCTGAGTATGTACCAAACTGATAGTGGTGCTGCCAATACTCTGAAACCTGTATTTTGAATAATTTTTTCAGGTCTTTGGCAGAGCCTGTCTCCAACAGGTTCTGAAATAAGGACGGCGTTTGGCTCAACAGTTTTGAAAACTGGGCCAGTCGCACGGTGGGAAAGTTGGCAGGACGAAGTCTCAACAGCTTCCACTGCATGGCCTGCAGCCGGTCGGTCAGGTTATATTTGTGTTTTAGAAAATTATATTCTTTTAGCAGTGCCTGCTCATATTCATCTACGGACTTCTGCCCCAATAATCCGGCCTGACCAAAGACAAGGGCTTCAACCTGAAGCTGGTTACCTGCGTGCTTTTTAATGATTTTGTAAGGAAGGGATTCTGCTAATCCCTGAAATGGTTCACTGTTGATCTTGAAACCAAAGTTTTTGGCAAGAAGCTGATATGCCGTTTCTTCCCAGTCGTTTCGGTTGCTTTGGTAAAGTGCTTTTACTGCCTCCGCTTTCACTGACAGTCGCTCCATCAAAACTTTATCCAGTGCTGAAAGCCAGGTAATATCCGAAACTTGTTTCAATTGCTTTTCGCACCGGATCTCCGAAGGGTTATTGATGAGTTTTTTATAGTCGAAAATCACCCTTTCATCTATAAGTCCCTGAAGTTCAATCACCGGCAGTATGGTACCATCTGCCCTTTTGGCTTCCTGGTTGCTTTGCCAGACCACATGCAAAACCACATTGTTATAGGCCGTGTCAGTATGGTGTTTATGGTAAGTCCAGTCAGCCGAATGTATATGCAGTTCTACATGGCCTCTCCATTCGATATTACCAATTTGAATAATGGCTTCCTTAAAATCCGGGCCAGCATCCGTATTATGCATGCCGGGGTAAATGATATTAACTTTTGCTCCGTCGGTGGTTGACAGAGCGCTTTTATTGAAGTATTGATACTGCCAAACAAAGTGTAAAAATGCCTCCTGCATGCCGTTACATATATTTATCCAGGTAAATAGCCATGTTCTTTTGGATAGCCAAAGCTTCGCGGCTGGCAACCTCAGCAAAATCTTCACCGGTTGAGGCGTATATGATCCCTCTGGAGGAGTTGACCAGCAGGCCGCACTCCTTATTCAATCCATATTTAGATACATCTTCAAGGCTTCCTCCCTGTGCTCCCACGCCGGGGACCAGGAAGAAGTTATCAGGTGCAAGCTCTCTTATCTTTTCTATTTTATCAGCCCTGGTAGCACCAACCACAAACATAAGTTGGTCTGAATTTGCCCACTCCCTGCTCTTTAAAATCACCTTTTCATAAAAAGCCTGCCCTGACTCCCTGTCGGTAAGCAACTGAAAATCATTGCTGCCGGCATTTGAAGTATGGGCCAGCAGGATCACCCACTTATCATCAAACTCCAGAAATGGGGTAACGGAATCTTCACCCATGTAAGGCGCTACCGTGATGGAGTCGAAGTTCATAGTCTCGAAAAATGCTTTGGCATACAGTTTAGACGTATTTCCTATATCCCCACGCTTGGCATCTGCTATAGTGAATATATCTTTCGGGATGTACTCCAAGGTTTTGGCAAGACTCTCCCAACCCTTTGGCCCCAGTGCTTCATAAAAGGCTATATTGGGTTTATAGGCTATCGCATATTCTTTGGTGGCATCTATAATCTGCTTATTGAATTCGAAAACCGGGTCTTCAAGTTTAAGCAGGTGTGCAGGGATCTTTGAAAGGTCTGTATCCAAACCTACACAGAGGTAGGAGTTTTTCTTCTGTATTTGCTGAAATAGCTGGGCTTTGTTCATGAAACAAAAATATAAATATGTTCATGAACATGCCTATTTTTAGTCTTGAGATTTTAGTAATGAGTATTGAGATGCCGCTTTTTGAGAGCTTTCCTCCACTCTTACTCAAGACTACCAACTCAAGACTCACGACTATAAATTAGTCTTGAGATTTTAGTAATGAGTATTGAGACGCCACTTTTTGAGAGCTTTCCTCCACTCTTACTCAAGGCTACCTACTCAATACTTACAACTGTAAATTAGTCTTGAGATTTTAGTAATGAGTATTGAGATGCCACTTTTTGAGAGCTTTCCTCCACTCTCACTCAAGGCTACCAACTCAATACTCACGACTGTAAATTAGTCTTGAGATTTTAGTATTAAGTATGGAGACGCTGCTTTTTGAGAGCTTTCCTCCACCATACTCAATACTTATCTACTCATGACTCACGACTAAACACTCACGACTTCACTCCCTGTAGAAGATCCACGTACCATTCGTCAGGTTGTTTCATTTTGCTGAGCATGATACTGGCATAACGAACGGCTTCACCGTAATTACCTGCAAGGTAATAGGCCTCGGTGATCACTCTTCCCCATTTCATCAATATACCTTCGTCGGCAGATATGCCGGGATAAGTATATAGCATGGTTTTGTATGCCTCGATCGTCCCGTTATAGTCGCCTGCTTTAAACAAGGCAAAGGCATATCTGGAATAGAGGTCCTGGTTAAATAAAGCAGGATTGCTGGTATGGATTTTTTCGTACAGGCTCGTTACACGATCATAGTCTTCGGCTTCAAAGGCTGCATAAAATGCCTTTTTATAATGTAGCTCCGGTGCATACCCTGCCTCGCCTGCTTTTTCAAATGCCACAGAAGCATCTTTTTTGCGGCCTAGCTGTTGGTATACATTGGCATTATGCACAAAGTCGGTGGCATCTTTTGGCTGCTCGATTAATGTTGACTCGCTCAGTTTTTCTATATCCACTGCCGGTTCCTGCCCTCTGCCATGGCCCCGATGTATTAACATTTGTAGATAGAGCCTGTGCGGGTTTTTAAGCGGGAGGCGTGCATGTACATTTACAAGGTATTCATAGGCATGATCGTAGTCGCCGAGCTGATAGGCCATATCGCCCAAAAGCAGCATGATATGCCAGTAATCGGCGCTTTCATTGGAATAATAAGGCAAAAGCTGCCTGATGTCTTCAATGGCCTCGTTAAACTTATGGTTAGCCCTCAACAGCAGGATTCTGTAATACAACCCTCCTGCCCGGTAACTGTGATTTCCGGCGATGCACTGCGACAACAGGTGGTATGCTTTCTGAAAATTACCCAAATGATAATTAGCAACTCCTGAATGATACAAGGTCTGGGGTATGGGTATTTCCCTTTTATGATACTCTTCAAGTACTGTTTGGGTACTTTGCCAGTCTCCGCCCTGGAAATAAAACCCTGCCATAGTGCTCAGAAAGAATTTTTCCTGGAGGCCATTGCAGCGGGCCTTTTTCATCAGCTCAATAGCTTTTTCAAATTCACCAATTGTAAAATACGTTTTAGCTGTCCCCTGCAATACAACCGGATCGTCAGCTTTTAAAGCCAGCGCTTTCTCAAAGGTTTGGATAGCCTCTGCTTGTTTCTCAGTTTGAAGAAAGGCCGTTGCTAATAGCATATACACCTTTAACTGCTGGTATATGGTGGTGCTTCTATCAGATTGCCATACCGTCAGCAGCTCCTGTAAGCTTTGTGCTTCATGGCTCTGGGATTGATAACGCTCAACCCAACCTTTCAACAGTGTAATGGTTTTGGGGTACTGCCTTGACAGGTTATAATATTCGGCCCGGATCAGTATACCGTCAACCGGCAAACCAGCATCCTCTGGCAGTGCATTCCATAACTTTGATGCCTCCTCCCATTGCCCTATGCGAGCGTAAGCGGTTGCTGTATAAACCAGATAATTTGTTTCTAAAGTCTGATTTACCCCTTCATATTTTTTCAGTAGCTCAAGATAAAGTTTGCTGTTGGCCATTTCATGGGTCAGGGCCAGAACTTTACCCAAATCCCCCTCTTTAATGTCCGACAGATTCGTACCACAATGACTTATGAGCAACTGATGCTGACTCTGATACAAATAGGTCAGAGCGAGATGATGCCCTGCACAATATTTTAGTACCTGCCGGAAGCAAAGTATTGCCTTTTCAAAGTCTTTGTGGTGTAGATAATATTTCCCCAGATCGAGAATCAACTTATGATTTTCCGGGTACAGCGGGATGATTTTCTCAAAGTCTTCCAGTCGGCAATCTGCCAGCCCGGTCAGTTGCAGGTAATCTTCAGAGGTTGCATGCCCCAGGCCTTCCAGCGTCGTCAAATGCTGCGTCAGTATATCATAGGCCTCATTTGTTTTTTGCCAGCCACAATACAACATCCACAAGCGGTTATATGTTGCCTGCTCTTTTGCGTCTACAGGCTCGCTATCCTGTTCTGCCTGATTTAGGATGTCTTTTGCTTCAACCAATGCAGCGTACATATCTTCCGCTAACCGGTTTTTGTATGCAATTTTAGCCTGATCTATACAGGTGATGAATGATGATGTCATAATTTACTTTTGTTCTGACCAGTTGAGTTGGTAAAATGGAGAGTCTGCTTTACGCATGGAATTGCTTATTGAATAATAGGCAGCAATCAATGGATTAGAAATTAATACATTGCTATGATCATGTATTTCATAGCCTTTTACATACTGATCTCCTGCCAGAACATTTTGATGGAAATGATCCCAGCTATCAAATTTTTGGCGCACCTCCCCGGCTATGTCATATAACCTCCGCCTGATCTCATCCTCTTCCAGGTATCCGTATGCTCCATAAAGCCTCATGAGCATCACGTATTGTGCAATTTCATGGCCGCGTATACCTGTTTCTTTGAGCTCATGCCTGTAAAGCCATGCTATTTTGCACCGCTTCACTTCAAGCGGAGTTTCCAGGGCATTCAGGTGACCTTTAAATTCGGCTTCCGATAGCAAATCAAAATGGTGTACTGCCTCCATGAACATCCGGTTATGCATCTGGTCGTGCCGGTAATGGTACAAGCGGTCTTTGGCTTCTTTAGTATTGAAAATGCCGATACTGTACAGGTATGATTTGAGAAAGTCCTTCACTTTTTCATCCTTACCATCAAACCCAAATAGAGTTTGGTGATTGCAGTTGCCCAGGCTTTGCATGGTGAGTGCTGACAAGCTAAGTCCCCAGTACATCTCATCGCTTAAATGTTCCTGTTCCATTATGATATTGTTTGTTGACTTTTCAATTGTTCTGTTAAGCTCACGAGTACTTCCTGATGAGACGCTGAATACGCTCCTGACGATGCCATGGTTTCCAGCGAATGGATATACTGCATGGCAAACATGGAACCTTCCAACATCTGAGGCATCATTAGCGCTGTCATTTGTCCATACCCTGGAAATGGCCCGTTGGGTTCGCATAAGGGGTCGAGTATTATTTCCAGCAGCTTCTGGTATAGGGCTATGGCCGCGCTCATGTCTTCGGCAAGGAATGCTTTGATCTCTGCCTGTTTCATCATCAGTATGGAGAGCATCATGGGATTATCGGTCCTGTCTTTTTTATAGTAAGGCAGATGGTTGATAAGTGTTTCTACCTGATCTTTATTTGCCTGAAAGGTGGACATGAAGGTGCTCAACTGCATCATATCCATATGTATTTCTTCAGGGTCATAATCTATATTATCAGGCAATTGCACCTCTTCTTCCTGGATAGAAGGCTCTGGAACCGGTACTTCGTCCTCCACGGCAAACCCATGCTCCTCCATCCAGCGCTCAAGTTTTGAGCTGATATGCAATGAAATTTTCATGGCATTGATCTGCTCCCGGATCCCGCCTATCAGTTCTCTCGGCATCTTCGCAGGGGATACCTGCTCTATCACGGCATAAAAGTGCTTTTCAAGCTCTCCCAGGGTACGTCTCTGGTCAGCGTCCCCTATATGTATTTCCCTGGTTATGTACTCCAGCATGAACCGGCCCTTCTCAATGAAAAGCTCCTCATGCTGCTCAAATGCCCTGGCAATCTCACGGGTTCTCTCCTGTAAAACATAGATGACCCATTTGGCATCAATGCGGTTGCCAAAGAAATAATCTTCATAATAAGCATACAGGGCGTTCAAACCGGTCTCAGGGTCGCGTTCAATACATTCGCTGATGTTTTCTTTTACAAAGTCATAAATTTTTTCGCTGATGCTGTAGTGCAAACCTCCAAGCTTCCATACCACATTCAAAAACCCAAACCTATTAGTGAAGCCATTACGCTGGGCTATAATCACCTCTATGAGGTAGCTCAGCCAATAGTCATTATACATTTTGGCTTCGTGCTGGTTGAGTGCCAATGCTGAAAGTGCTGTAACCAGCTCTGCCAGTTCTTCCTCGTTTTCACTGCGGTCAATCAGCTCATCTTTGGCATGATAGAGTGCCTGGAGCACAAACCGATTGGCAGCCGACTTCAAACCATAGTGGAAGTTAGCTTTTGCATAGGCTACTACTTCTCCGAATCCATTAAATATATGCTCAAAAATATAGTCGCTGGTAAGCTGAAAGGCTTCTCCTTCCCTGAGTACTGTTGCCAAAGGGTTGTTGCACCCCAACGGTACCAGTACACTAAACTGGTCTTCGAAAAACGCCTTCTTCTTTTGATCATTATTGCAGGCTGCACTTTCGCTAAGCCACAGGGGTATCATTCCTGCAGGTATTTTTTTGGCATCGGCGGAAAAGGTGAAAAAGTGCCGGGCATATTTTTCAAAGGCGGGACTGTAATAATTAATGCCCTCATTGCCTGTAAGCCATTCATAAAAGCGTTTCAGGCAGCCCTCTGGCTGATGATAATGTAGCTCGCCGGGTCGGTGGTAATACAAGGCAACATCGGCCATATCCCATTTTTTAAGGGCAAGGGCTTCTATTAAAGGATATTCACCATCCTCAGTCCGGATGTGCAGTATGCCCTGGGTTCCCTGGATCAGCAATCCTTCTTTAAGTGCATCAATGGTCTGAAGCGCCCAGTCAGGGTTGGCAGACAACTGCCCGGCCAAAGCCGCTGGATTATAATCAATCCAATTTTTTACCAGGTCGGCAGGGCCATGCGCCAGTCTACTGCCCACCGATGCCAGCCGATTGTAGGTTTGGATAAAACTCTCCCAACTTCTTTCGAAGAAATCCTCAATAAATGTATCTCCTATCTCGAATTTACGGGGCTCTGGCGACCCTGAAATATAATAGTGGCTGCGGCAGCAAAATCCATATCGGATAGCAGCATCTGCATACCACTCAGACAGCAGGTAATTGCGAATATCCAAGGCCTGGGTAATGACGAAAGCCGCGGTATGATATGAGACCTCATTGGTAGCCTCCAAAAGCAGATGCAGGACATCGAGTAAAATGTTGCGGGTGCGATCATCTTTGACTGAAGTATAGGAATAATGGTCTTTAACAAATTTAAGTGCTTTATCAAGGGCTTGCCGGGCGGGATAATGGCCTGCTCTTAATGGCTCCAGCCAGCTCTCAATATGTTCGAAACCTTCCTGATATGCTTCATATGCTTTTGAAGCGGTAAAGTAATACTTGTATGACTGGCTATAATCCAGGCCATAATGGGATGGCACCGACAGTAATACACCCACTGCATCTCTGCGATCGTAGGTTTCGCTATTAGAAACAATGGCGTTAAGCTGTTCCTGTGTAAGTATTCCATAGCTGACGGCAAAACCAAGGATGCGCAGATAGAGTGGTGTACCCTCTGCATCTTCCTCCACGGCATCCTTGAAGTCGCGAGCATCAACGATCATATTCAAGGCATAACCGGACAGCACCTCCAGCCCCTCCGGGCTTACAGGCGGCTGTGGCTTCTGCTCCTCCAAAGCTGCTCTTTCACGTGCTTCCTCTTCTTCCCTGGACTGGTAATCGGATACCGCACTTTCATTAAAAAGCTGCGATCTTCTTTCCCGCTGCTTCTCTTCCAGTCTGAATCTTCGCTGGTGCCAATGCTCCAGGGCTTTATCATACTCGCTATTCAGGTTCTTTATCCAGCTTTCAATAGCTAAAAACTGTGCATGGCTCAGGCTATCTCCTATAACCACATCTGCAATTATGCCAGAGTCTTTCTGCAACAGCCAGTGAAGTGCCTCAGTACCTGCGGGACTATCCTGTCTGGCTACGGTAGCTATTACGCTTTCATTTTCAAATAAAAACCCTGCGGCAAGCCGGAGGTTATTATCAGTATTATCAAGTGCTTCCTTTGCTAGAAATTCATAGCGCCGATAGGCGAGGTAATTGGTTTGGTCTAACTGTTTTAACACATGCACCAAGGCCACTGCTGCATAAGGTTGCAGGTAGGGTATGTCCAGTAAAGGTTCCAGTACTGAGGTAAGGGTCTCAAGAAAGCTTTTGCCATTCTTTAGGGTAGTGTTCTTTCGGAAAGGAGTCCAGTCGAAGGTATTTTTAAATGCATGAAGATGGCCCAGTAGCAAGGCCCATTCTTCCCGGTGAAATGATTTTTCATCAACAATATGCTCAAAGATCTGTTGCGAAATATACTGATGGCTCTCTGTCAATTGCTGAGGTTGCCATCTGTAATAAGCGGCTCCCGCCAATTGAAGGTTAACCTTTGACGTCAGTTCGCCGCGTCGGCGTAGAAATCCCAGGTCGCTTTCTATCCGCTGAGTGGCATACTTTTCCCTGTCTGCAAGGGTTTCATCATCAAACGGAATTTTATTGAGCAGTTCATCCTCGATCAGGGAGTATTTCTGCTGCCCCTGGATAACTACCATTTTTTCCAGGCGCTGCATATCTTCGACAACCCTTTGTACTACGGCCAAATGCCGGTTGTACTTGCTTTGGTATTGCTCAAGTTTGGGTGCGGGGAGTTCTCTTAGCTTCTCCCCCAGTTCCATCTGGTCTACGCCGATACTTTTTAAAATTCGAGCTGCCCCAAAATACTTTTCCGGCTGAACCTCACTTCCGCAGTGCTTACAAAACTTGCCCTTGGGTGTCAGCTTTACGCACCAGGTGCAGCGCACCTCTTCCCTGACCATGCCTCCGCAGGTTGTACAGGAGTCTCCTGCCTTCCAGTCATTGGGCTGCCTGGCGTCGCACTTTTCACAATAGACTACAATAGACATTTATCTCGATCTCCTTACTTTTGCCCAGATGTTTTCCTTTTCCTGTGCGGTCATATTCTTGACCATATTTACAATGGCATTTTTAGACTCGCCTTCGCGCTTGAGGTAAAGAGCTATTTCAAAATCTGATGAGCCGACAAACTCAGCGCCGCATTCACGACAAAACTTGCCCGGTCCTGAGCTCAGGCACCAGTGGCAGTTGAGCACGGGCTCTGCCTGATTACCGCATGACAGGCACAGATCGCCGGTTTTGTAGTCCTTAGGCTGGCGGGTGCCACAGTGTACACACTTCACCACATCCGAGCCTTCAACAATGATCTGCTGCTGTGATTGTTGCTCTTCCGGCTTTGCCTCTTGCTGAGCCTGTTTTTTGGAACCTACAGCCCACTCCATCACTTTTTGGCTTACTTCTTCATCAAGGCCGGTAATATCCATGAAGGTTTGTGGGTCTCCAATAAATTCAAAATCGGTTTTACTTGATATTCCAGCGTCTTCCAACAATGCGATGTGATCGTCATTTAGTCCTTTGGATTTCAAAATATTCACCAAAAGTTTGGGGATCTTTTTATCTTCTTCCATGCGTCTGTTCTTGTTAAAATTCCTAAAACAAAGGTATCTGACTGGGGATGAAGGCTTTTCACCACTGTTGATGAATATTGAAAATCACGGAATACAGTGAGTGAAGCTTTAAGAATGGATGTCAACTTTGCTTACCAACACATTATAATAAATGAATGATGAAGCTAAATACACTATTAAAATTGAAGGCCCAGGCACCGGATGCTATTCTTAAGACATTGATCAGCACAGTGGAACGGGAAAAAGGATCAGATAACCCCAAATTACCTTTATTAAGGGTTTCTTTTGCAGGAGGGGGGTATGCGTCAGGTTACCTGATTGATTTTGATGAAAGGGAGCAAATGCTGTTGTTAGCGCACATTGCTGAGGAAAAGCCGGAGCTAATGTATATTCGAAGCAGTATTTTACAAGCAGTAGAAGTATTGCAGGCTAATGACTGGTTGCACGAGCTTTCAGATGGAGTTATTCCCTTTGAGCCCGCTCCGGGAGATGTACTTACGGGCATTAAATTAAAGGCACTGTTGAGAGAGGAAAGTGCTGTACTTTCTTCTTCTGTGGGGGAGAGTATTACCCTAAAGCTAAACCTTCCTGAAGATGCCTCACCGGCAGACCGCTATTATGCCACATGCTTAATAGATGATACGGTTACTGTACTCACATCAATTTGTAAAGATAAGTTTGGAAAGGCGGCTTTGGCAGAGGCAGTAACGACGGTTAGTATTATCCCTGGCCATGAAAATAAAACGAGTCTATCCGGAAGTAATCTTGAGCTGTATTTTAATATTGAAAGGGGGCTAAAAAGGAAGTTTAACGCTAAGGAGTTGCTGGAAAGTATTGAAAAGCTTCTTTAGATATCTGTTGCTTGACAGATGCGTGACCTGTCAGGGGACAGGCACGGGGGTTGGGCTATTGTATTGTGATTTGACCCTTTCAGGGTTTGCACTGTATTACTTCTCAGTAGAAGTCTCCACCTCCTTGGTCTGTCCCCCGACCAAGGGAGGGGTATGTCTTTTACTTTCTCTATATTTACTCGGAGTCATTCCTTTAATCTTTTTAAACATTCGGTTGAAATAGGGGATATCTCTGAAGCCGCACGAATATGCGATTTCAGATATGGTCAAATCTGAGTTTATTAGGAGTTTACACGAAGATGTAATTCTATATGCTGTTAAGTATTGAAAAAAAGTCACATTCTTATTTCTCTTAAAAAATACGCAGAATGATGATTTCTCCATACCCATAAATTTTGATACATCATTTAGTGAGATATTGTTTTGAAAGTTATTCATCACATAGAGTTCCAAGATTTGCATTTTTTTGGTGTTCCGTCCTTCTGCAATTGGCTGACCAACAATATTTGTATTTCGGGTATTTGCTATAGCAGATAAGATTGATAAAAAAGAAAGTACTCTTTCTGAAGGATTCTGTTTAAGCATTAGTCTTAAGGTATCTTGAAGTTTAACCAATGCGTGTTCTTTAAACTCTATGCCATTTGAGATTTTATTGATACTCGTTATTTGTTCAGTTAACTCAGGAAAAGTTGTTTTTAATTGAATTAACAAGTCAGTAGAAAAAAACAAGCAAATATTTTCAATTTTCCCCTCATCATCGTGGGTGAATTCATCAAAAGACCAGCAATGTGGAATATGGGGAGGGATTAATATTACTTCTCCTTCACTAAAAGGCGCTACGTTATCTCCAACAATTCTGGTACCCCCTCCAGTAATTATATACGCTATTTCCCAAAAATCTTGTCTGTGTAAGTGAATTTGCTTGTCCCATTTTATATGAACATGGTCAAACTTGAAAGATTGATTTGAAATGCTAACAGTATGACAATATTTTATAATATCAGACAAATGGATTTTAATTTATGAGTAAATACAAATATAAGACAATGTTATTCGAAAATAACGCAACTTGGATTTACTAGCCCCTCTTTAACTTTAGCAGTCAAAACATTAGATTAAATATGACCGAGAGTAATAGCCTATTAAAATCAAAGCCTCATTACAAGATTTTGGATGGATTGCGAGGGGTAGCAGCCTTAGTTGTTGTTTTATTTCATGTGCTGGAGATTTATTCAGGGGGAGATCATACAAAACAGTTAATAAATCATGGGTATTTAGCGGTCGATTTCTTTTTTATTTTATCAGGATATGTAATTAGCTATGCTTATGATGATCGATGGAATATTATGTCCTTGGGGCATTTTTTTAAACGAAGAATAATTCGCTTACAACCCATGCTCATCTTTGGATCAATATTCGGTGCTGTATTGTTTTATTTTCAATATTCCGAGATTCTGGGCTGGAGTAGAATTGCTGAAACACCTGTATGGAAAGTGGTGTTTTTAATGATTATGGGTTGTTTTCTTATTCCAGTTGGAAAAGGATTAGACATTAGAGGTTGGAATGAAATGTTTCCCCTCAATGGCCCTGCATGGACGCTATTTTTTGAAGAGATCGCAAATATTTCATATGCCCTGATTTTACGAAGACTATCTAATAAAA
Source organism: Fulvivirga ulvae (assembly GCF_021389975.1). Taxonomy (NCBI): domain Bacteria; kingdom Pseudomonadati; phylum Bacteroidota; class Cytophagia; order Cytophagales; family Fulvivirgaceae; genus Fulvivirga; species Fulvivirga ulvae. Next base: position 769,614 of record NZ_CP089981.1, read on the forward strand.
TGATGTCCATTTTGGTATTAATAGCTATGGGTATTACTGTTCAATATGCTTTGACAAACCCTCATGGTGATATTATTGGAGGTTGGGCTATTGATGACCCCGCGCAGTTGAAGATTGGTTTTACTCGCCTGGCGTTTCCATTTTTGGCTGGAATATTATTAGCCAGGACAGTTAAAGTAAGTAAGTTAAAAAATTCCTTTTTATATACGTCTATCCTATTAATTACTTGTTTGTCTGTGCCACGAATTGGGGGACATGAAAATTTCTGGCAAAATGGTTTGTATGAGTGTTTTTGCTTAATTGTCGTGTTTCCATTTATTGTATGGATGGGAGCCAGTGGAGAAGTAACAGGTAAAATAGCTAAATTGAGTAAGTTTTTAGGGGATATTTCTTATCCAATTTACATCACTCATTTTCCAATTGTATATATATACATGGCTTGGGTATCAAATAATAATTATACACTAGAAGAAAGTTGGCCGTTTGCAATTTTGACAATGATAATTTCTATTATTGTTGCCTTTGTTGCCATGAAATTATACGATATGCCGATTCGATCATGGTTAAAAAGTAAATTTTTAACTAAAATTAAAAGGTAATGTAAGTGATGAAACCTCTTATACTCGGGCTGAGAATGGCATACAATAACGAGATATATTTGCATTATATTCTTTGTAAGATAATTGACAGGTCTTAAAGGAACTTTAAAAGGACTGCATAAGTAATATTGGGCATAATAAAACCGCAGCCTCTTGTATAAAACTCGCTCCCGTCCCAATGGCTGTCCCCCGACAGCCATCTAATGCTGCACAAAGTAATGCTTCAGTAGCGAAGGGTTTGTCAGGGGACCATCTGCTTGTTTGTTCCCTGACTGCTTAGAGTGCCTGTCGGGGGACAGGCAAGGGTGGAGTACTGGTATGGGTTACAAATAAAAAGCCTGGTTTTAGAGGCCAGGCTTTCAATTTTTTCTCTTCTTACAAGTTGCTTTCGAGGTAGTCTTTCATATCGGTGTCGGTGAAAAAGCCGCTGTGGTGGCCGCCGTAGCATGCGTTGATCAGGAATGTGCCGTTAGACAGGCTCAGGCTTTTTAGTTCTCCTGCATTGGCTTCTTCAATGTTGTTTACTTCTATCCTGTTAATGCTTTCTTGTACTGCTTCTTTTCCGTCTTTGTCGGAGCACACTTCTTTGAAAGCGTCTACCGTACGTTGCAGGCATACACTTGGAATAAATTTAATTGAATTCAAATCGAACGTTTCCCAGTTGATCTCAATAGGCAATTCTTTTCCTACTACTTCATTAAGTTCTTTCTGGTAGTCACCAAAATACTGTTCTTTAATGGCGTTAATTGCTTTTTTCTCTTGAAGTCCCATATTTTATAATTTTTAATAACCTGGTACAAATTTATGATGTGCCATGCGCCCTCTTTTACCCGATGTCCATGAAATCGTAAAGTCATGGTTTTCCGTGAGGTGTTTTGGAGCTATCTTGGTTTGTCTGTACGGATTGAACGGTGAGTAGTAATTTACTTGGGTTGGTTCTTCCTGCATCAGAATGACTTGTGGGGGTGGACGTGCTTAATTTAGTGGTTGTTTAATCATCCAGAAAGCCATTTTCTATGGCAAACTTTACAGCTCCTACTGTGGTTTTACTTCCTGTTTTCAGGAGGATGTTTTTTCTGTGGGTTTCTACGGTATTTACGGAAATGAAGAAACGCTCGGAGATCTCTTTGGAGGTCAGCTCCTCGCTGAGGAGTTTCAACACTTCTTTTTCCCTTTGGGACAACTCAACGTGCTGGTGTTTTTTACGTTCAAAAACGCTTTCCATGTACGTTTTTTTAACTACCTCTGAATAATACTTTTCCCCTTTCAAAACTTCCTGCACGGCTTTTTTGAGCTCTTTCTTATCAGCCATTTTAAGTACAAAACCATCAGCATTGCGTTGAATGACTTTCTGGACTGTTCTTGCATCGTCGAGCATACTCAGGATCATGAATTTAACCTCTGGCATTTGCTTTTTTGCCTCTGCCAATAGGGTCAAACCGTCCATTTTGGGCATATTAATATCGCTGATGATCAGGTCAATTGGGAATTGCTTCATCAAGCGGATAACCTGCTGCCCCTCTGTAGCCAGATGAATGTCGCCTATCTCAGGTATTTCGCTAATGATTGTATGCAGGCCTTCCAAAAACATAATGTGGTCATCGGCGAGTATGATGTTATGCTGCTTCTTCATCTGAAATTATATTACTGTGGTTGATCAAAGGTATATCTATATTTACTAAAGTGCCCTTTTCGGAGCTTTCTATGGACATGGTTCCTGCAAGTGCTTCCAGGCGTTCACGGATATTGCGCAGGCCTATACCTGAGGCTTTTTTCCCTTGAGGGATTCCTTGCCCGTTGTCATTTACTACAATGTTGATATATGCTTCATGCAGGGTAAGCTGTACTTCGGCTTCACGGGCATCGGCATGCTGTACGATATTATTCACCAACTCCTGCAGGATCCTGTATACATCAGCCAGCAAAATATCCGGGAGCCGGTCAATATCTTTTTCCGGAAAAAAGAAGGTATTGATCCTTAGTTTTCCATCATTGGTTTTTTGGACAAGAAAGTCTTTCAGGAAGCTTGAGAAGCCGGTTTGGGAAAATGGCAGCGGGTGCAACTGATGAGAAAGGTTACGGATGTCTTTGCAGGCATTCTGAATACCGGTCATGATCCTGCCGGCATTGTGATCCATACCTTTATGTTCCAGGTAGTGCTCCAGCATCATTTTCAGGCTGGCCAGGTCACTGCCTATACCGTCATGTATCTCCCGCGCTATGCGTGACCTCTCTTGCTCCTGCCCCTCCTGGTAGCGTTCTATAACTGTAAGCTTGTAGTCCTTGATGAGCTGATTGATGGCTTGCCGCGAGTTCTCTTCCTGCTGCTCAGCCAGCCGGCGCTGGGCTTTCATTTTTTGGACATAAAAATACCGCAAAATAATGAGGGTGAGCAGAACCAGGAGGAAGCCTGCAATAAATACATTCTTAACCAGTCGCTGGCGTTTTTCCTGTAGTTCCGACTTTTGCAGCTCTGCTTCTTTCAACGACTTCTCCCGCTCCAGCAGTGCAATGCGCGTTTCCTTTAGGGCTGTTTCATATTCCTGCTCAAGTTCTTCCTGATATTTTTCTTTTTCTAGCGAATTGACACTCTCCTCGTAGGCTACATATTGCTCATAGTACAAGAGGGCCTTTTTATAATCCCCTTTCATCCGGTAAAGTTGAGACAGGTTTTTGTAGACCTCGCCTGTAAAATACGGTGGATTGTCAATGTCAATGATTTTCAGTGCCTTGTCAAAATATTGTATAGCGACATTCAGGTTTCCCAGGTTCATGTTTGACAGGCCCAGATCGTTATAAACAATGGCCATATCTGAATGCAGATTGAGCTTCTCCAACAGTTGCAAAGTTTTCTTCAATAGCGGAACAGCTTCTTTATAGCGTTCTTCCTCTACCAGCATCTGGGAGAGGTTAATATTTACATAAGCCACTTTGGAATAGTGCTCTACCCCTTCGAAATAAGCCAATACTTCCAGATATTGCTCTCGTGCCTTTTCATAATTGCCCTGTTCCTTATGGATATTGGCATAATTGAACATGATATCTATCAAACCACCTTGATCATTGATCGCCTCATAAATCTCTTTGGCGCGATCCAGGTTCTCCATGGCCTGTCCGTATTTCTGCTGTTGAAAGTATATTAGCGCAATATTCTGGTATGTATTCCCCTCATGTCGTTTATCTCCCAGCTGTTTTGCCAGTTGCAAGCCTGACATAAAATGCTCCGTAGCCTCTGATAGCATACCCATATTTTTGTAAGCCACAGCCAGAAGGTTATAGCAGGCAGGCAAGCCTTTCTGCACACCGTTACGGGCAAGGAGGTCAATGGCGGTATTAATTTCTTCAATAGTTGTACTGAATTCCCCTTTTTTATAGGCCAGGTTACCTAGTAAATAATGGGCTTTGGCGGCATATATGTCATAGCTATTCTCCTCACTGATCTGTAGTATTTTATCTGCAATCAGCTTGGCCTCTACCGGTGAAGTATGCACCACATTGACATATTCATCAAAAAGCGAGTCAAGCTTCACTTCCTGCCTGCTCTTTTCCTGGCCCAGGGCCGGGCTATAAAAGCACAAGGCCAGAAGTAGAGGTATGGTTATCCTTAAAGTTGCAATCATCTTTCCAGTATGGGATCAGGCTAGATATTCAAACACCAAAAGCTTGCAATTTATGCTATCTACAGCACTTATACATCACCTAATTCCGTGATTTACAAAAACTCTGGCCAGGTCAGTGAGGAATTTCCATTTTACCCGATTATGGCTATCAATTCAAAATGTCAATCCGTCAATCGAAAGGGTGTATTTGTAAATGTATCAATATGTGGTACTTACATACCCGCTACATTCATGAAAGTAAACAAAAAGAAAACACTTGAAATTATGAAAAAGATATTTGTGAATGCACTGATACTTTCCGGCATCTTAATGATAGCAAGCTGTAGCGATGATGACAACAAAGTAGTACCTGCTGATGTCCCCTTCGTAAACCCGGAAGTTGCAGAGGTTTATGTGGGCACCCAAAGCCCGGGTGATGTATGGACGTGGAGCCTGGACAAAGAGCAGGGGCATATGACAGCTTCGTGGGATTATGGTACGTTTGATGACACCAGCGATGACATCACTATTGAAGGTACTTTTGAAACTTTCCCCTCCGGCTTCATGAAGGTTACCATTACCAGTGCAGCACCTGCCAATGATGAAATACCCACCGATGGCAGTGCCTGGTTTTATGCACTCGAAATACCAGGAATGACCATGATCATCAAACCGGAAGGCAGCATCAAAGGTGATATTATAGCCATGGTACCTGAGGGAGACTGCGCCAACATACCCGGATCGTACAACTATATAATAACAGCCCCGGGTGGTCAGTCAGACTTTGATCCTATTACGGATGAGGCCTTTGGTTATGTTGATTTCGCTGCCTCTGGCGACGGCTTCGATATATCCGGTTATAAGTTCAGCCTTGACTGTGTCAATGATGGTGCATGTACGGACACTGGTGCTATCGAAGGCCTGCCTATTGCCACATGTGTGAATAATGGCTTTGTGGAAATTATGGAGGGTGGTAAAACCGTAGCTCAGGGACAATTTACCAATGCAGGTGCTATGATGATGGACTTTGGCTATGGCAACGGTGGCGTATTTGCACTTAAAACTGATGCTGATGCTACTAAAGATGCACTGCTGGACAACACTTACAATGGTATAGCTTACCTGCCTAAAAACAATGATGAGCAATCGGTACCCGTAAAGCTGTCTTTTGCCAAAAATGACCTGGACAACATGATAGGCACGGGATACGCATACACCAACATTGAAACCGGCACAATAGACAACGATGAAGGCGCGGTGGTGATCGTAGAGAATGTGATCAATGGACGAGTGCTGGGCAGTATGAATTTTGATGAGGACAATGATGTCTCTGATATGGCTGCGGCCTTGCTTGTCAATGGAAATGACCAGATACTGATTGTTACCAGCTACGACGAAGAGTCTCTTGACCCTATCATCCTGATCCTGGCCAAGCAAAACTAATTGTAGCGGTTAAATAACCCTGAGGGTCAACAGCACTCTCAGGGTTATTATTCATTAACCTGTTTATTCAACCTTAACCACCAATGAAACGGCTAATCATAATCGTAAGTACTGCAAGCATAATCTTCGCTTTACTGATCCTCCGGCTTTGACCGCAAGGTGGAATTTAGAGAATCAAAAATTGCAGGTGTTTTAATTTTATTCTATTATGGCAGAAAATGGTGAAGTACAATTGGCAAAGAAATTAAAACTTGATGAGCTGGAAGAGACTTTAGTATACTTCGCTACTTCCATTATTAGCAAGAATACGGAGGAAGAGGTACTGTGGGACCTCGCCAAAAACTGTATTTCAAGGTTAGGGTTTCTGGATTGCGTGGTTTATAAGGTAGATTATGATCGGAAGGTGCTTGTTCAGAAAGCCGCACACGGCCCCAAAAACCCACGTAGCTATGAGGTATTACAACCTATTGAGATACCTATAGGAAAGGGGATAACAGGAACTGTAGCATCAACAGGCAAACCTGAGCTGGTTAGCGATACCAGCAAGGACAAACGATATGTAGTGGACGATGAAGTACGCCTTTCTGAAATTGCCGTACCTATCATCCAGGATGACCAGGTCTGGGGGGTAATAGATTGTGAGCATCCTGACAAGAATTTTTTCACGCATCAACACTTAAAGACCCTTCATGCAATTGCCTCCATATGCGCTGTAAAGCTTGCCCGTGTCAATGCCGAACATGAGCTTAAACTGAAACAAAAAGCCCTTATGGATACAGAACGGGAGCTGGTAAATCTGAGAGTCAACTCTCTCAGGCGGCAGATGAACCCGCACTTTCTGTTTAATGCCTTAAATGCCATTCAGTATTTTATTACAACGGATAAAAAGAGAATGGCTCTCCGGTATCATAGCCTTTTCAGTAAGCTCATCCGTAAGTATATGCTGCACCTGGATGAGGAGAAGATACAACTGGAAGAAGAGATCAGGATGATCAACTGGTACCTCAAGTTACAGCAGCTCAGATATGAAGATCGCTTCAAGTTTACAATCAACGTTTCCGAAAGCCTCTATAGCCTCCATATTCCTACATTGATCATACAACTTATTATTGAAGAGCTGATTGAGCGCATGGTGATGTCCAACTCGGGAGAGGGTTGTCTGACCCTTGACTTCACTTATCAACCGGGCAGGCTGCAGTTCAAAGCTTCCCTGGAAGTAGATATACTCCAGGATTTTACCCGAAATGATGCTGAAGATTATCGCACTAACCTATTTACATGGCAGGAACATATTGATTTATTAAATAAAATAAAGGATCTTAAGATAGTTCGCCAGTTAGATGAGTTAAAAAACGATAAAGGGAAAATTACCGGCAGAATAATAGAGCTCACCATTCCTTTACCAGAGTAATGAAGAAATACCTCATTGGTTTAATATTTATCGGCTACCTCATCACTGCGGCCAAAGCTCAGCATAATGTTTATTTGTACAACGACCTCCGCCTTATTCCTTCAGTAGAGGCTGAAAAAAAAGGAGAACAATATTCACCCGAAGCTATCTTGAAAAAAGAACGATTGCAGTTTGCTTCCCCTGAGAACCTGGATAATATTCCCTCCGGCGTTGCCTATTGGCTACGTTTTGACCTGAATTCTTTTTTGTACCTTTTTGAAAGCTACGATACCCTTTACCTTAATACACCAAGCTTTTACAGAGGGGCTTATTACCTCCGGGAAGGGGGTAAAATAAAGTCAGTTGAAATTAACTTTTTCAATAAAAGCGACTTAAAAAGCAATAAAGTAAAGAGGTCGTACTTGCCCTTTACAAAAGAAAATCTTCTGGAAAACCGGTTTATAGTTATAAAGACTGATGGGTTTCTGGGCGGTTATCGCTGGAAACGATCCGGTTTTTACATTGCCAATAACAACCAGGATGCCATTCAGGATTATTCATATTTCAAACGATCATTTGAAAGACAAATACCCATATATCTCTTTCTGGGCCTTGCCGGGGCATTGTTTATACTAAATGTACTGCTTTATATTTATTCTTTAAACCACATCTACCTGTTTTACAGCCTCTTTCTCCTCTTCCAAAGTGCTTATTATTCGCAGTTGAGCCTTAATATTATTACATATTTTGAAGCAAATCATCCTCTGCTTCTCTATGTGGTAACCAGTGTTACCCAGATAGCTATAAACCTGATGTATTTACTGTTTATACGTTCCTTTCTGGAAATGCCGGCGGATTACCCGAAACTCAATAAGGTGGTGAAAATAATAGCATACTTCCTTGCTGTTCTTATTATAGCCGACACCATCATACTGATCATTGACCCGTTCTTCCCCTACCAATCTGTATTAATGAATTTTCAGCGTTACTTTATGAGCCTTTTTGCCTTATATGGTATTATCCATTTGCTGATTTTCAAGAAATCAAACCTTGTTTACTTTGTAGTTATTGGCACGGCTATTTTTGTTACCGGGGCTCTTTTTACTTTATTTTTAATGAATATCAAATATATGCTGGCCGGTGCAAGCATTGAAAGTTTTGTATTTGCCACGGGTCTCGCCTATAGAATTAAAATGGTATATGAAGACAAATTAAATCTCGAAAAGGAGGCTGTATCGGCCAGTAAAAGTGCGTTGCGCGCTCAGATAAACCCCCACTTTATATTTAATGCATTAAACTCAATTCAGCACCTCATCACTGTCAATGATAAAAAGAGTGCCCTCAGGTACCTTACCAAATGTTCTCACCTGCTCCGGCAGATCCTTGAAAATTCGATTGAAGTAAACGTACCGTTAAGAAGGGAGATAGAACTTCTAAAGCTTTACCTTGAGCTTGAGTCATTGCGATTCGATCAGAGCTTTGAATATTCAATTGCGGTAGATGAGCAGCTGGATATCCATAACCTGGAAATGCCGCTGTTTCTCATACAACCCTATGTAGAAAATGCTATCATCCATGGCCTGATGCCAGCTACTTATAAGCCTAAAAGAATAAATATTGAATTTTGTGATAAAGGTGCCTTTATTCTTTGCACGATCAGCGATAACGGTATTGGCAGGGCTGCAGCCAGGGCACTGAGGAAGAAAACCGTATATGTATCAAGAGGCATGTCGGTAACAAAAAAACGACTCGATCTCATTAATATGAACAGGTCGCAAAAGACCCTTGTCACCTTTGAAGATTCTGACAAAGGCACAAAAGTATTTATTAACATACCCAAAATGTAAGATGCTAAACGTAGTAATAATTGAAGACGAAATAAGGAGCCAGGAGACCTTAAAATCCTTGCTCACAGAGTTTTGCGATGACGTCAATGTACTAGGCATGGCTGGTAACGTAAGAGATGCCGTGGCGCTGATCAACAAAGTAAGACCGGAGCTGATATTTCTGGACATTGAGCTACAAACGGGTACAGGCTTTGATGTGCTCAATCAGATCGGAGAACGCAACTTCGACGTGATTTTCACCACTGCCTTTGAACAATATGCCATAAAAGCGATCAAATTCAGTTCGCTGGACTACCTGCTCAAGCCTATAGATATAGATGAATTACAGGAGGCTCTTGAAAAGGCAAGGAAAAGGATAGACCGGCAGGAGTCTTCAAAGCAACTGAGCCTGCTGCTGAAAAACATGGATGAAAGGCCCAATCAACGAAAAAAGATCTGCCTGTCAACCTCTGAAGGCCTCGAATTTATAGATATCGAAAATATCAGATACTGCGAAGCCAACGGTTCGTACACCAATTTCAACATCAAGCCTGATGTGAAGCTGATTGTAAGCAAAAACCTGAAAGAATATGAGAGTCTGCTCTCCGACCACAGCTTTATGCGCGTACACAACAGCTTCCTGATCAACCTGCATGAAGTGAAAAAATTTGTAAAATCAGAAGGGGGCTATATTCTGATGAATGACGGCACCCAGATAGCTATCTCTCAGAGCAAACGCGATGAATTTATGGAGAGAATGATGAGTCTGTCGTAATCAATCCCAAATCATCGGCCTTTTTATATTGAGGCTTCTCAGGTATCCCAACATCTGGCCGGTATGTACTGACTCATGATAGGCCATACGGTTAAGGTAGTCCCCCAACTTTTTACGCTGCCCTACTTCGGTCCTTATAATTTCAACATTTTCGAGTTCATCTTCCGTCAGATTTTCAACCATATTAATGAACAGCATGCGATATCTTTCTGCCATATGCAACTCATGGTTAACATCCGCATACGGCACTCTCAACCACGGTGACTGGTAATCACCCAGATTGCCCTTATTTTCAATTATTCTGTGAAAGAGGTGTTCGCCTTCCAGCACATGCCGGATCATTTCGATTATGGAGAAGGCCTTCTTATCCGGTTGCCAGTTCAAATGCACGTCGGGTATGGCCCTCCATAGTTTTATGCTGCGCCTTCTTGTTTCTGCAAAATTCAATAGTATAACCTCTCTGGCATTCATTGCTAGTTGTAATTATAATAAAACAATAAAAAATTATCGTTAATCTAGATCTCCAGCTTCAGTAGATCATGCAACTCCAATTTCCCTTTGGGGGTTATGAGTAGCTCGCGTGTGTTTTTCTTCTTTCTGACCCAGTCGTTGTCGAGCATTATCTGCAGCATGGATGCACCAAGTGCTCCTGCCAGGTGGGCCCTTCGCTCGCTCCAGTCGAGACATTGATGTGCAAAAGAGCGCTTTTGCTGCCGCAAGGCTTCGGTATCCACACCTAAAGAAAGAAACCACTCCTGTCCTTTTTTGGTGAGGTCGTAGGCTTTTTCAGTAGGCTGAAGCACGCCATATTGCACTAACGATTCGGTGAGGCTCACTCCTAATTTGCCTGCTACATGATCGTAACAGGTTCTGGCATAGGTTATGCCGGATGGCTTCGGTTTTTTTATCTTTTTACCGCCATCTTGTAATGGTAACAGGCTCGCCATGGACTCCACCACCTGTGCGACTTCAGCAGTTTTAAAGGTATAGTATCTGTGCCTGCCCTGTAAGGATATTGGCATCAACCAGTTTAGCCAGATGATTGCTTGCTGATTGAGGAGAGATATTGGCACATAGTGATAATTCGGTGGCCGTATAAGCTCTTCCGTCCAAAAGGTTCCAAAGCATAACAGAACGTGCTTTATCTCCAATCAGGGCCGCAATTTGACTAAACTGATTTTCCAATTCTTCCATAATCATCTAGGCATATACTCCTTGCGTCCAGTTGTTGGATACTACTTTTCCCTTTTCATAGTCGTCTACCACTAATATCAACCGGTTGTCATGGTCACTGTAAAGTACCTCAATATTTACTCCGGCTTTTTGCATAGCCCTGGTTATTTTTCCCAACTGACCGGGCTGGTCCTGTTTAAGACGCTGCACTAATATCTCATTTTCTTTAATTACCTCAATCCCTTTTTCTTCTAATGCCTGGCGTGCCTTCTTACCATCTTCAACCAAAAAGTGAGCTATGCCTTCATTATTGACCACCCAGGCTCCGCCGCCTTCCACACTTATACCCGCCTCTGCCAGGGCCTCCCCCATATCTGCCAATGCCCCGACCTGATTTTTTAAACGTATTACCAAATCTTTCATAATCTACTATTTTTATAAACTAATATTAATTTTTGATTGTACTGAATTAGCAAGAAAACAACGTCGGTGAGCCAGGCTATGCAGTTCACTGATCTGCTCAGCATCCGGAGCATTAAACACATCTGAAAAAACTACGCGTGGCCGTAAGGTAATATTGGTCATTGCTCTTTCTCCACGTTCATTTTTACCCATTATTCCTTCCGCCTGGTCTTCATACGACTCAACCACGTAACTTTTCCCTGCCGCTATGGACAGAAAAAAGAGCATATGACAACTTGAAATGGCCGCAACAAAAGCCTCCTCAGGATCAACTGCCGATTCATCAGACATAGGTACCGGCACCACCCCGGGCGATGATGAAGCTTTGATATCAAGGCCACCATCAAAGGACCATCTGTGCTTCCTGCTATACCTGTGATCAGTAAATTTCTCATCCTTACTTTTTTCCCAGATTATTCTCGCCGTGTATTTCATAAGTGGTAAGTGTTATTTCAGTTGCTAAGGTAAAGGCCAAAGATTATGGACATTTCATTCTATAATGAAGTATGGAATTTCATTGAGCACCTAAACAGATTAACTAGTGATAGTGATGAAAAATCGCTAAAAATAGGCATTGACAGTTTAGAAGTTAAGGTGCAGCTTTACATTATTTAGAATTAATCTAAATAAAGAAGCCCTTGTTGATCCTGCTCTTATACCTTAGACATGCTTTAGGGCAGGGTCAACCAAGGCACCAAAACCCAAAAGATTATGGATCATACTAACTACGACAAACTGATAACCCAGCTTACCCGAGAACTTGAGAGAAAGCATCAAAACAACGCCCGGATCAGGTCAATAATAGAAGAATCGCAATGTCCCTATTTAAAAAAGGCCATAACCCCTGCTCTAAAATGAATTGTAACATAGAAACGCTGATTGTAACAAAAAACGGCGCCATTACCCAATGTAGGGATTGTCAGCGCATAGGTTTTACGTTTAAAAACCTCCTGATTGGGTTTGACCCTGATCAATTTGTTGGTTTTGGCAGGTTTCTCTCCAGAATCAACTTTGAGAAGCACTGTATACGACACTCTGCAAAGCCACCCTATCTTATCATTAACACCTGTCACCATGATATTCAGTTTGCGCTTTTCAGAGAAGAGTTTGAGGAATTCAGGGACATGGCACAACAGGCAAAGTTAATGCTGGAGGTTTTAGGGATATTGGGACCTTGTTAAGTAGCCTACTTCTTTCGGTTATATTCACTCATAATAATTATAATGTTGGGACCTAAATTTGTAGATTAAGCTTTTCATTTAATGCCAAAAGAAATTCATGGTGAAAAAATCAATTATAATAGTACTCCTAACTTCATTATTCTATTCCTGTACAGGAAGTAATCCTAATGAACAGATTGATGAGGGACTGATCAAAGAGGATATTTATCGAAGCCATGAAATAGGTTGGACCATTAAAATCCCTGAAGGCTGGGAGATTGTATCCAAAGACCAGATGGAAATCCATGATGAGAAAGGTAAACGCGCTCTGGAACAAACCATGAAGGATAGTATTAGCTTTAGTGGACTAAAACATTTGATAAGTTTCCGCAAAAACAACTTCAACATTTTCCAATCGAGCTCTGAACCATTTCCTCTGAGTTACGAAGGAGAATGGAAAGACAACAATTCTGCTTTGAAAGAATTGCTTTATCAAACCTATATAAACCAAAGTATTAAAATCGATACATCATCCTCTTCAGAGATCGTGGATGGGCTTAACTTCGAAGTATTCCATATCAAGGTATATGGTCCTGAAGGTGGCATTATACTAAACCAAGACATGTATAGCAGATATATTAATGGTTTTGATTTTGGAGTAAGTATCAATTATAACAACGAGAAAGATCAAAAAGAGATGATGCAAGCGTGGAAAGGTTCCACCTTTAGGAAGAGGCCTAAATCAATGTGAATGTAAGTATCACATACATCAGGCTTCTAATATTTACAAACCATGAAGGTTCTTATTAAAGTATTTTTTTCTATCCCATTTCTGACTATTCTATACTTTGTGACCAGCATCAATCTCAGGCTTTATTATTCTCCAGATTTATCCGAAGCCGGCATAAACAAAGATATTTACAACCAGTTAAATTATCTAAAGTCTAGAAATACAGCCGGAGCAGCCGAGGATATGCAAACCCTTTACCCAGAGGGTCTGATGTTTTTTGAGTGCCTTTACGGCCTTGCATGGACGGATTTTATATCCGGTATGGATATTAGGTCTGAGGTATTTCAAAATGGGCTTACGGAAATAATCAAATCCATAGTGACGACTGCCGCTACCATTGTATCTCACAGAGCTGCTCTGATTCATAATGATATTCAACTGGCTATTGAAATTAGAAACGAAATTGAAGCTTTTGGTTTTCCCGAAACAGTAAATAATAAAAAATACTTTTTATACGGCCATCTGGACATTGCTGATGCCTTTATTGTCTGGACGCGAGCAGCAAATCCATCATTGCAATCAGGCAAACCAGTATGGTGGCAGTTAAACTTTCACCTATGGTCTATACTCATAATTTTTCCAACTACTCTAAGCTTATTCCTGATCTGGAGAAACAGAAAGCACACTAATTCTGATCGACTTTAACTTATGTCTGCCCATTTAGCTATAAGTTTGTACCAGACGAGACACAGGTATTCTAATACCGGACCAAACGCCCAACAGTGTTAGCCCATCACTCTTCTGCATAAAAACTCCCTATTAACTTCTCAGCATGCCCCCATAGTACACTGGAACCTTTGTCCATAACACTTACTTTTCCGATCACCTTTTCATAGGGTACGTTATACTCCGCCCAGGTACCTCCTTGGTTTGAATCGTTTTGAAGTACGGGCTCGAGTCTGTCCAGCGAATGGGCAAATTTTGCTTCTACCGTACTTCCTCCTTCAAACTCTTCCCATATAGCCATAAATTCATCCGCCTGTTTTTCCGGAAGCATTCCAAATATGCGCTTTGCAGCTAGCTGTTCTGTTTCTTTGGAACTATCTCGATGGGCATCAAAAAGAAAAGTATCACCCGCATCTATCTCCACAATATCATGGATCAACACCATTTTAAGCACCTTTAACAAATCAACTTCCTCGTTGGAGTGCTCAGCCAATACAAGGGCCATCAAGGCAAGATGCCAGCTATGTTCGGCATCATTTTCATTTCTGTCACTGTTAAATAGCCGCGTCTTCCTCTGAATATATTTTAGCTTATCAATCTCCTTGATAAATTCTAACTGCTTTGATAAGTTATCTGGCTGCATCTTTACTTAATTTTGTCTTTCTATAAAACCTGAATTTCCTTACAAAGGAAAAACAACCACTTTTCATAATCAAGGACATTTGTCCCGCCGCTAAATATGGTAAGAACGAACAATGATTTATCAGCATATGTAGCCAGGCTTTACCAGACGGAAAACAGGGGCTATTTCTCCTTAGAAAATTATCTGCCTGGGCAAAATATAATCCGGCAGGGTAAAAAGGTATACGCCGTGCATATCATAAAAAGTGGTATTGCCAAGTGCTACTTAAGTGAGGATAACGGGAAGGATTTTATTCAGGAATTCTTTTCAGAGGGTGAGATTTTCGGAGAGATAGAAACCATCAATCATCATCTCAGTTTTTGTTCTATAGATGCTATAACCAATGTTCAGGTATTTCAAATCAAAAGTGAAAATTTTGTTGAACTTCTAAATGCTGATCGCAGATTCAATGAATTGATACTTCAGGCTGTAGCCAACAAAGTGAGGTACAAGGCCATCAGGCACGGGTATAATCAATCGCATGCTATAGAAGATAATTTGCTCAGGCTTATCCGGGAGTTTCCTGATCTTTTGCAGCATATATCAAAGCAGGACATTGCCAATTACCTTGGCATAACCCTTCGCAGCCTTAACAGAGCGCTGCATGACCTGGCCAAGAAAAAATTGATTTAATCGGAATAATTGGTGCCGGGAAAACCATCGTAAACCAGCACTTTTTACCTGCTTAGTGGAGTTCCCGGGCTTAATGTTTTTAACAATGGATTATACGGTGTCTCGTGGTATAGGTTTTGTAACTTATCAATTATCATTAACTAATGCCTCTATCATTTTCTGGTCTTCGGAGCGTGAAGACGACACTATCTCCCGTATAAAATCTTCCATACCCAGAACTGGTATTTTGGTATTGAGAACAATGGCAGTCTCTGACTCGGCGTAGCAGCGATAAAATTCTAATTGATTATAATGTAACAACCGAAGCCAGGTAACCAGCTTAAAATTTTCCTGATTAAATGTGATCCACTGCCCTTTTTCACAGGTATTAAGTAATGAATCGAAATGAAGCAGGTATTGTATTTTTTTTATATTCTCATCTTCGTGGGCAAGCCATAGCTCAACGCCACCACATGCTCTCGGGTAGCCATGATAGGCTCCGGCCAGGTTACCAATGGCCAAATAGCGAACCTCAAGTTCATTAAGTCTGCTAAAAAAAGCTGCAAAAGTATCATTAGAAATATTCAATGTACCTTCTCCTGGCAGGTTACCATTTCTATCTACTTGTGAGAATTGCGCAACAATTCTATTCATTGCCAAAAAATTAAGGATGTTAGCACTTTTATCCTTAACAAACTTAGTCATGTCAATATCATCTTTTCCTTCTCAAAATATTGCCGCACCAACTATATCGGATGTAAATTACGAGATTTTAATTAGATAGGTATTTTGCACCTGAAAGACACAGGTAAGGTTTATGGATGAAATTAAGGAATCAATATGCTTTTAGAATATCGATTCCATTCCTGTCACAAAAACTAAAATTACATATTTTCATAATTTCGTTGTTAAAACAAAGAAATGCATACTCTTATAGCCAAAACTGCACAATGATTTTAACCGGATTACAGAGGTGCTTTAATTCGTCAATATCACTAAATACCAGGTTGATTCTTTCTTTGACTATATCTATCTGCAAAGTCTGCTTAAACCATGTCAAAAAAATGCTCTCTCAATATCTTATTTACAGCGTCCCGCTTGAGATATTTGTTATAATAATCGTCGACACTTCTTTGTCGTACGGCTCTGTCCTTGTCATCCGGGTTTAACGATGTGGTAAGTACTATCAGCACATCATTTGATTTTTTACGGTTTTCAAGTTTCTCATACTCTTCTAAAAATTCCCACCCATCCATTATTGGCATGTTAATATCAAGAAAGATAATGCCTCTATCTTCAGGATTTTTATCTTTAAGAATAAAAGTCAGTGCTTCTTGGCCGTCATTTGCCACATGAATTGACTGTGTTATATCCATCTTGGACAAAACACGCTTATGGTAAAAATTGCAATCTTTGTCATCGTCAGCCAACAAAATATAATCAAGTTTTTTACTCATAGGTACTCTGTTAAAATAGTAAAATAAAAAGTACTGCCACTTCCGGGTTCGGATTCCACCCATATACGTCCTCCATGCTTTTCGGCAATTTTTTTTGCATGAGCAAGCCCTATTCCAGTACCGGAATATTCATCGCTACGATTGAGCTTCTGAAAGATTACAAAAATCTTATCATAATCTTTCCTGGCGATACCAATGCCATTATCTTTCACGGTAAATTCCCATCCACCGTCTACTTTTTTTGACTTTATCTGAATTTGCGGAAATCTATCCTTTTTGGAGAATTTCAGTGCATTAGCAATAAGATTTTGAAATATCATACTTATTTCTCCCGGAAAGGCTTTAACCTTATGAGGTAAATCCCCCACCTCTATTACAGCTTTTGATCTGGAAACAAGTGAATGCAAATCCTCAAGGATCGTATTTACCAAATATTGACAATTAATTACCTCTATTTCCTTGGGTTTGCTTAAGCGTGAATATTCAAGAAGATCGTGTATCAACTTCTCCATTCGTTCGGCGGCTCCCAAAATAGAATGCGTAATAGTGGAGGCATCTTCATTCATCTCTGCTCCATAATCCTCCTCTAATAATTCACTGAAATTCTTAACTGTTAAAAGCGGCTCCATCAAATCATGAGAAATAACATAGGCAAAATGCTCCATCTCCCTGCTCCTGGACTCCAGCGATGCTATTTTAGCCATGGTATCTTCTGCCTGCTTTTGCGACGTCAAATCCTTTAGGATGTTACAGAATCCTATAGTCTGATCCATATCGTCATTTAGTACTGTAACCGTTTCAACCGCCCAGAAATTACTACCGTCCTTCCTCTTTCTCCATCCCTTTTCGGAGACGCGACCAATCACCTTGGCCTTTTGAATCTGCTTTTGAGGTTTTCCTTCGCGTCGGTCAGAGTCTGTATAAAAAACATCAAAATTCTTCCCTTCAATTTCTTTAAAGCTATAACCCGTTATCCGTCTGGCCCCTCTGTTCCAATCCTGAATATTACCATTGGCATCCAAGAGAATGATCGAATAGTCTTCTAGCTCTCTTATAGCACGGTACAACATTTTCAAATTTCCTTCAGTTTTTTTCCGTATTGTAACGTCTCTCATAGCTACAATGGCCAGCCACTCTTCATCAGACTTAAATAAGCTGGAAGTAACCTCTGCAGGAAACTGCTCCCCGTTTTTTCTTACCCCAACTAGTTCCATTTCCATTTTGTTACATGCCTTATCAAAATCCAACAGACCATGATTCCGTTTCAAAGTCAGCATTTCCATGAGGCTGCCTGAGAGCTCCTCTTTACTATACCCAAAAAGTCTGCGGGCTTCATAGTTGGTAAGTTCAATTTTACCCTGGGCATTAACTATAATGATCGCATCAGGCGCCGAATGCATCAGCATTCTGAATTTCTCGATAGATTTCTTCTTTTCTGTAATATCTATCCAGCTTGAGCGGATAAATCTGACATTCCCATCTCCATCATAAGCAGGACTGGCATTTAAAACAACATCGATTTTACCCCCACCCTTAGTT
Organism: Fulvivirga ulvae; assembly: GCF_021389975.1. NCBI lineage: Bacteria > Pseudomonadati > Bacteroidota > Cytophagia > Cytophagales > Fulvivirgaceae > Fulvivirga > Fulvivirga ulvae. The sequence goes on from NZ_CP089981.1 coordinate 787,787, forward strand.
ACCACCGTAAGCTCAACATTGCTTACTTCCCCCTTACTTTTAGTTAAAATCTCATTTACCTGATCATGGTAATCCGGGTGGTATAGTTTAATGATTGTTTCACCGATAAGTTCGGATTCAGCATAGCCCAACCGTTTGCAAAGTGTGTCATTGCATTTTAAGATTGTTGCTTCTATAGGATCCAGGCTCATATGCATTTCAAGGGCATGATCATATAAGTAACGGTAAAGTTGTTCACTATCACGTAGTTCGGCTGTTTGTCTGGTAATCTGATCTTCAAGTTCGACGCGTTGAAATTCAGCATTTTCAAAGCTCACCTTTGCTATAGATACCAGTGCAGCACATACCCAAAGTATTACGATCGATATCAGGCGATTTACTTCGGGTACATGACTGGCAGGATTAGGATTAGCGGAATAAATAAAACCTAAAATTACTAGTACGGTACACGCCATTGCTATGTAAACAGAAGCAAATTTTGCCGGAAACAACCAGCTATATAATATAATGATACAATAAAGACTACCCCAGGCAATACCTAAGGGAATATTAATATCTACTATAAATATTACACCAGACAGAAATATTGCCACTAGCAATAAAGTTGCCATGTAAAAATGGTTAAAAACTCTTTTTTGCTTTTCAAGCATTCTTGTGGTTTAATAATTCCAACTGCCTGGACAACTCTTTAATTTGCCTGTCTTTCTCTTGTATAATCTTCTCCAACGAATAGCTTTTTTTATTGGGCATATGCCTCTCCGAGATACCCTCAGCAAAACCTAACATATTTGGCAATAGTTTAATCAACCCAAAAACAGTGATCATACTTACAATTGCAGTAAAAAATCTAATTAGTGCATTTATTCTATAGGCAGGCCACCAAAACATAAATGCATCCATAATATGAGTGAATCCGCAGAGAATAATAAATGCCCCGAACAACCAGAATACAGGTAAAAATGGAGCCCCTCTTATCCTAAGAACCAGCCAAAATAATATAACCGGAATGATAAAGTATGCCAGCCAGATAGTAACATCGCTGCCTATATAAAGCCAGCCGTGAAAATCACTCCAGTATCCACAGGACCACCGTGGCGGCCAATCATTTGATGAAAAAAGTTTGTCGAAAAACTCGATGATTTGTTGCATATGGTTAATATGAAAAATATCGTCGACAATAGCCTTACTCATCTGACTTCGACAAAAAATAATAATGTAAGAAAAACCAGAACTTTTACAACAAAAGCCACCCTTTCAAATACTTCCTTACAAAGACGTAATCTTCTTAAATGCAAGTCAGGTGAACCCATACAGCTTTTTTCCGCGCTAATTATACTTGGAGGGTTAATAGATTAATTGCTCCATAATTACATTCCTCAACAGGCTGACCATTAAGGTGCATGGTTATAATTTTTTTAAATTAAGACAAAAGCAATAATTGAGTCTACGCCGGTGAATTATTTACAAAAAGAACTCTACGAATTAATCAAATCAGATCATTCTATTTTCAGCTTCATCCAGAGGGCTTCTCTGGATGGCATTTGGTATTGGGATTTACTAAACCCTGAAAATGAGTGGATGGATAACAAGTTTTGGGAGACCCTGGGATATAATCCGAAAGAAATGCCACATAAAGCATCCGCATGGCAAGACATTATCAATAACGATGATCTGCAGATAGCTATCGATAATTTTAACAAGCACTGTGCAGACCCAAACCATCCCTATGACCAGGTTGTTCGTTATCATCATAAAAATGGAAGTACAGTATGGGTGCGCTGCCGTGGTATGGCTATAAGGGACAGCTCCGGAAGGCCTGTACGCATGCTTGGAGCTCACAATGAAATCACTTCTTTAAAACATAAGGAAAAGTTACTGGAAGAAAGTAATAAACTTGCCCGCATTGGCCATTGGGAATTAGACCTCGTAAAAAATAAACTGCATTGGAGTTCCGTAACCCGAGAGTTGCATGAGGTTTCTTCGGATTATGAACCCAATATCAACACGGCTTTATCATTCTATCGAAAAGGTAAGTCAAGGGATACCATTACAAGTTTAATTAAAGATGCTATAAATCACGGTCTGGCCTACGAACATGAATTAGAACTGCACACACAAAAGGGGAATCAACTTTGGGTTATCGCCAAAGGTCAACCGGAATTGAAAGATGGCCGTTGTCAACGGATATATGGTACCTTACAGGATATTACTCAAAGAAAACAAGCTGAAGATGAGCTGGCAGAAAGCAATAAACGCAACAGCATATTCGTGACCCAGTCTCCCAATGCTTTGGCCATGTTTGATACAGAGATGCGATACATTGCTGCCTCACAGCAATGGATGAACGAATATGGTCTGGTTGGTCAGGATATTGTAGGTAAGTCGCATTATGAGATATTTCCTGAGATAGACGAAAGCTGGAAAAAAATACACAGAGAATGTCTACGGGGAGCAACTAACAAAACAGATGAGGCATATTTTAAAAGGGACGATGGCTCTGAACAATGGCTGGCCTGGGATGTAAGACCCTGGTATGTAACCGAAGACAGGATAGGCGGGCTTTTGATGTACACTCGAGACATCACTGCGCGTAAAAAGGTAGAGCAGCAACTTCTAATAAGTGAAGAGCAGTTTCGGGGTGCATTTGAATACTCCGCCATAGGAATGGCTCTGGTGGCTCCTGATGGCAAATGGCTTAAAGTAAATAAAAGGTTATGTGAGATATTAGGCTATTCAGAGAATGCTTTGCTCACAAAAACATTTCAGGATATCACACATCCGGATGATCTCAATGCTGATCTGATTCAATTAAAACAGATGCTTACCGGCGAAATAGAAAGTTATAAAATGGAAAAAAGATACTTTCACAAAACCGGTCAAATTGTATGGGTTCTCCTGAGTGTATCCCTGGTTAAGGATATCCATGGCAATCCTTTACATTTTGTATCACAAATAGAGGATATTACTGAAAAAAAAGCTTCGGAAGAAAAATTGAAGCAGGTAAATGACAGATTACTCTTAGCCACCAAAGCTGCTAAAATGGGAATCTGGGATTATGATATAATCAACAATGAATTAATATGGGATGACCAAATGCTAGAGTTATATGGTATAAAAAAGGAAAAATTCTCGGGGGCTTATGAATCCTGGTTAGATCGTTTATATCCTGATGACTTTAAAAGGACTGATGAATACGTAAAACTTGCAATTGCAGGTAAAAGAGAATTTAATACAGAATTCCGAATAAGGTGGCCTGATAACACTATTCGTAACATCCGGGGCTTAGCGCTTGTGCAACGCGACAACAATGGGAATGCCGTGCGCATGGTGGGTACAAACTGGGACATTACCGAGCAAAAGAAATCCGAAGAAGCCCTCAGAAAAATGGCAACTCTTGAATCTAAAAGCAAAGAAATGGAACAATTTGCATATATAACCTCTCATGATCTGCGGGAGCCGCTCCTCACTATCAAACATTATGCAGAACTACTTTTGGATGAATATGCGGAAAATATGGATGACGAAGCCTCAATGTTTACCAAATCTGTATATAATGGAGCAAATAGAATGGAAAAACTCATTCAGGGATTATTAGATTATTCCAGATTAAGCAAACCTAAAAGTCTCAAAAAAGTGAACGTCAGTGAGGTTTTAGACGAAGTCAAATCGGACCTAAATTCTTTAATTGTGAATACCCGTGCTTCTATTAACAGCACAAACCTCCCTATAATATTGGCTTATCCGCTCGAGTTAAAATTACTCTTTCAAAACCTGATCCAAAACGCTGTTAAATTCAGAAAAGAAAACTCCAAACCAAATATTGAAGTTAAGTCAAAAAAACTGGAAGGCGGATGGCAGTTTAGTATCACGGATAATGGCATAGGAATAGATGACAGAGATAAAGAACGTGTGTTTGTTATGTTTAGAAAAGCTCATAGAAACAATCAATATGAAGGCACTGGCATAGGACTGGCTCTGGCTAAAAAAATAGTAGAGACACATCATGGAGATATTTGGCTTGAATCTACAGTAGGTGAAGGGTCAACATTCCATTTTACTGTCTTAACTGATGGCTATGAACATAAAGAATAGTGCATGCCAATAAAAAAACCGTTTGAAGCATTATCAAACGGTTTTTTGAAAGTTTTGTGGAGAATACCGGATTCGAACCGGTGGCCTCTACACTGCCAGTGTAGCGCTCTAGCCAGCTGAGCTAATCCCCCTTTTTTGAAACGGACAGCAAATATATTAAAAAATTCTAGAAAGGTCTTCTACCGGTAATAAATCTTTTTCGATAATATTTTGAGTCAAGATTACTCTCTACAACCCCTAAAGAGGACGAGCTGTGAATGAATTTCACCTTGTCCCTTTTTACATAAGTTACCAGACCTACATGAGTAATTTTACGTCGCTTCTTTCCCGTAGCAAAGAAAACCAGGTCTCCGGGCTCCAGCTTTTTCATTTTTACTTTTTGTCCCACCTTGCTTTGGGCTGCAGAGGTTCTGGGTAGCGGATAGTCAATGGCAGAATAGCTGTTGATCAGCAACCCTGAACAGTCCATACCTGCCCGTGTAGTACCTCCCCACCGGTAAGGAGTACCTATATAGCTACGGGCTGTTTTAATTACCGTGTCTACTTTATTCTGTCTGACCTGAGCTTTCTTTGCCGAAGCACAGGAAGCCATAACTATAAGAAAAACAATAAAAAATAATGACTGAGCTCGTCTCATGGATCTGATAGAAGCAAAAAAGTTAAAAAAATGAAACCCGGCCTCAACATAATTGCTAAAGACCTTTTTACAAAAAAAAAAAGCGATTAATTTTCAAACGCAATATAAACAAAAATAATTTTGATCAGGGAGAAGGAACTTACGGAATTGAAGAAAGCCCTAGCAGGCGAGTTACATTTTGATCATACATACAAATCTCTTTATGCTACCGATGCCTCCGCATACCGCGAAGTGCCGATGGCTGTGGCATTTCCAAAAGACAATAATGACATTCTTCAGCTCATTCGTTTTGCCAATCGCTACAAAATATCTCTGATTCCCCGGACAGCAGGCACTTCATTGGCCGGACAGGTAGTAGGAGCTGGTATAATAGTAGATGTATCCCGGTACTTTACCGGCATTTTAGAGGTCAATAAAGAGGAAAAATGGGTAAGAGTGCAGCCTGGTGTGATTCGTGACGAGTTAAATATGTATCTCAAACCATACGGTCTATTCTTTGGGCCCGAAACATCAACGGCAAACAGGGCTATGATCGGCGGCATGATAGGAAATAACTCCTGTGGATCCAACTCTGTTGTATACGGCAGCACCCGTGAGCACCTTATAGCTGTTGATGCCTTTTTAAGTGATGGATCGGTGGTATCTTTTCATGATCTCGCCGATAATGAGTTTGAAAAAAAATGTGCTCAAAATGATCTGGAAGGTAATATTTATAAAAACATAAGAAGTATTTTATCCAACCCTGCCAATCAGGCGCAGATTGATGAGAATTTCCCAAAAAAGTCTGTTCCCCGCAGAAATACCGGTTATGCCATCGATCTACTAAAACATTGCAGTGTTTTTGAAAAAATAAATGAGCCATTTAACTTCTGTAAGCTCATAGCAGGCTCGGAAGGAACACTTGCCTTTATAACCGAAGCTAAGCTGTCATTGCAACCGCTCCCCAAAGTGCATCAGGCATTGATATGTATCCATTTTACATCCGTTTATGAGTCGCTTAAAGGTAACCTGATTGCACTTAAATATCAGCCCACAGCTTGCGAGCTTATGGACAACTACATTCTGGAATGTACCAAAGGCAATATCCAACAACGTCAAAACCGCTTTTTCATAAAAGACGACCCTCAGGCCATTTTGGTGGTAGAGCTGCGGGAAGAAAGTGAAGAGGAATCAATACAAAAAGCAAATGCACTGATTGAGGAACTACGGCAGGAAAAAATGGGCTACCACTATCCTATCATTACCGGACCTGACACAAAAAAGGTATGGGAGTTGAGAAAAGCGGGGCTGGGGTTGCTCAGCAATATTCCGGGTGACGCCAAACCTGTACCTGTAATTGAAGATACAGCAGTGGATGTAAATGACCTCCCGGAATACATCCGCGAATTCAATGAAATATTAACCAAATACAACCTTTTTTGTGTCCATTACGCCCATGCAGGTTCCGGAGAGTTACACCTCAGGCCGATCATCAATCTAAAAACCCGGGAGGGAAATGAGCTTTTCAAAACTATACTTGACGAAATAGCACACCTTGTAAAAAAATACAAGGGTTCTCTTAGTGGTGAGCATGGCGATGGCCGGCTCCGGGGCGAATTTATCCCGTTTATGATCGGTGATGCTAACTACCAGCTATTGAAGGATATCAAAAACGCCTGGGACCCGGAGCATCTTTTCAATCCTGGAAAAATTGTGGATACTCCTCCCATGAATAGCAGCCTGCGCTATACCCCGGGACAGGAAACACGTGAGTTCGAAACCACTCTGGACTTTAGCAACTATCAGGGAATTTTGCGATCCGCAGAGTTATGCAATGGCTCCGGAGATTGCAGAAAAACTCATTTAAGTGGTGGAACCATGTGTCCTTCATATATGGCTACCAAAAATGAAAAAGACACCACGCGAGCCAGGGCAAATATTTTGAGGGAGGTATTAACTAACTCAACCAAATCCAACCCATTTGACAGTGAAGAAATAAAGGAGGTAATGAGTCTCTGCCTGTCATGCAAGGGCTGTAAGTCTGAGTGCCCTTCCAACGTAGATGTGGGCAAGTTAAAAGCAGAATGGCAGCACCAGTACTACAAAAGCAACGGAGTACCTTTGCGGACAAAACTTATCGCCAGCTTCACCAGACTCAACAAGCTTGCCGCCCTGGCACCAGGCCTTTATAACTTTACATTCACCAACCCTGTCACTTCAAAGCTGGCTAAGTCAATTTCAGGGTTTGCCCGTGAAAGATCCATGCCCCTGCTATACAAGCAAACCCTTCGCGCATGGTACAGGCAGAGCTACCGGCCAACCACACCTAAAAAGAACGGAATTGTTTACCTCTTTTGCGATGAGTTTACCAATTTCAACGATGTGGAGATTGGCATCACGGCTATCAAATTATTGGATCAACTGGAGTATGAGGTAAGGATCATTGATCATGAAGAAAGTGGCCGTACATTTTTATCAAAAGGGCTTCTGGACAAAGCAAAAAAAGTGGCGAAAAAAAATGTTGACATTTTTAAATCAATTATTTCTGATGCTACACCATTAATTGGCATTGAGCCTTCAGCTATACTAGGGTTTCGCGATGAATATGTGGATATGGCTGAACCTGAAGATAGGGAAACCACAAGAAAACTGGCAGAAAACGCTTTACTGATCGAAGAATTTATAGAAAGGGAAATCAAACGTGGGCATATCACTGAGGCTAACTTCAATGATGATAAAAAAATCATCAAATTTCACGGGCATTGTCATCAGAAAGCCCTATCGTCATTAGTACCCACTAAGCGCGTTTTATCTCTACCAAAAAACTATGAGGTACATATGATCCCTTCCGGATGCTGTGGTATGGCAGGTTCATTTGGCTACGAAAAGGAAAAATATAAAGTATCTATGAGTATTGGTGAGTTAGTACTTTTCCCTACAGTAAGAAAGCAGCCGGAAGATGTCGTTATTGCAGCAAACGGTACCAGTTGCAGGCACCAGATAAAAGATGGAACATCACGCAAAGCGCTTCATCCGGTAGAAATATTATACGCGGCCTTATCGTAAACCCCTGACCTTAACTTAATAAGTTTTGATATCAGGTTATTTTTTTTGAAATTGGATAAAGTGTCTTCCATGAGAGTTTCACATTTTTTTACATTTTTTGTGCTGTGCTTGTTTTTTGCATCTGGTCATTCTCTGGCTCAGCTTGACTCTTTCCCTCCGTTTTATAATGAAATCAAAGCAAAATCTGATGAAGGCATAATTTCCTATTTTGATTCACTGTTAAATAACACCTCCAATGAGGCTGAAACCTTGCAAAAATCACTTCTTTCGTATGCGGAGGAAGAGGATCTTCTTTTAATAAAAATATTATGCAACCGAAACCTTGGTCAGCTTTATAATAAAAGAAAGAACCTTTCTTTGTCTATGTCTTACCTTAGCCAGGCTGCAGACCTGGCAACCATCAAGTCTCACCCGATGCTATTGGGAAACATTCTGGTAAGCATTGGGGGTGTTTATGATGCTCTTGGAAAAAAGGACGATGCCCTCGAGCATTTGCTCAGAGCTTATGAAGTTTTGATAAAAACCGACTCTCTTGAAGCCGCCAAAGTACAGTATGCAATGGCTAATCTTAATTATGGCACTGGTGGTTTTGAAGACGCCATTCGCTATGGTTTTACTGCAAAAAAAATATACGACAAGGCTGACAGAGAAAAGCTGTCAAACAATTACAATAACACTCTTATGTATGTGCTTAATACCATAGGCATATCATACAGAGAATTACATGAATATGACAGTGCAATTTTCTACCTGGATCTGTCAAGAAATATTGCCTTACAAATTGGTAATGAGTTTTGGGCCAGCCTTACCATCGGTAACATGGGTTCGGTATATATGATGAACGGAGAATACGAGAAGGCCCTGGCTTATCTTAAACAAGATCTTAAAACAAGTAAAAAGTTTAAAGAGTGGATGAGTGCTGCAAATTCAGCAATGACAATAGGTGAGATCTATAGTAAACTTGGAAATAGCCAACTTGCAAAAGTCTATTACGATAGCTCTTTATATAACTTAGGTGATAAAGTAGGAAATACCGATGTTTTGAGAGCACATTATTATAAAAACATGTCCGCCTGGCATGCCAATAAAAAAGAGTTTGAAAAGGCGCTGACATACCAGCAACAATATACGGCTCTACGGGATACCTTACTTAGCAAAAAGCAGCAGGTTGAGCTTGCGCAGGTAAAAGCCAATTATGACTTTGACAGTAAACTAAAAGAGATTGATCTTCTAACTAAAAATAATGAACTTCAACAACAACGGATTGAATACAGGAACATCATTATTCTGGCCAGTGCAGCAGCGATATGCATTATTCTTATTGTAGCAGCCTTACTTTATATAAACCTTAATGCAAGAAAAAGAGACAATACATTATTGGCTGAGCAAAAAGAACGTATTGAGTCTCAAAGTGAACAATTAGCTGAACAAAACAGAGTTATTCAAGTCATTAATGATAACCTGGAACAGGAAGTAGAGAAGAGGACCCAAAGTTTAAAGAGCATCAACAAAGAGCTAGACATTTTTCTATATCATGCTTCGCATGACATACGTCAGCCAATCGCCACTATTTTAGGACTGGAAAACCTTGCACGAAAATGTACATCGGACCCAGACCTAACCGATATCCTTGAACGTTTAAAAGCCACAGCGGACAGAATGGATAACATGCTCCGTAAACTGCAAATAAGCCATAAAGTAAATCATACCCCCTCCAAGCTGGAAGAGGTTGAGCTACAAGAGCTAACTTACAAAGTAATTGAATTAAACAAAGAAACAGAAAAGCGCAAAGGTGCCACGCTATGCATAGACATAGAAAAAAGGGTGATCAACAGTAATTCTGAACTTTTGGCCGTTGTAATTCATAATATAATCGAAAATGCCCTTACCTATGCCAATGAAAAACCACTTGAAGTGAATATTGATGGCAAACAGTTAGAGAGAGAATACTGTATGAAGATATCAGATAACGGTGAAGGTATACCCAAAGAATTCCAACCCAGCGTATTCAACGCTTTCTTTAAAGCCAGTGCACAATCAAGGGGTAATGGTCTTGGGCTTTACCTTGCCTGGAAAGCCTCTACAATTCTGGGTATAAAAATTGAATTAAAATCGGAATTAAATAAGGGTAGTGAGTTTACTTTGCACATTCCTACAGTTTAAAAGTATATTGCAGATATGTGTGGAATAACCGGAGTATACGCTTTTAATATGGTCGGCAGGATCAGCATGATCAATGTAACCAACGCCACCATGGCTCTCGATCGCAGAGGCCCTGACTTTCAGGATATCTACCATGACAATACCGTAGCCCTTGGCCATAGAAGGCTATCAATTATCGACACTACGGCAAGTGGCCACCAGCCTATGTCGGATCAAAGTGGCCGGTATGTTATCGTGTTCAACGGAGAGATCTTTAATTATAGAGACCTGAGAGATGAACTTCTTGCCAAGGGCATAAAATTCACCTCCAGTTCCGATACTGAAGTACTCCTCAATCTCTATATCACTGAAGGCCAGGCATGCCTGCAAAAGTTGAATGGCTTTTTTGCGTTTGCCATCTATGACAGGGAAGAACAATCCGTATTTATAGCCCGGGACAGGTTGGGTATCAAGCCTCTTTATTATGTGCAAGATGAAAACAGGGTGCTTTTTGCCTCCGAAATGAAGTCCATTCTGGCCTATGGCATTGATAAGACCATCGATTATTCTGCGCTCTATACCTATTTACAACTGAATTACATACCCGCTCCAAAAACCATTTTTACAGAGGTAAAAAAGCTCCTCCCCGGCCATACACTATTTATTAAAAACGGAGAAGTTCAGAAAGAGTGTTTCTATAAAATTCCATTTGATAAGAGTAAGTATACTTCCATGAGTTATGACGAGCAAAAAGCAAAGCTATGCCAGCTCATGGAACAATCCGTGCAAAAGCGGCTGGTAGCTGACGTGCCGGTGGGATCCTTTTTAAGCGGAGGTATAGACTCATCTGTAATAGCTACGCTGGCACATCGTCACAAGCCTGATCTCCATACTTTCTCCATTGGTTATAAGGACGAGAAGTTTTTTGATGAAACTGAATATGCACGTATGGTAGCCAGGAAAATCGGATCGGACCATACTGTATTCTCCCTGACCAATAGGGATCTTTATGAGCATGTAAATGACATCCTGAACTATATAGATGAGCCTTTTGCAGACTCATCTGCAATAGCCGTTTATATTCTGTCAAAAGAAACACGCAAACACTCTACTGTAGCACTTTCCGGTGATGGAGCGGACGAATTATTTTCTGGTTACAATAAGCACTCGGCATTTCTAAAAATGATTTCGGGAAATTCGGCTGCCAAAGCTGTAGCGGCGCTTACTCCGCTTTGGGGGCTGCTTCCCAAATCGAGGAGTAATCCTTTAACAAACAAATTCAGACAGCTGCACCGCTTCGGCAAAGGAATGAAACTCACCAGCAAGGAACGCTACTGGCAGTGGGCCGGCTTTGCTACCGAATCCTATATAGACAAACTTTTAACACCTGACAGCCTGTTGGCACTGGACCGCCAGAACTATCTCGATTTTAAGAATAATATTCTCAGTGAAATACCTCTTAAAGAGGACATCAATGACATTCTATATACCGATGTAAATCTCGTACTGCCTGATGACATGCTCACCAAAGTTGACCGAATGTCCATGGCAAACAGCCTTGAGGTGCGCGTACCATTCCTCGATCACGAAGTTGTTGAATTTGCTTTTTCGCTGCCTGCGTCCTCAAAAATAAACGGACAGATCAGAAAAAGAATAGTTCAGGACAGTTTTAGAGACATTCTTCCTCCTGAGTTATACAATAGACCGAAAAAGGGGTTTGAAGTTCCGCTTCTCAAATGGTTTAGAAATGAAATGAGATCAATGATCAATGATGATTTGTTAAGGGATGATTTCGTTGAGCAGCAGGGTATTTTTAATGTGGCAGAGATTAGAAAGTTAAAGCGCAAACTTTTCTCATCAAATCCGGGAGACGTGCATGCGCAGGTTTGGGCTCTAATCGTATTTCAGTGGTGGTGGAAAAGGCATTGTGCATAGTGGTTTCTTCACGGGTGCAAACTTCACTACCTGTATGCTTATTTCTCACATAAAATAGTCCTCCAGCCCCCCTGATTCAAACAGAGCAATGATTGCCAACGGGTCATCAATAGCATCTGAGACTCCGAAAAGTGCTGTAAATATATAATGGGAACCTGTAAGAGAATTTGCCGGAGACCAGCACTTCAGATAAGGAATAAGACAGCCTACCAACAAGCTGACAGGAACGGCAGCATCAGACCAATTCTATAAAATCAACAAGTTTGATGAAATAAGTTTTCATAATCGCTTAATACATCCGGTTTATTTAAATTTTAAAATTATTCTTCCAAAATCTCAATTTCTACTCTCACGTTATGCTTGGCCTGAGGGCTGAATTTGTCGTACAACATTCTTCTTCCTCCCCAGGCTTTAATTTCCATTCGATCGGCCGCTATGCCTTCATCAACCAGGTAGGATTTAATGATTTCAGCCCTTTCTTTTGAAAGCTGCTTTGCAGAACCAAACCCCTGTTTATTGCTGTCTGCCAGAGCAAAGTATTTGTCCGAATCGCCCATGGTTATGATCTTTCCAGGGCTTTTTCCATTAGTATGTCCGTGTATCCTGATCTTATAGTTAGGGTTTTCCTTCATCATTTCCAGCAGACTGTTGACTTCATACTTTGAATCAGGTCTCATAACAGCAGCATCATTGTAATAATAGACATTGTACATAACTACGATATCACCCACATGATAGCGTACCAGATCAAAGTTTACTACATAAACGTCAGGAAGTACATTGATTTCGGTTGAGATAGTATCTTTAAAAGGGTGATAATAATTTAGGCTTTTTTGACTTTTCCTGAATCCAAAAACATCGCAAATGAGGGTAAGCTCTCCGGTACCGTTATTCGGATCCGATAGTTCTACCTGTTCATCTCCAGGTACCACGGTCAGCAGCTTGGCCCTTTCTGCATCTATGATCTGTACATCGCCCTTCACCTCTTTACTGTTGCGGGCATTTTCCAGTATAAACAGTAGCTGATAGTCACTTAAGGTACCGGTTTTAGCCTTTGTTATGTTATTGCCCCCCTCGGCTATCTCTTCCTGACCTTCCCCTACCTCATCCTCAGTAGCAGGTTCTCCTTTATCTCCGGCATTTTCACCTTTGTTCTTTTCTTCTTTATCAAATTTCTCGGCGTAAAGGTCATCAAGCTTACCTACCTCTTTATTTAGTGCTTCAGTGGTTTTTTCGGCCCGTTGCTTTTCCTCCTCAGTCATTACTAAACCAGAACCACCTGAACAAACAAAAACCCAGGCGTCACCAAACTGCTCATTTTCTCTGGTGCGTCGCATTTCACTAATCGCCGCCTTATAATTCTGAGAGTAGTCCAGGTATACAAAAAACAGGTTCTTTTTACTATTAAAACCATAATCCACCTCTTTGCCGGCTTTGCTAATTTCATCGACATAGCGCCTGGCATAATGCTCTTTGTTAGCCGAATAAGCCCCAACCACAACATAATAACCCGCGACCATTTCCGAGGGTCTTTGTTTTTGGGCAAAGGTGAGCAACGGCATGGCCACAAGAATGCTTATACATAAGGCCAGAGTTTTTTTAGTAATGGGGCAAATGTCAAAAAACATAAAGGCAATGAGGTTAGGTTTAAGGTTCAATATAATAAATAATATGCTGAGGTACCTGTAAAATTAGATCTGGAATATGCTAATCTGCAAGTATCTCTACTTCCACACGGACATTTTTATGGGCCAGGGGGTCGAACTTATCATATAGCATTCTTTTACCTCCCCACCCTTTTACTTCAATTCGATCTTCGCTAATGCCCTGCTGTAGCATCCATTCCTTAATGGCCTCAGCTCTGAACAATGACAATTTCTTTGCACTTCCAACAGTCTCCTGATGGTTGGCATTGATATTAAAAAAGTTTTTATCATCAGGGTTAAGGTGAATTATCTTACCATGCGAGTTACCATTGGTATGTCCATGGATCATCACCTTAAGGTTTTGATTTTCCGTAAGCATATCAAGGAAGCTGTTGAGCTCATAAACTGACTCAGGCTTCATAATGGCTGCATCAATGAAAAAATAGACATTGTACATCACAATCACGTCACCTTTTTTGAATCTCTGAAGTTCAAAATCTACAATTATTGAGTCTCCAACTACCGAAGTATACGCCTTTGTGGTATCGTTGACAGGATCATCCAGATCTACTTCATGCTGAATCTCTCTGAAACCGAATATATCACTTATGAGTTTAATTCTGCGTGTACCGTTGTTTGGATCCCTCAACTCCACAATTTCATGTGTTTTCCCCTGTCCTATTTCCTTTATTCGCTCAAGATCCAGAATCTTAATATTACCTTTTACTTCCTTTAGCGTTTTTTTATTAATGGCATTAAAGTATAAATAGTAATATCCTTCTCTTTTATCTATTCTGTTCTCAGATACTTCTTCAGCTATCTCAGGTTCGCTCTCTTCCATTACCAGCTCTTCCTCCTGTTCAAGGAACTCTTCTTCCTCAGAGGGTTCAGCCCCGGTCTCTTCCGGCTCATATGCTTCATCAATCTGCTCAATATCCTCTTCCTGATAGGTCTTAACTGTTGGGGTGGAGATGGTCGATTCTCCCAAAGAACCCTGGTATACCCAGGCATCTCCAAAGCCTGCAATTGCTCTTACACGTCGGACTTCTTGAATAGCCTCGGTTACATTTGGTGAAGAAAACACATATACGTAATATAAGTTGCGGTCAGGGTTGAGTGCATAGTTCGCATCAAGGGATTGCTCCCTGGCATATGCCGTAAAGCGTATTGCATTATTTTGATAAGCGAATGCACCAATCACTACATAGCTAGTCTGCGCGGAATTTGGCTCTGTGTTATCTTCCGAGGTATACCCTGCATTCGGAAAACCTAGCAAAACGATAAAAAATAGAGGCAAGAACCTGAGCCTCCTGGAAATTATTTGGCTTACCATATCTTAAGTTTAAAAAATTCAATGTCTAAAGATAGTAAAAATTAAAATAATATAACTAACTCACCATTTTTTACCAACGAAAGTGACACCTATTTATCTGATTCTGAAATAATTTCGAATTGTTGAGTGATATATTCTCCCTCATCATCTACAAGTGTCAACTCGTAGTTTCCGGCCGGAGGACTCACGGAAAGCTGATGAATCCTTGTGGTCGTCCCTATGAATTGATCATTGAGATGCCAAAAAATAGTAGTTTCAGGCCTGCGATGTGC
Organism: Fulvivirga ulvae; assembly: GCF_021389975.1. Taxonomy (NCBI): domain Bacteria; kingdom Pseudomonadati; phylum Bacteroidota; class Cytophagia; order Cytophagales; family Fulvivirgaceae; genus Fulvivirga; species Fulvivirga ulvae. Next base: position 802,889 of record NZ_CP089981.1, read on the forward strand.
AACCTCAAAAACAGCACTCCCAAGTGTCCCGTCAAGCTCCTTAGGAATGTAAATAATTGAATTTTTTTTAGGATATATAACGTCCATCGTGGCGATGTTCATCTGGTCTGAAATACAGTCTTTACGAAAAGGAGGAAGCTTTCGGTACGACGGATTTTTAGACCTATAGTAATACTCCTGAACCGGCGGCAATACGAACCATGAAGTGTGTACTATTTTATCAACAGGTTCGCAATCCGCATGAACACGATATCCGTTGACATCAAGGTGCACTGCTTTATGAAAAGGGCAGTTTTTGGTTCTGCTACCTGATTTAATTATTTGCAGGGTATCTACCAGCGTACATAGCTCCGTGGCTCTATAACCACTTTCCCGGCATACGCTCATGGGTAACATTTCCGCTATGGGCTGATCAAACCAGGCTGACTTTTGCAAAACATCAAAAACATCAAACATTAATGGTGCGGCAGCCTGTATTCCGGTAAGGCCGGGACGCCCCTCACCATCAGCATTTCCTACCCATACTCCTACCACATACGTTGAAGTGACTCCTACTGCCCAGGCATCTCTGTAGCCAAAACTGGTACCTGTTTTCCATGCTATTTTTTGAGAGGAATCGAACATTTCCCATGACGACTCTTCAGTAGGCCTGTAAACCTCGAGAAGCGCCTCCATTGTATGATAAACAGATGCTGCGCTCAGTATACCCATTCCGGATCTTGTCTCCGGCTCAGAAGAAGGCTGCTCTGTATAATGAAGCGGGCGGAATCCTGACTCGCTATATCGGTAATTATCAGTATGTGAGTTATAATGGTTCAACGTACGGGCAAGTCCTGCATACATCCCACTGATATCCCAAAGTGTACCCTCTGCACCTCCGAGTATCAGGGATAAACCATAGTGATCCGGCGATTGTGTAAGCGTGGTCATTCCTAGCTCATTGAGAAGAGAATGAAATTTTTCATAGCGATATTCCCTAAGCATCTGCACCGCGGGTACATTCAATGACCGGGACAAAGCACGGTTAGCGGATACAGCCCCGTCATACGTTCTTGAGAAATTTTTAGGGGCAAATCCATTGATAAAGACAGGTACATCAGGAATGAGTGATGACGGCAATATCTGGCCCTCGTCAAGCATGGCTGCGTATAGAAAGGGCTTCAAAATACTTCCTGTACTTCTTGGCGCAGTAATTATATCCACATAATTGTCATGCTGGCTCCCGGCTTGCCACACGTTGCCCACATAAGCCAATACCTCGCCCGACTGAACATTGGCAACAATCGCTGCAGCATTATATACTTCATTACCCTTTAAAGTACGGTGATGATTTTCAATTATTCTTGTTATTCTTCTCTGAAGAGATATATCTATTGTGCTTGCAATATTTTGCTGTTGTTTGCCATCCTGAATGGCCCTGGTGAGCAGATGAGGAGCCAGCTGAGGCAATGGTAAAGGTTCATCAGGAATGGGCTCTGATTTTGCAAGCTGGTTCGTCAAGGAATCAATAATACTTTCTGAGAGTAGCTTATCCAGTAACCGGTTTCTTTTAACCCGCAGTTCATTTCTGTTTCTACCAGGATGAATCAGGCCCGGGCTGTTGGGTAACACTGCCAGCAATGCAGCCTCTCCCCATGAGATGTCCCCCGGCCCTCTGTTGAAGTATCTCCATGTTGCTGTGTTGAGACCGACTACATTGCCTCCAAATGGGGCGTGAGATGCATACATAGCAAGGATTTCTTCCTTGGAGTAGGAAAACTCAACCCGGGTGGCCATTACGATCTCAATGAGCTTCTGCCATAGAGTTCGTGGCTTATCGCGCCTGCTAAGCCGCACGAGTTGCATGGTAAGGGTACTACCTCCGCTAACTACTTTGCCGGAGCTCAGGTTTTGCCAGGTGGCACGCAGCAGGGCAAAGGGATTGACTCCGGGATGGTAGTAAAATCCTTCATCCTCGAAGTGTATGATCGCCTCTTCAAACTTCTCAGGAACAGAGTCCATTTCCGCAAATCGCCACTGTCCATCTGGCGCAATAGCCGCGCCCAGTAACTGTCCCTCCCTGCTCTCGAGCGAAGTGGAATAGGGATCATCAAACAGGGTATCCGGTAGTAAAAAATAATATCCGGTGATTAAAACCGCTAAGACCAGTAGTCTACATCGTCTCTTTTTATTTTGAAAATATCTCAACACGATGCAAAAATCGTAAATCCACTTCTCTATAAAAAATAAATGACCCCTAGTCTTTTACCAGAGGTTATAGCACATTTCAGGTATAAAAAATTATAACCGAAAACAGGGATTTCCAACGAAACTCATTCCGCATATCTTTATAATGAATAACCAAATAAACCATTTATTAACTAAAACCAACAAAAATGAAAAAGATCAGAATTTCATTGCTGGGACTGGTAGCGCTCCTGGCTTTTGTGGTGTTCTCCTGTACGGAAGAGCCCGCAGTTGACCCCGTTCAGGAACCACAAATTAGTGAAGAAACCCTGGCCCAGTTTACTGAACTTGGATTTGATGTCAGCGACATCAGGTTTGTTACCTTTAATAACCCAGTAACCGGAGAGTCCGAGCAGGTTTATGTTCTTGAAAATGACATCAAGATTTCGCCAAAGCAACTGGCAGCCATGTTACCTGATACCCATGACGGGCCTACTACAGAGCAATACCGAACTACGAACCTGGTTAGCTCTCCTAAAACCATCAAAGTTCTCGGCTACTATGGCAGTGGCAGCAACAGTTCATACCTGGATGCCACTATGAGATCCGCCTTACAAATGGCTGTAGACAATTACAACAACCTGAACCTCGGCCTGGATTTCACATTGGCCTTTGGCACAAATTCCGGCAGCTATGATATTGTTGTTACGCGGGTTTCGGGTAGTGGAGGAGGAAGAGCTGGTTTCCCTACAGGAGGAAATCCTTATAAATGGGTGGAAATACAGGCAGGAACCGTCAATTACGGTACAGATGTAGTTGAACATGTTATGACCCATGAAATCGGTCATTGTGTAGGCTTACGTCATACTGATTATTTCAACAGGTCTATTTCCTGCGGCTCAGGAGGTAATGAAGGAGGTGCGGGAGTTGGTGCAATTCATATCCCCGGGACACCGGCAACTACAAATGTTGATATGAACTCTATCATGCTTGCTTGCTTCAATGGTTCTGAAAATGGAGAATTCAGCAACTATGATGCTACTGCCTTAACCACTTTGTATCCAGGCTCTACCAACCCTCCAGGCGATCCTACTTTGACAGTTTCCCCTACCTCTGTAGGTTTTGGGTACACATCGGGCAGCCGCACTATCACAGTTTCGGCTAATGTAAACTGGACAGTAACTGACAATGCCGGATGGATTTCTGTTTCTCCTGCAAGCGGTTCAAACAGTGGTACGTTCACGATAAGTGTTTCTCCATACAACATGCCATGTGAACCTATAAGAAGGGGTACTGTGACCATTGACGGCGGTGCAGCCGGCACCAAGACCATATCAGTATCTCAAAGCTCAAGGCCTCTCAGACCGGGTGAGCAATGCCCTTAATTTCTGTTAATTAACTAAATCACCTACCTATCGCATGCATCATTAGGAAACGGGCATGCTTAAACAAAAAGGCTTCTGGCACTATGCCGGAAGCCTTTTCTTTAGGGATTGTTCAACTCTGAGATTAAATTAAATAATGAAACAACTGAGGTTGATCATTGATATATTCGTACTTAAATCTTTTCACTTCCATTCGTGACATTAAAGGCTCGAGATCTTCCCTGTTTTGCAGTTCTATACCTATCAGTGCAGGTCCTCTTTCACGGCTATTCTTTTTGGAGTATTCGAAATGAGTAATGTCATCATTTTTCCCCAATACCTCGGTGAGAAACTCTCTCAATGCTCCTGCCCTCTGCGGAAAGTTTACTATAAAATAATGTTTCAGTCCGTCATATAACAATGAACGCTCTTTGATCTCCATGGTTCGTGTAATGTCATTGTTACTACCGCTGACCACACATACTACATTTTTGCCTTTGATCTCATCTTTCAGAGCATTTAATGCAGTAATGGAAAGGGCTCCGGCAGGCTCTACCACAATGGCCTGTTCGTTGTATAGCCTCAATATTTCCCCACATACCTGACCTTCGGGCACAGTTATAACATCATCAAGCAGCTCTCTGCAAATTTCAAAGGTGATATCACCAACCCTTTTTACCGCTGCACCATCCACAAACTTGTCTATGTTGTCGAGGGTTACTATTTCACCTTTTTCTATGGAGGTTTTCATAGCAGAAGCGCCGGCAGGCTCTACACCGATGATCCTGGTCGATGGTGAGAGTACTTTAAAATAACTGGCAAGACCTGCTGCCAGCCCACCACCCCCAATGGGCAAAATGAGATAGTCGACAGGCTCGTTGCTGTCTTCCAGTATTTCTTTGCCGACTGTTGCTTGTCCTTCAATGATCTTTTCATCATCAAACGGAGGGATAAAGGCAACTTCATTCTTTCACAAAATGCTGTCGCTTCATGAAAAGCATCGTCAAAAGTATCTCCGGTAAGCACTACTTCAATGTACTCTTTACCAAACATTTTGACCTGGTTGACCTTCTGGCTTGGCGTAGGCGAGGGCATGAATATAGTACCTTTGATCTTTTTTAAGCTGCAAGCCAGCGCAACGCCCTGAGCGTGGTTCCCGGCGCTGGCACATGCCACACCATTTTTTAACTGCTCCTCATTCAGACCCTGGATCATGTTATATGCCCCACGGATTTTGTATGACCGCACCACCTGCAGATCTTCTCTTTTAAGCTGAATATTGGCTCCATAGCGTTCCGACAAATGGTGGTTGGGCATTAAGGGGGTCCTTATGGCCACACCTTTAAGGTTCTCCGCCGCCGTAAGTATGTTGTCTATGGATATTCTGTTGACTTTTGTTTGAGGCATTACATTAGGATTTATCTCTCTCACTTTTCTATGCTCCGGAATTGAGTTAAGCTATATCAGACCCCTGCTTCTGCAAGGCTTCTGATATAGCTTATATTAGTCAGGAATACTTACGCGCTTTCAGGGCGTAGTTTTCTTACCTCCGCTCCTGCTTGCCAGATCTCTGATTCTCTCAGTTCTTTCAGTTCTTCTTCAAGCTTTTCACGGTAATCAGATTTACTGTTGCTGTCTATTGATTTTTGCGCTTCATTGCCTTTAGCTACTTCAGAATAAAGCTCTTCAAATACAGGCTTTGATGCATCCCTGAATTTTTTCCACCAATCCAGTGCACCTCTCTGGGCTGTAGTAGAGCAGTTGGCATACATCCAGTCCATACCATTTTCTGCTACCAGCGGCATAAGGGATTGCGTTAATTCTTCAACCGTTTCATTAAAAGCCTCAGATGGCGTATGGCCGTTGGCTCTCAACACTTCATACTGAGCAGCGAAAATACCCTGAATAGCACCCATCAATGAGCCTCTTTCCCCGGTAAGATCACTGTAAACCTCTCTTTTGAATGTAGTTTCGAACAGGTAACCTGAACCTACACCTATACCTAGTGCTACCACGCGCTCTTTTGCCCTGCCTGTAGCATCCTGAAATATCGCATAGCTGGAATTAAGTCCACGACCTTCCAGGAACATTCTTCTCAGGGAAGTACCTGAACCTTTAGGAGCAATAAGAATTACGTCCACATCTTCAGGAGGTACTATACCGGTTCTTTCTTTATAAGTAATGCCAAAACCGTGAGAGAAATAGAGGGCTTTGCCCGGTGTAAGGTATTTCTTTACAGTTGGCCATAGTGTAATCTGGCCTGCGTCAGAAAGCAGGTATTGGATAACAGTACCCCTCTCACATGCTTCTTCTATTTCAAAAAGTGTTTTTCCCGGCTCCCAGCCATCGGCAACAGCCTTATCCCAGGTCTTAGAGTCTTTTCTCTGGCCAACAATTACGTTAATGCCATTATCTCTTAGGTTCAGTGCTTGCCCGGGACCTTGTACGCCATAGCCGATCACGGCCACGGTCTCATCTTTTAGCACTTCACGCGCTTTTTCTAAAGGAAATTCACTTCTGGTAACTACTTCTTCGATTACTCCGCCGAAATTAATTTTAGCCATAGCTTAATAGTATTATTATTGTTAATTATTCTTTTTTAAAATTATGGTGCCTTATGCAGTCACCAGTTGTTCTTCTTCCATTTCCCTGAGGTAAGATGAAAGCTTTTTCATGGGTTTTGAAACTGCCACCCTGCCGGACCTGGCAAACTCAAGCACCCCAAAAGGCTGTAGTTGCTCTCAGCAACTCCTGCGTTTCTTCCTTATGTCCGGTTTTCTCTATCACCACGAATTCAGACTCAACAGTCAGCATCCGCGCATGGTGGTCTCTAATTAGCCGCTCAAAATTTCTGCCTTCCTTCAATGCATGGGTAGAAACTTTATAAAGGGCTATCTCCTGGAAAACCGTCTCCTCATTGATATAATAGAAGGCTTTAAGCACGTCTACAAGCTTCTCAATCTGCTTAACCAGTTTCTTTACTTTCTCCTCTTCAGACTTTATCACCAGCGTATAGCGATGCACACCCTTGACCTCTGATTCAGAGACTGTCAGGCTCTCTATATTGATCCTTCTTCTTGTAAAAATGATCGTTATCCTGTTGAGAAGGCCGAAAAAATTCTCGGTAAATATGCTTATGGTATATTTTCGTATCATGTTACTCTAATCTTATATCTGAAACTGAAGCTCCTGTGGGAACCATCGGAAATACATTATCTTCTTTCTCTACAATTACTTCAAGAAGGAAAGGTCCTTCTGACTCAAGCATGGCGTTGATCCCCTCATCAAGGTTTTCCCTACGCTCTACTTTCAGTGCAGGTATACGGTATGCTTCACTGATCTTAACAAAATCAGGATTGACCATTTCTGTAAAGGAGTACCTCTTCTCAAAAAACAATTGCTGCCACTGCCTCACCATGCCAAGGAAATTGTTATTGAGGATCAGGATTTTAACAGCAGCATTGGTTTGAAAAATAGTAGCCAGCTCCTGTAACGTCATTTGAAATCCACCGTCACCTATTACGGCAACAACTTCCCTCTCCGGACACCCCAGTTTAGCCCCCAAAGCTGCCGGCAGGGCAAAGCCCATGGTACCCAGACCTCCTGAGGTTACATTACTGCGCGTTTTATTGAACTGAAAGTATCGTGATGCAGCCATCTGATGCTGGCCTACGTCTGTTACAAGCACACCGTCTCCATTGAGTTTCTGGCTAACATTTCTCACTACTTCGCCCATAGTCATTCCCTCTTTTTGAGGAAACAGGTCCTGGGTTATTACTTTCTCCACCTCAATAGCGGCAGTTTCCCTAAAGCTATTGATCCAGTCAGTATGTTTATTAGGCAGAACCAGTTCATTCAAAGCACACACTGCTTCTTTTGCATCGGCCACCAGGGGCACATCAGCAGGAATGATCTTGTCTATTTCTGCCGGATCAATTTCGATGTGAATTACTTTGGCCTGTTTGGCATATTTGGAAACATCACCGGTAACGCGATCATCAAACCTCATACCCACGGCGATCAACACATCACACTCATTGGTCTTGAGGTTGGGCGCATAGTTACCATGCATACCGAGCATGCCCATGTTCAATTCATGGTCGGTAGGCATTGCAGAAAGCCCCATCAGTGTCCATGCAAAGGGTATATCGGCTTTTTCCACCAGGTTAAGTACTTCCTGCTCAGCCTGGGCAAGTATTACACCCTGTCCTACGAGCAGGAAAGGCTTTTTGGCGCTATTGATCAGCTCTGCAGCTTCTTTGGCACGTTCCATGTCCAGCTTTTGGCGTGGAACATAGCTTCTTATCATTTCGCAGGGTTCGTAGCTAAATTCGAGCTGTCCAAACTGCGCATCTTTTGTGATGTCTATCAACACCGGTCCCGGCCTGCCAGAACGGGCGATATAAAAAGCTTTGGCTATAGCCCCGGGAATGTCCTCTGCTTTCGTTACCTGGCAGTTCCACTTGGTAACTGCCATAGATACGCCAAGCACATCCGTTTCCTGAAAAGCATCGGTACCCAAAAGGTGTGATGCTACCTGACCGGTTATACATACCAACGGATTGGAATCTATCATGGCGTCTGCCAAACCTGTAATGAGGTTGGTAGCTCCGGGGCCGGAAGTGGCAAAGCAAACGCCAACCTTACCGCTCACCCGGGCGAATCCCTGGGCAGCATGTGTCGCTCCCTGCTCATGACGCACCAATACGTGATTGATAAAATGCTGATAATCGAATAGCGCATCATAAATAGGCATGATAGCCCCACCGGGATAACCAAAGACAGTATCGACATCTTCTGCAAGAAGCGATTGGATGACGGCCTCAGCGCCTGTCATCGTCTGTGTCATTTTTGATTCAGCTCCAACTGTTTTGGTCAGTGTCTCCATAATTTATTGATCAGTTATGCATCCCAACGATGCGGATGAAACATTTTTGGCATATTTATAAAGTACTCCACTTGTCTTTTTGAGTGGTGGTGCTACCCATTTACTTAGCCTGTTTTGTAATTCAGCTTCGTCAATGAGTATATCTATGGTGTCATTTTTGGCATCAATACGAATTATATCGCCATTTTTTACTACGGCCAACGGGCCTCCCTCCTGCGCTTCAGGAGTTATATGCCCCACTACAAAACCATGTGTGCCTCCCGAAAACCGGCCGTCAGTGATCAATGCCACTTCCTTACCCAAACCTGCACCCATAATTGAAGAGGTAGGCTTAAGCATTTCAGGCATACCCGGGCCACCTTTGGGGCCTTCATACCTGATCACTACTACTTCTCCAGACTTGACCTGACCGGCTGCCAGACCGTCGTTGGCATCAAACTCGCCTTCAAATACCCTGGCAGGGCCTTCAAATACTTCTCCCTCCTTACCGGTTATCTTTGCCACTGCTCCTTCCGGAGCCAGGTTACCTTTCAGTATTCTGATATGTCCGGTAGCTTTTATGGGATTGTTCAATGGTTTAATAATCGGCTGGCTCTCTCCCAGTCCATTTACCAAAGCAAGGTTTTCCTTAATAGTTTTGCCGGTAATGGTGAGACAATCTCCATGCAGCAGGCCTTCTTCCAGCATCATTTTCATTACCGCAGGAACGCCTCCTTCTTTGTGCAGATCTTCCATGAGGTATTTACCGCTGGGTTTAAGGTCTGCCAACAAAGGGGTCTTTTCACTCACTTTTTGAAAATCAGTGAGGGTAAGCGGCACTTCAAAGGCCTTTGCAATGGCCAGCAGATGCAGTACCGCATTGGTCGAACCACCAAGTACGGTTATCAGTGCCACGGCATTCTCAAAAGATTTCGCAGTTACGATATCCCTGGGTTTGATGTCGTTGTAAATCAGGTACTTGATTGCCTCTCCTGCCCGTATGCATTCATTTTCCTTTTCAGGACTTTGCGCAGGGTTAGATGAGCTGAAAGGAAGGCTAAGACCGAGAGCCTCTATGGCAGAAGCCATGGTATTGGCCGTGTACATACCACCGCATGCTCCCGGTCCCGGACAGGCATGGGAAACAATACCCTGAAAGTCTTCCTGCGAAATTGAGCCTGCCATTTTCTGTCCCAAAGCTTCAAATGCAGAAACCACATCAAGCTTTTGATCGCGGTAACATCCCGGGGCAATAGTGCCTCCATAGATCAATACCGCAGGACGGTTAAGGCGCCCCATCGCCATCATTGCTCCAGGCATATTCTTATCACATCCAACTACCGCTACCAATCCGTCATATGACTGGGCATTGACCACAGTTTCAATGGAGTCAGCAATAATATCTCTTGATGGCAAGCTGTAACGCATGCCAGGTGTGCCCATAGAAATACCATCGCTAACTCCAATAGTGTTGAAGATCAGTCCTACCAACTCATTACTGATAGTTCCTTTCTTCACTACCTTTGCCAAATCGTTCAGGTGCATGTTACAAGGGTTCCCTTCGAAACCGGTACTAACAATACCTACCTGAGGTTTTTTAAGGTCCTCATCAGAAAGGCCGATGGCATGAAGCATTGCCTGTGCGGCCGGCTGTGTAGGATCCTGAGTTACTTGTTGGCTATATTTATTTAATATTTTTTGCATTCCTTAAACGATTGTCAATCCCTGATATTCATTAAACTGTACCTTCTGTCTGTACATCAGGTAAATGTTGTGTCCGGCAGAATCTTCCCAATTGCCCTTAAATTCTTCTCCGTTAAGTGATGCTATTGGCGCTACTTCCACGGCTGTACCGGTGAAGAAGGCATTATCTGCTCCATAAATTTCTTCCACAGTGAAGTGCTTCTCCACCACTCTAATATCCAGCTCACGGGCAAGTTCGATAACCGTGGAGCGGGTTATACCTGGTAAAATATTACCGGCAGGCGGCGTATAAAGTGTACCGTCTTTCTCAAAAAAGAAGTTGGCTCCGGGACCTTCTGCTACATTGCCATGCATATCGAGCAGCAAGCCTTCGTCATACCCCAGGCGCTTGGCTTCGGTAGTGGCAAGAATTGAATTAGTATAATGTCCGACAACTTTAGCCTCGACGTGGCAGGATTTCGGGTTAGGCCGCTGATACGAAGACACCATGACGTGCAGCGGATTAGTACCCAGGTATTTTGCCCATTCCCATGCCGCGATAAAAACATGCGTTTCTTCTGCGGGAGTAAGTCCCATGTATGGTCCTGAATAGACCACTGGCCGGATATAGGCATCACGAAGGTTATTTTTATCGAGAAGCTGATAGGTGATGTTGATCAGCTCTTCGGTAGAGTAAGGCAGGTTGACGTGCATTTTTTCAGCAGAGTACTGTAGCCTGTCGTAGTGCTCCTTCGCTTTGAAGATGTTACATCCGTTTACATTTTTGTATGAGCGAATTCCCTCAAACACTCCGTTGCCGTAGTGTAAGGTCTGGTCATACAAACTTGCTTTGGCCTCTCCGGCTTTTAGCCATTTTCCGTCATGGAAAACTATGGTGTCGTCGTTGTAATACATGGCTTTAAAAGTTGTGTTCATTAAAAATTGGACATAAAAAAAGCGCCATCCGTGGGGATGGCGCTTTATATATTTTTAGATATACCTAGATTCACCAGTCCCCTTTCGCTATCATAATAATGACGCTAATAATGACTAGTGATATAATGGTATTCTGATTCTTCATTTTTATTTCTTGAAATAAAGCTAGATAAAAAATTCTTAAAAGTGCAACGGCTTTCATTATTTTTTTTCATAGCTCTATGGTTAAACTGCAGTCAGCTGCTTTATATATTCCGCTACCTTATCTCCTACTTCGTTGGTTCCTTTGGCTTGCTTCTTATTGATATCTTCTGTTACAAAGCCCTCATTCATGGCTTGCATCACTGCATCGTTAACCGCCTTGCTTTCGTCTATCATTCCGAATGAATACTCCAGAAGCATGGCAGCAGAAAGTATAGCACCAAATGGATTTGCAATATTTTTATCTGCCGCCTGCGGATAAGATCCATGTATAGGTTCATATAAGCTCTGGTTCAGACCAACAGAAGCAGACGGTAGCATGCCAAGAGACCCTGAGATAACGGAGGCCTCATCTGTAATAATGTCACCGAACATATTTTCGGTAAGCACCACATCAAAATCGCGAGGGTTCTGGATGATCTTCATGGCGGCATTATCAACAAACATGAAATCCAGCTCTACATCAGGGTATTCGGCGGCCAGTTCTTTAACAGTTTCCCGCCACAATCTGGAAGTAGCCAGTACATTGGCTTTATCCACCAGAGTAACTTTCTTTCTCCTGTTTTGAGCAGCTTCGAATGCCAGTTTTGATACTCTTATAATCTCATCAGTAGAATAAGTGCATGTATCAAAGGCATTTTTACCATCTTCAGAACGCCCTCTGGGTTGCCCGAAATAAATACCGCCTGTCAGCTCACGAAAGACCACGAAGTCGGTACCATCGATGATCTCCTCTTTAAGTGGAGAAATGGGTAGTAGTGCTTTATAGCTTTTAACTGGACGCACATTGGCAAACAGTCCTAAGTTCTTTCTCATGGCTAACAGCCCCTGCTCTGGCCTTACTTTAGCCTTCGGGTCATTATCATACTTTGGGTGACCAATGGCTCCGAACAGTATGGCATCAGCCTGCTGACATACTTTTTCGGTTTCTTCGGGAAATGGATTCCCAGTGGCATCTATGGCGCAGGCACCTACCAAAGCTTCTTTGTAGGAGAACTCATGTCCGTACACCTCGCTAACAACCTTGAGTACCTTTAGCGCCTGAGCGGTTACTTCGGGGCCTATTCCATCACCGGATAATACTGCTATATTCTTTTTCATTTATCGTTTTTGGTTAGAGAAATAGTCCCGAAAGATCAAACCTAAACCAAATTTCTCCCAGGACTGTTTCTGCTTTCATTAATCCTCCTCTGCCAACTCGTATTTTTCGATTTCGTCAATTTTGCTCAAAAGGAAGTCTATGTCATCATAGCCCTTTTGAAGGCAAAGTTTCTTGTATGGGTTGATATCGAAACTTTCAACCAGGTTCGACCCGATAATACTTATCTCTTGATCCACAAGGCTAACTTTAATCTGTGCCTCCGGATCATCTTCAATTGTTGAGAATATCTGATCTAAAAAAACATCAGTAACCTGTACAGGCAGCAGTCCATTGTTTAAGGCGTTGTTTTTAAAGATATCGGCAAAAAAGCTTGAAACAACTACCTTAAAACCATAATCATAAATGGCCCAGGCTGCGTGTTCGCGACTGGAGCCACAACCGAAGTTCTTACCGGCTACTAAAATCTCTCCAGTATACTTTTCATCATTCAGCACAAAATCTTTATTAGGCTGCCCATCTTCCTTATATCTCCAGTCGCAGAAAAGGTTATCACCAAAGCCTTCCCGGGTAGTGGCTTTTAAAAACCTCGCAGGAATGATCTGGTCGGTATCCACATCCTGAAATGGTATAGGCACACAAGTTGATGTCAGTGTTGTAAATTTTTCCATGCTTTTATTGATCAATCATCTCTCTTACATCTGTTATATAGCCATTGATGGCTGCTGCTGCCGCTGTTAACGGACTGGCCAACATAGTACGTGCCCCAGGCCCTTGTCTCCCCTCAAAGTTTCGGTTGGAGGTAGAAACACAGTACTTGCCTTTAGGTACTTTATCCTCATTCATTCCCAGGCATGCAGAACAGCCCGGTTGTCTTAATTCAAAGCCTGCACTTTCCAGTATCTTGTCCAGTCCTTCAGCACGGGCTTGTAATTCTACCTGACGAGAACCTGGTATAATCATTGCGTACACATGCTCAGCCTTTTTCTTGCCTTTTACGAGTTCGGCAACCAGTCTCAGATCTTCTATTCTCGAATTTGTACAGCTACCTATAAATACATAGTCTATTTTCTTGCCCAGCAGCTGAGCTCCACCCTGCAAGTCCATATACTGTAGTGCTTTCTTCAGGCCTGGGTCGGTGCTTCCATTAGAGGTAGCAGGTATACTGCTTGTAATACCAATGCCCATGGCAGGGTTGGTGCCGTAAGTTATCATCGGATCTATTTCTTCAGCATTGAAATAAAATTCCTTATCAAAAACAGCATCGTCATCTGTTTTTAGGGTTTCCCAGTATGCAAGGCTTTTCTCCCAGGCCTCCCCTTTAGGAGCGAACTCCCGGCCCTTCATGTAACTGAATGTAGTTTCATCTGGGGCTATCATACCTCCTCTTGCTCCCATTTCGATACTCATATTACAGATGGTCATGCGGGCTTCCATAGAAAGTCCCTGAATGGTACTACCCGTAAACTCCACAAAATAGCCGGTACAACCACTTGTTGTAAGTCTTGAAATAATGTGCAGGATAATATCCTTGGATACAACTCCTTTCTTAAGTTCTCCATCGACCTGGATTTTCATCCTCATCGGTTTTTTCTGAAGGATACATTGTGTGGCAAATACCTGCTCAACTTCGCTGGTACCTATACCAAAGGCTATGTTTCCAAAAGCGCCGTGTGTAGAGGTGTGACTATCGCCACAGACGATAGTCATTCCGGGCTGAGTAATGCCCAGCTCGGGGCCGATTACGTGCACAATACCCTGGTAAGGATGTCCCAAACCATACAGCTCAACGCCAAATTCCTTGCAGTTTTCGATCAGTGTATTTACCTGATGCCTTGAAAGCTGATCCTTGATTGGTAAATGTTGATTTTCCGTAGGTACGTTATGGTCTGCAGTAGCGACTGTTTTTTCAGGCCTGAATACACCAATACCTCTCTGCCTTAGCCCGTTAAACGCTTGCGGACTTGTCACCTCATGAATAAAGTGACGATCTATATACAAAGCCTGTGGTCCGTTTTCTACTTCATGAACCACATGCTTATCCCATATCTTATCGAATAATGTTTTACCCGCCATAAGATCTCCCCTTTAAAAATTAACGTTAGTGATAAGGTATTTGCTGACGAGATTTTTCAGCTCTGCATCATTGACAATGGTGATTCTGTCCGCCACTTGCAGGAATCTCTGATAGACATGCTCCAGTTCATCTTTGCTCAACTGCACACCCAGTTTACCTATACGGAAGTTTAATGCTGCTCTGCCACTTCTTGCGGTCAATATGATAGAAGACTCATTTACCCCGACTTCTTCAGGGTCTATGATTTCATAGTTATCCCTGTTCTTGATCACTCCATCCTGGTGGATGCCTGAGGAATGAGCAAATGCATTACTGCCAACAATTGCCTTGTTAGGCTGAATCGGCATGTTCATAGTGGTGGACACTAATTGACTTATAGGGTATATCTGTCGTGTGTTGATACCTGTTTCAAAATTGAGCCAGTGGTGTTTTTTGAGGATCATGACTACTTCTTCCAGAGAGGTATTACCTGCTCTTTCGCCTATCCCGTTGATGGTACATTCTACCTGGCGCGCTCCGTTTTTTATAGCTTCAATACTGTTGGCAGTTGAAAGACCGAGATCGTTATGGCAATGGGTCGATATGATTGCTTTTTCAATTCCTTTTACATTATCGACAAGGTATTTAATCTTCTTGCCATATTCTTCAGGCAAACAGTAGCCAGTGGTATCAGGAATGTTGACCACCGTTGCTCCTTCTTTAATTACTGCTTCTATGACCTGAGCCAAAAACTCATTATCGGTACGGCCTGCATCCTCAGCGTAAAATTCCACATCACCAACGAATTTTCTTGCATAACGTACACATGCCTTGGCTCTCTCCAGTATATCTTCTCTTGTTGTCCTTATTTTGGTAAATACATGTTGGTCTGAAGTACCGATCCCTGTATGTATTCTTGGCCTTTTGGCATATTTAAGTGCCTCTGCCGCACACTCTATATCTTTCTCCACTGCCCGTGATAAAGCACATATCGTGACATCTCCAACCTCTCTTGACACCGCTTTTACAGCTTCGAAATCTCCTGGGCTGGAAATAGGGAAACCGGCTTCAATGATATCTACTCCAAGCTCTTCCAGTGCTTTGGCTATAATTATCTTTTCTTTTTTAGACAATCCACACCCTGGCACTTGCTCTCCGTCTCTTAGGGTAGTATCGAAAATATGAATGCGGTTACTCATAGGCTATTTCTTCTCTTTTTAATCAGCTTTTATGAGATCAAATGTAGGTGGAATAACAGCCCTAGTAAATACCTAAAAATCGATTAATTACAGTTTCTAAAGACACATATTTGGCATTAAATAGTATTTTTAACTAAATTAGAACTATAAATTTTACTTGATAATTACGATGTCAAAAG
This sequence comes from Fulvivirga ulvae, assembly GCF_021389975.1. Taxonomy (NCBI): domain Bacteria; kingdom Pseudomonadati; phylum Bacteroidota; class Cytophagia; order Cytophagales; family Fulvivirgaceae; genus Fulvivirga; species Fulvivirga ulvae. The sequence continues at coordinate 818,639 of NZ_CP089981.1, forward strand.
AGAAATCTGACGCCTTATTCAACCTGATAAAGTCATTAAAGAAAAGTGAGAAGCGCTACTTCAGGCTCTTTGTAAGCGTTGAAGATGGCAATAGCGAGAGAAAGTATATCAGGCTCTTTGACCTGATTGATGCCCAGGATTACTTTGACGAAGAAGTCCTGATAAGAAAAGACACGTCCATCAACCCCAAACAGCTTTCAAACCTTAAGGCCCATCTTTACAAAAAGATATTACAGAGTATCAGGCAATACAACCAATCTACGGTTTTGGATATTCAGATTAGGGAAATGATAGATCATGCCCAGATCCTGTTTAACAGAAGTTTGTATGATCAATGTGCGACAGTGCTAAAAAAAGCCAAAAAACAGGCTCATAAAATTGATAACCTTGAGTTACAGCTTGAGATATTGAAGTGGGAGAAGAATGTACTTACCCAAACTGTTGGACCGGGCAATCAAAACAGGGTGAACAGGATCATTGAGGAAGTACAGGACACGAATAACAGGATCAACAATATCAATTCCTTCACAAACCTTTCGGTAAAGCTGAACTCGCTGTACTATAAAATCGGGTTTATCCGAAACAAATCGGACTATGAGAAGATTGTGAATATGTTCAACATCAGCATGCCCAACTTCAATGAGGAAGAGCTATCGTTAAATGAGAAACTTAATCTTTACAGCCTTTTTGTTAATTACTATTTCTTTATCCAGGATTTCAAGACGGGATATGACTTTGCTAAAAAATGGGTAGCACTTTTTGATAAACATAAGGAGATCAGGATCTCAAAAGCGGATATGTATCTGCGCGCCATCAATAACCTGATGATCGCGCAATATAAAAATTATAAGTACTATGAGTTTGTGGAAACCAGCAGGCAATTGCGCCAGATCAGGCATTTCCCTAAAAATGTGATCAATGAGAATATCCGGTTAAAGCTATTGAAGTATACTTATGTACATGAATTCAACCGCTTTTTTATGCTGGGAGATTTTGAGCTGGGGGTTTCTTTACTCACTAAAATCAAGCCGGGACTTGAGCAGTTTATTACTCAACTGGATAACCACTCCACCATGATCATGTATTACAAAATCGCTTGCTTGTATTTTGGTAATTCAAATTATAGTGACGCCATCTCGTGGCTGAACCGGATTATTAATTCGGACAAAGTAGACATCAGGGAAGACATCCACTCTTTTGCCAGAATACTCAACCTGATCAGCCACTATGAACTGGGCAATGTGGATGTGATTGACTATTATATCAGGTCTACCTATCGATTTCTTCTTAAAAAGGATGATATGCATGATTTTCAGAAATATATTCTGAAGTTTCTGAAAAAACTGAGCTATAGGTTTACGGAAGACAAGCTGATCCCGGAATTCAAAAAGCTCCGCAAACAGCTTCTTCCATTACAAAGCAACCCGTATGAAAAAAGGGCATTCATCTATTTTGACATTATTGCCTGGCTGGAGTGTAAGATACAAAAACGACCGGTAGCCGATGTTATCAGTGAAAAGGCGCAGGTTATATTGAGAAAGCAGCGGAAAGCGGCTTGATCGATTAATAATTATTAGTAGTCGGCAGAACATTAAAAATTTATCGTCATTGCGATGAGTGAGGTACGAACGAAAAAGCAATCTCCTTGTGATGGAGGGTAAGCTCAATCCCATTTGCGGAACAGTTCACTCTTCGGAACAGGGGGATCGCTTCCTCCTACCGTCGTCGCGATGACGATAAGCTAAAGTAATGATAGCAGCCGGGATGCATTAGCTTTACCTCCTACTACTCAGACAAAAAAAAAGACTTCCGAATTTTGATCTCCGGAAGTCTTTTGTTTATTTTTTATTCTTTAAAATTAAGGGGTATCGCTACCTGCCTTAATTACTTTTACTTCTCTACCGGCTATTACGGCACTGATAGTATTGTCGTACATAGCTTCGCAACTGATGGCAGGCATATAGTAGTCTCCCTGATAGCTTGAGTTCAGTAATATTCTGAAAGTTTTTCTTTCATTTGGCCTCAGGTCAAAATAGGTGTAAACCCTGTCATCGCGGATGTCCTGATAATCTGGTTTGTCCTTAGCAGTATAGTCCTCAGTATCATTCAGGCGGGCATTGTGTATTTCCCAGCCTGACGGGAAGATCTGTGTAAGGGCCATATTTTCATAGGTACCTCTGATGCCCGGGTTCGTAAGGGTAACTTCCGCTACAAAGTCCATTCCCTGCTCCAGGGTTTCAGGATTAATGTATTCACCATCGGTATTGGTATATGAAACCGTCATTTTCAGGTTGCTTTCTGATGATTGCTCCTGACCTCTTGTAGGCGTGCCTTCAAGGATCAGTCTTGCATAGAGAATGCCTGATGTCGGGTTATTCACCTCAATACTATTACCACTTACTTTCTTAACATTAAGGTCTGCCTGCGCCACCGGTAATTGGGTTGCAGCCTTTACAGCGCCTGCTCCGTTGAGTTTGTAGCTAAAGGTTATTTCCTTGGTACGGTTTTCTCCTCCTGCAAACTGCCCTATGGCAATAAGGCTATAGGCAGTAGTCTGGGTACTCATCCAACGGCTGTTATCTCCAAGTGCTGCGGATAATCGCTGAAGCACAGGTACGGCCTTTTTCCTCTGGTCAAGCATACTTAATGTCTCCAGGATCATGGCTTCATCTCTTGTTGATGATCCGTAGGTATAGCTCAATTCCCGGTAATCTTTCACCACAGTCTCCAGGTTTTCTACCAGTTTCTCAGCAGCTTCTTTCTGCCCTGCCTTTACATAGGCTGCTGCCAACCTCCACGCTGCCGCTGATGACAGGTTCCCTTTTTCTCTTAAACGGTTCATGGCTCCTGTTTCTGCATCTCCGGAAAGCGCCAGTGTGTAAAGGCGATATGCCTGCATTAACTCAGAGCTATAGTAATCATTGGTTTCTCTCCATTCCGCTGCTTTTCTCTTCTGGTATCGCTTCCATTGTCTGAGTACATTTCCTGGTACATTATAGCCTCTCTTTTCAGCCTCAACCAGAAAATGGCCAGCATAGGTTGAGCCCCAACTATTGGAATCATCACCACCCGGCCAGTAGGAGAAGCCTCCATCACTTTTCTGAAATGTTTTCAGACGCTCTATACCCGCTTTGATGTTCTTCTCAATTCTTGCCTTTTCAACATCACTTAACTGTGTAATTTCTGCAAGGTATAGCTGAGGGAAAACCGAAGAAGTAGTTTGCTCAATACAACCGTGAGGATACTGAATAAGGTATCTCAATCTCTTTTCAAGGTTGATAGGCGGAATATTGGATATCTCCAGCGTGGCGGTATTTGTGCCTGCCATACCTACAAGATCGAAGTTAGTACTCCACGATTGCCCTGCCTCCAGTAATGCATCCATTACTTTTACCACTGGCGGGTTGGGGTTCCTCACATCAAGTTCAATGTGATGATTAGCTTTCTTACCTCCCGAAGTTGCCACAATATCAACATTACCTATACCTAACTGAGGCTTAACTTTCAGGTCAAAGTATATTACCTTGTCCCCTATTTCATTGAAGGTTACCGATTTGGTGGCAGGTCCTACGATTTCAATCAGGTCATTAGTTTCGATCTTTACTTTTACGTTTTCAACTCCCTTTTCCTGAGCAAATACGGTTACCGGCAACTTCACGGTTTCCTCTGGCCCTAATACCCTTGGCAGTGTACCTAACACCATCAGCGACTGACGTACCGGGGTTGCCTTTTCGGCATTACCATAAGCTCCTTCATACCCTGCCACTACCATCGTTCTTACGGAACCGATATATTGAGGCATTATAAACTTATGGGTATTGGTTTTTCCTTTTTCCAGTGTAAATGGCCCCAAGTATTTAACTACCGGCTCAAAGCGGTTGGCTTTGGAGTTCGGTTTTTCCTCTCCTTCATCGTCACCACCTATGGCGAGCAGCCTTTCCAGCTTGCCCCCGAAAGCTCCGAGTACATACTCATAAAGATCCCAGGTTTTTACTCCAAGCGCCTCCCTGGCATAGAAAGTATGCCATGGGTTAGGTGTTTTGAATTTGGTAAGGTCAAGCAAGCCTTCGTCCACTACAGCTACGGTGTAGGTCATTTTCTTCTGGGTCTCCTCTGACACTTTAATGGTTACCTCCTCTCCTGGAACAAGTACATCTGACATCTGGATCACCGGCTTGAGTATGGTTTTAGGATCTTCCACGGCAATCGGGATCACTCCATACATACGGATGGGCAGGTCATTTACAGTCTGCTCATGCTTTTGAAGCAAGGTAACGAATACATAAATATTAGGTGCCATTTCACTCGAAGCTTCAAAGGTGAAGGTAGTTTCTCCTTTTTGTGTCTGCACCCAATGTGTTTCAAGAACCCTGCTACCGGTTTCTATACTTACCAGTGCTCTGCCCTGATTACTACTTGGTATGGTAACTGTCACTTTTTCACCTACCTGATACTTTTGCTTGTCAGAAGTGAAATTTAACATGGTGGCTCCGCCAGGTACGCTTCCACTATCTCCTCCCCAGGAGGTGTAGTGTACTTCACCGGTGCAGTGGCCGCTTACAGGATCACATACCCTTACGTAGTAACGGCCCCAATCGTCCAGCTCAAACTTGAAAGTACCCTTTCCATTGGTTGTATTGGCTTTTCCTTTTACTTTAGGATCCATGCTGCTACGGCTGATATAATTGGCAACAGATTCACCATCCTGGTTCCACCACCAACGCCAGCCAAGCCTGTAAACCTCTACCTCAAGGTTGTTTCTTGATATGGGCTGCCCTTCGGCATTTACTGTCGCAATGTCTATCTGATTAGGTTTGTTATAGTATAACCTGCTCCACGATTTTGATTCGGGCAGCTTCATACCCACGAATGAATTGTAGGGATAGTAAGGCATACTAAAGTTGTCAATACTGAAATTGCCACCTTCTTCAAACACTTTCCCTTTAAAGAAAGCTTTCAACATACCCGGTGCTGCTGTTTCAGTGGACAGGCTCGCATTTACCGTGGCCTTGCCTTCCTCATTCACATAGCCTTCAAAAACTCTTTGGCTTTCGCTCTGAAAATCCCTCGCCGGATCATCAAAATTATAGGCCAGGAACTTATCAAATTTGGTTTTTGATGGAACTAACAGTACTTCAAACTCTGCTTTCAAGTTTCTGGCAGGCGCTCCGTGCAGCCATTTCACTTCAAGGTCACCTTTGACATAACTGTCCGCAGAGGTAATTTTGTCTTTTCCGAAATCGAGGTTGATCTTTAACCTGTTGGGTTTTACGGTTTCAATTTTTATTCTCTCGGAAAATTCAGCTCCACCTACTTTTACTTTGGCAGACCAGTTTCCTGTAGGTGCTTCCGGGCTGGTTGGTATGCTGAAATTATAGAAGCCATTCTCCCCGGTAGAGCGAACTATCTTCTTATCCAACTGGTAAGAAGGATTGTACAACTCAAATATTACGGGGTGAGTTTCAGGTAGTTTTTTAAGCTTATCTTCTAACACAAAAGTCAGGTGCAATGTATCTCCGGGACGCCATACTCCGCGCTCTCCATAAATATAGCCTTTCAAGCCTTCCTCTATCCTTGAGCCGGAAACATCGAAGTTACTTAGTGATAAGGAAGCTCCATCATTTACTTTCAGGTATCCTTTTTCATTATTTCTGCTTGCTACAACCACAAAAGGATTTTTACTAAGAGCCATAACAGCAAAGCCATCAGCATCAGTAATAGCGGAGGCCAATACCTGCTGCTGAAAATCGTAAACATCCACCCTTACACCGGTAATAGGCTCAGTAGTTTTTAGGTCGGTTACCGCCACCATCAGTTCTCCGCTGTTGCCTCTTTTGGCAATCATACCCAGGTCTGAGGCCAGCACATTTCTTTTTACACTTTTGTCGCCGCCGTAGCTGCTATAGTAGGAGACGTGGCATGGGTTATCGCGCTCGTCCCAGCGGTAGTCAGGGTCATAGTGGTAGGATTCATATGAGTCATAAGCACTAAACTCGTCGTCGTCATCTTCCCAATCCTGCTCTTCCAGGGGCACCATATTCTCCTCAGCCTCAGTTTCTCCACAGTAATATGAAGAGTGGTGTTTACGGAAGCCTATGCGCACCTGATAGATGGCACCAGGTTCGGTTTTTATCAATTCGGATATATCCAATGTGAAACGGTTCCATTTGCCAAGGTCAATGATACCGGAAGTGTTTAACGGAACGGTTTTACGAAGCACCGGCTTACCCACTCTTCTGAGTTGCTGGTTGCCGTCAAGGTCATTGGTCTGTAAAAACTGGATAACATTACTCTCATAAATCTTGATAATCTCAACATCTACAGCTTTCAGGCTTACGGCCTCAAACGGGAAGATCAGTCCGTTGGAACTTGGTAAAATATTGCCTTGTCCTACGAGCCTCACTGCCGGGCTGATCTGGGCGAAGGTTACACTTCTGGAGTCTCCCTTGTTCATTTTATAATCAAGAATATTCCTAATCCCAGGAGAGACTGTAACGGTCTTATCTCCGGTTTGTCTTACCGGCGGGTATACAAAAACCTGATTGCCTTTAATATCAAAATCCAGCGAGTACAGCCCCTGAATGGTTATGAGACCTTCAAGGTTCTGCTTTGGCTTTATGGGGTCCGAAAATTGGAGTACAAGGTACTGATTGGGACTCTGAACCACTTTCACGTCCACCAGTGTAAAGTCGCCCAGGGCGGGGATTACAACTTCTTCATTTAATTTCTTATCAATATCCAAAGGCGAACCATCAAGACTGATCTTTACGGTGCTTTTCTGGTCTTTGCGTTTAACATCTCCAATGATAAAACGGTGCTCATTCTGGGTGTGTGTCCAGGCCATAGGCAACGTTGAACCATCTTGAACTGCCTGCGCTGATTTTTCAACGTCCTTATCATCCGCTGCATCGGCAGTATAAACCACACCTATGATCCGCTGTTCTTTTAAAGCAGTTTTATCAACTGTTTCGATGTTTTCAATTTCTATATCAAAATTTTGCTCAACTATCTGGAACTGATACTCAAACTCTCCCAAGTCTTCCGACACTTTCGTAACTTTTCCCAGGTGAAATCTGGCCTGATAAACCTGACCCGACTTCATCCTCTCTGATGGCTGGAATTCCACAGTTCTTGCATCGATCCATACTGCTTTGCCATCAATGCCCGGATCAAAACTAAAGACCTTTTTATCTACCTCCTGCCCTATCTGTGTTGAATCGGCAACATCCATTGCCAGTCGGATGCGGACATAGGACTTGGATGAAACCACTCCTGCCGTGTAGGAAGATATATATGCTGAGAAGGCCGGATTTATTTTTGTTTCTCCTATATCACCTGCTTTCCCTGTACGATTAAAATAAAAAACCGCGAGCAACACGACGACAATGCCGACGGCCGCTCCAATGAAATACTTGTTTTTGTTAATTCTTTTGACTTCAGTCATAGTAGTTATATGCTTGTATATTTTGAGGCCAACAATATCGGAAAATAATTTTATAATAGAGCTAATTATATTGCTGCTTGTATGAAATTTTTGTAATCAATACTTTTGTTTGGATCAAAACCAATATCATGAAAAAATTAATATACATAGTGTTCGTATATGCAACCATCGGAACTATAACCATATCTTGCGGCGACAGCAAGAAAAAGGAAACCGAAGAGATAACCATCGAGGACAAGGAGCTACCGGCAGAAGAAAGGGCGGAGAAGGCCTTATATGATGAAGTAATGGCTATACACGATGATGTAATGCCGCAAATGGACAATATGATGAAGCTAAAAGGCGAGCTGCAGGTAAAGCTTGATATGGCCAGGGAAAAAGAAGAAGCTACAGAAGAAACACTTCGGGCACTGGAAGCAGGTATAAAAAAACTGGAAGAGGCCGATGAAGCCATGATGCAATGGATGCGTGATTTTGAGGGTCAGGATAACGTGGAGGACCATGAACAGGTAATGAACTACTACACTACCCAAAAAGCTGAAATAGAAAAGGTAAGAAAAATGATGCTGAGTGCCATGAAAAACGCAAGACATCAACTACAGAGTATAGAATAATCGTTAAGCACTTCAAAAGCCATAACAGCTTGTGACCCGGCCGGATTCTGTTTAGCCATTGCTTTTGTCAGCAATAATGTCTAAATTATAGTTAACTAAATAGAATCATGTATGGTCAATAAGCTTAACCATTGGCTGGATTCTATCCACCCTCCGATATGGGTAGATTTCCTTAGAATTGCGGTAGGATTGTTTATCGTTTACAAGGGAGCAATTTTCACCATTAATTTTGAGAGTTTTACGGAAAACATAGCCTCTGTAGGCTGGATTTTTATTGCGGCACACCTCGGGCAGGTTATTATTTTCGTTCACCTGGTATGTGGTATCATTCTTATTCTTGGAGCTTACACCCGGCTTATGAGCTTCTTAAATATTCCCATACTCGCCGGAGCTGTCATTTTCAATTATAAAATGATGCTTACATCTGACAACTATATGGAGTTACCAATGGCAATTATCATATTGGCATTGCTTATCCTGGTATTTATTACCGGATCGGGCAAATTTTCATTAGACGAAAGACAAAGAAGGGCTGACCAATTAAAGGCTCACTAGTCAGCAATGACGGATTCCACACAAAGGAGGCTGCATATAAACTTCTCCCGTTAGTTTGTATATTCAAAATCAGGTTTTTAGGATGGGCGAAGTTTGTTGTGCAGCCTCATGTTTTATAAATCTGTCGAATACTGTTAATTGCATAAGACTTAATCCTTTGAGGGTAAAGTCAGCGGAGAGGGGGTTTTGCAAAACACCGGTTCGTATTGAAATAATCAGCTATTTCCTCATGTAAACATTACCATACTTGGATTCGAGAAAGCACTTTGCTCCTCCACCATTGAGCTTTTTAGATACTACCGTCCATTTATCATAGTCGAGTATATCGCTACCGGTACGGTCAAAATCCACCTCCAGATCGGTAAATATCTCTCCATATTTGGTTCTGGCCTGAATGTCCCGCTTAGAAGACTCTGGAATTTTAACATCTACTCCTCCGTATTTGGCATTGACCTCCAGCGGGGCTTTATAATCAAGAACTTCTACTATACCATACTTGGCGTTGACCTGCAGTTCTATGTTGGCTGGAACAAATACCTCCAGTTTTATTTCTTTATGAACGCCCTGCGAAACATATTCATGGTCGTTGCCATTCTCTCTAAAAAATTGCTTCAATTCCGGATCGTTCCAACTGTCGGTATTAAAAACGTAGGTTTCTCCGTCTTTTCTGACAGTGATCTTCTTTGGAAGGTCATCAAGGTTTTCAATTACAGAGTTGATAACGAGCTTGTCGCCTTCCATAAGCGAGGTTAGCTTAAAGGCATCGTTATTTTCACCGTTATTGATGGTCACAGTGCCCTTGATCTGCAATTGGTTTTTATCCCACGACCTGACCTGAACCAGCTCGGGATACTTGAAATTCAGTGAAATTGAACGGACTGCTGACGCATCAAAAGATTGGTTGACCTGGGTCTGGCTATATAGCATTCCAGGTAGCATCAGCAGCGCTGATATGATTAGATTTTTCATTGTGTTTGAATTTAGACCTTTGTTTGAATTGTTTGAAGGTTCAGGTTTCCTGCCCTTCCGTAGGATGAGAAGAGCAGAAATCCCGGATATCTTTGGTGTTTGTTGTTATCGGAAATGAGAAGCTGAACCGGACCAGGGTTTATTTGCCTCTCAGGTAAACATTGCCATGCGTTGCGGACAGCGACAGATTGACGCCGCCGCTTCCCAGCTTGCCATTGATTTTCTTGGAGCCATAGACCTTCATACCATCTGTGTTTTCCACTTTAATATCCAGATCAGAATATACCTCTCCCCAGTTGGTGGATACATTCAGGTTGGCATTGGTGGAAGCGGGTATAGTTACATCCACATCCCCATGCACAGTGGCAATACTGCTGGGTAAACCCTGAAATACGCCAGTAAAGATCACGTCTACATTTCCATGGACAGAGTTTACTGTCATCGGGCCCGTCACATCGATCATTTTGATATCTCCGCCAAGGGTCTGCACTTCTATTTCACCGGTGATATTCTGCGCATGAAAATCATCTCCATGAATACTGGAATTAACATACTTTACTTTGACGCCTTTGGGCACTTTCACCACATATTTGGCATCGTCATTTCGCGCCACCTGATGCACTACTTTTCGGTCTTTGCCTTCATCTTTCACGGCCAGGCCGATACCAGTGTTATCAGACAAACCCATGCCGTTGACCGGCCTAAGCCCTTTGGCTCGTTCCGGGATCTTGTATGAACCTGCCGTTTCAATAATCACTTCGTTGCCCGAATAGCCCTCAACAGCCACATTGGTTAGCTCTTTCAGCTCCAGTACACCGGAGGTTATGGCTATTTTATGCTGGCCCAAGACCGGCAATGCTAATAAAGTAAATACTAATATCCCTAATACGCTTTTTACTTGAGTTTTCATTTGTTCTCTGTTTTGTTATCCTATTTATTTTGAGTCCTGATCACTTAGTGCACATTCGCACTTCGTGATCATGATAATTTAAAAACTGCCATGTGGGCCTCATCTTTGACCGTCTCCATGGTCTTTTTATCTTCTATAATGTTTTGTAACTCGTCCAATGCCCTTTTCTCTTTAAGCTGAACCATCAGGTTGATCAATGTGATCTGAATCAGTGGATCGGTTTGTGATTCCATAGATTTGATCAGCGCATCCATCACTTCAGGTTCATTTGTAAATTTTGACAATGCCTCAACAGCGGCCAGTCGCACATTGGTATTTTCGTCATTATTCATGGTCCTGATCAGTGCGTTCACTATTTCATCATCTGCACTGCTCATAGCGTACGAGGCATTGACCCCCTGCAACCTTCTGCTGGCCGAAGAATTATCGGTAAGGGATTGCATCACCAGGCGTTTTGTAGCTTCCATCTCTTTTTTGATCTCGGCAATTTCCTGATCATTTTGATCATTTTTCATCAGCCACATACCTATGAACACACCTGATAAGATCAGGGCAAAAGAGGCAGCTATCTTAAGCGGGGAGAATTTCCAGCCGTTGTGATCAAGCGGCTTTACTTTTTTATTGTTTTCAGCCTCAATTTCAGCCGCCAGGGCGGCCTCAAAACCGGCTTTAAGGTTACTGTCAGGCTCCAAATGCCTGTCATGCCCCAAAAGCGCCATGGTCACTTTCAACTCTTCATACTTTTGTTTGTTCTCAGGGCTCTTTTCAATATATTTCGTCACAAACTCCCTGAGTTCACCTGTGAGGTTGCCGTCAATATAGTCTATCAGCAGGGCATTCATTTTCTTTTCATCCATGACATTAAATCTTTTCCAGTTCCAAATATTTTTCCCTCAACTGCTTTATTGCCCTGTGTACTTTCACTTTCACATTAGCCACCGAGCAATCCAGCACCTGCGCTACCTCCTCGTATTTCATCTGCTGAAACCTCGTGAGGATCAGTATCTCCCGCTGCTCGGGCTGTAGTTTGAACAGCGAAATGTAGAGGAGCTTCTGCCTCTCATCTTCCACCATCACCTCATCCACGGCAGCTATCTTATTTTTAAGGTCTTCTACCTGTGCATAATCAGAAAACAGCATCTTATTTCTCCTGAAATAGTCAGCATATATATTTCTGGCCATTTGATAAATCCATGGCCTGAACTGTTTATCCTGATGGAAGGAGGCTCTGTATTTGATCATTCTTAAAAACACATTCTGCGTAAGGTCATGCCCCAGGTCGCGATCAAAAGTGATTTTAACAAAGAAGTTATACAGTGGCTTATGATAGCGGTCAAAAAGCTCAGAGGCTTTTTCAAGGTCCCCGTTCTTCACTGCCATCATGAGCATTTCGTCTGTCATCTGTTTTATGGGTTATAACACTTTCGGATTTTCAGGGTTGGATACCGGGCTTCGATTAAAAGGTTACAGGAAGTTAAAAAACTTTTTAGCACAAAATAAAAAAGGCCCGACTGCTTTGCAGCCGGACCCGCCTAAAAAAACCAACTATTTAGACATTAATGCGCCAACATTTATATTTTTAAGTAAGTTGGGCTCCAGGCCCGTACTTCTTATGAGTGTCTCATTTATTTATATTCACACTTATTCAACATACGTACCAATTGGCACATCATCCATTTCTATCTGAAAATCAGCTCCTTAATAATAATCCGAAATGTAACTTCAGCCATATTTGGGAATATAATCCCGAAAAGAGACAGAAGAGCCATACATACGGGTATATCGTCATTTTCTATAAAAGGCAATAAACGTTATATTCACCAACAAAATGAACTAGGAGCAGATGGCCATAATAGACAAAAAGAAGAGTATTTATAAGATCAGTAAAGCTCTGCGAACTTATCTTATTGAGAACGACAGAGAGATAAAGTTACCTATTAAATATAGTGACCTTTTAAGGTATGATAATTCCATTCCTTTGCTAGACAAAAACAGTAAAGACACCCTATGGGAATCCGTTTTCTATCCTCAGGACGATATGAAACATATACACTATAGTCTTAAAAAAATATATGCGATCTTAAAAGCCGACGGGGATCTGTCGGTTATGGAACATCTCTTCGTGGATCGCATTGATCTTTGCATATATGGCAATACTCAACCATTCAGGATCAGGATCGTCAATCGAATTAATGATAACTTTGATTATTTCTACATTAAAAATGCAGATGCCTCTCGTATATACGGTCTTGAGCTGGAGCATCTGCTTTCGCCAAACCGGATGAGTTATTTCGTTGATGGAGATACCCTTATCGAAGAGCATATTATTGGCATTCCCGGCGACCAGTTTATGAAATACCACCTCAATGACAAAAATCTTAACAGAATCAGATTAGCCAAGGAATTTGTAAAATTTAACGAAAGGTGTTTTGTACGACTATTGGGAGATATGCACTCAAGCAACTTTGTAATTGACATTACCCCTGACTTCGAAGAAGTGGACTACAGAATCCGGGCTATCGACTTTGACCAACAATCCTATGAAGGGCGGAAATCCATTTATCTCCCTCAGTATTTCAAGCAAAATAACCCCTTGATAGAAATAGGGATAAAATGTATGACACCTGAAACTGTAAAACAATATCAGAAAGAAGAACGATCTCTTATCGCCACCAGGCTAAAGGCAAGTAAAATAAAAATAGATGAGTTGCTAAAAGCAATGAGTGAAGACCAGGTATCACCCATCGGAAATGTGTACACATTAAGACAAGAACTCGCCAGACACTATAAGAACAGAGACTTTTTAGGATGTAACTCTATGGGTGAAATCCTTAAAAAGAGCCTGGATGCCGTGTTGGAACAAAAACCCTCTTACCATTTCCCATAATAAAAAAATAAGGAACTTTCTCCGCAGCACTGCATGCAAACCCTAAAGTTCCTTATAGATATAAGTTATGTGCCTAGCTTACCACCACCCGGTCTTTCCTTCTTCTACCATAGTCATAGTCTTTAACATATCTGAAGTAGGCTTTTTTGAGTGATGTAACGATTAATGCGGCGTACTCCCGACTTCTGCTTACAATGGGCTGCTTTTCTCCTTCCGCTGTTCTAATCTCCACTGCATACTTGTCCTTTGCGGCAATCATCCATATGATACCACCTATGATCAATGCCACCCCTAAACCGATGGCTACCATGTTCAGGTTCATAACGTAAACAGCTTCTTCAGTACTATATCTGATATCTGCAAATATGTCCAGAGAGCCCGCAACAATGGAAAGAAAACCAAGTATGAATAGAATTATGCCAGGCGCATTACTGGCAGGTATCCTTTGAAGGTCAATTTTAGTGATCCCGTCAAGATTGTACTCATCTTTGTCAGCGTAAAATTTATCGCTTGTGATCTTTACGCCATGTCCGTCTGTATATATTATTTCTTCCTCTTTCATCTCTTTATTGTTTATATATCTAGCTATAAAATAGTTTGTTCTTGTTAATAAAATTCTCTCTTCATTTTTAACTTTCAGAAAAGAATCTACAAAAGAAATGCCGTACAGATCAGTCTGTTTTTATTGAAATATTAGGGTTTTAGCAAGTGCATGCGCGCAATTTGTTCCACAAAAAGATGCCTTTTTTACTCCTTTTTGTTTCTTTGCAGCAAATTTTCAGCCTTATGATAGTAGCCAAACCTAAAGTAGGCACACTTTTTTCCCTGGGACTGTTTATTGCAATCAGCCTTAGTGTGGCCATATACACAGCATTCCTGATGCTGGCCAGCAATTCTATTGCATGGTATCAATATGCAATTGTGATCATTTTGTTTCCCTTATCGCTGGGCCTGGCAGTCAAAGTTGTATTCGGATACAAAATAATATCCATAGGCAAAGAAAAACTTGATATCACCTTCCCTACTCGCTTCAAAAGGGAAAGCTATAAAATAAAAGATATAGATTACTGGAAAGAAACCCAGGTAAAGACAGCTACAGGTACTTACAAAGAGGTTGAAATTCAGTTTGACGACAAAAAGCAGCTGTCGCTTTCCTTTCAGGAGCACACGGATTATCCGAAAGTGATCCAGTACCTGAAAAAAAAATGTGCAAAAAAAATGCGATCTTAAACCATGCTTAAAAATGTACTTATTGTTGGGCTTGGTGGTTTTGTCGGCAGTATAGCTCGTTATCTGGCTTATGTGCTTATTGACAAGCGGTTTCCGTCTTTGTACCCTGTAAGCACATTGAGCGTTAATATTATCGGAAGTTTTATCCTGGGGATTATTACAGGTTTCTTATTAAAAACCAACACGACCAACGATTCCTTAAAACTTTTGCTGGCCGTAGGATTCTGTGGCAGTTTTACCACTTTTTCCACGTTTGCTTATGAAAATCTTTTTTTCATCAATCAAAAGCTGGTATCTACAGCACTGATATACATTTTAATCAGCCTGATCTTAGGTCTTCTGGCCGTTTTTGCCGGACACTGGATTGGGAAAACGGTACTTTAGTTATTACTAGTAAAGCTGACCGTTTATTAGCGGTCAGCCTTCAATCGCTAATTATCCTTTTTATTTTCTTTAAACTTTCCTTGTCGCACATCACGTATAAAATCTGCCCACCTTACCGGGTTCAAAAAGTTATTGGGAGGTATAGTGCCATGAAGCTCATATAACCGGTTATAGCGCATCTGATCGTAATAGTACTCATACTGTTCATTATCATTAACGGTTTTGTTCATGTCTCGCTGTACCTCGAACACTAGGTCATCCATGCTCCGTTTAGGTTTCACATCCAAAAAAGCATTTTCAAAAGTTTTAATATCCGGCCATGGAAAAACTACTACCTCGCTGAGCATTACTGTTTCTTTGCGCATCAGTTGTACCAGCGAGTATTGCTCGGCATTGAGATCGTAAGGCATAATAAAAGCCGCATCACGGTAACCAATAGAGGTAAACAGCAGGGTATCACCCGGATTGATGAACAAGGAAAAGTATCCATTATTATCAGCAGCCGTTCCATACATGGTACTGACAATTCTAATGCTTACATAAGGGATCTCCTTACGATCATCGGCATCAAGCACTACTCCGCTAACACGTACGGATTTAGGCATTTTATTTTGTCCGTAAGAGGAGAATCCTGCTAACAAAGCCAGTATAAGCAACAACCCCGGGTAATACCTTTTCATATCCTATAGTTTAGTTTTACTTACCATTACCGGTGTGCCCAATCGTATTGATCCAGCGACTCCAGGCACGCCTTCAGCAGTTTGATACTGCCTTCAATATCCTCCTTATGCGCCATTTCGATCACCTGATGCAGGTGTCTTGTGGGTATAGAAACTGCACCGGAAATTGCGCCGCGTTTCCCCATACGCTGTATTCCTGCAGTATCGGTTCCTCCCGCTGTAAGAAGTTCAGGCTGCCATTTGATCATAAACTTTTCTGCAATATCCTTCATATAGTCTACCATTCTGTAGTCGCATATAGTCATGGCATCCATTATTTTAATGGCTGCACCATGGCCCAATGAGGTCACCTTTTCATGAGCCTGGGCTCCTGGCAGATCATAGGCAATAGTAGTATCCAAACCAAAGCCGAAATCGGGATCAAGGGTATGCGCTGCTACATTGGCTCCCCTTATACCCACCTCCTCTTGCACGGTGAACACACCATATGTATCATAAGGTAACTTCTTTATCGACCTTAATGTTTCGATTAATACAAATACCGATACCCTGTTATCTATTGATTTGCAATTGACGCACTCACCCATTTCTATCAGTTCCCGTTCTCTTGTGATAGGATTACCCACACTAATCACTTTCTCCACTTCACTTTTCGACATACCAAGATCGATATAGAAATCCTGTATCTTAGGCATTTTTGTTTTTTCCTCAGCGCTCATCACATGTACAGGTTTGGTGCCCATCACACCCATAACATCACTTTTGCCATGAATAATTACCCGCTGAGCAGTCAGTGTTTTTGGATCGAACCCGCCCAGTGTGGTAAAACGAACAAACCCCTGATCATCTATATGAGTAACTATAAATCCTATTTCATCCATATGCGCTGCAACCATTGCTCTTTTTTCGCTGGATGCTCCCTTCTTAAAAGCAATTACATTGCCCATATTATCCACTTCAACAGCATCCACCAATGGTTCTATCTCTTCCAACACCAGATTCCTAATTCTACTTTCATACCCGGGTACACCGGGTGCTTCACATATCTTTTTTAGCAGTTTAACATCTATTCCCATAGCTACTTTAATTAGTTTAGTCAGTTCTTAACTTTAAAATTCGGCTTATCCAATATTACCTAAAAAGGAAGAAATCCCTTTATAATATGTGGAATAATTCTGTTATTTTTTAATACCCTTTCATGAAAATAGTGTGCTAATGCATTGATTTTAAATGTTGGCCAGCCGACATTTCTTCTTAAATGAAAATAAACTTTCAAAAAAGTTTGCAGTTGTAACTTTTACAATTTTATATTTGTAGCATCAATTACCTACTCTGTAGTAGTTGATTTATAAAGAATGAGGTGAGAGACAGGCTCTAAGACCCTCTGGCAACCATCAATCAAAAGTGATATAGGTGCCAAATCCTGATCCCGAATGTTCGTCAGGTGGCGAAATGGGAGAATATAAATTAACTGAAAAATGAATAAGTTAACATCATCTTACTTAGAATCACAGAAACGCCGGCAGGGTCAGGTATCTCCTATGATTATTTCACAATTCAGCAACATGAGTATTTGTTGTTGCTGTTGTTGTTGTACCTGCTAGGCTAAGGTCAATCATACCTTTGGCCCTAGAGCAA
Organism: Fulvivirga ulvae; assembly: GCF_021389975.1. Lineage (NCBI taxonomy): Bacteria > Pseudomonadati > Bacteroidota > Cytophagia > Cytophagales > Fulvivirgaceae > Fulvivirga > Fulvivirga ulvae. The sequence continues at coordinate 835,950 of NZ_CP089981.1, forward strand.
CAGGTGCGTTAATACCCTTCAAGCGCACGGGAAATACATATGTCATTTTCCCAAATCCAAGTCAAATTTTTAACATCTAAAATACCTAAAACCTAACACTAGCAATGGCACTACTAATAACAGAAGAATGCATTAACTGCGGGGCCTGCGAGCCAGAATGCCCCAATACCGCTATCTACGAAGGTGGCGAAGAGTGGTCATGGAGTGAGGGTACGGATCTCTCTGAGGTGGAGCTTGAGGATGGCTCAGTTACACCGGGAGACGAACAGCAAACCCCCATTTCAGACAGCTTTTTCTATATCGTTTCAGGTAAATGTACAGAATGCGTAGGCTTCCATGAAGAGCCGCAATGTGCTGCCGTTTGTCCGGTAGACTGCTGTGTACCTGACCCCGATTATGAAGAAACAGAGGAGGAGTTATCAGAAAAACAACAGTGGCTACATGCCTCATAAAATAAACAGAGAAGATTGAATATGCCGGAATACAAACATTTTGAAACCAAAGCCATACGTAACCAGAGCGAGCGCTCCGGGTTTAGGGAGCACTCAGTGCCTCTTTACATTACCTCAAGTTTTACTTTTGAAGATGCCGAACAGGCACGTGCGTTATTTGCAGATGAGGTAGATGGTAATATTTATACCCGATTTTCAAACCCTAACAACACCGAGTTTATCGACAAACTTTGTGCTATGGAGGGTACGGAAGACGGGATAGCTACTGCCTCCGGAATGGCGGCTATGTTTTCCAGCATGGCAGCTCTTCTAAAAAATGGCGATCATATATTGGCTTCAAGATCTGTTTTTGGCTCTACTCATCAGCTATTCACTCAGGTGTTTCCAAAATGGGGCATCGAGCATTCATATGCAGATATCAATAATCAGGACGATTGGGAAAAGAAGATCAAACCCAACACTAAAATGATCTTTGTGGAGACTCCTTCAAACCCTGCACTGGATATCATCGATCTGGAGTGGCTGGGGCAATTGGCTAAGAGGCACAATCTAATTTTAAATGTTGATAATTGCTTCGCAACACCGTATTTACAGCAACCAGCCAAATATGGAGCGCACCTGGTAACACACTCTGCCACTAAATTTATTGACGGGCAAGGCAGAACTATTGCCGGAGCTATATTGGGCACAAAAGAATTGATCAATGAAATCAGGTTTTTCACCCGGCATACCGGCCCTTCATTATCACCTTTCAATGGGTGGCTGTTGAGCAAGAGCCTTGAAACTTTGGCCGTACGTATGGACCGCCACTGCGACAGCGCCATTAGAATTGCCGAGTACCTTGAAGGACATGACGAACTGGAATTGGTAAAGTATCCGTTCCTTGGATCTCATCCGCAAAGCCAGCTCGCAAAAAAGCAAATGAAGATGGGTGGCGGACTAGTGACTTTTGTAGTTAAGGGAGGAATTGATCGTGGCCGCAAATTTTTGAACAGTCTTAAAATGCTGTCGCTTACAGCTAACCTGGGAGATTCGAGAACCATAGCCACTCACCCTGCTTCTACCACTCATTCAAAACTTACAGATGAGGAAAGAGCCGAAGTAGGTATACTACCCGGACTGGTACGGATATCCGTAGGTCTGGAAAATGTAAATGATATACTTGAAGACATTGAAAACGCACTAAGAGCATCAAAATGAGGCAACTAATTAATAACGTCATTTTCTGTATGTGCTGCCTATGTTGTAAGCATGTGAAGGAATAATTGTATCCGGTCAGGAATAAAAAACACCAAAAAGGCCTCTTCCGGATACGCAGAAGAGGCCTTTTTTATTAAAGAAATTAAAAACATTAAAACAAGTAGTGATATGAGCATAGTACTAGACCAAAAGATCTCCAAAGCAGCTCAAAAAGACATTCATGAACTGCAACAGAAGATATCACAATTTAAAAAAGGTGAGATCCAGGAAGAGCGCTTCAAAGCTTTCCGGCTCGCTCGTGGCGTGTATGGCCAGCGCCAGCTTGGCGTGCAGATGTTCCGGCTCAAGTTGCCCTATGGCAAGCTTACCGGAGATCAACTGATCCGTATTGCGGACCTTTCAGAAGAGTACACCAACGGGAATTTGCATACCACCACCCGGCAGAATATTCAACTGCACTATGTGCATCTGGAGGATACGCCTGAGATGTGGGCAAAGCTGGAGGAAAAAGGAGTGACTACCAAAGAGGCCTGTGGCAACACGGTAAGGACTATAACCGCTTCCCCTATGGCTGGTATTGATCCTGATGAGCCCTTCGATGTGGCAGTCTACGCTCATGCGGCCTTTGAGTTCTTCCTGAGAAATCCGATATGCCAGGATATGGGGAGAAAAATAAAGATTGCCTTTTCTTCCAGCGATAAAGATTCGGCCTTTACTTATATCCATGATTTTGGTTTTATACCCAGGATCAAAGATGGCGTAAAGGGATTTAAAGTAGTGGTTGGTGGAGGCCTGGGTGCACAGACTTTCATTGCCGAAACTGCATTCGAGTTTCTGCCGGCAGACAAGATCATACCTTTTATGGAAGCCGGCCTGAGAGTTTTTGACCGCTATGGCGAACGCGAAAAACGACATAAAGCAAGGCTGAAATTCCTGATCGAACCTAAAAGAGGTCTAGGTCTGGAGAAGTTTTTGGAACTTGTGAAGCAGGAGCAAACGGCAAATGCTTTTCAGTCCTACCCGGTGGAAACGGAAGCCATACCGGTAGAAATACCTGAAAAACAGGAAACCCCGGAGGTTAGCATTACCAATGAGGCACAGTATCAGGAGTGGCTTAGCACCAATGTTTTTGAACAAAAACAAAAAGGATTCTACGCCATTAAAGTACGCTTGCCATTGGGCAATATCCATGCTGAAAAAGCCCGGGAGCTTGTGAGACTAACCAAAGGGTATATTGCTGATGACATCAGGGTGACTGTCGGCCAGGGACTGTTGCTTAAGTTTGCCCGAAAAGAATACCTGCCATACCTGCACTATGTGCTGGATCACCTGGGCCTTGCTGCACCTGGCGCTGATACTATCATAGATGTAACCGCCTGCCCTGGAACTGACACTTGTAACCTTGGCGTAACCAACAGTACAGGTGTGGCAGCTGAGCTTGAAAAGTTGATCTACAATGAATACCACTCGCTGATCGCTGATGCGGATATTCATATAAAAATAAGTGGTTGCATGAACTCATGCGGCCAGCACATGATTGCCAACATAGGTTTTCATGGTAGCTCTATTAAAAACGGAGCATCAGTCATTCCTGCTCTACAGGTAGTATTAGGTGGTGGTATTGATGAGTATGGTCGTGGCTTTATTGCGGATAAGGTTATCAAACTACCTACAAAAAAAATTCCTGAAGCCGTAAGAAGGTTATTGAATGACTATGATGCAAACTCTGAGGAAGGGGAATATTTCAACTACTATTACCTGAGACAGGGCAAAATGTATTTCTACAATCTGCTAAAGTCTCTTGCGGATGTTCAGGCACTTAGCAAAGATGACTACCTGGATTGGGGAGAAACTGAAGCTTTTGTACCTGAAATAGGAACCGGCGAGTGTGCCGGCGTAAGCTATGATGTAGTGAGTACCATACTTAATGATGCAGGCGAAAGATTGCACTATTCCGGCGAAGCACTGGAAGACGGGTACTATTCGGACTCTATTTACCATAGCTACAGCACATTCGTAATTGCCGCCAAAGCACTTTTATTGAGCAAAGATGTGCATTGCAACACGCATATAGGCATAATCAAAGATTTTGCGGAGCACTTTGAGGCTGTTGCGCTGCAAGTTGACTTTGAAGCTACTGTTCTTCAGATCAACCAGCGTATACCTGAACCTGTATTCGCAAAAGAATATCACGAACAGGCAAAGAACTTCTTTCAAAAGGTAGTAGCCCTCAGAAAAGAAGATGAAGAGAATGGAAAAGATAAAGAGGTAATTTCTAACTATTACAAAGCATGAGTAAAACTGGACAATTAACTTTAGTGGGGGCCGGGCCGGGAGACCCGGACCTCATCTCTATAAAAGGTGTAAAAGCTATAGCATCTGCCGAAGTATTGCTATATGATGCATTAATTAACAAACAGTTGCTAAAATATGCAGTAAGCACCTGCGAGAAGATTTACGTTGGCAAAAGGGCCGGAAGCCATAGCTCAACTCAAGATGAGATCAACCAGCTCATAGTTGAGCACGCGCTGCAAGGTAAACATGTAGTACGTCTTAAGGGTGGCGATCCGCTTATTTTTGCCAGGGGTAAAGAAGAGATCGACTATGCAAAGGCTTTTGGTATACATACTGATGTGGTTATAGGCATCTCGAGTCTGAATTTGCCCGGCTATTATGGTATTCCGCTTACTACAAGGGGAATAAATGAGAGCTTTTGGGTAGTAACTGCTACTAATAAACACGGAAAGCTGTCAACCGATGCAAGACTTGCCGCCCAGTCTTCTGCTACAGTTGTTTATTTTATGGGCTTGGGCAAGCTACCGGAGATCGTTTCCATCTATCAGTCGCTGGAGAAGCATGACACTCCTGTTGCCATCATATCGCAGGGTTCACTACCCACTGCTCAAGTAGTTACAGGCACAATAAGCTCAATTATAAAGCAGAGCGCCGGCATTCCTGCCCCTGCATTGATCGTAATTGGCGAATCTGTCAATGAATATCTTAATGTTTATGCACCTGTAAAGACCAGAAAGGATGAATACTGAAAACAATCTGTTTCCTATTTTCCTAAAGATAAGGCAGATCAAGACCCTTATTGTAGGTGGTGGAAATGTAGCACTTGAAAAGCTCAACGCGCTGCTTAAAAATGACCCGGGAGCAAACATCGTACTTATTGGGCGTGAGATCAGTGGAGAGATAAGAGCCCGGGTAAATGGAATCGATACTATATCACTACATCAGAGAGCCTTTTTACCCAGCGATCTTCACAGCGGCATTCAGATGCTGATACTGGCTACAAATAACAGAGACCTTAACGCTGTGATTTACGGTATGGCAAGAGCCAAAGGCATATTGACTAATGTAGCTGATACACCGGACCTGTGTGATTTCTACCTGGGATCTACTGTGACAAAAGGTAATTTAAAAATTGGGATTTCCACTAACGGACAGTCCCCGACTTTTGCCAAGCGTTTCAGGGAAGTACTGGAAGATATACTCCCTGATGAAACCAATGAATTGGTTAACAACCTGAATAAGATAAGAAACAGCCTCAAAGTTTCCTTTTCAGAGAAAGTGAGAATATTGAATGATAAAACCAAAGAGTTAGTCTCAAAGTAATGACAATGATGAATATACAAGAAACTAATGAAGAGTATGAGTCGATGTCTCCGGAAGAACGGTTAAAAAAGTTATTTGAGAACCATCCTCCCTCGGATATCCTGGTTACTTCCTCCTTTGGAAGTACTTCCTCTGTTTTATTGCACATGATCAATAAGATAAAGCCCGGCCATCCCATCTATTTCATTGATACCACATTCCACTTTGACGAAACACTGGATTTTAAGGACAGAATGATCCGGCAGCTAAACCTGAATGTTATAAACGTCAAAGCCAGAAGCAACAAGAATAAATTTACCCACGATAACAAAACCTGGAAATATAACCCCGATCTGTGCTGCTATATCAATAAGGTAGAGCCGCTTGACCAGATAAAAAAATCTTACAAATTCTGGATTTCAGGTTTAATGGCTTATCAAAATGCAAATCGTAAAAACATACAGATATTTCAACCTAAAGATAAACTTATTAAGTTCCACCCTTTAATTGATATGACTCCATCTGAAGTAGCTCTTTATCAGCTTATCCACGAACTCCCGATTCAGCCATTGACCGGCCAGGGATATAGCTCTATCGGCTGCTTTCACTGTACTAAAAAAGGAGCCGGAAGAAACGGGCGATGGGCGGATATGGCCAAAACTGAATGTGGGCTGCATGTATAACCCATTTTAAACTACTCATATACTATTTCAAGTGTTTTAAAGGGCATCATATCCTTTGCGTGTCCTTTGAAACCTTTCCTTTCCTGTATTGTTCTAAAAGAGCAAAAGATGCTACAAGTTTCTTGAAAATCGTAAATTCAGGATGCTTACAACGATTTTCAAATTAGAAAACGTTGTCAATTTGAAAATTAAATAATAGACTTTAAAGACCTCAAATTAAAAAAAATGCGTTTACCTTAAGATGGAATGCATATTGTGGTAGGTTTACACATTTGGTTATCAATCTCAGCAAACTATTTTTATGAAAGGTAAAATCATTTTAACCTTTGCCCTTGCACTTTTGGCGCTTACAGTAATAGGATTTGTAGGTCAGGACACACTTACACAGCTTATTGTATCCATAAAAAAAGAGTCGCAACCCAACCCCAAACTTATCTCGCTTAAAGAGATTCTGAGCGATCTCTCCGATGCAGAAAATAGCGTGCGGACCTACACAATTACCAGGGAATCTGAAAACCTGACACCATTCTATGAGTCCATCTCGACGATAGACAATAAGATCAACAGCCTTTATGAACTAACCAAAAATAAGGAACAGCTGAAAATGGTAGATTCTCTGCAGCTGCTGATAGAGAAAAAGTACAGTATACTTAAGCAGCTCATTGATATCAAAAAAGATCAGGATGCCGAGGAGGTGCTTGAACGGGTACTTGAAAATATTGCCCGGCTCAGAGAAAAAGATTCGATCCCCCGACCTATAGTTAAAAGCAATAGCTTTGACCCTGACGAAAATTATGACCGTATTAAAAAAGTAGAGATTCCTGAACCCAAACAAGAAGAGAAAAAGGTCTCTATATTTCAAAGAATATTTGGCAGCAATGAAGAATCGCAGGAAGTACAGGAAGAGCCGCAGGAGGAACTTCTGACAGAAGAAGCGACCGAAACCAGTGACATTTCAGATACCACAACTCAACAAAGCAGGTCAAAACCGTACACACTCCCAAACTCTCCTAACGATCTGAACTCCAGCGACATTGGCCAGATCATTTCAAAGATTGGCCAGGAACGGAGCGAGAACATCAAAGCGGTAAGGGAACAGGAGCTGGCGCTCACCCAACGTGACAATAATCTTATGAAAGAGATAAGAAAGATGGCCAATAAAATTGAGGACCGGGAAAAAACTATATCTGTTAACCGGGCTGAGGCTGCCCAAAAAGCTACCGATAAAGCCATTTATATCATGAGCCTGACTTGGATCATTGCCCTCATTATTTTTGCCATACTGCTTTTTATTATCATCAATGATATTTCCAGAAATCAAAGAAATAAGGAGCGTCTGAAAAAAGCGAAAGAACGTGCCGAAAAGCTGGCAAGGGTCAAGGAAGAGTTTTTATCAAACATGAGCCATGAGATACGCACACCGCTCAACTCAATTATAGGTTATACAGAACAACTTGAATATACCGCTCTAAACCCTGAGCAAAGAAAGTATCTCAAGAGCATTCATCACTCCGGTGACCATCTGCTTACCATCATTAACGATATTCTTGACTATGCCAAGCTAGAATCCGGCCAGCTCTCTCTTGAAGAAATTTGTTTCGCAGTAGAGCAAAACATCAGCGATGTAGCTGATACCTTTCGTAACCAGATAGTGCAGAAAAATCTCGAACTCAACTACAAGATAGACGAGGATGTCCCCGAGATATTACTTGGAGACCCTGTTAGGTTCAGGCAAATATTGATTAATCTTATAAGTAATGCAATAAAGTTTACCCCGTCAGGGCAAATTACCGTAACGGTTAGTCAAGAGCAAATGGTGGATGAACAAGTAAGACTCCGGCTGGTGGTTTCCGATACAGGCATAGGGATCCCTAAAGGCAAGCTCAATTCTATATTCAAGAATTTTGCACAGGCCGATTCCAGTACTACCAGAAAATACGGCGGCACGGGCCTTGGCTTATCTATTGTAAAGAAAATAGCCAACCTGCATAACGGAACAGTTACTGTAGACAGCGAAGAAAATAAAGGAACATCCTTTACAGTAGAACTGATGTATAAAGTGGGTAAAAAGGAAAATCTTCAGGAAACTCAAAAACGTGCGCCGGCATGCTACACTCCACTGGAAGGTAGAAAAATACTGGTTATTGATGATCAGGAATTTAACCTGGAACTCATAAAAGTCATATTTGACAAATGGAAAATAGACAGTACCCTGCTAAATTCAGGAAAGCAGGCTATTGCCAATATCAAAGAGCACGACTATGACATGATATTTATGGATGTACAAATGCCTGAAATGAGTGGTCTGGAGGTGACAAAACAGATTAGAAAATTTGAAAGCAAACACAACAAGCACACCCCCATAGTTGCACTAACAGCCGCAGCATCCAAAGAAGAAGCAGAAAATTGCATCCGGCACGGCATGAACGGTTACTTGCTGAAGCCTTTCACACAAAACAACCTCTTTCTTAAAATAACCGAAACTCTCGGGATCGATACCGAGGAAGCTCCCCTGGAAGAAAGCCCTGCAGGCAACCCCGCAGATGTTATAAACCTGGAGGATCTTAACGAGTTATCTAATGGAAACCCTGCTTTTGTGGTAAACATGCTTAATATCTTCATCAAGAATTTTGACGTAGACTTAGTTGATCTTCAAAACGCCTTAGAAATCAAGGACTGGAATAAGCTAAGGGGCAAATCGCATAAAATGATTCCACCTTGCCGCCACCTTGGGTTTAACACTTTGATGACTGACCTTAAGGAGATCGAAAATGAAAGCCAGGAAGGTCAGGACCTTAATAAAGTAGATAAGCTGGTAAGGAGTGTCAGCGACAACTACGGAAAAATAAAACCGGTGATAGAAGCTGAGATTACCAATATTCAGAAGAGCATCCCCGAATCAGCAGCATAGATTATGGAAATTATTAAACAACAAGAAGAAGTCGAAAAGTTGGATACAGTTAAAAAGAATTCTCCATTGAAAGTATTTATTGTCGATGACGATGAGTACTTCAATAATATACTACAATCATATGTAAGTAAAATAGGCAAGGAAATTAACCAACCTATGGAAGCCAGTGGCTTTCTTAATGGCTCAGACTGCCTTAAAGAAATAAAAAAAGACCCGGATTATGTCATTCTGGATTTTTACCTGGATGAAAATAATGACATTACGCTAACAGGATATGATGTGCTGGAAAAAATCAAAAAATACAATCCTGATATAAAAGTAATCGTGATCTCGCAGATGCATGAATGGGAAAATTTCAAAGAGGAATTCAGGAGGTTTGGAGCCTCTGATTTTCTTAAAAAAGATGATGACCTTTATAACAATCTGAAAGAGATGATGCGCCAAAGCGATATTGATCTGCAATAACCCGGAACCGGCATTCATATTTCCATTTGAAAAATTAAACCGGTCTATCAGAGCAATAAAGTTTTTAACAATCAATAAATGGTTTATTTTTAGCCGTTTGTTGATCTAAAAACGAGTATGGCGAAATTTTCTATCTATGTAGTTGAAGACGATGAGTGGTATCGGGAATTACTTTCTCATAACCTTTCCCTTAACCCGGATTATGAAATCCGTAAATTTGATGCCGCCAAAACTTTCCTGGAAGAGCTGGGTAAGAACCCTGATGTAGTTACGCTGGACTACCGCCTGCCTGATATGGAAGGTGAAGAAGTACTGAAAAGGATAAAAGACTACAACCCTGCCATAGAAGTAATTATCATCTCCGAGCAGGAGAAAATAGAAACAGCGGTTAACCTGCTAAACCTCGGTGCCTATGATTATATCGTCAAATCGCGCGATATAAGAGACAAACTGCTCAACACTGTAAACAACATCAGGAAGCAATCTCACCTGCAGGCCAAAGTTGCCATACTTCAAAAAGAGGTGCAGAAAAAATACAGTTTTGCCAATAGTATCATAGGCAGCAGTGACAGTATCAAGAAAGTATTCACTCTTATTGAAAAAGCTATTGGCAACAATATTAGTGTTACAATTACCGGGGAAACGGGTACGGGAAAAGAGCTTGCAGCCAAGGCCATTCATTATAACTCCCCGAGAAAAAACTTCCCTTTTGTAGCAGTAAACGTAGCTGCCATACCCAAAGAATTGATAGAAAGCGAACTTTTCGGGCATGAAAAAGGTGCCTTCACCGGAGCAAATTTTCGCCGCATAGGTAAATTTGAAGAGGCTGATAAAGGCACTCTGTTCCTGGATGAGATTGGCGAAATGGATCTGACGCTTCAGGCAAAGCTGTTAAGGGCTTTACAGGAAAAGGAAGTAACACGTATCGGGAGTAACAAAGTAGTAAAAACCGACTGTCGCATTATAGTAGCAACACATAAAAATTTACTGAAGGAGGTGAAAGAGGGCAGGTTCCGTGAAGATCTTTATTACCGGATATTTGGCCTTACCATTGAAATGCCTCCACTGCGCATACGCGACAAGGACATTATAATTCTGGCAAAATACTTTATACAGGCCTTTTGCAAAGAAAACAAACAGGAGATACCTGTACTAACTAACAAAGCACAAAAAAAACTGCTTAACTATAGCTTCCCCGGCAATGTACGCGAGCTAAAATCTGTGGTGGAGCTGGCCACTGTTATGTCAAACAACAATGAGATTACAGAAGATGACATTAACTTCAGTAATAACGAAGAGCTCTATGACCCCCCGATTTCAGGCATGACACTGAAAGAGCACACTACAAGAATCATTAAATTGTACCTTAAAAAGCACGAAAACAATATTAAAGAGGCTGCAAAGGAGCTGGATATTGGTTATTCTACCATCTACCGCGTTCTTCGAAATGAGAAAGTTGATGACGATGAATAAAGGTTTGTCAAAATGACAAAGTTCATAAGGTATTCATTACCTTGCACGCCTCAACCAAGGACAATAATCAAATTCATTATGAAAAATACACTCTTTTTAGCCACCATTCTTACAATCACTTTGTGCAATGCATGTGGCTCCAAAGAACAAGGAACCGGATCTTCTGAAAATGAAAAAACTGCAGAGGCTCCCATTGTAGTTGGGAATACCTTAACAGAGATCCAAATAGAAAAAATAAAGAAGTTTCATACCACTTTTGCCGAAGTATATGATTTCACACTGGATGAAACCATGAAAAATTTCAGAGGAGAAGCTAATGTAGATGGTGAAATAATTGTATGGACACACATGGCCAATGCGTATGAAAATTATATAATCAATCAGCCGAATGAGCCCCAGCTTAGTGCAAAAAAAGAAGCTTACAAGCTGATTCTTCTTCGATCTATGATGTCCGACGAAGAAACCCTTCAGAATGCCAAATTAAAAGTACTTTCCACCGAGGAAGCAAAAGAGGTCTTAAGCCACTACAGGCAGAACCCTGAGCGTCTTGATGATTATCAAACTAACTGATCATTTGTTTTTATCTCGTTTCTTACTGAAAAGTTCATTATCAATTTCTACTGATTGACAGATCAGATCTCGTAGCATAAAAGTGTCGATCTCATGGACACTTTTAAAATTTTTACTCGCTGTTTGCTTTTTATCCTGCTTGTTAAGGTATCCTCCGTCATTAATTTGTGCTCCATAGCAAAACCCAAGCGAAACACCAGATTTCAGGCCTCCCCAGGGAACTCCCGCGGGCCAGATATATAAGAGTCGGTAATGCCGGTAATAAAATGGCACATTATACGCCAGCTTCTCCTTCACTTCCGGCACCGTTTCTATAATCAAAGTCCTCAGTTGCTCCACAATAACTAATTCTTCCCGGGGCAGATAGTCCAGGAAATCATCAATATTTTTGAAATCAACTTTTTGAATTTTACTCATGCCCATAATTTCCTTTTAAAAGTATAATCAAATCTATCATTCCTCTCCGCATTTTCCTGAGGCCATCTGAGGAAATTACTACACAAATTACTTTTCAATTTTACAAAAATTGTCAAAATGAAAAGGTTTTTCTTAAACAACAATATTTTAAATATCTGAAAATCAGTGAATTACAATCTTGCCATTATTTGGAACAGGATTTGGCATTATGCAAACCAACGAAAGTGGGAATGCTAAATAATAACGAATGAACTTAATAAGTAATATAAAGATAGTTATAGTTGAAGACGATCAGTACTACGCTGAGTCGTTGAAAGCACACATACAACACCACCTCGTCAAAGCAGAATCTAACCTGACTTTTGATATCAAACATTACACTTCGGCACAAGGATGCCTGAATGGTTTAGAAAAAAACATTGATATCATTATTCTTGATTATAACCTTGAGAGTAATCCTGGCAATTTACATTACAGCGGACAGGAGCTGTTGAAAATTATAAACGGGTTTTGTAATGACTGCAAGGTGATCATTGTATCCGGACAAAAGGATCAGGATGTAGCCATAGAACTGTTCCAAATAGGTATCTATGAATACATTGAAAAGGACGAGGATGCGCTAATTCGTTTGTCATCAACCTTAAGGCGCGCAATCAGAGATAAAATTTTAGACCACTATATATAACCGTTTTTAAAGGCCCGATACCACCTTAAAAGGTATCATTTTGAAAATTAACAACTAAATGTAAAAACAATGAAAAAGATGAAAAACTATATAGCAGTATTATTATTAGCCCCAGTGTTTGTGGCTTGTAATCAGAAAAAAGTAGACGAACTCACGGCTGAAAACCAGGAGTTATCAACTCAAAAGCAGGAGTTGAGTACCGAGCTTGAAGCGTACATGAAAACATTCAACGACATCGAAGCTAATCTTAAAGAAATTAAGGAAAGGGAAGAAAACATCAATATGAGCACTTCTGATAATGTGGAATACAAAGAAGGTGACTCTAAAGCTGCCGTTGTTAACGACATTCAGGCGATCAACACGCTAATGGCCGAAAACAGAAAAAAAATGGATGAACTTCAAAGCAAGCTGAATACAAATAGCGCTGAGTTTAAAAGACTGGTGGCTAACCTTAACAGAAGAATAAAAGAAAAAGATGAGGAGCTTGTGGCCTTGAAGGAAGATCTGGAAAACCTGAATATCGAAAAAGAGCAGCTCGCCAAAAATGTTGAAAACCTGACTTATACAGTAGATACGCTTTCAACCATTAAAAGTGAGCAATCTGAAAGGATAGCCACGCAGACTGAAAAAATTGAAAACCAGACTGAGGCCCTTAACACCGCTTACGTAGCCATAGGTACTTTTAAAGATCTTGAAGATGAAAAAGTGGTTACCAAAGAGGGAGGACTTTTAGGCATTGGACGTACCGAAAAGCTAAAAAGTGATTTTAATGATAAGGCATTTAGTAAAATTGACAAAACCAAGGTGAATAGCATACCTGTATTCGCTAAAAAGGTAGAGTTAGTTACCAATCACCCTGAAGGTTCTTACGAGTTATCAGTAAATGACAAAGAAGAAATTGAAAAACTGGTAATTCTTGATCCTGACAAATTCTGGAATTCATCCAAATACCTGGTAGTTGTGGTTAACTAATATTTGACCCTGACTATATCCCGAGGCTGTCTTAAAAGTTATAAACAAGAGTTTGTGAGCTCTGGTCTTTTCCCTGGCGCAGAGGCATTTACTCCCAAAATCAATAACTTTTAAAGACAGCCTCATTTATAAGTTTTATTTGTAGATAAATTTCTACGATATTCGTTTTTATAATACACAATCGATCCAATAAAACAGCAGTTGTTACGTATAAACATATGCTGACCTGTTGGCATATTATTTATTAATAATAAGACATATCAAAATCAGAGAAACACTTATGGCACTAATATTTTCAAACACAATATACCGCTCATCACGAGTTTTTTTATTTGCCTTTGTGGCAATAATGATGATTGGTGGAATCGGCTGTAAAAGTAAAAAGAAGGCAGGCGATGTAACTGACACTGCAGCAGAAAAGGCTAAAATGGAGCAGGAGGCATTGGAAAGAGAGAAGCAGCGCGCCGAGGAAGAAAGACGGAGGGCTGAAGAAGAGAGGCTTGCACGGGAAAAAGCCCGTGAGAAAGCAGAAGCTCCTGCCAATAAGCTCTCAACATATTTCAGTGCTATTGCCAATGCAAGCAGCACCACATCTGCAAACCAGACTATCAATGAGGCTTTGACATTATTCGCATCACCCCAGGTACCGGTGCTGATAGTAATAAGCGAAGAAGATGGCCAGAAAGATTATGACAGGCCTGTTACTATAAAGGAGTACCTCAACTACCTGAAAGACCAGAAGAAAAATATCAATGACATCGGAGATCTTCAATACGATTCATCAGGCAGGATCACGGAGTTGGAGCTAATTAAGAGAAAATAATACGGATATAACGAAAAAATCAATGTCAACTATGCATAAATCAAAATTCATTATAGCAGCCTGTTTCTGTCTGTTTATCATTGGTGGTGTGTCCGCCCAGGATAATATCAGCCCCGAAAGAAAACAGGCTATCGATTCACTGGCCCTGGAAAAAGTAAGGGACCTTAGCAAATACATTAGTATTATAGGTAATAAGCAAACACCTTTCTCGGAGGCCAACCGCGTAATGGACCGGGCAGAGGAGTTATTTGCTGAAGGCAGTGAGATGGGAGTTTCTTCCCTAAACAGCAAAGAGATAAACTACTATAAAGTGCGCCAATACTTTGAAAGACTCATGGCTCTTAACTACGACAGAGTAAACATTAAGTGGTATAACATCCACTATATCAGTGACCTTGAGCGTCAGCCAGATGGCCGTTACGTAGGAGTTGTAACCATATACCAGCGCTTTGAAGGTACTTCCGATGATGGCATGAGCTATAAAGACACTACTAAAAAGGACATCACAATTTACGTCGAAAGAAAGAAAACCCAGATTCAAGGTAGAACAATTGAATTTTGGGATGTATTATTGGGCGACATTAGAGTAACTGAAACTACTACATAGAATTTTTATGAGCTTTATCAGGCCAAAGTATTAAGTTCATAACTGGTTTTATGTGGTAAAGTCAGCGCACTCGTCGTTAACAAGTGAGTATTGAGCTAAAATGATAAGTACGATGTATAGTATTTATGTTTAGCCTCAATACTCAGTACCAATATCTCAATACTAAAACACACACATGAAATTACTGAACCGCTCTTTTTTAGTATTATGCTTAACTATTGTATTCCCTACCCTCTATGCTCAGGCACAGATTGTGGGTGATATGGATGATGAAAGCCGTTTATACGCAGAAACCAAACAGGTTAATCAGTTTTTCAGGCGTTTCAACGGAGAAGAGGATGAAAAAGGTGAGAGATACTATGCCCGTGATAAAGAATACCGCGACCCAAAGCTCCGTAAAAAGTATATTAGCATTTTATTTGACGCCTCTAACCGAAATATTAAGGATGAGCTCAAGTCCCAGTTTACTGAGCATGTTACTAACAAAACCAACCCCATCACACTGGATTTTCATGGCGATAATTGGTTTTCGCAGGTAACTACTACATTTAATTACAAAGGACGGGACAGAACATTTATACTTTTTATGAAGCTGGAGCAGGAGAAGCTGGGTTATAAATGGGTGATCTATAAAGTCTATTCCGATGTTTTTCGCGATTACATGAAAAAAGACACTTCCCTGGGTAAGTTTTTGCACCCTTTAAGTCACGAGCTCGATTTCATGAACTTACGCAAAGCACTGGATGACGCCTCCACAGCGACTCAGTTTACCATTAAAGATTACCGCCCTGATTACCTTACTTTGTTTCTTTACGAAATTAAAAACGGTAACCTGAAATTTAAAACCATACAAAACGTGAAGTTTCACTTCTTCCAGGTGAACGGGTGGTATTTCGAATTATCAGAATTTAACAGAGCCGGCTACAACACGGGCTGGCTTATATCTGACCTTATTAAAGTTGCTGATAAGGACAAGGACCTTTTGAGAAAGTATATTTACTATGAAGATCAGTAAACCCCTGTATATTGCATGCCTTTTCCTGGTATCTATTGGCTTTTCAACAAGTGTAGCCGCTCAAAGCAGCAATCTGCAGCAGGAAGAAATTGCCGACCATGAGGCAAAAGTAAAAGATATTGTCGCTTTCCTGGAATATGTGCTCAACACACTGGGCAACAGGTCTACATCTGCCCGTGATAAGGACGTGATCGTTAACCAGAGCTATACCAAAATATTCAGAGACGAAAAAGTGCAGATCGAGGATGATCTGGACGAAGCGCGTGACGTGATCACCTATAAAAATGTACAGGCATATCTGAAGGATGTCGATTTCTTCTTCAAAGGAGTAAAGTTTGACTTTAATATTGAAGATATCAGCCATTATGTAAATGACAAAGGCGAGCTGTTCTTCAGGGTATCACTAACTCGGAATTTAAAAGGAATTGGCATCGAAGGAGACTCCGTAAACAATACCAAAAAACGATTTATCGAGATTAATCTGAAACCTGAATCCCAGGACCTTAAAATTGCCAGTATTTATACTAATGAGTTCAGCCAGAAAGAAGCCCTTAGCCGATGGTGGAGAGACCTGTCCTATGAGTGGAAGGCTATTTTTAAAAGGAAAGTAGAGCTGATTGACAGCGCTACGATCAGTGATATTAAAAATATATCCCAAATCAGTGAGCTGGACATTTCCGGCAACCAATACATCACCAACATCGAGCCACTCTCGCAGCTATCTAACCTCACACGGCTGGATATTTCAGGTACAGGCATCAGCGACCTGAAACCCATCAGAAATCTGACTAAGCTGGAAGAGCTTAACATCTCAAATACACGGGTAGATAACCTGGAGCCCCTTAAATATGCCGGGGCATTGAGATACCTGGAGCTGACAAATACGCCTGTCAGGGATATTAGTACAATAAAAAGACTGGGTAAACTACAGTCGTTAAACCTTAACGGGACCGAAGTAGCTGACATTAGCCCCGTTGCTGGTCTTACAGATTTAAAGAACCTGCAACTAGCATATACTCCGCTGTTGAGCATCGACGTGCTAAAACCTGTAAAAACTCTTGAAGAGCTCAATATCAGCTCTACCCATGTAACTACACTGTCGCCGGCTGCAGAGTTAAAAGAACTGAAAATCATAAAAGCCGACAGTACACCGGTAGCTTCACTGGCAGCACTTAGCAGCCTTAAATCACTAAAGATTATCTCTGTTAACTATACAACCGTATCTGACCTGTCTTCCCTAAGTGAGTTGCCTGAACTGGAGCGTATCTACTGCGACAGAACTGCTATTACCAAAGAAGCCGCCAGTGAGTTTATGGCAGAAAACCCTGGTGTACTGGTCGTATTTGAGTCTGAAGACTTGAAAAATTGGTGGACAAGCCTGCCGGTTTCATGGAAAACCATATTTGAGACATTTGTTAATATTCAAAATCAGAAACCGACCAAAGAGGAACTGGCAAAGATTACCGCACTGGATTCCATAAATATATCAGACAATCTTTACATACAAAGTATAGAGCCGCTCACAAAGCTTCGCAAGCTGCAAACCATTATACTTAGCAACACTGCCGTTTTCGACTTATCTCCGTTAGAAGGCTTACGCAACGTAAGCTATCTGGATGTCTCAGGAACCGAAGTAAACAACTTTGCCCCGGTGGCTTCGCTTAACAGGCTACATACTTTCAAAGCCAACAAAACAGACTTACCAAATCTCGATGACCTTAACAACCTGAGCAGGCTAAGGGAAGTAGAGGCAGACCATACACTGGTCAACGAGGTACACGTTCAGCAGTTCATCAACAACCACCCAGAATGCCTGGTTATATTCAAAACTGAATACCTTAAAGCCTGGTGGGAAGATCTTGACCCAACCTGGAGAAGTATCTTCTCTACACAGACCACTCTGAACAGTACTCCTACAAGGCAACAGCTACACAAACTTATCGAACTGGAAGTAGTACAGTTTGCCGAGGCTCCGGTTAGTGACCTGTCTCCTTTAAGAAACTTTTTAAATATTATAGAACTGATGTTTTCGGGGACGGCAGTTTCTGACCTTACACCACTTAAGGAATTCAAATCATTGGAAAAACTCCAGATCAGTAAGAGTCCTGTCAATAATATCTCTGCTTTGGCTAACTTTGCGAAGCTGACTACACTGGATATTTCCAATACACCGGTGAACAATCTGGACGCCATCTCAGGATTAGAAAATCTGACGGAATTGAACTGCTCAGGTACCCAGATCAAGCGGCTGAATGCATTAGACAACCTGGTTAATCTCCATGTGCTGGACTGCTCCAATACCAATGTAAAGCGGTTAGACGAAGTAATGCACCTGGATTTGCGCGTATTAAAATGCTACAATACCAGGATATCGTCAAGAAGAGTTGAAGAATTTAAGCAATCTAACCCTGATTGCAATGTGATATATTATTAGGTGATGAAAAGGACGAAGCGTCAAAAAAAAGGCAATAAAAAACAAAATACACTTTCAAAAAAGCTATTTAAGGTAGCTATGCTGGCCGTACTAACCCTGGCCGGTTCATTTCTGATCTTTTACTTCTCTGTAAAGTTTGGTGCATTTGGCAAACTACCTGATACTGCCACGTTAAAAAAAATAGAAAACAACACTGCCACAGAAATCTACAGCGCTGACAGTGTACTTCTGGGAAAGTTTTATATCCAGGAAAGGACCCGGGCAAGATACAATGAGCTTTCCAAATATGTTGTCAATGCACTTGTAGCAACGGAAGATGCCCGTTTTTTTGAACATGAAGGCATCGACTACAGGAGCCTTGCCAGGGTATTCTTCAAAACATTTCTCATGCTCGACAGATCATCCGGAGGCGGCAGTACTATCAGTCAGCAGCTTGCCAAGAACCTCTTCCCCAGGAAGGACCACGGCATGCTGTCAATACCTGTAAGCAAGGTTAAGGAAGCCATTATCGCCCATAGGCTGGAGTCTCTCTATTCAAAGGAGGAGATATTGACCCTTTACCTTAATACAGTACCGTTTGGAGACAATGTCTATGGCATTGAAATGGCCGCACGCCGTTTCTTCAATAAGAAAACCAAGGACCTTAATATACAAGAGGCCGCAGTACTTATAGGCATGCTAAAAGCTAACTACAGCTATAACCCACGACTCTACCCTGAAAATTCGTATACACGTCGCAATGTGGTGCTAAACCAAATGGCAAAATATGGCTACATAACTGATGTAGCCTATGACTCTCTGAGCAAGCTGCCCCTGCAACTCGACTACACCAAAATAACCCACAACACCGGCATTGCCACCTATTTCAGGGAGCATCTTCGTAAAGAGCTGGAAAAGTGGTGCGAAAGCCACTCCAAACCAGATGGCAGCCAGTACAACCTCTACACTGATGGCCTGAAAATATATACTACCATTGATTCCCGACTACAAAAATATGCTGAAGAGGCCATGAAAAAGCATATGGCCGATCTACAGGCTGTATTTAATAAGCACTGGGCCAATGCTGACCCCTGGGGCAATAACCAACAATTAATTTCGCAGGCACTGAAAAACTCCACCCGCTACAAACACCTGGAGGACAAAGGCCTGTCGGAAAAAGAGATAATGAAAGCATTACAAGAGCCAGTACCTATGAAAATATTTCAGTGGCAAGGCGAGCAGGAAGTAAAAATGTCTCCGGTCGATTCGGTCAAACATTATCTCACTTTTCTGCAAACAGGTGTACTGGCCATGGATCCTAAAAATGGAGATATTAAGGCCTGGGTTGGTGGTATCGATTACGAGTATTTTAAATACGACCACGTAAACAGAAATACAAAACGTCAGGTCGGGTCTACCTTTAAGCCTTTTGTATATGCCGCGGCGCTCGAAAAAGGGATGAACCCTTGCAGGTATATTTCAGGCGAAAAAGTTACCTATACCAACCTGGCAGACTGGTCTCCGGGCAATGCCGATGAAGAAGAATATGATATGAAATACACCTTTAAAGGTGCCCTGGCAAAGTCGGTAAATACCGTAACAATACGAGTGCTGGAAGATGTAGGTATCCCTGCTACCATATCCCTTGCACAAAAAGCGGGTATAGACTCAGAGTTGCCCGAAGTACCTTCTATTGCATTAGGTACGGCAAACATCTCCCTCATGGAAATGGTTTCTGCTTATTGCGTATTTGCCAATGGTGGTTTTGTAGTCAAGCCAAGATACCTGACTGCTGTAGCTGATAACTCTGGTAAAATGCTCGACATGTTTAAGGCTGACCTTTCAAGAGAGCGGATTATAACCAAAGAAACAGCGATGATCATGAACACCATGCTTCAGGCAGTAGTCAATGAGGGAACGGCCGGCAGCTATCGCTGGAAATACCATATGAAGCATGAGCTCGCCGGTAAAACAGGAACTACCCAATCCAATACCGATGGCTGGTTTATAGGCTATAACCCGGAAATGGTGGTAGGCGCCTGGGTAGGTGCTGACAATCCGGCCATACGCTTCCGCAGCACCAGCCTGGGTTCAGGAGCCAGCACGGCAATGCCTATTGTCGCAAAATACTTCCATAAAATGCAATCTGATCCTAAATTCAAAAAGCAAGGCTATGCTCCTTTCCCTGAATTGCCTGATTATGTTGCCCGAGGTATAGACTGCGGCATTGAGAAAGAAGACAAAGTATTTATGGAGTGGCTCTTCGGCAACAAAAAAGATGGAGAAAAGAAAACCACCTTTGATGATAAAGCCAGTCAGGAAAGTGACGAAAAAAAGAAAAATATCTTCGACAAAATAGGTGGCATTTTCAAAAAGAAAAAAGACAAGTAGTTCTCTGAGATCTTTGGCACATGATTTCGCGGACTGCATTCAGCCTTATTCTATGGCATTGTAGAATACTTTAGACACTCTTTATACAAAAACAACTGAATATCAACAAATTATGGCGCTGGCATCCTTTTAGGGATGGTATAGGTAGAGAAATTGATCAAAGCACAAAATTCAAAATATTATGAAAAAGCTAATTCAAAATCTATTTATAGCCCCTGCCTGTCTGCTCCTACTTGCTACCTGCGGACCTACAATAACTACTACAAAAACAGCAAATGTAGATCTTGACAAATACCAGACATATGCATGGTTGCCCAATGGAGACAGTATTGACAACCATCGCTATAACGGTGAGCAGCTAAATCAGGCCATTGTATCAGAAGTTAACCAGGAAATGCAGCTGAAAGGATATACCCTTGACAGAACCGACCCCGATCTGCTGGTGTTAGTCCATACCATGTTTGACAAGGAAACTAATATTGTAAGGGAGCCGGTGTACGCCACTTACGATTATTATGCACCCAATATTTATATAGATCCTTACTACAACGACTACTACTATTATGATTACAACACTGTAACCAGGGTAGTTGGGTATGATGTAGACAGAGTGCAGTACACGGAAGGTACGCTAGTCATTGACCTGATAGACCAAAACACCAACAATGTAGTCTGGAGAGGCCGCGCTGATGATTATATAGAGCCTTATAACGTAAGGGCAGAGGTACAGGAATATGTAGAGGAGATATTTGAGGAATATCCGGCATAAGTCCTGGCACAATTAAAATAATTTACAGGCGATCCTATACAGGATCGCTTTTTTTGTTCTCCCGTTCCTATTGTTGCTCTTATGTAATATCACTTTAGACAAAGTGTCATATGCACATCTACTTTCAGGCGGGTAAACCTATTTTTAGAATGGCAGCTTACAGGGATAACGCAGCTTTACTAAAACTTCTAAAAGTTTGGTAAAGCTTACTGTTCAGAGGTTGACAGTAGTAATACTCAAAGGGTATTGGGTAAATAAGAGTAGAGGCTCAGTCTTAGGGTCAGAACGGGGTTTGGTATTCCCCAGCAGCACTCTTTAGTTCAAGGATCAAATCTTAGCCTCCACCTACCGGCTCACATGTGACCATGAAGAAATATTCCTGTTACAAGTATTATAATCAAATTTATTATTACCGGAATGGCATTTAGATTCCACAAGTATCGTATTATCCCATATATGGTTAACCAGAAAACAAATTCGCCGATAATCAAAGGAAGAAAAGGAATAATTGTCCACGTGAAAACAACAGTTAATACGCTGACTGTTAATGCCGCATAAAGGTATTTGTTTCCATGCTTTAGTTTATTGAGATTAAAAAATCCAAGCACCGAGAAAGTAATCATTGAATGGATCAATAGAGTGAATGGCAAGAGTATAAGACCTAAATTCTCCTCAGCATTCAATGTCTCAAATATCAAAAGTGTTAGTTCAAAGAATATGTAGCCATTGCAGGCTAATGCGATAATTGAAATAAGAGACCTGAAGGATTGATCTATCGTTATCATAAATGCGCCTCCTGTTGTTGCGTAAAGGTAAATGCAAGCTAAAGCTCACGCTATCAGCGGTGCCGTTAACTGGCTTTTAGATTTTTATAGTCATCACCTCATCTAATAATATCAGTATCTATCGGGGTATACCCCAAATGTCTGCTCAACGATAAAATTTGTCCTTTGTGATGAAATTCGTGGGTTATCACATGGGTAAATAGCTCAAATACAGTGATACGCTTTGTAATTCCATCTAGTTTTAAATCAAATAGAGCAAATTTTGAAGATTCGTACCTATTAATGAAATCAAACACTTCCCTATCGATGGATCTAAATAATTCTACCACTTCGTCTATGGTTTTTTTGGCTTTATACTGCGTAAAGCTTACCTCTTTATTCAGAGCATGCTTAATTATCCAATATTCATAAGTGTTGCCAATATGGACGAGTAGATTTCGAATACTGCCGCCACGCCCGAAAGAGCTGTTTTGATTTACAAAATCTTCATTGGATATTGTTTTGCAATAATCGAAAAGGACTCTTCTCGATTCCCTGATCAATTGGTATTGACGCTCAAAGTATGGTTCTGTCTCTTGCATTATTTTCGGTTCGCTACTATATGCCATTAAAATACCGTAGACCTTTACACTAAAGAGTAGTCCTAAGCTTTAGCATAGGCGTCACTCTGTCGCTCGTAGCTTTAGTGTAGACGCCCATAACTATTAAAGATTGGATCTTTTACAGGTTTTATTAGTTCAATATTTCAGTGCAGTGCTCCCAATTCATTGATTTCGCATAATCCAGAGCCGTTTTTCCATGTCCGGATGTTAGGGTTTTATCTACACCCAATCTTAATAAAATTTCAATACTAATTTTGTTTCCGGCAATGGCTTCTTTATGCAGGAGATTAAGTCCATTTTCGTCTATAGCAGTCAATTCATTTGGATTCTCCTCCAAAAATTCCCCAAGCTTCTCTGCCATGTTTTTACTCATCGGATGGTCAACCAGATTTTCTGTCCTTTCCTTTTGCTCATAAGCCAACAAAACTTCATTGTAATCACCAAAGTCCAGGCCCCACGCTTCATCATGATTTTGCCTTTCCATATCATTCATTCCTGAACGAATAACCTGAATAGTGAACCCACCATAGGTTTTCCCTTGAATTGAAAACATCCAATCGCTTATTTCACTCACTTTTTTATGTACAACATCTCCTTTTGCAACATTAGTTAGGTCATTGGGCTGATTTACCAATTCACCAATAATTGTCTCTCCATCAAAGTTGATATTGTTAATCCACATATGCTCAACTACTGGTTCAGGCTGTCCATCCATTTTCTGTTCAAACGGAATTTTCACCATCGCAAAATCAAGGGCTGGAATTATTCTTCTATATTCCCAATATAACTCTCTCCAGAAATACTTAAAATTCTTTTGAGCATCCTGCGAAGCTTCCTCCATTAGCCTGTCTTGCTGGGCAAAAAAAACGGTACTATCTTTTTCTTCACTGTTTTTCTTACCAAATAAATTTGAAAATAATCCCATATTCTTTTAGTTTTAATTTTAATCACTTACAACCCTTTAGTAATCTCTGATAGCGAATACACACCGGAATCGAGTATGTTTAGATAAATAAAAATGTGCACTAGCAGGATCACCTACCGTTCTTCAAACATCTTTTCTATCGTCTTTTGTATCGCAAATAAATCGCTGACTGTAAAAAGGCCAATTGCTTCTTCTAAATGGCTATTATCAGGTATCATTTCAAGGTTTCCAGCCCTTATCAGATGGACTTGGTTGGCAAAGTCAGGCTGATACTTCATACCATAAATCGCGAAATGCGCTATACGGACTTTCCCGTCATTATATTTCTCTCCTTTAGCTTTTAACGCTGTTATATCTTCTATGGCAGGTTTATTTTCAAAGACACTGTCATAAAATTCAAGTATTGGACTTTCATTTACACCTGTTAATTCATGGATGTAGGCAACGTAGTATTTATCATCCAACTTAATAGACACTATATCATTCGGTCTAAAAAAAGTAGTGTTTTTCGGTATTTTTGGCCTTCTTTTCCACTCCAACGGTTTTGTGAGTAGCAAGTCCTTTATTTGAGGGGATTTTCTATAAAAGTCATCGCTTAAAACAACCGCCTCATTTAGGTGGTCTATAGCATTAATAGCTTTATCAGTAATTATTTTGTCAGACAATCCATACTTATGAAGCAAAGTTGCAAGCGTTAAAACAACCTTTTCTTTATAATGTATGGCTATTCCATCCTCCGCCAACAGGACACAGTCCCAGCGAGTTAATAATAGAGGCAAAACATATGATGGTATATCCTTAATGCTTCCTCCTCTTTTTAAGGACATAGTCAAGTTGATCAGCCTTATCAGGTCTTCTTCTATTGCCTGGGCTAGTTGTCCGACACCTATTTTGTCTATAATTTGTTTGTGCTTCATTTCAGTTAATTACAACACACGCTGATGCGGAGAAATGCTGTTTTTATTATTTCAATCTAGATTCAAGCGTTTAGCGCAACGATGGCTTGAACTCTATGCACGTCTGATCTCCTTCTATTACTACTCCACCCTACCCCACTAAACAGCAAGCATTAGCAAACTTTCAAAGTTTGGTAAAACACAGTTTTCTTTTGAAATTTTAGAATTGGCTCAATTTCTTACTGATGATGCCCTTACCACCAACTCCGATGGTACAACACGTCGGCTACTGCTTTCCTTATGTTTATTTTTGATCTGATCGAGCAGACATTTTGCTGCTTCAAAACCAATCCTGTCCGGATGATGGCTTACAGAGCTAAGCTGGGGATCTACGATACGGCAAATTGGGAAATCGCCGAAACCTACAACAGAAACCTGATCTGGCACCTTTATTCCCATGCTTTTGAGCGTGAGTATAGACTCTACCCCCAATTCATCGTTTACCGTAAATATTCCGTCAATATCAGGATATTTATCAAGGAGCCTTTTGAGGGCCTTCCTTCCTGTTTCAGGATCGAAATCGCACGGTACGATAAGTTCATCATCCACCTCCATCCCTTTATTTTTAAGGGCTTCCTTATAGCCCCGCATGCGGTTAAGGCTGGCAGCAAGCGTATCAGGCCCTGAAAGGTGTACTATTCTTTTACAACCGGAGTCTATCAGATGCGTAACAGCCCTGTGGGCTCCTTTAAAATCTTCGGCCTCAATTTTATGTACATTGAAACTGTCGCTGGTACGGTCAAAGAGTACGAGGGGTACATTATGCTCTATTACCCTTTGAATGTGCTTAATATTCTTGCTACCCTTGGCCAGGGAAATGAGTAAACCGTCTACTTTAGCTGACAGAAGTGAAGAAATGTATTTTTTCTCCAGGGTTGGAGACTCGTTGGTCTGACAGATCAAAACCTGGTAATTGTTGGATACGGCGACTTCCTGAATACCACTAAGTGCGGATGAAAAGAAGTGACTGGCTATTTTGGGTACCACCACGCCGATGGAAAATGACTTTTTTGTTCGCAGACTGCTTGCCATTTGGTTGACATGGTAATTCATCTTTTTTGCCACATCTTTTACCGATTTACGTGTCTCCTCACTAATATCGGGATGTCCGTTTAAAGCTCGTGAAACAGTAGATGGGGAAATGCCCAAGGCAAGGGCAATGTCTTTGATCGTTACGCTCATGTTAATGTTTAATAAGTCATATAAAATAAAGCATTAGAAAGCATAATAACGAGGTTTTATCGATGGAAATTAACATTGATGTATTTTTGATGCGTATAAAACGGTTAAAATGCCGCTAATGACAAGGATTTGGGCAAACCTTTAACAAAAAATATAAACAGGTGTAAATTAGGGGATTAAAAAGAAAAGTGTGCCGAAGAAGGGATTCGAACCCCCACGACCGTAAAGTCACATGTCCCTGAAACATGCGTGTCTACCAGTTTCACCACTTCGGCATATACTTTCAAAAAGAACTTAACTGTATAAAACAGTCGACTGTTTATGTGCGCACGAGAGGAATCGAACCTCCACGGCCGCAATGGCCACCAGGCCCTCAACCTGGCGCGTCTACCAATTCCGCCACGTGCGCTTACATGATCATTGGCCCAAAAGGGCCTCAAAAGTAATAAGGTTTTATTTTATAACCAATAGTTATTACTGGTCAATTTCAAGGAATATTTCGCTGCTAAAAAAACCAGATCAAAACACTGATTAACAGACAAATAAACAGAGATAATGCTGAAGTCAATTGAAAATATTTTCACTTCCTCCATACAGAATTGACAAAGTAGCGTCTCGAATCGTAAAAATTGCGGACTATATCGAACCCTACCTGCGAGGCCAGGCTTTCGATATCTTTCATGCCATATTTCTGAGAGATTTCCATATGTATTGGCTCCCAGGCATCAAATGTAATAGTGGTATCCATAATTTCGACCGTTTGTGACTTTGTACTTATAAGGTAGCTGGTAGTAGTGCCGGTAAGTGGATCATAGGTGGGAAAGTGCCTGAATGCCGACAAATCAAAATTGCCCTTCAGCTCCCTGTTGATCCTGGTCAGCAAATTGAAATTAAAATCCCTGGTAACGCCCCGTTTATCATTATAGGCATTGAGAATAACCTGCGGGTCCTTTTTCAGATCAAAGCCTATGAACAGCAGGTCGCCATCATTCAGGCCTTCATAGAGTCCCTTCAAAAAAGAGATCGCCTGAGACTGCCGGAAGTTACCAATGTTTGAGCCCAGAAACAGTACTACATTTCGGGTCCCTCCATTTTCCAGTTCCCGCAATGCCTTCATATACTCGTTTTGAATGCCTTCTACTTTTAATGAGGGGAACTCTTCTTCCAGTGAAGTCTCCAGTATTTGCAAAACATTGCCCGATATATCTATGGGACGATAACGAAAATCCACCTTGGCATTTAAAAAGCACTCCAGCAATACCTTGGTTTTATAGCCATCTCCGGCACCAAACTCCACAAGGTTAAATTTAGAAGTTCCTCCGATAAACAGGTCCAGGATTTGCTGCTGATGGGTTTCCAGGATCTCATACTCACACCGGGTCAGGTAGTACTCTTCCAGGTTCATGATCTCCTGAAATATCCTGTCCCCGTTTTCATCATAAAAATATTTGGAAGATAAGGTCTTCGGTGTTGCGCTAAGCCCACTAAGCACATCTTGAGCAAACTGGGTAATCACAAGTTGGTCGTCCATTGAAAAATTGTTTATTATTGGTTTTTTGCCAGTCTAATCCCTGAAAACATCCATCTGAGATGCGGGTGAAAAAAATTCCTGTAAGTAGCACGAATATGATCCATAGGTGTAGCACATGACCCTCCTTTCAATACCATTTGGTTGATCATAAATTTACCATTATATTCCCCTACTGCACCCTCTGGTGCTTTATAAAAAGGATACGGAAGGTATGCACTGTTAGTCCATTCCCACACATCACCATACATTTGATTATAGCCACCTCTCCGGGCCACAGGCTGAAAGTTTTCCGTTTCCATAAAGTTGCTAAATTCATTTACGCCGGAGTGTCGCCTGCACGCCACTTCCCATTCAAACTCAGTAGGCAGGCGCAAGCCCTGCCATTTGGCAAAAGCATCTGCCTCAAAAAAGCTTACATGAGTAACAGGAGCATTGAGATCCAGTGGTTTAAGCCCTCCATTGAGCGAATATTCGTACCATTGACCATCCATGTTATACCAGTAGGCAGGTGCCTTAATGTTATTGTTATTTACCCACTCCCAACCATCAGAGAGCCAGTGCCTGAAATCTTCATACCCCATATCCAGCACAAAATTCAGATATTCGGCATTAGTGACCAGTCTGTCCATTATACCATAGTCATGCAAATAAACTTTATGCACTCCCAATTCATTGTCAAAGCAAAAGCCTTCATTATTATAGCCTATTTCGTATAGTCCGCTTTCAACTTCGATAAAATCCGGACCGGAAGGCGATGCTTTATCAAAACCGGAGAGGGAATTATTTAAATAAACAGGGAATATTGGATTGTTGCCCAGGATATATTTTATATCATAACATAACAATTCCTGGTGCTGCTGCTCATGCTGAATACCCAGTTCAAGCAGGTCTGTCAATGGTTTACTTATTTCGTTGTTATCAAGGAATTCACCCATATGCTCATTTACATATTGGCGGTAGCGCAGTATTTCTTTAACGGTAGGCCTCGTTATATTGCCACGGTTGGTACGTATTACCCTGGCCCCTACACTTTCGTAATAGCTGTTAAAGAGAAAATTATAGTTCTTATCAAAGGGTTTATACCCCTTCATTTCAGGTGCGAGAATAAAAGTTTCGAAAAACCAGGTAGTATGCCCAAGGTGCCATTTCGGTGGACTTACATCCACAATCGGCTGTACTACATGATCTTCAGGAGTTAAAGGTGAACAAATATCTTCCGTGCGCCGCCTTACTGAGTCAAACCTTTCTTTAAGGCGCAAATCTTCCAGTACCATTTTTTGCAGAGGTTTTTTTCTAAATTACGGGATGCATGGCAGAATAGTAAATTCAAACTGCTATTATTTACCTGCATCAGCATTTAGAACAACAAAAATGGCGCTAATGTTAAATAAAAGGCATTATTCTTTAGAAAACCTTTTATGGCACCTCATGGTAAAATAGAAAAACGTTGTAAAAAATAAAGCCATAGACACCAGACAAAAAAAGATTATCATTCTTTTTAAATTTAGTGTTTGTGTAAAATTCGCTTCTTTTATGAAACAAAACCAGCAAAAGTTTGGTTTGCAAGCACAGATGTAAGGTTAAACATCTAGTATTGCATTAAAAATAATTCTAAAGATCGCCCAAGTCATGAAATCAGCACTCTAAAGTGATCCGTTTCAAGTATCTTGGTGCTATTTATATCAATTAATCAACAAAGGTAACTTATGAAAAGAAGTGTTAGAGGGTTCCTGCTAATTTTGCTTACAGCAAGTTCGCTTACAGGCATTCAGGCGCAGGGAACGGTACAGGAAAATGCTCAGCTCCCTCCTAAAGAGTGGTTTATTTTGGATCCGGCCAAGGATAAAGTGCAGGGAGTAAGCGTAGAGAAGGCTTATAATACCATCTTAAAAGGAAAAAAATCAGAAACCGTAACAGTGGCAGTGATCGATTCCGGTGTTGACATAGACCATGAAGACCTTCAGGGTAAGATCTGGGTAAACGAGAAAGAAATTGCCGACAATGGCATTGATGATGATAATAACGGGTACATCGATGATAAATACGGATGGAATTTTATCGGGGGAAAGGATGGCAGAAATGTAGAGCAGGATACTTATGAGCTTACCCGGATCTACGTAACCCTTAAAGAGAAATATGGTGATATAGACCCTAAAAAGGTCAGAAAAAAGGATAAGGAAGAGTACAACTACTGGATCAAAGTAAAGGAAGATTTTGAAAAAACGTATGACGAAGCCCACCAACAGTACAACTTTTACTCAAATCTCAGAGACAACATTGTCAGGTTCCATGTTTTGCTTAAGGCCTATCTTGGTGTGGAGCAGCTTTCATTGGATGACCTGAGGGGCATCGACTCCCAGGATTCTGTGATACTTACGGCGCGAAATATTATAGGTATGATATATCAGAATGTAGGAGAAGATGCTGATTTTGATAATATCGCCAAAGAGCTTGACGGAGCCGTCGAACATTTTGGAAACCAGGTAAACTTCGCTTTTAATACTGAGTTTGACCCAAGAGCAATTGTAGGCGACAACTATAACGATCCATATGAGAAGGGGTATGGCAATAACAATGTAAAAGGGCATGACCCAAGCCATGGCACGCATGTTGCCGGCATTATAGCTGCAAACCGAAATAATGAGCTGGGCATAAAGGGAATAGCTGATAATGTAAAGATCATGGTAGTGCGTGCAGTTCCTGATGGAGATGAACGAGACAAAGATGTGGCCAATGCCATTATTTATGCCGTTGATAACGGGGCTCAGATTATCAACATGAGCTTCGGCAAATCATATTCACCACAAAAAGAAG
The DNA here is from genome assembly GCF_021389975.1 of Fulvivirga ulvae. NCBI lineage: Bacteria > Pseudomonadati > Bacteroidota > Cytophagia > Cytophagales > Fulvivirgaceae > Fulvivirga > Fulvivirga ulvae. Next base: position 866,188 of record NZ_CP089981.1, read on the forward strand.
CTGTGGACAAGGCGGTTAAATATGCTGAGAGCAAGGGCGTATTACTGGTACATGCCGCAGGTAACAGTTCAAAAGATATTGACAATGGAAAAAATTTCCCTACAAAAAATTATGCAGGCTCGAAAAGCAAAGCCGCAAACTGGCTTGAAGTAGGTGCTTCGGCATGGGGAGAAGGTGAAGATTTTGTAGGTAATTTTTCCAATTATGGTAAAGAGACTGTTGACGTATTCGCCCCGGGAGTGGAAATTTACTCCACCACACCAAACAACAACTACGAGTCGTTTAACGGAACAAGCATGGCAGCCCCTAATACGGCAGGTGTAGCGGCGCTATTGATGTCATACTACCCTGAGCTAACAGCCTTTCAGATAAAGGACATTATTACAAAGTCATCAAGAAAATTTGAACACCTGAAAGTGACCAGACCGGGCAAGGAAGACCTTGTAGATTTCAGGGACCTCTCCATTAGCGGTGGCCTGATCAATGCCTATGAGGCGCTGAAAATGGCAGAGTCAATGGTAATGGACAAGAAAAACTAATAGTTATAAATAATTGTCTTGAAAATAAAACCAGCCTAACTTTAGGCTGGTTTTATTCATTTATACAACTCATATGGAAATACTACGACATGCACATTCGGGCCTCAGATGGTTTGTACTTATTGCTTTGATCCTTGCTATAATTAATGCAGTTGGAAAAACCAACGGCTCCAAACCTTTCACAGCCAAGGATAAGAAGTATGGTCTGTTTGCATTAATCTTCACCCATTTACAATTCGTACTGGGACTGATACTATACTTCACTAGCCCAAAAGTAGTTTTTGCCGCCTCTGCCATGAAGAGCAATGTATTGAGGTTCTTTCTGGTAGAGCATATATTGATCATGCTGGTGGCAGTAGTGCTTATCACTATTGGCTATAGCAAGTCTAAGCGTGCCCAGACAGATGGCAAGAAATTTAAATTTATTCTCATATTTTATTTAATAGGCCTTATACTAATACTTGCAGGTATTCCCTGGCCATTTCTGAATTATGGAGGGTCATGGTTCTAAAATAGATTCCAGAATCCGGCTTGAGCAGGGCGACATTACCCTGCTTAAGGTGGATGCTATAGTAAATGCAGCCAATCACTCACTGCTTGGAGGCGGAGGTGTAGATGGCGCTATCCATAAAGCTGCAGGACCTCAGCTTCTGGAGTTTAATAAAAAACTGGGCGGTTGTAATACAGGTGAGGCAAAAATAAGCCCAGGATTTGAGTTACCTGCTCGGTTTGTTATTTCTACTGTGGGCCCTGTATGGAAAGGTGGCACTCACAATGAGGACGAACTACTGGTAAGTTGTTACCGTCGTAGCCTCGAGGTAGCCGTTGAAAATAGCCTTACTTCTATTGCATTCCCCTCTATCAGTACCGGTGTATACGGGTTCCCTTTTGAAAGGGCCTGTAAAATCGCTTTAACCGCAATCAACACCTTTTTGGAAAGAAACCTTAATCTTCAAAAGGTGATTTTAATTACATTCAGTACAGAAGACTATCTGTCTATTAAAAAGTAATCTGTCATTTTTTCTTACATAGAGTCGTGTCTTTATTGTAATTGTGGCCATTATTACCCACTTTACAACAGTGCAGATTTTGTAACAATCAGCTTAAAACATCTTCTTAATGCTTTAGCCAAAGTGGCATTATTTTTTTTGTACTATGCATATGGGTAACAATATCATGGTTATTGGGGATTGTTCAGAGGAGATCAGCAATTTAAGGGAGCAACTCGCTTCCACAGGCGAAACAGAGATCGTTTTTTTAACCTCAGAACAAGTTACTTCAGGTCAACAGCAAGAGTATAGCTTAAAGTTGATCATATATATAACCAACTTGCCTGCCCCGGATGCGCTGACTTGCTTCAAGCATATACTTAGCGTATTTCCTGAAAAACCCATGATCGTAATATCAGACCATACCCCTGTAACAGGCCTGAAAATGGTAAGCATGGGAGCTCAGGATCATTTAGTGAAAGGGGAATATAGCATACCCCTGCTAAAAAAATCCATTTATTACGCCATCGAGCGTAGTGCCATGCTTAAGCAAATTGACAAAACCAAAAATGAGTATCAGGGTATCTTTATGGATAATCCGAATCCTATGTGGATCTACGACCCGGCTACGTATAAATTCCTTCAGGTTAACCAGGCAGCCATAGACAATTATGGCTATTCCAAGGAAGAATTTCTAGCAATGACCATAAAAGATATCCGGCCTGAAAGCGACCTGGTTAAACTACAGGAAATGGTTCGCAGTAAACAAAAGGAAGAGGGTGTTATAGACAGTGGTGTATGGGTACATAAAAAAGCTTCGGGGCAAGAGTTTTATGTACATATTTATTCACACGATACATCATTTGAAGGTAAAAAAACCAGGCTCGTGGTAGCTGTAGATGTTGACAGTAGCATGAAACATGAGCAAAAAAACGAAGCACTGACCTGGCAATTGAAAGCTTATTCCGACCGTATAAACACCATATTGGACAGCATTACAGATGGTTTTTTTGCTGTTGATGAAAACTGGAACTTCATATATGTCAACAAGATATTTGAGCAATTATTTGGAACACCCAAAGAGCAGCTGCTTGGAAAAAATGTATGGACAGTTTTACCCGGCAAGTTTGCCAATAAGATATCCCCCAGGTATGAAGAAGCTATGAAAACCAAGAAACTCTTCAAATTTGAAGAGTTTCTTGGAGAAATGAACATGTGGTTTTCCGTTTCGGTTTATCCTTCTGAAGAAGGTCTTTCCGTTTATATACAGGATATTACCAGGGCAAAAAAAATGAAGGAGGAGATATTTAACGAACAAATGAAACTGGACGCACTTATTAATAATACCGATGACCTGATATGGTCCGTTGACAAGGAGCTGGTAGTACTTACTGCCAACAATGCAATGAAAACGATCATGAAAAAATTTAATCCGGGTGGCATTAAAGTAGGTGGAAGTATTATAATCGACGGCCTTGAAGAATCCGTTAAAGCTGAATGGATAAGTTACTACCAAAAAGCCCTGAATGGTGTGGCTCATAGCCTGGAATATGAAGCCCGAATACCTGACAGTCCTACAAAATACCTCGAAGTAAGCTTCAACCCTATTAAGAATCAGCAATCAGAAGTTTTTGGTGTAGGATGTTATGGCCGTGACATTACTGAAAGAAAGTTACATCAATTTACCATTGAAAAACACAACCGGCTACTGGAAGAAATTGCCTGGAAACAATCCCATAAAATGCGTGGCCCGGTGGCTAGTATCATGGGCATCATGTCTATGCTTGATCTTAAAGACCTGAACAGCACATTCAATAAAGAACTACTAAAACACCTAAAAACTACCACCGACAACCTGGACCTGATGATAAGGGAGATTGTAAAATCTACCATTTCAATAGAAGCTTTTGACAAAAAAGAATAAACCTTTATTGGTTAAAATGGTTATAAAATCACGTTAAGCGGGTGGGCGGCAAAAGCTTTCAAATATTTACATTAGTAGTATGAAGTACATTGCAATTACTATTTTCTTACTGCTCATTAGTATCTGCATGCAGGCGCAAGTAGAGCACAACTTTGAAATGGAACCTTCCAATACAAATTGCCATGAGCTGCCTGAAAAATTTGACTCACCCACCAATGCAATAAATGCCATAGAGAAATCTACTTTCAGGTTTACTCAATCCATAAAAATTTCCCGATATCATAGTCCAAAAGCAGCATTCTTTTACTCCTGTGACGGAAAGACCGGATATATGATTGTGGACCTCAAAGATGGCAGCCGAGAAGTTTACACAATTATACCACAGGAGGTCTGGGACGAATTTGCCAACACCAACGATCCCATAGGGTACTACAGCACACATATTGAAAAAAATTATGAAAACCTTCAGTAAACACGTTCTCATCACATTCATGGCTTTGTTATGGGTGTGTTGTTCAGAGGGTGTGGAGACAGACAAACAGCAGTTGGCAGATGCAGACATTGCATTTGCCAATATGGCCCGGCAAGAAGGCGTAGGTACTGCATTTATTGCTTATGCGGATAGCAATGCCATTATCATGCAAAATGATCAGCTTCCGCTAAAGGGTATAACTGATATCGCCAAGGTATATGCTAAAGTACCTGCCGACCTGATGCTCACATGGTATCCTGAAAAAGCTGAAATAGCAGATTCCGGAGACCTGGGCTATACTTTTGGCAAGTACACCTTAAAACATCAAAGCACCACGGAGAGTGGCCATTATGTAACGATCTGGAAAAAGAATAAAAGCGGGAAGTGGAAGTATGTATTGGACACCGGGACTAAAAACCCCGAAGCAGACACCACTTCGCACTGAGAGACTGTTGTGTTCTATAGGTCTGTAGAGAAATCTACTTGATTTGTTCCCAATATATCGCAAATAAAATGTAGAGAACACCCAGGTACGTGCTTTTACGGTAGTGGTATAAAACTTGAAACCGGCTGGATAAACGGATATATGTTATGATTATAAAAACTTTTGGAGACCTGAAGATCCCTGCCCTCGGGCTTGGTACCTGGAGACTCAATGGCAATACATGCAAAAATATAGTTTTACAAGCACTGAACATTGGATACAGACATATTGATACTGCAGATGCTTATGGCAACGAACAGGATATAGGCAGGGCAATCGCACAATCAGGCATATCCAGAGATGATATCTTTTTGACCACCAAGCTTCCGTGGGAAAAGCTACGAGGTAACGAGGTTATTGCAGCGATGAGACAAAGCCTCGATAAACTCCAAACACAATATACTAACCTGTTGCTAATACACTGGCCCTCTACACAAGGGGTACCTGTTAAGGAAACGCTGGAAGCCATGCAAATGCTAAAGGCAGATGGCAAAATCAGAGCTATTGGGGTGAGCAACTTTACCCCAACACTCTTAACGGAGGCTCTAAAGCATGCTAATATTCTCTGTAACCAAGTGGAGTATCACCCCTTTTTGGCACAAAGCCGGCTCCTGGAAATGGCCACTGAGAATGAACTGATGATAACGGCCTACTGCCCGATTGCTCGGGGAAAGGTATCAGATAGCGAAACCATAAAAGAAATAGCTGAAACACACGATAAATTGCCGACCCAGATTACTTTAAGATGGTTAATACAGCAAAAAAATGTTGTTGCCATACCCAAAACAGCTAATCCCGAGCACCTGAAAAGTAATTTTGATATCTTCGATTTTGAACTGTCAGAAGCAGAAATGAATCGGATATCCGGTTTAAACCAAGGACTCAGACTCATTGACCCTGAGTTTGCTCCTCATTGGGAAAGCTGACCATCAACTGTATAACCTGCCAGGAAAAAAGTATGTATTTGCAAAACACAAATTGCATCAGGGGATTTTTCCCCTTTCTTTGTTTATAGTAATTATTTATTTAATTCAATTACTAGCTTTGTGATATAAGCGGCTGCCTTATGGGCAGGGCCTTTTTCTGTTTGATAATGAAATTATCTATTTGCACCTCAGTAGAAAGGCTGGCCCGAAGGCAGTCTATTTGTATCCATTAATCCTAAACCAACCAATTATTATGAAAAAGAAGAAGATGAAACTTGATGAGCTTAAAGTAAAAAGCTTCATCACCGAAGAATTCAATGAAAAAGCTGAAACCGTAAAGGGCGGAGCAATCATTATTAATCCGTCATACATTGACGGTTGCCGATCTGCTCTCATTCAGTGTGACCCCCAAACCTTGGCGGGCTGCGGTACCACTACCATCGGAAATTCCAGAATATGCTCCTGGAATGATGGCTGCGGTAGTGCCCTGGGTTGTACAACCACCACTTTCGACACAGGTGGCCTTACAATTGGCGGAGGCACGGGCTATTAAAAACACGATAACTCCCAGGCCGAGAAGCCTGGGAGTTATAAAATATTTTCTTTAATACTGTTTAGAATTATTCCAAATAAATAAATGTCTTCTATATTTGCATAATTATTTAGACAAATTCTAAACACTGCAGATTACCGTATCCATAGCGCTTAATGATATTCCCTATCTGGGTAAGGCAGGATTGGTTTCTCTCATTGAGGAGCACCCGGAATTTTCCCTTTTCAACCAGGAAGTGAGCGCCACACCCAAAATTACAATAGTAGACCTTACCACTTACCTCAACAAACCAGATAAGCCAACCGGAAAGAGTGTACCTAAAGAATCTATTCTGATCCTCGCCAGAGAATACACCAAGCAGGATATTGATCTCATTATAAAGTTGGGTATAAAAGGTTGTATATCTTATGAGTGCGAGCGTGACGAAGTTGTCAACGCCATACAAAGCCTGGCGCGCGGACAACGCTTTTTTTGTTCTTCTATTCTTAACGTTATTCTTGAGCAGCCCTCCCCTGCCCTCGAGCCTTTGAGCCCTCGTGAAATTGAGATCATGCACCTCATTATTGACGGCAATAGCAGCAATCGAATTGCAGAAAAGCTTAACCTAAGCATTCATACTATTAATTCTCATCGCAAGAATATCCTTCAGAAGCTAAACCTGAAATCACCAACACAGTTGATCATATACGCCATAGAAAACGGCATCATAGCAGGCAAATAATAGCTACTACTAGTGATTGCACTCGCTAGCAGGGTGGTGAGCATTTTCACTAGCATTAGGTATTGTGCTTATAGCTTGTCATACTCTATCTTTGCATTATTTAGAATTAATCTAAATAAAATAAATGCGCATAACTTTAATCACATTTCTGACAATCAACTGCTTAAACATTTCTTCAGTTTTTGCACAACAAAAACTGAAAGTCCTGGACAGTGAGTCATCAATGCCTGTTGAAGGCGCTACCATTGTGGTTTCCACGACTTCCGCCCCCGCCAGATCATCCATGCTTATTAGCGATAGCAAAGGGGTAGTTTCAATCAGTGAAACAACAAAATCCTCCTACATTATCAGCATCAATCACATTAATTATAAGCCCTTTGCTGATACCCTCCAGCTTGAAAGTAACCAGACCATAACCCTGCAGCCAACGGTAGTCCAGCTTAACGAATTGGTAGTAACGGGGCAATACGAGCCCCAAAGCGTCAGAAATACGGTATACAAAGTAAGAACCATCAATAAAGGCCGGATAGAAAAGCAGGGCGCTACTAACTTACAACATGTGCTTAATAACGAATTGAATATCAGGTTCAGTCGTGATAATGCCACCGGCACCTCCGGTATGTCTCTGCAGGGTATATCAGGACAGAATGTAAAAGTACTTCTCGATGGCATCCCGCTTACAGGCCGATCGGGTACAGCCAATGAGATCGACATAAACCAGATCAACGTCAGCACCATTGAAAAAATTGAAATTGTAGAAGGCCCTATGTCTGTTAACTATGGAGCCGATGCGCTGGCCGGAGTTATCAATATTATAACAAAAAAGCATGCTCCACATAAGTTAACAGCAAACCTGCAACTGCATGAAGAAACCGTAGGCAGCGAATATTCATTATTTTCCGAGGGAATCCATACCCCCGCCATTGATCTGGGCTATAATATAAATTCTTCATGGTATACACAGCTTTATGCCCGCATTAACAAGTTTGGCGGGTGGACAGGTGATGGTACTGAAAGAGATAAGAGTTGGTACCCCAAGAACCAGTACTTTACCGGTGCACTGGCCCGTTTCTCCAATGATGATCTTGATATTTTTTATAAAGTCGATTATTTAAATGAATTGCTTGAAAATCTAGGGCCTGTCAACGACAATAATCCTCTAAAAGACGCTTTTGCCTTAGATGAGGAGTACGAAGCCAATCGCTGGATACATCAGCTACAGGCCGAGTTTGCAGTGGGCAAGGGCCTTTTCAATAGTGCGGTCTCATATTCCGATTATAAACGTAGTACATATCAATTCATAAAAAACCTGGTCACTGACGATGAGGACATGACATCGGCGGATGAACAGGATGAGATTTACTATAAGACATTTTTTACAAGAAATACCTGGAACAACGGATTGAAATGGCAATGGGGAACCTCTCAACTGGGTATGGACATGAACTACGAATTTGCCGGAGGCACCACACTTAACGAGGGAGAGAAATCACTAAAAGATATTGGTTTGTTTGCTTCCGCGGAACTGGTAGTGGGTAAATCCCTAAAAATCAGACCAGGTATAAGGTATGCCTATAATAGTGTATATGAGGCACCGGTAACACCTTCTTTAAACCTCAGATACGGTATTTCTTCAAATACAACCCTGCGACTCGGCTATGGCCGGGGTTTTCGTGCCCCTTCGCTGAGAGAGTTGTATCATGAGTTTATAGACGCCAACCATAACATACTTGGTAATGAAGACCTGGAAGCCGAACACTCGAATAATTTAAATATGGACATCAACCATATACTTACTTCCGGCAAAAACTTTTTTAACCTGAGCCTGTCGGCCTTTTTCAATGATATCGACAACCGCATAACCTATTTTACACCATCGGGCATAAATCAACCAACTACCTATACCAACATTTCGCGGTACAAAACCCTAGGCCTACAATGGCAAGGTCAATGGAAGACTAAGAGCCTGCTGGTAAACCTTGGCTATAACCATACCGGGCGTTACCAAAGCCTTAATGAGCTAAGCGATACGGATGTACCTCAGTTTCTATACTCGCCCGAGTTAAATGCGAATGTTAGTTACAGCTTTGAAAAGCCCGGCATTACGCTGGCCTGCTTTTATAAATATACCGGCAAGCGCGAAAACTATACGCTTACAACACAAGACGATGGCACTACCAAGCCGGAGCTCCTGAAAATGGATGGTTTTCAATGGCTCGACTTCACCGTTAACAAAGATTTTGGAAAGGGGTTAACAGCAACCACAGGTGTGCGCAATGCACTAGATATCACATCGGTAAATAATAACTATCCGACTGATGCGCATAACTCATCTGCCAACGGGCAAAGTCCTGTCTCCTACGGCCGATCGTATTTCTTACAGTTAAATTATACTATAAAAACAAATGATAAATAAAATGAATATGATAAAACTCAGACTAAATAAGTTTCTTTTTTTGGGTATCATAGCTCTTCTGTTTGCTGCGTGCAGCGACGATGAAGACTCTACTACCCCGGTAGCTGTTAATTTCACCAATACTGAGGCCAGTATAAGTTCTACCAATGCCAGCAGCGAGATAAGCCTGACTTTCTCACGCCCTGCCAGTGCCGATGGTAACCTTACCCTCGCACTTACAGAAAGTGGCAGTCTTACTTATGGTACAGAAGCTGATTTCTACACTACCCCGGTAATGAGCAATGGTACGCTGGTGCTACCTTTCAGCCTTGGCGACGAAAGCGTTACCTTTAGTGTTTCAGCAGGCACGGGATTAAACATAGAGCAGGACATTACCATCACCTTTGAGCTTCAATCTTCTGATGATGCCTTACTTCAAATTGGCAACAATAACACCTTATCTGTTACGTTTTCAGAAAACTTTGTAGCAAAAAGTGGCACAATAGAGCTGAATGGAGGCGGAGAAGAATTTCCCAACCAGGCCTTTGTGGACCTCAGCAAGCTTACTCAAAATACTGTAAACAAATATACCTGGGATCTAGGCTTTTACACTGAAGCCGGAGAATTCTATGTTATCCTCAATAGCAGTGCAACTGTTATGGCCCGCGCTCTTGATAAAAATGACCTTACGGCAGTCACTTCTGCAGACACTCTTGGCTTTGGAGCTGAGATGACGGTACCTCAGTATGACCCATCCGTTGGAGCTGCAAGCTGGATTGATGCTACTGACGGCAGTCTTGAGAATACAGCCATAGGCGAGGTTTCTTCACTGGATACGGACAATAAAGTATATATAATCAAAAGAGATGGGGATCAACGTAACTGGAAAAAGATTCGTGTATTGAGAAATGGTGATAACTATATATTGCAATATGCAGATATCTCTTCCACTGATTTTAATACTCTGGATGTGGTAAAGGATGATAACTACAATTTCAATTTCATTGACCTTGATAATGGAGCTGCAACTGTGGAACCGTTAAAGGCACAATGGGATATCATGTATGGCTATTACTCAGTGCGCTACTCTACAGGTGGCCCGGCAATACCCTATGGCTTCAAAGATTATCTCATCATTAACCGTAACAGTGTATCAGTCGCTATGGTAATGAACACTGAAACATCATTTGAAGAGTTCTCAGCCAGTCATGTGAGTGGACTAAATTTCGATACTGCAATTAATGCAGTGGGCTCTTCATGGCGCAACGGTGGTGGGCCAGGCACAGCGCCATCGCTATATACAGACAGGTACTTTGTACTTACTGACGCGGAGGGCAACGTTTTCAAACTGAAATTTAACCGACTTACAAGTACTACTGGTGAAAGAGGTTACCCTGAATTTACCTTCGAGCTCGTTCAGTAAGGCATAAATGAATATCAGGGGCTGGCGGAGCTGTAAAATACAGCACTTTCAAAATCATTTGCCTATTAAACTAACCATATAATCATGAGAAAATTATTAATACTAAGCATGGTATTTATCGTAGCAAATACCTATGCACAGAAAAAGAAGAAACAGCAGGATATTGAGGCTATTAAATCAATGTGTGGCTGCTATGAGGTAACATTCAACTTTGCGGAAACTTTTGCCTCTGAAAAGGATTACGAATTTCATGACAACTACAAAACAGGAGGCCTGGAGTGGGTGACTGCTGCTGAAGAGAGCAATGACAAAATTGTGCTTCAACACCTGTTAATCGTTGGCGATACTATGATCATCAAACACTGGAGGCAGGACTGGCTCTATGAAAATACTGAGCTGTATACCTACTACAAGGATAAGACATGGAAGCCTGTAACATTACCTAAAGAGCAGGTAAAAGGACAATGGACGCAAAAGGTGTACCAGGTAGACGACGAGCCCCGTTATGAGGGCTCTGCTACATGGATTCATACAGACGGGCGACACTATTGGGAAAATACTGCCGATGCGCCCCTGCCAAGAAGAGAGCACACCAAACGTAGCGACTACAATGTGATGAAAAGAAGGAACAGGCATGAGCTTACTGCCGAAGGCTGGATTCACGAGCAGGACAACGACAAGGTTATCAGAGAAAGCGATAAGGATGTGATCCTTGCCCAGGAAAAAGGTCTTAACACGTATAAAAAGGTCAGCGATGAGCAATGCCAGGTGGCCAAAAAATGGTGGAAAGAGAATGAGCAATATTGGGCTGATGTAAGAGCTGTATGGGATGAGCTGTTCAACACAAGGAAAGAGCTGTCCTTCAAATCCAAGGTAGAAGATAAACTATTGTTTCAAAGACTATTCTCCCTTGGCGATGAGCTGAGCAGTAAAGAATACAATTCAGAAAATGCCAGACAACTTATTCGCAAGGCTATTCAGCCTTATCTCATCAGCGATATTGAGCTGGCAAGTAAATAAAATAAGTGTATAGTGTAGTTTCCCATGGCCGGAATGGATATTATTATCCTTCCGGCCTTTTTTATTCAGCCTCTTATACTGAAATCACCCATCATTTTTTAACCAAATATTCTTGCTGGTTGTTAAGTTCATATCCAGCGCATGAAACCATTTGTTCATAAATAGTCCAAATAGCTGTTTTTTTACCTTGTGTAATTTTTTTATCCGAATATCCGGGTTTGTCAATCATTCAGCAATGCTATAGCCGGAAGCAACCCTCCCTGGGGGCATTTATGTCAAAAATCAAAATGTAAGAATATCCGCCTTCTCTTGATTTATCAATAAAGCACTTGGAAATATGCAAAAGACTTTACATAGTTTTGCAGCACTAAGCGTTCATTTTTGAGCCTGTATTACAGTAAAATTGACATTCCATGTTTTTTTGAATATCTTCAACTCGTCAATAAATAAGAATTGTGCAATTAACGTCTGGCTTTACCAGTACACTTCAACGTTAAGTTATCATAAAATTTGATCCGGATTTTTTGTTTGGATCACGTGGTTAAATAAAGCACCATGAAAGACCTCAGTGACCGGAAAGATATTCCAACCATTCATTCCGGTCCATTGAGGCACCACCAGTCCGTAAGGCTATGACTGATGACACATAAATAATAGATACATCCGCATAAACTTATTGAAAACTTACATCATAAAACTTTGTTCATATTACAAGTAGGAAAAGAACGTTTCTTGGGTTCAGTTAATTAATCTCAGGGTATTCCCCGAGACGTCCGGTGCGAGTTTTCCTGAGAAGTTGCAAGAGATTCTCGTATGGTTTTTACGCTGTATTTAAAATATTGAGAAAAGACTTTCCTATGTAGTTTAGAAAGCCAAATAAACTACAAAAATACATGTTAGGATCGTTACTTTGTAGTTTGAATTAAAATGACTTTAAACAGATTCCACCGTTTTCTGTCGATAGGACTTCGGAGGAACAAGAGGAGCCCAAAACGATTATTTTAAACAGATCATGATGGCCACCCGATTTTTCAAACTAAACGATTTACCTATAAGGGTAAAAATAATAATGGGACAAGTGCTCTTGATAGCCATTGTTTCTATATTTATTTATTCCTATTACCCTGACCAGCAGAAAAAGATTGCTATTAAAGCTGCACACTCAAAAATTGAAAGTATATCCAACCTTTTTTCAATTGGTGTAGGTATTGGTATGGGTGAAATGGACCTGGTTGCAGTATCAGAGGCTATGGAGTGGACCCGGCATGACAGTGCTGTATTCTATATTTCAGCCATAGACCAGGAAGGTATGGAAATCACTTCATATAACCCGGGGCAAAAGATCCTACCTGAAAACATCCTGCAGGGACCATATGGCATACCTATTGAAAACAAGGATCATCTCTTATATCAAAAATCCCATATCAGTTATCTAGGGCAAAACCTGGGCACATTGGTCATCGGATATTCACTGGAAGGTGTCTATACCAGTATCAACCAGCTGCGGATCACAACGCTATACTTCTGTATTGCCCTATTTACAGCGGGTGTCGTCCTGGCTGTAATTATCGGAAGCCTGATCACGGAAAATATTCGTAAACTGGACTTCGCCATTGACTCAATTTCAAGCGGTCTGAAAAATACCCGGGTTCGTGTGAAAAGCAATGATGAGATTGGTAAAGTAGGTGAAGCTTTTAACCATATGTTGGATATTCTGGAAGAATCTCAAAACGAACTGATTAGTCATTCCAACTTGCTCAAAAAGCAGAACCGGGAGCTTAATCAATTTTCTTATGTGGTTTCGCATGACCTTAAAGCACCATTACGTGCAATATTTAAATTATCCGAATGGATAGAAGAAGATCTGGGGAATAACATTCCCGAGGATGTCAAGACTAACCTGCAAACATTAAGAGGCCGTGTTTTCAGGTTGGAGGCCCTAATCAATGGCCTTTTGGAATATTCAAAAATCGGCCGAAAAGATGTTTCACAGGAAAATGTTGACACCCAAAAACTGATAAGCGACATTATTGACCTGCATCAACCACCCGCTCGAATAAAAATTAACATACAGTCTGGCATGCCCGTTTTCTACACAAAGAAAATATTGCTACAGCAGGTCTTTAGCAATTTGATCGGGAACGCCATAAAATATAACAATAAAGCAGCCGGATTGATTAGTATAGGTGTAAACGGTAACAGTGATTACTTCCGGTTTATCGTTGAGGACAACGGTATGGGTATAAGCCCTGCTTATCATGACAAGATCTTCACAATTTTTCAAACCCTGGAAGCTCGTGATCAGGTAGAAGGGACAGGAATAGGCTTATCGATCGTTAAAAAGAGTGTTGAAGAAGTAGGAGGCCATATTAAAGTAGAATCTGAAGAGGATAAAGGAGCGAGATTCATTTTTACCTGGCCTAGGGAAATTAAAAAAGGATCTGGTCTAATGTTCACTACATCAAATTAGAACACATGGGAAATTTAATAAATGTATTGTTGGTTGAGGATGATGAGGTTGATATCATGAACGTTAAGAGATCATTTAAAAAAAATAGTATCAATAACCCGCTTTATGTGGCAAAAAATGGCTTGGAGGCCCTTCATATGCTATCAGGAAAAGACCCTGACAACTTTGTGCCGGCCCCACGGATCGTATTGCTCGATATAAATATGCCCCGCATGGGGGGAATAGAATTCCTGACTGAACTTAGAAAAGACCCTGCGTTAAAACCTACAACTGTTTTTGTAATGACAACATCTAATGAAGATAGCGACAAAATAGCTGCGTATAACCTCAATGTGGCAGGATATGTTCTTAAACCATTGTCTTTTGAAGGTTTTGTTAATGCTGTTTCCATACTAAACCATTACTGGCAGTTATGTGAGCTGCCCAACACAACTGAGGTAGAGGATTAAAATAGACATAGTGCATGAACAGACGTTGTAAATATGTATTGGCCTTCACAATATTGCTTTTAGCCCAACATCACGTAAGGGCTCAGGAGTCATCCTATAACGAGCTGCAAGCCATATATATTTACAATTTTGCCAAGTACACTTCCTGGCCACAACAATTTGACACTTTTACCATTGCCATTTTTGACGATGCCGAAATGCATAAAGTAATCAGCCAGAAACTTGCTGATAAAACCATCAAGGGAAAACCTATCGATGTCAAACTTATCTATTCTGTAACAGAAGCTGACGGCCACCAGCTTATCTACCTCAATAACAAACATTCCAGAACCTTAACTGAAGTGCTCAATAACTACCGCCAACAAAACATACTTATTGTAACTGAAAACGATCTGATCAAAAAGGGGGCTATGATCAGTTTCCTGGTCATTGGCAATAAACTGCGTTTTAAAATCAACCCGGCTGCGTTAAAAGATAAGGAGCTTACAGCCAGTGAAGGATTGCTGAGCCTGGCGCTGAATTAACGTGTTCTCATGACAGGTAGACCTCCTGATGTGGCACGTTCAACAAAATATCGACTTAATTTACATTAAAGTAGCGCAGGTGCTTCAGTAATTTCTTCTGTTTCTTTTTCCGTATCGGACTGATACATGGCTCTCCTCAACAGTTGCATCTCAGCAGACTCCACATTTTGCATGATCAATGTGGCTATGGTCATCGGACCAACTCCGCCTGGTACCGGTGTGTAGGCCAATGTCCTGTCTTTAACTTCGTTGATCTCAATGTCACCAATACCCCCCGCATGGTAACCTGCATCGATAACAATGGCATTGTCTTTAATCCAGTCAGCTTTTATAAACTCCGGTTTGCCCACAGCGCCTACAACGATATCGGCACGTTTTACAATTTCAGCAAGACACTCAGTTTTTGAATGGCATATAGTTACCGTTGCATTTTCATTCAACAGCATCATCGCCACTGGCTTTCCCAGTATCGGGCTTCTGCCTACCACTACAGCATGTTTTCCTTCTACTGGCAGGTTGTAGTGTTTAATGAGCTTTATTATACCCGCCGGAGTGGCGCTACCAAATGCCGGCTCATTCATGGCCATCCGGCCAAAACCATTACAGGTGACCCCATCTACATCCTTATCTGCAGTGATGCGGTCAAAACATGCACGCTCATTGATGTGTGATGGCACCGGATGCTGTAGCAGAATACCACAAACAGCTTTATCATTATTTAGCTGATCAATAGTAGCCAATAACTGCGCAGTAGTGGTCTCTTCGGGCAAATGAATCCTTAAAGACTTCATCCCTACCCTTTCGCAGGCATTGCCTTTCATTTTTACATACACTTCTGAAGAGGGGTCGTTGCCCACAAGTACAGTAGCCAGTACCGGTACTACGCCGGTCTGCCGGATGATATTGGCAACACGTTTTTTCAGACTTTCTTCAATCTCTTTAGACAAAGCCTTTCCGTCAAGTAAAACAGGTGTATAGGACATTACAGGAAGTGTATTAATGCTGACAAATTATTACGGATGCGAAAATAACAATTTGAACGTAGCAGAACAATATTTCCGCTCGGTTAAGTAGTAATGACAATAAACTAACCCTGGGCATTGTTACCTGCTGAGGCGGCCTTTTCCATAGCCTCATAATGGGCAAGTGCTATTCGGATCTCACTATACTCATATTCATCACCCAGCTTACTTTTGATTTCTCCGGACGAGGTGGTACCCAGTGTTTTCATTACGGTAAGTATATTCTCCATTTTTTCATTATCCATAAGATCGGCAGCTTTTATTTCTCCACTGATCACATAAGTACACAAATGCCCTTCTATAGTTCCTTGAGTAAGACCCCTGATCTCAGCTATCTCTTCCACACCCTTTCCTTCTTGGTAGAGGTTGTAGGTTATCTCCTTTGTTGGTACTTTCTGCTCTTTGATCGTTTTATCGGGTGAGCGTTTATAAAACCCGGATGACTTAAGGTCTTCTTTGGTAAGTATTTTGTTTTCAAGGGCATTAAAAATCAGTAATTCTACTTTCCTGATCTGCAGTTCTTTCCTGTCAAACAACGCCTCGATCTCCTTCAGCTCCCCGGAGTAACCCTTTACCTGCTTTTGAATGCTCACCTTTTTCTTATGCTCCTTCACCTTCTGCGAAAGAGACTGCAATAAAGGCCGGAAATAATTATTTGCCTTTTGCACACGCTCATAAATACTTTGCAAATAATCTTCCCCGGCTTCACTAAAGATCCTCGCCAGCTGTCTGATAAACTTTCCAGATACCTCCTGAAGCCGCCTGACCTCATCTAATACCTCTGTTGTCCATTCCTTATACTTTTGCTTCGCTGACCTGCTCTCATCCTTGTCAAAGCCTTTCAGGTGATTGGTTAATTCCGTAAGAATATTTGTGAAATCAAAAGACGTTTGGGTATAATCCAGCAAGAATTTTTCCCGATCCTGTTTCAACTCTTTATGAAGATCATCCACGGCCTTTTTGCGGCTTACGAAACCGCGAAGCGCCGTATCGGTATCAATGCCACTATGGGGAACAGGTGCTGATAACACCAGCCCTTGCAACGAAGTCAGCCTTGAAAGTGCCACGTACATCTGCCCGGGAGCGAAGGACTCAGACAAATCCAGAATGGCTTTTTCAAATGTAAGTCCCTGGCTTTTATGCACCGTAATAGCCCAGGCCAGCTTGATTGGATATTGCTCATAAGTACCAATGACACTTTCCTCCACCTGGCCTGTGTCCGCACGAAGCTTGTATCTTTTATTTTCCCATAGGTATGTTTTTACCTCCACGAGATTATGTTCACCATCAAGTTCTACAGTGATGCCATTATGTTCCAGTGATACTACCTTCCCAATCTTTCCATTATAGTACTGCCCTTCTCCGCTTGGATCATTTTTAACAAACATCACCTGGGCTCCCCCTTTTAGCTCAATACTATCTGACAGCGGGTACATATTTTCGGGAAAATCTCCTGTTATTTTAGCCTTATATATAGCAGACTTGCTTTCCAGTTTTTCCAGTTCACGCTCATTGATGAGATCAGCCTTCCTGTTGTGTGTGGTTATATGGATATACCCTTCTGCCTGATCACTTGCATCATTCCTGTAATATGTATTTAAAATTTTCACATCATCAATCAGCAGCTTATTATCTCTTAGCCTATTGAGTATATCCAGAAACTCAGGATCGGATTGTCTGTAGATCTTGTCCAACTCAATATAAACGGGAGGGTAAGTTTGCAATACCCTGGAATCAAAGAAGTAAGCGCTTTTATAATATTTTGAAAGAAGTGGCCATTCTGAATTCTTGACAACAGGGGGCAATTGGTTAAGGTCGCCGATAAAAAGAACCTGCACACCACCGAAAGGCACCTCTCTCCTTTTTCTTATGTGCCTCAGGATCAAATCTATACAATCAAGCAAGTCCGCTCTAAGCATACTCACCTCATCTATGATCAGAAGCTCAATCTCACGTAAAAGTTTACGTTTGGTACTCCCCATCTGAAGTTGAGCAATAACCGATTTGGGTGTGTTCAGCTTTTCGCTTAGCTCCCGTCCGCCCGGAGAAAACTCCTCCGGCATAAATGTACCGAACGGTAGCTGAAGCAGTGAGTGCAAAGTAACTCCCCCTGCATTGATAGCAGCAATACCCGTAGGAGCAGCCACCACCGCGGCCTTATAAGTTTTCTCCACAAGGTATCTCAGCAAAGTAGTCTTGCCGCTTCCGGCCTTACCCGTAAGAAAAACATGCCTTTGGGTAGTATTTACATATTTAACGGCTAACTCGGCAACTGCACTCAATTTCTGACTCATACCTTAATATTAACCAAGTCGGCGTTAAATAACCAAGTGACGTAATATTTATGTAATAAAAATGTAGTTAAATAAATGAAGTGTTGGATTTACTTATCGGATTAAGATTTGTATATTGTTAGATGCTAGAACCACACTATTAACGCCTAAACCTAAAAAATAAGAGCCGAATGCAATAACCAACTCAGGCTTATAAAAATATTGCAATGGCCCGAAAAAATAACATCCCGACCCTGGCATTGTTTGTATTGATAGTTACTGCAATACTGATTGTGCTTTCATATAACCAAAACGCCACAACCGGCTCAGAGACTCCGGAACCTGTCATTTATGTTTTGGCTATAGCATTGCTCATTGCTTTTTGGCTGGTATTAAAAGTATTATTTATAGACGACCTGCAAAACAATGAGCGGGATTACAAAACTGCAGAGCAGCTGACAGCAGATCTCCGTAACCTTGAAAAAAGGTATAAGATTATCATTGAGGAAGCACCCCATGCCATTGCCATGTTTGATCGTAATATGAGATATATTGCCGCATCGCGGCAATGGTTAAACGATTACGACATTAAATACGCCGACTTAACCGGGCTTTCTCACTACGACGTTTTCCCTGAAATAGGCGAAGAATGGAAAAAAATACATCGGGAATGCCTTCATGGTGCAGTAAATACCTGTGAAGAAGCCAGCTTCGTAAGAGCCGATGGCTCCGTACAATGGATCACCTGGGATGTGCGCCCCTGGTACACTTCAAAAAACACTATCGGAGGGTTGCTTATGTATACATCTGACATAACAGAAATCAAGGAAAAGGAGTTTGGTAAAAGAAGAATAGAGAACATACTGGATAAAGCCAGTGAAATGGCACGAATAGGCACCTGGGAGATTGACCTTGATACAGGTCATATGGCGTGGAACAGGATGACCGGTGAGATTCTTGAAATGTCTGAAAGCTTCAAAATGGACTATGTCTATATTTTTAAATTTTTCAAAAAAGGAGAAAACAGAGCAAGAATAGAAAAAGCTGTATCAGAAGCCATCAGCAATGGTACCTCATATGATCTGGAGCTGGAGCTGGTTACAGAAAGAGGCAACAATCTCTGGGCAAGGGTTATAGGGCAACCTGAATTCATCCGCAACAAATGCCAGCGACTGTATGGTGTTTTTCAGGACATTAATGAAAAGAAAAAAAATGAGCAGATCATTCATGAAGAAAGGAAACTTTTAAGAGCCATAATCGATAATATACCGCTGAATGTTTACACAAAAGACCTGCAATCGAGAAAAACGCTGGTCAATAAAAGTGAATGTGAATACCTGGGACTTGAAGAAGAAGATATATTGGGTAAAAATGACTTTGATCTATTTTCCGCTGACTCAGCCAGCCAGTCCATAGAAGAAGATCAATATGTGTTTAGAACCGGAGAATCTCTGAAAAATATGGAATGTCGCCATGTCAAAAATGATAATACCACTACCTGGTTTATGTTTTCAAAAGTTCCACTCCGCGATAATACAGGCAAAATTAATGGTTTGCTTGGTATAAGCTATGATATCACCTCCCGGAAAGTGGCCGAAAACCAGGTAAGAACACTTCTTGCCAATTTAAAAACTATTATGGATGCTACCACAGAAGTATCCATCATCAGCACGGATCTCAACGGAAAAATCATGCATTTCAATAAAGGTGCCGAAAATCTGTTGGGTTATCGTGCAGAAGACATAATAAAAAAAGAAACTCCGATTATCTTTCACGACAAAAAGGAGATAACTAAAAGAGAACAAGAACTTTCCGCATTGCTGCAAAAGAAGGTTACAGGCTTCGATGTTTTTGTAGAGTATGCCAAACAAGGGCAATCAGAATCCCGTGAATGGACCTACATTAGACAAAACGGATCGAAAATTAAAGTTCAGTTGGTGGTAACAGCTATTAAAAATGATAACAATGTCATTACAGGTTTTCTGGGCATAGCCACAGATATAACAGAACGCGTGGAAAATCAGAAAAAGCTTCTTGAAGCTAAAGCTAACCTGGAAGTGCTCACCGAAAGACTGACCGAACAAAATGCCCAACTGGCCAACTTCGCCCATATTACTTCTCACAACCTACGGTCTCCCGTGGGCAACCTTTCTTCACTGTTGCACCTATACAATTTGGCGGAATCCAAAGAGGAAAGGAAACAGATATTTGAAAAATTTAAAACGGTGATCCAACACCTTTCCTCCACGCTGAATACCTTAATAGAAACATTGAAAAATGATGAGGTGAACAGCCGGGAAACAGAAATTATAGAATTTCAGCATGTATATAATAAGACTCTGGAGATTATCACTGCACAGATAACTGAGAGTGATGCCATTATAACCTGCGATTTTTCAACAGCTCCGGTCATTAGTTACAACAAAAATTATCTCGAAAGCATATTTCTTAATTTGCTCACCAATGCTATCAAATACAGAGCGCATTGCCGGTCTCCTAAGATCCATGTTAAAACAGAAACGTCTCCTGATGGGATCACATTAACAATCACTGATAATGGACTTGGCATTGACCTGAGCAAACATGGGAGTAAGCTTTTCCGGCTAAACAAAACCTTTCATGACAATCCTGAAGCCAAAGGTGTCGGTCTTTACATAACCAAAACGCATGTGGAAGCTATGGGGGGACATATTTGCGTAGACAGCGAGGTAGACAAAGGCTCAACCTTTAGAGTTAATTTTTGAAATAATCGGCAATAGTGCAGCTATGCGCCTGATCCTGTCGTATATTGGGCATAACCTTTTTTAACATATGCTTCAAAGTAACCTCAAAGCCCCGGTATTCAGGCTTACTGATATCTTCAAACGTACAATAGACCTAAATGAGTATCAAGACAAAAAAGTATTTATAGGCTTTTTCAGGCATGCGGGATGCCCTTTTTGTAACCTGAGGGTACATACACTGACCAGGATCTATGAAGAGTTAAAAGCTCAGGGGATGGAAATGATTTTCTTCTTCGAATCCCCGGAAAGGGTACTTCTGAGGAGCACTTTCCATCAGGAAGTATCACCCATTCCTCTCATTTCAGATCCGGAAAAAATTTGGTATAACGCCTACGGACTTGAAAGCTCAGGGTATAAATCAGCTGTAAGCCACTTAAGCTCATTTGTACAAACTGCCTATAATGCGATAAAAACAAAGGTACCTGTACACATGATGGCCGGGGGTGAATCAATAAAAACCATGCCCGCTGAATTTTTAATTGACAAAGGACTGATGATCAAAAAGGTGCATTATGCAGAAAGACTTAATGACCGACTTGATATTTCAGTGGTTAAAGATTTTGCCCGAACGCAGTAAACGGAGAGTCCTGAGTCTCAAAAGCCATGACTAAAATTCGGAAAGTATTTTTTTATTTGATCAACTTATCTAATTTTGTATTGATTAATACATAAATATAATCTTGCAAAATGAGAGGTCGCCCAAGCAAATACAATAATCAGGAGGTAGAGGCCAAAGCACAACAACTATTCTGGTCAAAAGGATACACCGCTACTTCTATGGATGACCTGCTCAAGGCCATGGGAATCGGCTATGGGAGTTTTTACAATGCTTATAAGGGAGGTAAAAAAGAACTATTCCGCAAAGCGATCCAACAACGTCGAGAGGCATTTGACGATTTTAAAAAAGAGCTTAGCCTGAGTGCCGATCCGCTGGGTCTGATCAAGGATTTTTTCCGGAGCATTGCCCTGGCTGATGAAAAGAGTCATTTGCAGGGTTGTATCATTGTCAATACCGTTGTAGAAATGACCTTTATTGATGATGATCTGGAACACGAAGCCGTACAGATATTGAGAGAGGTTGAGCAAATGTTTACAGATACCATCGCCCGTGAGCAAGAGCAGGGTAAATTAAAAAATCAGACCAACCCTGAAGTTTTGGGCCGCTACCTGATCACACTTTGGAATGGCCTGAACGTTACCAGACGCATGTACCCGGATAAAGACCTGCTTAGAAAACAGATCGACATGCAGCTCGATATACTCAGTTAATTTTTTTTATCATTTTTTGTATTGATCAATACAAAAAAATACACCAACAACACAATATGGATTTACAACTCAAATCAAAAACAGCGTTTATCAGTGGTTCCACCCAGGGTATAGGTTATGCCATAGCCAGTCAATTATTAGCCGAAGGTGCGCACGTTATCATAAATGGCAGAACGCAGGTGAAACTAGATGAGGCAATTGCGAGGCTGCAAAAAGATTTTCCTAATGCCCGGGTTTCAGGAATAGCCGCAGATTTCGCTAAAGCCGATGAGGTTAATAACCTTCTTACTAAACTCCCGGAAGTTGACATATTGATAAACAATGTCGGAATATTTGATCTTAAGGATTTTACCGAGCTTACAGACGAAGAGTGGTACCGCTTCTTTGAAATCAACGTGATGAGCAGCATTCGCCTGTCAAGAGCACTGCTCCCAAAAATGTTGTCCCGAGGTTGGGGAAGAGTCATTTTCATCAGCAGCGAGTCAGGCATCAATATCCCCGAAAACATGATCCACTACGGAATGAGCAAAACGGCCATGTTATCCATTAGCAACGGTCTCTCCAAACTCACGAAAAACACCACCGTAACGGTCAACACCATACTCGGTGGCCCAACGTACTCAGAAGGTGTTGCCAAGGCAGTGGAGCAAATCTCTCAGGCTCAGAAAATACCTGTTGCACATATGAAGCAGGCTATCATGCAGAATACAAACCCACACTCCCTTATACAGCGCTTCATAGAACCGACAGAAATAGCAACACTCGCAGCCTACCTCTCCAGTCCTGTTTCAATTGCTACCAACGGCGCTACTTTACGTGCTGACGGAGGAACACTACAGATGATTTAGAATTCCTGCAAAGGTGGGAATCAATAATCAGGGACAGGCATTGTTACCTAGTTTGCCTGTCCCTCCATGCTTTTTTTAAGTTGGGTTGAAAATAAACCACAGCTACAGAGAGTCAAAACTCTCCTACTTTGTGATGACGAAAGCATTCTGTCCAAAGTTATCTTACCACCTTTTGCAGGTTGAACTCATACTGCCTGAGCCTATGACCTCTTGCCTGTACTACAGAACAGCCGGGCTTTACAAAGTCTTTAGAAGTTTAGCAAAGCCGTAGTTTAATTCTGTAGTTTCCATTCCAAACAAAAGGCTGCGTGCAAAGAGTAGTACTGCACAGGAAACGGATTTAGAGTGAAGGTAAGACAAGACGAAATCAAACCTCGCCCACTTCTATCCCTGACCTGAGTAGGTCACAATATCAATACCTACACCATTGGGATCCTGAATGGCAAAATGCCGGTCTCCCCAGTCTTCATCCCTGATATCGATAATGATCTTTACGTTTTTTTTCTTAAGCTCTCGATAAACCGCATCCACATCCTCAACCTCTATCGTAAGGTAAACACCCTTCCCTCCAAAAGCTGGTTGAAACAGTGGTTGCTGAGAAGGGTGGTCTGGCATCAAAAAGCTGAGTTCTGCCTGATTGTTAGGTGTGTGCATCAACAGATAAAACTCATTTTCAAAGGTGACACCGAAACCAAGTACTTCTGTATAAAACTTTCTGGTTTCCTCTAGTTTTTCGGTAATTATTCCAGCATTCAATTTCATATTCATAGTTTGTTTACTTTGGGTGACTGATTGAGCTAAAACAAGTGTACTAAAGCACACTAAGGTGATTGATATTGCAAATGTTCTCATAATGATGTTGTATCAAAGTTGATTATGACACAAAAATGAGAAAGGAAGTCAAAGATTTATTGTAAAAATCGGACATAATGCTTACCAGCCCTGCACCCGCCCTGGTGTAATTCCATAAAGACGCTTAAACTCTTTAATGAAGTGGGCCTGATCATAATAATGGTCCAGAAAAGCTCTTTGCTCTAGTGGATTTATCCCTAAAGCAGCACTGTGTAAAATCTGCTGAAATCTCACCACATTACTAAATGCTTTCACAGAACCACCTATATAATTACCGAAAAGCCTCCGAAGCTGCCTGGAGCTAACCCCTACATCAAAACCCGATTCTATCCGGTCTCTTCCTTGATTTGTAAATATCAGGTCCAGAGCATGATAAAACCTGGGATCAGCCTTAAACCCTGCCCTGGAAAACAGATGAATAAAATGTTTGTCCAGCTTATTCCTGATACCGGCCAAAGTAGCCGGCATTTCCAAACCGGACAGAAGCCTGGCCGTTGAAGGGCTTATGGCATTCAGGAATTCCGCTCTATTGGTTAACTCTATAGCATTTATTCGGTAGAGTTGCGGGAAAACAGCCGGAAAAAAACGTATGCCTATATAATGAAAGTTTTCAGTCAATGCAAATGAGGTATGCGAGTCGCAATAACCCATCACATAGCTTTCTTCAGGATTCGCAGCATCAAAGAAGATATCTATACATCCATCCGCTACTATTTGGTAAGAAAATGGAGCATCCAGCTCCTTTGAGGACACCAACTCCCAATAACAATAAATAAAAGACTGTAAAACCGCTGAAGGCAGCACCTCCCGGTAACCAATATGCCCCAGGTGCTGTACTGTGGGTTGCAGGGGCTTGTACAAATGCCTGAGCATTTTAAAAGGTTTTATATCGGGCGATGTAAGGGTTGACAAGTGATCTTCTTTAGACGACTCAATTATGGCTAACTTTAGTTAATACGGATTGAAGAACAGAACGTTTGGATGGTGAGTACTTTCGGAAGGTATTATTTTTTTAAAAGAAAAAAATCCCGCAATAAACTGTATCTGGATATAAACAAAAAACCCGGTCAGAAGACCGGGTTTTTAGAGTGATCCCGCTGGGATTCGAACCCAGGACCCTCTCCTTAAAAGGGAGATGCTCTACCAGCTGAGCTACGGAATCTTAACGTCCTCCCTTGTTAAATCAGGGCTTTTTTGTTGCCCTGTTTCGTAATGGAGATGCAAAGGTAATGTCTCGGAGATAAAATGCAAAGCTTCGCTAAAAAAAAACTAAAAAAATATGAACTAAAATTCAAAATGTGCCTCTCCTGTAATTTCTAGGCACTTTTTTCGTTTATAAATTTTCATAATTTATCTTTGGCCTTCCAAGAAACTTAAGAACACAGCCCATGAAGCTCCGAATACTTTGTACACTTTTACTGCTTACTTTCGCAGGTGCCACTCAGGCGCAAGACCAGACGGATGAAGCCCTGCTTCAAGCCGACTCTCTCTTCCTGGCCAAAAAGTATACAGAGTCTTTCGACATCTATCAGCACCTGCTGGAAAAAGAGCGCCTCACTTCACCGGCCATGCTCCTGAAGATGGCCTTCATCAAGGAAGGTCTTGGTGACTATACCAATGCTCTCTACTACATCAATTTGTATTACCTACAGACAGCAGACAGGAAAGCATTGAACAAAATGGAAGAACTTGCCAAGGCACGAGACCTTCAAGGCTATGGCTATGGTGATTTTGATTTCTTCAAAACTGTCTTTTTCAAATTCTTCGATACCATTGTAATGGTACTGCTGGCCCTGGCCCTGATGCTTGTGGCTATAATGGTATACCACAAAAAGAAATATAACAAAAAACCAATTGTTGCCGGCATCATGGCTATCCTTACCCTGACCTTGCTATTCTACACCCTAAACTTTGGCAGGGATTATCATAAGGCAATCATTACCCAAAGTAATACTTACATTATGGACGGCCCGTCTGCCGGTGCTGAGGTAGTTGCTATTGTCGGCAAGGGTCATCGCTTACCCATAAAAGGGCAAAAAGACATCTGGACCCAGACAGAGTGGGATGGTCAGACCGTCTTCATTAAAGAAGACAAGCTAAAAAAGATCTCGTTCTTATAATGTGCCGGCTTAAAACCTGACAGTAAGTGAACCCCGGTATCCTCGGTTAGTGTACTCTATATAGTAGAAATATACCCCGGAGGCTACTCCTTCTCCATACCACTTAAAGTGACGGTCGTTGCTGGAGTAAACCTCCCTGCCCCAGCGGTTATACACCACAACCTTCTCAAATTGACCTGCGCAGTTATCTATAGGAAGGATATTTTCTTCAATACCGGTTTGCTTGTTGATCCTGTACATACCAAAGTAGGTATTAAGCTCATCGCCATTTGGAGTGAAGATATTAGGAGGAATAAACTGATCGCTCTTATCTTCAATATCTTCAATATGGACAATCAAAGCGTACTCATTAGCTCTGGGCTGGGTACAGTGATTATCCTGAACGGCAAAAGTCAGTGGCACATACGTTTCGGGCCGTCCTTCCAGCACATAGCATTCCGGAGACCACGTAAAATCAGAAACAACAGTACCCATACCGCTTTTTCCCGCAAACTTATAACCCAATTGCTCAGAGTGATCATCAACCAGGTACAGCGTTATTGAATCTCCCTCAAAATCACGCCCGATAATTCTTAAATTGATCTCTTCATCCATGATGATATGTATGGTATCCTGAACAATCGATTCTTTGTTAGTGCTTTCCACAGTCAACAACGGATCTGAATTGGGTGGAGGAGACAACAGAAAATCAACTGTAAGAGTATCTCTGTTAGTAATCTCACATTTGTCAAAATCTTCCATCATGAAATAGATCCTGAAAGAATCCTGCTCAGCAAGATTGAACCTCTTGCACTCCAAGGCCCAGGAAAAGGTAGAGTTCAACTGAGTGGCTGAAGGCTTGCCTTGCCCTTCCACCCGATTATAATTTACATTGTAATCAGAAAATGAAAAATTCGCAGGAACAGCCTCTATAAATGCCAAATCCCCATCCAGATCTGTCCCGCGCACATCAAAGGATACGGTCTCATCAAGCTGGGCTGTAATTTTCGCATACTGATTGCTACTTCCCAGTTTGTTGCTATATACATCTGGCAAACTGTTATCAGGCAACTTAATATTCAGGAATAAGGTAACCAACACAGGTTCTTCATACAGGCAGTCATCCTGGTCCTCAAGATATATTTTTATTTCGAATGACGTTTTCCCGTCAAAGCTTATCAGTTGACAATCATAGTTCCACTGCAGCCAGGTTTCTCTAACGCCCGGACCATTCGACTTATTAACGATGCTCATGCCATAATCCACCAATTCAAAATCAACAGGCTCAAGCATAAAGTCCATCAAATCATTATTAGCATCCTGCCCAAGCAGTTCTATTATTTTCATACCACCGACCATCTCATCAACAGTCACCAACCGCTGAATTGCTGCCGAATAACTGCCATCGCTATCCTCCTTATGACTAAGCACTGGAAGATCATTATCCGGAGGAGTGATTTTTACTGTCAACTTTACAGTGTCCTGCAAAGGCTGCGGACAGGTACCATCCAACCCTATAAAATTCACTTCAAAAGGAAGGTCTTTATCAGGAGGGCAATCAGTGAAGCAAACCGTTACTTCAAGCTCATCTCTATTGGGAGACCACTTTAGTGTATCTATAGAGAAATTCTCTTCATCATACCCTTCGGGATCAAGTTTTACGTTTACTTCTCCGCCCTTCTCATCTTTTATAAAAAACTTCACACATTTGGTTTCATCATCAGCAGGGAAATGCAAAACATCCCCTTCATTGTAAGTTGTACCATCCTCAAGCTCAATATTCACATCCGGTTCACTCCCCCCGGGTGGGCATTCGACCACCACCATCTGAAAATCGCGCCTTACCTCCCCTATTTTTTCTCCATTTCTGAACTCTTCACACTTAACGGCAAACACAAATATTCCCTGCTCCGTGGGCGTTACCCTGAGCAGACCATCATCTGTTATAGTCAGGTCAGGATCACCATGGACTATATTATTAATGTTGTAAGACGCTTCCCATATTACATGAGGGTAAGGGGCGGTTGAAGGTGGTTGGGGATGAGGTACTGCAGATGGTGTATTCAACGGGGTCGCCAATGTATAAACCAATGAGTCCCCATCGGCGTCTACACCTTTGAAATCCGCATAATAACCGCGACCAACGCAGGCATAATCACTCAACGGTGGAAATAATTGCGGAGAGTTATTAATAAAGCGCTCTCCATCCTTAATTAATGGTGGTATCTCCAGGTAAAACGTAAGGCCTGACCCTATACCACCCGCATCAGGGTTTTCACTTATCACGTTGATGATGTTATAATTTCGGCAACAGCGCTGCCAGACAATATAATAGCCATCGGGGTCATTATAGCTGTTGGGATCAAGTGTAATAACCCGGCTAAAAACAAGTTTGGTGGTTTTAACAATAGCGTCGTTTGCACATGATGGTACAGTATATTCCACGGGTTCCTCAGAAAACAGTGACAATTGAATATTCTGCATCATCGCTGCATTGTCACTTTTGCGGTATATCCAGGCTAGCGGCAGAGGAGTATATTTGGCGCCTGGTGCCCCATTGATCTCATCAAAATAAATGATCAGGTTTAATCTGTAATTATTCCCATTGAGGTAGACTAATTCAAACTCTCCCCCTACAATATGAGAAGCAAATGAGCTAACTTTGCAGATTAATATGAGAATGGAAACGAGTAAAATTTTTCTCATAGCGAACACACGTAAGTTTGGAACGATAGTAAAAAGACCTGATTGATTGGGGCAATTAAAACATGAAGATAAAAAATAAAGTTTTAAAAGACATAGAAATTGAAGGTATTGCAGCAGAAGGCAAGTGTATAACTCACTATGACGGAAAGGTGGTCTTTGTGACGGGTGTGGCGCCTGGCGATGTTGCTGACATCAAAATAATAAGAAAAAAGAAGTCCTTTCTTGAAGCTATCCCTTTACATATTTCAAAATACTCAACAAAACGGCAAGAGCCCTTCTGCACCCACTTTGGCACCTGCGGTGGGTGTAAATGGCAACACATTAACTACGATACCCAGCTCGCATACAAGCACCAGCAGGTGATTGACAGCCTGGAAAGAATAGCCAAGGTACCTTTTTCAAATGTGAGCCGGATACTCCCCTCAGCCAACACCCGTTACTACAGGAATAAGCTTGAATTTACCTTTTCCAACAAAAGGTGGCTTACAAAAGAAGAAATTAACAGCGATGAAGACCTGGACAGAAATGCACTGGGCTTCCACATTCCCAAAAGATTCGACAAAATTCTGGATATCGACCATTGCTACCTGCAGCCGGAACCTTCAAACGACATCAGACTCGCAGTAAGGGGGCTGGCCCTTGAACACGACATTTCCTTCTTTGACCTGATCACGCAACAGGGCTTTCTCAGAAACCTGATCATCAGGGATACTTCCATTGGTGAGGTTATGGTTATCCTCCAGGTAGCCGGGGACAATAGGGAACAACTTGAATTGATACTAGATCACCTGAAAAACACATTCCCGGAGATCACCTCATTAAACTATGTGATAAATACCAAAGGCAATGAAACCTTTCATGACCTGGAAGTAGTGAACTGGTACGGTAAGCCTTACATAATGGAGGAAATGGCTCTTCCTGATGCCCCCGACAAGGTTGTGAAATTCAGGATCGGCCCTAAATCATTTTTCCAAACTAATACGGATCAGGCAAACTTACTTTATAAAAAAACCTGGGAGTTGGCAGGATTAACCGGAAACGAGCTGGTTTATGACTTGTATACCGGTACAGGAACCATTGCCAATTATGTAGCACATAATGCAAAGAAAGTTATAGGTATAGAGTATGTTGAAGCTGCCATTGAAGACGCAAAGGTGAATGCTGAAATTAACAACATCAGCAATGCCGATTTTTTCGCCGGTGATATGAAGGATCTGCTCAATGATGATTTTATTCGTACTCATGGTCAGCCAGACGTGATTATCACTGATCCTCCGAGGGCAGGAATGCACGAAGATGTTTGCAAAGTAATCCTCAATGCCGCCCCGGAACGTATTGTGTATGTAAGCTGCAACCCTGCTACACAAGCAAGAGATATTGCTATATTGGATCAGAAATATAAGGTGACAGCCGTGCAACCGGTAGACATGTTTCCACACACACATCATGTGGAAAACATAGCGTTACTGGAGTTAAAAAAATAACAATGTGAAAAAGATCAGGGCTATAAGGGTTCGGCTATCAATAGAAGCTCTCATATGGCTGACAGCCCTTATAGCTCTGGCACTGCTTCCCGCCGGCACTCACACACACTTCTCTTTTTGCCCTCTAAGTAATCTTGGTTTTGAATTTTGCCCGGGGTGCGGCCTTGGGAGATCCGTTTCCCAGGCTTTTCATGGACAATTCAAGGCCTCTTTTGCCAGCCACCCTCTAGGATTATTCGCAATAATAATATTATCTTACAGGATAATTACATTATCATTTTATTCAATCAAGTCAAAAATTTAACAACAACTAAAAATGGCAAACGCAATGCACTTAATGCCTGAGCTTCAGGGAGAAGAGTTAATTTATATACAGGCGATCGTTGAGAAAATGGACGAGGAACAGGCAAGAAACTTTATAGGGGTCTATCGGGCAAGAAGAAAAAACCCTCAGGAAATACTCATTTTTTCGTTAATTGGATTACTGGGCATAGCAGGTATACAGCGCTTTGTGCTTAATCAGGTAGGTATGGGAATCTTGTTCTTCTTAACTGCTGGTTTGTGCTACATTGGCACTATTATAGACATTATCAATTACCAGAAAATGTCTTTTGAATATAATCAAAAAATCGCCGACGAGGTGCGTCTGGGCATGCGAATTTAAAAATTCAGAAGCGGGTAACATATGAAATACCAGATATGTTGAAAAAACCCAACTACATAAAGCTGCTGGCAATAGCATTTAGTTTTATTATAATCTATGTGCTATTGCTAAGTATTTTAATAAAAATAGAGGCCGCTCACCCTCAGGCCAACATCAAAAGCTTTGACGACGCCCTATGGTTCTCAATAGTTACTTTAACCACCGTGGGCTACGGAGATTTACACCCTGTAACTGATCAGGGTCGCCTTTTCGGTTCTATATTCCTTATCTTCAGTCTCGGCTTCTATGGCGTGCTTATCGGACAAATCACCAACATTATGAATACCGTTAAAGAAAATAAAAAGCTTGGACTTGATGGTACCAGTTTCACTAACCATGTAGTCATGATCGGCTGGTCTGATTTTGGCAAAGCTGTGGTTGATCAACTGGTTGCTGCCAATAGAAACATAGCCATAGTAACTAAAGAGAAGGATAATATTGATATTATCCATGAATATTACTCGACCAAACAAGTTTTTACGCTATTCTCCGACTACAATAATTTTGATCTCCTCCATAAGGTAAATATAAGAGAAAGCTCTATCGTATTTGTCAACCTTAAAGATGATACCGAGAAGCTGGTATATGTACTGAATATGAAAAAGCATTATGAAAATCTAAACTTTGTAGTTACGCTTGACAATTCCAATCTTAAAAGCACATTCCACAGCGCAGGCGTGACCTACGCCGTTTCCAAACATGAAATTGCCTCAAAACTACTGGCAAGCTATATCTTCGAGCCCGATGTAGCTGTTTATAGTGAAGAAATTATCGCTTACCCTCAAACTGATGAAGACTATGATATCAAGCAGTTTATGGTGCTGGATAACAATCCGTTTAAGGACCACTTTTATGAAAAGGTATTTTTTGACTTGAAAAAAGAATTCAACGTGGTGCTTCTGGGAATTGTCAAGGTTGGCGACGGTAAAAGAAAACTACACAAAAACCCCTCCGAAACTATTAAAGTGGCTACGGGAGACTACCTGATCATGCTGACCAATAAAACCGCCATTAAAAAATTGAAGGGATTTTTCGCCGTAGAGGAAGGATACATATCAGGCTTTTAAAATTTAAGAGTTTTACTTAGTACAAATTAGGTGTTTACCCTTACAATCCAGAGCTCATACGTAACCATATTTGTATAAAAATACTCTGGTTATGAAAACTTCAATAAAAGCTCTTTTCTATGTATCATTATTCACGGGCATCTTAGCTTTTCATAACAAAACAAGGGAATCAAATACGTTTGACTACAAGGGAAATACTTTCCAAATTCCCCACGCATATCTGGAAGCTTTTGGAATACACCCTGATAAGAGATCGTATGATTATGATCTTCACCTGGGATCCGCTGCCAAAGCCGAGTTTATACAAACACCTGCCCTCAATTACATATACTTTGACCTGCATGGCGATAATCCTGATGCTATTAGTTCCGGAACTTATAATTTCAAGGAATCAGAAGACAAGGACAGGGATCCTTTTACTTTTACGGGCGCAGAAGTACTTATAAATTATGATATCAATAATAAAAGGGGTGAATCTTTATATGCTACAAGTGGCACTGTTAAAGTGTCGCAGTGGAAGGATAAGTATGTAATTGAGTTTCACCTGAAACTGGACAATGGTGAAAACATAGAAGGTGTTTACAAAGGCAGGCTGCTGGACTGGGAAGCCGGTGCCTGAAACTGCATTACCTGCTAACTGACCATGAGGGGGGCTTGTGTTAGAAAAATATCTAAAATTTTAGCTACTCTTTGGAAAACGCTGGTTTAATAAAATGGGCGTATTTTAAAGGGGAATAAATATAGAAAAGGTAGTCCCAGGGAACCACCCCCGGGACCGTTCAACCTAAACCCAAATACCAACTTCACATACCTAAACTTCAACCTCGTCGAGATTTATAAATTCAATCTGACCGCTTTCACCAAGACTAACGCCTACTATTGCGTCTTTATTGATCTTACCGGCCAATATTTCTTTAGATAATTCATTCAATATCTCTCGTTGCAGCACCCTTTTTAATGGCCTTGCCCCAAACTGAGGATCAAAGCCCTTCTTTGCAAGGTGATCCAATGCATCAGATGATATTTCCAGCTTAATACCAGTCTCTGCAAGCCTCTTCTGAATTTGCTTAAATTGAATATCCACAATCTTACGGACATCCTGCCTTGAGAGTGGCCTGAACATTATTGCTTCATCCACTCGGTTCAGAAACTCGGGCCTTACCGATTTTTTCAGCAATTCAAAGACCTCATCCTTCGTTTTGTCGATAACTTCTTCCAGGTTATCGTCATTTAAGCCTGCAAAATTATCCTGAATTATGGAAGAACCAATATTTGTCGTCATTATTATGATCGTATTTTTAAAATTCGCTACACGACCCTTATTATCAGTTAGTCTTCCATCATCCAAAACCTGTAACAAAATATTGAATACATCAGGATGAGCCTTCTCTATCTCATCAAGTAAAATCACAGAATACGGTTTTCTTCTCACTGCTTCGGTAAGCTGACCTCCTTCATCATATCCTACATATCCCGGAGGCGCTCCTACCAGTCTGCTCACAGAATGCCTCTCCTGATATTCGGACATATCTATCCTTACCATAGCATTTTCATCATTAAAAAGATATTCAGCTAAGGCCTTTGATAGCTCTGTCTTACCAACGCCTGTTGTCCCAAGAAAAATGAACGAGCCAATCGGCCTTTTAGGATCCTGCAGTCCTGCCCTACTCCTGCGCACAGCATCAGAAAGAGCCCGTATGGCTTCCTCTTGTCCTGCTATGCGTTTTCTTAATTCCTGCTCCAAAGATAACAGTTTTTCTCGTTCACTTTGCAACATTTTTGACACCGGAATTCCGGTCCACCTGGCCACAACCTCAGCAATATCCTCGGAATCAACTTCTTCCTTCATCAAACTTTCTTCCTGAATTTCCGATATTTTTTTCTGGTGCTCTTCAAGCTGTTTTTCAGCCTCTACTATTTTACCATAACGGATCTCCGCTACTTTGCCAAAATCGCCACTTTTTTCAGCCTGTTCAGCCTCAAATTTCAACCTGTCAATCTCCTCTTTCTGATGCCTTATACCCTGAATTACAGCCTTTTCATTCTCCCATTTGGCCTTGAGATCATTACGTTTTTCTGTAAGGTCGGCGATATCCTTGGTAAGCTGCCGCTCTTTCTCCTTATCCTTTTCCCTTCTGATGGCCTCCCGTTCAATTTCAAGTTGCATTACACGCCTGTTCAGTTCATCGAGTTCTTCAGGAAGTGAGTCCATTTCCAGCCTCAGCTTGGAAGCAGCCTCATCCATCAGGTCTATAGCTTTGTCGGGCAAAAATCTGTCTGATATATATCTTTGCGAAAGCTCAACCGAAGCAATTACCGCATCGTCTTTGATGCGCACACCGTGGTGTATCTCATATTTGTCTTTAATACCTCTCAAGATAGAGATTGCATCCTGGGCCGATGGCTCATCAACGGATACCGACTGAAACCTTCTTTCAAGGGCTTTGTCCTTCTCTACATACTTTTGGTATTCTTTAAGTGTAGTGGCTCCGATGGCATGTAACTCACCTCGTGCCAGCGCAGGTTTGAGCAGGTTTGCTGCATCCATGGCACCTTCGCCACCTCCGGCACCTATCAGTGTGTGAATCTCGTCAATGAAGAGTATGATCTGCCCTTCGGAGTCCGTCACCTCTTTAATAACAGCCTTCAACCTTTCCTCAAATTCACCCTTATACTTAGCCCCTGCCACCAGCAGGCCCATATCAAGGGATATGAGTATCTTATCTTTGAGGTTTTCCGGCACATCACCATCTACAATCCGCTGAGCCATGCCTTCGACAATGGCTGTTTTACCTACACCTGGTTCGCCCAGTAGAATCGGGTTATTCTTCGTTCGCCTCGAAAGTATCTGCAGCACCCTCCGTATCTCATCATCACGACCGATCACAGGATCAATTTTGCCCTTTTTGGCCTGATCATTAAGGTTAATTGAATATCGCTCCAACGAGCGGTATTTTGATTCAGCGTTTTGATCTGTCACTTTGCTCCCTCCTCTCAATTCTTTAATTCCTGCGACCAGTCCCTTTCGGTCAAACCCAACATCCTTCAGCAAAGTTGCTGTTTTATCTCTGCCTTCCAGTAGGCCAAGAATAATATGTTCTACGGCAATATACTCATCCTTAAACTCCTTCAGCTCTTTTTCTGCTCTTTGCAATGCTGCTGCCGAGTCGTTAGACAAATAAGGCTGCTGCCCACTCACCTTTGGATACCCGTTAATGAGCTCATCAAGCCTCGCATCCAAATGTTGTCTATTAACATTTAACTTTTTAACCAGAAAAGAAATTACATTCTCATCTGACGCCAGGATAGCCTTCATCAGATGTCCGGGCTCAATAGCCTGTTGCTGGTTGCCGGTAACTATTTCAGCCGCCTTCTGAAGCACTTCCTGTGATTTGATTGTATATTTATCGAAATTCATATCCGGTAATTTTTCATTTAAACTACTCTGATCAAATAACCAGCCATTCTCTGAAATAGAGAAAAAGCAGAAATTATGTCAGTTTTTTGATAAAAAAATGCTATTTTGATGTCATAGTGTCTTGTAAACTATCTAATGATGAAACTCCTTAAACAAACCGTGTTGACTTGTCTGCTTATAGCAGGTATCAACGAAGCTACGACTGCTCAACTGAATTTGCCGGAAGATGAAGCATTAAGTAAAAAAGCGCAGAATGAACATGCCATGTTCTCCGATAGCTTCAAATTCAAGAAAACAAAAGAAGCACGGATACACCTTGCCTGGTTATTATCAAACACGCCCGAGATTCATGAAAGCATATATATTAACGGCATTAAGCTATATCAGGATTTCGCGGATGACGAGAATAACCCAAAAGCCCGGATTTATCAGGATTCGGTCTTGTTACTATATGATCTTCGGATAAAATATTTTAATAACGAAAAGGACCTTGTTGACAGAAAAGCTTCGGCCGCTTATAAATATTATCGTAACCGGGATAATAAAACTATGGATTTGTTCAATGTCTTTGAGCGGACCTATGAGCTTAATAAAAAAGATGTAGGCACCAATAACCTCGCTACTTATATGGATGTAACCCGCAAGTACCATAAGATTAAGCCTCTGACTAAGGAAGAGATCCTGGAGCGCTACTACCGGGTAATAGATGCAATAGATTATAAAGAACAGCAAACCGGTGAAGGTGAGACTTTCGAGAAGATCAGGGCAGTAGCCACAAAAATTTTACTGGAGATCATCAACATTGACTGTAATGTAATTAAAAATGACCTTGTCCCCCGAATGAAGAAAGACCCTAACATGGCACCCAGAGTTATATCACTCTCGCTATCGCAAGGGTGTACCAATGAGCCTTATTTTGAAGAAGCTGCCAAAATACTCATGAAGGACAAACCGGACTACGCGCTTCTGAGATTTCTGGCCATTAAAGCAGCCGAAAAAGGACAAATGGATGAAGCCATGCAGTATTTCAACCGTGCTATTGAGGCTACAAACGATCAATCAAAGAAAGCACAGGTATATTATGACATAGCTGTTCAGCAAAACAAGGCCAACAACAAACCAGAAGCCAGGAGGTATGCCGAAAAGGCAGTGGAGATTGATGCTAATTTCAAAAAAGCATATAAGCTGATCGGCGACCTGTATTACAGCAGTTTCAATGATTGTAAAAAGGAAGAAAGCTGGGTAAAAGATCGCGCCGTTTACTGGCTGGCTTACGACATGTATCAGAAAGCAGGAGATCAGGAAGCTATGAGTAGCGCAGAGGCTCAGTTTCCATCCATGAGCGATATTTTTACCGAAAATCGCGAAGAAGGGCAGACCATAAACGTGAATTGCTGGATCAACCGCTCAACTAGTATAAGGAGGCGAAAAGAGTAGCACCCCTCATTTTTTGCTTTGTCATGATCTCCAAAGAAATAAAAGTAGTGGATATAAGAGAAGAATTATTAAAAGAGCACTCCAAATCAAACGCCAATAAAATCGCCCGTTACATTTCTGATGACGCCAGGCGTTTTGGTTTGCTTATGGTACTGTTTCTGAGTAATGAATATCGGGTGACTCAAAGGGCGGCTCAGGTTGTAAGCATTTGCACAGATAACTATCCTGATTTAATATCACCATACTTAAAGCAATTGATATTAAACCTGAGGAATGATATTCATGACGCTGTAAAGAGAAACTCTCTAAGGATACTGCAAAACATAGAACTACCGGACAGCCTCCACGGGGAGATGGCCGACATAGGATTTAGCATATTAGCTTCAGGGGAGGAGCCTGTTGCGATAAAGGTATTTGCTATGACCGTACTGGCCAACCTCTGCAAAAGGGAGCCGGATCTGAAAAATGAATTACAGATCATAATTGAAGACCAAATGCCATACGGATCGGCAGGCTTTATTAGCCGTGGCTCCAAAATATTAAAAAGGCTTCAACATTACTGAAGAAGCCTTACTTAACTAACTGATTAAAGCTGTTTACTTGACTTGTTTTTCTGAAAGCTCAAATCCTTGTTCGGATAGTTCTTTCAAAATTGGTGTATAAACGTCCTTTTCAATGGGGATCTTAACCCCTTTTGATTTTATTTTCCCTTCCAGTATTAGTTTTGCAGCTATTCCCACAGGCAGTCCTACGGTTTTGGACATGGCCGTGTTTTTCATATCATCACCAGTAGCCACAAGGGTACTATGGATCTCGCGTGGCTTACCAGCTTCAAGATATTCAAACTTATGCCACATCACGATCATATCCTTATCGTCAGGGCTAAGCGTCCATTTCTTCTTTAAAATATGCTCCAGTATTTGGGCAGGTGTTCCCTTATCAAGCCCTACTTTCACATCATCGAATACACCAGACCACCTTAAGCGGTGCATCTCAGGTCCATCAAGCTCCAGATTCATGTAATGAGCCAACTTCAATTCTACCGTATCATAGGGATTGTACGATAAGAAGGAATTAATAAACTGCCTGTGAGTCATTTCCTCAACTCCCTCCATTTCGTACGTGTCGTCAGTGGCTCCAAGCTGAACAAAAATATCCCATGTTCGGCAAAAACCCGGTTTTCTAAAGGTACCCCGGTATATCGTTTTTATTCCACGCAATCCATAAACATCAAGATACTTCAACGAATCCCGATTAGCATAGCCCTCAAAATATCCGTAACCTGGGATGTGAACCTGTTCGGTTCTTCTAAACAACTTATGGTAAGGAATGTACTTGTATTTCCCTTCCTGGATAAACTTTACTATTCCTTGTCCGGCAAGTACCACATTCCTTGGGTTCCAGGTAAATTTATACTCCCAGGGATTATCGTCATCAGCACTTGGAGCCAGCAAACCTCCTGTAAATGACTCAAAGGCGGTAAGCTTGTGTCCCGCGTCCCTTATATGATCAATTACCTTCATGGCAGACATATGATCGATGCCCGGGTCCAGGCCACACTCATTCAGAATAATAATATTTTTTTCTTCTGCAGCCTGGCTGAGTGCCTTCATCTCATCTGACACATAAGATGCGGTAATCATATCAATACCCTTATCTACACATATACCTGCTACAACCGGATGAAATTTAGCCGGCAGCATAGATATTACTATATCTGACTTGGCTATTTCGTCTACACGTTGAGACTCGTTGAGAATGTCGAATTGAAAAGCACTGCTATTTTTACTCTCGGGGCATTTTTCCTGGGCAAGTTCCAGGCTATAGTCCCCTACGCGGACATGCCAGTCATTGCCTTGCGCATGCAGCAATAAATAATCTATGAGTGACGAAGCCGACCGGCCCGCACCAAGCACTAAAATATTTTTCATTTGTTTTATTTTAACATTTGACAGATACAATCCCCGCCTTAACCTGCCTATAAACTAAAAATGTTTAGAAGAGTAATATAAAGCCAGCGTAAATTTCCACCTGTCCCACTCCGATTTAGGTGTCCAAAGTAAATGAAATCATAAGGTTATTATCAATTCTTATGCATAAAAATTTTTCTACTAGGCGCGAGGTATTATATTGCATAGCTAGACAATTTATTATGCTTACAAACCAATATACCGAATTAAAATACGTGACATATGGTGACGAGTCTGAGCTGGATGAAGAGGATCTGAAGCTTATTAAAAGTGCCCGTAAAGCCTGTGAAACTTCCTACTCGCCCTATTCACAATTTCAGGTTGGAGCTGCGCTGTTACTCGAAAACAATGAAATTATATCAGGCTCCAATCAGGAAAATTCATCATACCCGGCCGGACTATGTGCGGAAAGGGTGGCGCTGTTTCACGCCGGGGCCGGACATAGTAACCAAACGATAAAAAAAATAGCTGTCACAGCAAAGAAAGAAGGGAGCAACCACTATATACCTGTAACTCCCTGCGGTAGCTGCCGGCAGGTAATGCTGGAGTATGAGGTAAAGCAAAACTCTCCCATAGAAGTAATAATGCAGATCGCAGATAACAAATGGATCAAAACTCTGTCAACAGAGGTATTATTACCTTTTTGTTTTAATAAAAATTCATTGTAGTTACTTTTTAATTGATTTTAATAAAGAAATTGTAAATTAGTTGGTTCTCTTCAAAACATATTTCTGAATGAATTTGGACTTACAAAACTTATCACTTCGT
The DNA here is from genome assembly GCF_021389975.1 of Fulvivirga ulvae. Taxonomy (NCBI): domain Bacteria; kingdom Pseudomonadati; phylum Bacteroidota; class Cytophagia; order Cytophagales; family Fulvivirgaceae; genus Fulvivirga; species Fulvivirga ulvae. Next base: position 905,776 of record NZ_CP089981.1, read on the forward strand.
AATCAGGCTCTAACAATATTTACAGGCTTCGTGATTTTAGCTGTAATTAACTTTTTTGTGATCTCCTATTTTCAAAACAGAATCACAGAAGCCGTCGAAGAGGTTGATGCTGCAAAAGAACTCTACCTTCTTCCTCAACAAATAGCATCAAACGCCCAGCTGTTTGCCAATGGAAATACCGATGCCCGAAAAAACCTGGAAACCACAGTAGAGGGCTTTGAAGAGGCTTTACAACTTATAGCTGGCGAACCTGAGGAAACAGAAGACTCTTTAGTGGTGAACAACACTACCAATGGCCTCTCAAAAGAATGGCTTAAAACAAAAAATCATATTGATAAACTGTTGTACGAACCTCTCATGATAGATACCGTGGTTCAGGAATCTAAGGAAATACCTTTATACGATTCCCTCAACACTATAACTACCGAAACTACCCAGAAGGTATTAAATATCCGTAACCCCCGACTGGAAAGAGCGAATAATTATGTACAAAGCTCCATATCCGGCCTCTCAAAAACTGCAAGAAGAGTTTTATCTGCCAAAACACAAGCGCTGGACTCAAAAAGCAATGGGCTTACTTATGCCTCGCTGGTATTCTTACTGCTCTATATAGCCGCAGTAGCTGGTACAATTGTATGGGTACGCAAAAAAGTTGATACTCCGCTTAAAGACCTTTATGCAGTAGCATTTCATGTCAGTAATGGTGACCTTTCTAAAAGATCTTCCTATACCCATAATAATGAAATAGGCAAAATTGCAAAGTCTGTTAACCAGATCAGTGAAAACCTGCAAAATGCAACAGCATTTGTAAATGCAATTGAAAATGGCAAACTGGATGTTGAATTCAAGGGTGCTGAAGGTGAAGATTTGAGAAACAGAGGTCTGGAAGGTGCATTACTAACCATGCGTGATCAGATGAAGCGTGTAGAGGAAGAAGAACGTGAAAGAAAATGGTCTACCGAAGGTCTTGCCAAATTTGTCGATATCTTACGTTCCACGAGTGATAATGTGCATGCCCTGGGTGACATTATTATATCTAACCTAGTAACCTATACAAAATCAAATCAGGGAGGTATATATATAGTGAATGACCAGGATGAGGAAAATAAATTTCTGGAACTAATATCTCTATACGCCTTCGATACCAAAAAATATGATAAGCGCTCATACAGAGCCGGCGAAGGCCTGGTGGGACAAACATACCTGGAAAGGCAAACCATTTACCTGCTGGAAGTGCCTGATGAGTATATTACCATAACCTCAGGTTTAGGTGGTGCCAATCCCAAGGCCATACTGCTTGTTCCTTTAATGGTCAATGAAGATATTTATGGAGTGATCGAACTCGCATCCTTTCATGAATTCAAAGACTACCAGATTGAATTTGTCGAAAAACTAGCCGAAAGTATAGCATCTACCATAGCGGGTGTCAAAAACAATCAGCAAACCAAATTTTTACTTGAAGAGTCTCAGGCACTAACCGAACAGATGCAGGCTCAAGAGGAGGAAATGCGCCAGAACATGGAAGAACTCTCTGCAACCCAGGAAGAAATGTCAAGAAAAGAGGTGGAGATGACAGCGCAGCTTACAGCAATAAACAACAGCCTTTCCTCTGCAGAATACAATATGGAGGGTACATTACTCACAGCGAACAACAATTATATTAAACTGTTGGGATATCATCAGCTTGAAGAAATTCAGGATCTTTCCTTTAACACGTTAAGCGCGGGAAATACTGCTGATCTGTGGAGAGACCTGCGGAGTGGAGTAGGCCATTCAGGTAACTACACCAAATTAAAAAAGGGCGGTGAAGAAGTTTTGGTTAATACCACCTATACCCCGGTAAAGAACAATAACGGAGATTTTTACAAGGTAATAGAGCTAATACTTTCCGTCGGACCAGGAGAAACAGAAAAGGGTGACCGTGAGGAATGGGAACAGATGAAAGAAGTAGAGGAAGAGCTCCGTCAAAATCTCGAAGAACTCGAAATAACACAGGAGCAACTGGACCAAAAACTAAGATTATCAGAAGCTACTTTGGACACACTGGATAATGTAGTTAAAATTGTTATCTTCAATGCTGAAAGAACGATAACCCATATAAATCGTTCTGCTCAAGAGATTTTGGGTATTGAAGACTCTGCCATTACAGGCCAAAGTATCAGCATGTTAGTTGATAGCGATCTTTTGAGCGACAAAACTATTTCTAAAAAAGAACTTGCTTTAAAAGCTAAATCTGATAAGATAAATGTTAAGGCTGAGATTTATCACGACGAGAGCCGTAACCTAAGCTTTATCATATGGATATAAATATTTTTTTCGCAGAAAAGCTTTAGATACTGATAGTTTTTAAGTTTTATAGGAGAAAATTATTAAATTACACAATTTACATTTTCATAGAATAGCTGGCATATAGATAATGAAGGAAATCGACATTGCAGATTTAAAAAGAATAACAGAATTGGTAAAGACCAAGTATAACTATGATTTTACCAATTATGCTATGTCATCATTTAAGAGGCGGATCCTTCGAATACTCGAGCTCCACAATCTCAATGTTGACGAACTGATAAAGAGGTTATATGAGCCCCCATTTTTAGATGACTTCTTAAACGAGATTACAGTTAATGTAACGGAAATGTTCCGGGACCCTCCTTTTTGGAGAGTGTTGAGAGATGACATCATTCCGGCTATTATGCTGAATCATCAAAAGATCAGGATCTGGCATGCCGGTTGCTCTTCCGGGGAAGAAGTATTTTCAATGGCTATCATGCTACGCGAAATGGGCATCCTGGATAATGTTTCGCTCATAGCCACCGATCTGGACTCCAACATACTTGAAAACGCAAAAGCCGGCATTTACAACTTAAAGAATATGGAGCTTAATGAGAAGAACTACATACGCTACCAGGGTACATCTTCTCTAAGCAAATATTATAAGGAGTCCAATGGAAAAGCGGTGATGGACAAAACTCTGGTTGAAAATGTATCCTACAGAAAACATGACCTGGTTAAAGGTGAGGTCTTTAACAAATTTGATCTCGTTTTATGCCGCAATGTTATGATCTATTTTAATCAGACATTACAAAATGAGGTCCTGAAGAAATTCCATGAAAGCTTATTCAAATATGGATACCTGGCAATTGGCTCCAAAGAATCACTAATCTGGTGTGATATTGCCAGTAAGTTCATTGTAGTTAATAACGAGGAAAAGGTATATAAGAAAATTAAGGATTGAGGTAGCTGAATGGGGATGAGCCGTTTTACATTAAATAATAAATATAAAGCCGTAGTAATAGGCGGATCGGCGGGGAGTTTTCAGGGAATAGTAAAAATACTATCACATTTGCCATCAGACTTCCCTCTACCGATAATCATGTGTTTGCACAGACTCAAACATGTGAGAAATGGCTTTGTCGAAGCTCTTTCAATTAAAAGTATAATGGAAGTAACTGAGCCATATGATAAAGAAAACATAAAAAAGGGTAAAGTATATCTGGCCCCTGCCAATTATCATCTGTGTGTTGAGCTAGGCCATTACTTCAGCCTTTCAACGGAGGAAATGATCAATAATTCAAGACCGGCTATAGACCTGACATTGAGTACAGCCGCTTATGTATACAGGGATAAATTAATTGGGATTCTACTGTCAGGAGCCAACCGTGATGGTGGTCTGGGAATGAAATACATTAAAGACAGAGGTGGCCTTACTATTGTGCAGGACCCTCAGGAATGTATGATAGACACTATGCCCAATGCAGCGCTGAATGCCACTACAATTGATCATGTATTGAAAGTGGATGAAATTGTAGAGTTTTTTACTGAATTAAATAAACAATATAAATAGATTAGGATGAAGTTCGAATATAGAAAATTAAGCATTGTTCTGATTGCTATATATTCAGCATGTATGATTTTCAGCGCGTATGAGCTATTCCAATTACCAGATGATCTGGTTTATACTAGTCAGGTATTAAGTGCAGGTGATCTCAAAGCCGCAGGCTCAGTCTTTGTGAAACTGTATGTGGTAGTTGGCCTGACCATGATTGTGGGCATGGCTGCCCTCGTAACCTCCCTTAACAAAAAAAGCTCTGAGGTTATTTATGTGGAAAAGAAAAAGTCTGCAGATACTAAGTCGGGTCAGGAAGATGACGACGAACAAAACAGCCACACTCTCGATATAAGCGCCATAAAAGATATCGTTGCCAAAGAATCCGATGAAGCAAAGCTGGCAAAAGCAATTCTGACACATATCTGTAAACATTTGGAAGCAGGTATTGGGGCCTTTTATACCACTACCCTCGAAGGCAATAAAAGATTGGTTGAAATGAAGGCTTCATATGCACTTATTCTTGGTGAATCAGAAACGATCAAATTTGAGTATGGAGAAGGACTTGTAGGACAGGCCGCATTAGAAGAAAAGACATTAATTATAGATGATATTCCTGAAGGCTATATAAAAATAGTTTCGGGCCTGGGAAGTGCCACACCAACCCATTTACTGGTGGTGCCGGTAAAAAATGGAGATACATTATATGGTGTGGTAGAAATTGCTTCCTTCACCGATTTGGGCAAGGCTGATGCAGAAATGGTTGGCGCCGCCTTTAGGCAGCTGACGCAAAAGTTGTTTGGCACAACCAAAGCAACAAAGAAGACTGACACTAAGGAAAAGGAAGATATTAAAGACAACGGCCCTGACAAAGCAGAAGATCAGCCAGGCAAGTCGACCAAAAAAGGAAAATAACGAGGCGTAAACATATTTAAAATTTATGTTCAAAAATTTAACGATCAGTACTAAAATAACGGCACTTGTAGCCACAGTGGTCATTTTGGCTGTTGCGGCTATAAGCTTATTATCGTACAAGCTCACTACAGATACCATTGTAGCAAGATATGAAAGAAGCTTAAGTGTAATAGCCGAGAACCGTGCGGACAAAATCGGTGCTTACTTCAACCATGTTGTTGCCAATTTAAAACTTCTGCAAGAAACCAAGACCATTAAGGAAGGAGCCTCACCTTCTTTTAATGCTGTTCCTGAGCCTTCCTTTGAAGAAGATACTACTTCAGGAGGATTCGGTTTTGAAGATGAACCTGCGGATTTTGGCTTTGGTATGGAAGAAGAGTCAGGGGGCTTCGACATGGGCGGGACACTTGAAACAGAGCCTAAGGCAAGTTACGATGTCAACGGCTTTTTAAATGAAGTAAAGCAAAGTTATGGTTATGAGAACGTTTACATCACTGAACTCAATGGTGTAATAACCTACTCTACCAACCAAAAATTGGGCAAAGGCTCCAATCTGGAGGATGTTGACGGCCATATGCTGAACCAGTCGGGTCAGGGAGTATACTTTAGTAATGTTTCTAAAAACAAAGAAAACGGCAAACATTATATGTATGCCGGTGCACCCGTAAACCACGCTAGTGACAAGTCACTGCTATTTATAGAAATAGAAATGAGCGAGGTTTACTCAATAATACAGGATACCACAGGTCTTTTAAATACAGGTGAAATACTTCTTGCCCGAATAGATACACTCGCAGGCAGGATCAACTTTTTGCACACCTCACGAAATGACACCATTACCTCCGTAGGCGCTATGAGAGATGGTGACGAACGAGGTAAAGCAGTACAGGAAGCCACACGGGGAGGTTCCGGTTATGGAGTAAGGACAGACCACAGAGGTAATGAAGTCGTAACTGCATGGCGTTACATCCCTAACATTAACTGGGGGTTGGTAGCCAAAGTCAACACTGATGAAATATTTGCAGAATCAGAAACCCAACTTTATTATTTTCTTGTTATTGGCTTCATAATAGTCGTTTTAGCCACGCTGTTGTCTCTGATTTTTTCAAAATACCTCATAAACCCACTGCTTTATCTTAAAAAGAACCTGGAGCTGGTAGGTAATGGAGTGCTTCCTGAAAAAATAGAAAAGAAATCAAACGATGAAATTGGTATGATGGCGGTTAGCCTTGATTATCTGGTACATACCCTGAAAGGAACAGCTCAGTTTGCGCAGCAAATCGGAGAAGGTAACTTCGATGCAGACTATAAGCCCATCAGTGAGGAAGATGCTCTGGGTATTTCGCTGGTTAATATGCGTGACAATCTTATTGAGGCTGAAAAAAGAGATAAACAACGTAACTGGATCGTTACCGGAGTTGCTGAAATAGGAGAGATACTTCGTGCTCATGATAACCTGGAGCAGCTTGGCGATGAAACCATCAAATACATTATTGATAAAATTGGTGCAGTTCAAGGTGCATTCTATGTAATCAATGATGACAGTGAAACCGACGACATGGTGCTTACCATGATGTCAAGCTACGCTTACAATCGCAAGAAACACCTTGAGGTAAGTTTCAGATTTGCTGAAGGCCTTGTAGGTCAGGCAGCCGCCGAAAAAGATACTGTACTAAGGACTGAAATCCCGAAAGACTACGTAACCATTACTTCAGGTATTTTGGGCGATCAGAGGCCCGGATGTATACTGATTGTCCCATTGATCACCGACGAAAAGGTATATGGAGTTTTAGAGTTTGCCGGTTTTGGTAAGTTTGATCAGGGCAAGGTTAAATTTGTTGAAGAACTGAGTTTAATACTGGCAAGAACAGTATTTAACATCAAAGTTAACGAGCGCACCAGAAAGCTTCTTGAAGAATCCCAGGCAATGAGTTCTGAGCTACAGGAAAAACAGGAAATCCTCAGACAGAACGCGGAAGAAATGCAGGCAACCCAGGAAGAGCTGCAAAAATCAAACGTAAAACTGGAAGAACAGATCGAAGAAGTAAACCGTACACAAAAACGTATGCAGTTGCTGCTTGAGAATGCTTCTGAGGTAATCACCATCTACGAAGAAGACGAAACAATACGTTATATAAGTCCTTCAGTGGAACCGATATTAGGTTACTCACAAAAGGAAATGATGGGTACTGCGGATGTAGATAAAGTACATCCGGATGCGGTTGAAGCCTTCCAGAATATGTTTAAAGAACTGAAGGCCAACCCGGATGATCAGGTAACAATCCAATACGAATACCAGACCAAGGAAGGTAACTACATCTGGCTGGAATCAACCGGTACTAACTTCATGTCTAATCCGGCCATACATGGCCTGATTGTTAACTCAACGGACATTACAGAAAGAAGAAGAGCCGAACAGGAGCAAAGGATGAGAAGTAAAATGCAAGCGCTCTCCGAAAACTCTCCTGACCTTATCACACGACTGGAAAATGAAACCATCTCGTACATCAACCCGGTCATTGAAGAGTATACAGGCAAAAGACCTGTCGATTATCTTAACCATAAAGTAGGTGAAACTGACCTGAATGAAAAAATCCTTGAATCGTGGCTTACTATTGTAGAGCAGGTAAATGCTTCTAACGCAAAAGTGGCCACAGAAATGGATTTCCCATCAGAAATGGGAGACAGAGTGATGCAGGTTAATGCCATTCCCGAATTTGACGAAACTGACCATCTGGAGTCTGTACTGGTAGTATCTCATGACATTACCGAGCGGAAAATGATCGAACTGGAAATCCAGAATAAGAACAAAAAGATCGCTGACAGTATTAATTACGCTAAGCGTATTCAGAATGCCATATTACCCAATACTGCTGTAATAAACAGGGTGTTACCAGACTCATTCATTTTATACAAACCCAAAGATGTAGTAAGTGGCGACTTCCCATGGTATGTACAGGTAGGCAACGACATATATATGGCTGCCGTTGACTGTACCGGCCATGGAGTTCCGGGAGCTTTATTGTCATTGATCGGCTACTTCTTGTTGAATGATATTGTTCGTAGTAGAAAAATCTCAGATCCGGGGATTATTCTGGATCAGCTTGATGAGGGTGTTACCACTACTTTACGACAAGATCAGGATGACTCGAAGACTAAAGATGGTATGGACATAGCACTTTGTAAAATAAATACTGACTCCAGGAAAGTAGAATATGCAGGTGCCCACCGCCCGCTATATGTTATGAAGCAAGGTGAGATGGAGGAAATTAAAGGTAATAAATTTGCCATTGGCGGTGGTATCTATAAGAATCAGACTAATTTCACCAATTATAAAATGACACTCTCCAAAGGAGATTCGATTTATTTCTGCTCTGATGGGTTCCCCGACCAGTTTGGAGGCCCTAACAACAGGAAATTTGGCCCTAAGCGCTTGAGAGAATTAATAACAAAAATTCATCATAAGCCAATGAAAGAGGCCTTTAAAGAGTTTGATAAAGAGTGGGAAGGTTGGAAAGCAGATGAAAAACAAACAGATGATGTGCTATTAATCGGTATAAAATTTTAGAACTTATAGATTAAAAGTACTATTTTGGAGAAAATTATGGCCATAGGCTTAACTGAAAAATGACACAAACAATTAATCGGCAATAAGAATAAACATATAACGACTTATGAAGTATATTTTCGATTTACACCAAACCATGTTGGAGCAAAACCTCATCTTGGTTTATGAAGGTGAATTTACCCAGGAAATTACCAAATCAGTATTAGCCATGGCTGAAAGAAATATGGATTCATCAGGTGAAGAGTCCAGCATTAAACGTAAGGTATTCAACGTAATGGTCGAGTGCCTTCAAAATATAGTTAAGCATGCTGATGATGTTGAGAATAATCACTCTGCGGTGTTCATGATAGGTAAGCAGGACAACGAGTATATCATTGTTTCCGGTAATCCGATCAAAAGAGATAAAGTTGACGGGCTGAAAAGCAAGCTGGATCAGATCAATAGCCTTGATAAGGAAGGCCTGAAAACTTTATATAAGGATATTATTAAGAACACAGAGATCTCCGATAAAGGAGGAGCTGGTCTAGGTTTTGTAGATATGGCCAGAAAGTCCGGCAGAAAACTGGAATATGAGTTTCTTGACATGGAAGACGGAGATTCGTTTTTTTGCCTAAAATCCTCAATAGCTAGAGTTTAAAATCATTCTGAATCACTATTTTTTTAAATTAACATAAAATGGAAATACTTAATTTAGAAGGCACTGAAGATACCCCAAAAATTATATTGGATAAAGGAAACGGCATCTTTGAAATCTCAGGGAGATCCCTTCCGGAAGATTCTGCTGAATTTTATCAGCCGGTTCTCGACTGGATTGACGAGTACTCTAAAGCCCCCAATCCTAGTACAGATTTCATGTTTAAACTGGAATACTTTAACACTGCTTCTTCAAAGCTCATACTGGATGTACTATCTGCGCTTGAAGATATAGATGGTGTAAATATTCTTTGGTACTTTCATGAAGATGACGAGGATATGGAAGAAGCCGGAGAGGAATTTTCAGAACTGGTTGAAATTCCATTCGAATTCAAAACCTATTAATATCCCGTTCCTAATTTTTTAAACTAACAATTAAGTATAGGGAACTAACCTATGAGTGAGGAAATACTTAAAGCACTGACACAATTATTTGCTATTATTACAAAGCAAGATGGTGGCGTTACTGAGAAGGAAAGGCAGTTTGTTATCAGTTTCTTTAAGCAGGAATTAGATCAGGATTCGGTTAAGGAATACCTTGAGCTTTATGATAAATTTTCAGGTTATAACCAGGATTCCAAAGACGAAGATTCCGGAGAAGAAAACACCACCAAAAAGCGTAAGCTTACATCGGTAAGGGACTCTGTAAAAACTCTCGGCCTTTGCAAAAAGATCAACAAAACCCTTACTCAAAAACAAAAGGTTGTTGTACTGATCAAAATTCTTGAGTTGGTAGGTTCTGACCAGAACTTCACCCCTCAAAGGATGGAGATCATTGACACGATCAGTACCGTATTTAATATTGTTAAAGATGAATACAAGCTGATAGAAAGCTTTGTTATTCAGCAAGATATAAAAGAGCTTAACTTCAACGACCTGTTGCTCATCAATAGTAATGAAAGCAACGACGGGGACGGTGAAGCCAAGCACTTACAATCAGAAATACATGGCAACCTCATCTTCTTAAGAGTGAAGAGCGTTGACATGTATTTCACTAAGTATCTGGGCAAAGATGAGATCGTACTTAATGGTTTCATTATGCTAAAGAACAGGGTCTACCTGTTCTCTCATGGCAGTACAATTAAAACTCCGCAAGGAGCAGCACTGTACTATAGCGATCTTATTTCCCTTTTCAATGAAGAGTTTAATACCACCAAGCTGTCATTCAATGCTGAGATTGAGGAATTTCGTTTCCCCAATGGAGCACTCGGCCTGAGAGACGTCCGGATAGCTGAAGGCCCTGGCAAGCTTATAGGTATAATGGGGGCCAGTGGCGCAGGAAAAACAACCCTCCTCAATGTGCTGGCAGGCATAGAAACCCCTACAAAAGGCAGTATAAGAATTAATGGTTTTGATATTCATGAAGATGAAGAGCGCATACACGGAGTAATCGGGTATGTCTCTCAGGACGACCTGCTAATTGAAGAGCTAACGGTATATGAAAACCTTTATTACAATGCAAAACTGTGCTTTGCAACCTATTCCGAGGAAGAATTGAACAAGAGGGTACTCGATGTACTTGAAAGCCTTGGTCTGGATCAACGTAAAGACCTTAAAGTAGGTAGTGTTCTTGATAAAACCATAAGCGGTGGACAACGAAAGAGGCTAAATATAGCCTTGGAACTAATCCGGGAACCTGCAATACTCTTTGTAGACGAACCTACATCAGGCCTTTCCTCCCGGGACTCTGAAAATGTAATAGATCTTTTAAAAGAACTTTCCCTTAAGGGAAAGCTCATATTTGTAGTTATACATCAGCCTTCATCAGACATCTATAAAATGTTTGACAAAATGTATATGATGGATACCGGAGGATACCCTGTATTCTACGGCAATCCTGTAGAGGCTGTTACATATTTCAAAAAAGCAACCAATCAGGTTGACAGCCAGAGAGGGCAGTGTGAAACCTGCGGAAATGTAAACCCAGAGCAGATTTTCAATATTATTGAAGCCAAAGTAGTTGACGAATACGGGCAGCTTACCAATAAAAGGAAAATTAACCCTCAGCAGTGGAACGATAGCTTCAAAGAAAATTTTAGCATTGAAAAGGTCGAAGATGTAACCGAAGAGCCACCACATTCCCTGGATATCCCGAATAAATTTAAACAGACGGTGATATTCACAACGAGAGATCTGCTGAGTAAGATAAGTAATAAGCAATATCTGCTTATTAATCTGCTGGAAGCTCCCCTACTCGCACTTATTCTGGCGTTTATCATTAGATACAAGAGTTCACCTTATGGGAATGAATACCTTTTCAGGTTTAATGAAAACATACCTGCTTTTATGCTTATGAGCATAATTGTAGCTTTATTTATGGGCTTGACGGTGAGTGCGGAAGAAATAATCCGAGATAGAAAAATTCTTAAAAGAGAGTCGTTCCTCAACCTTAGCTGGAACAGCTACTTAATGTCCAAATTGTTTATTCTTTTCCTTCTTTCGGCTATTCAGACCTTCACCTTCGTGCTCATTGGCAACCTGATCCTCGAAATCAGGGAGATGACCTTCGCGTTCTGGTTCGTCTTATTTACTACATCGTGTATGGCCAATGTACTAGGACTTAACATTTCCAGTGCCTTCAATTCGGCGGTTACTGTATATGTGCTAATACCCCTTCTGCTAATACCACAGATGATCCTTAGCGGGCTATTATTCAGCTTTGATAAACTGAATAATATCATCAGCACAAAAGGTAAGGTACCTGTAGTAGCAGATTTCATGGCATCGCGTTGGGCTTATGAAGCTCTGGCTGTACGGCAGTTTAAAAACAACCCATATGAAGACCCATATTATGAACTGGAAAAAATAGAAGCAGACGCAGACTTCAAGTCATCTTATATTGTTGAAGATCTGAAAAAGAGACTCGGCTATATTGCTGATCATTTCGAAGATAATAATGACTCCGTGAAAGCAATAGTAACCAAAGACCTGTCTATCATAAGACAGGAGCTTACCGACGAACCTTTCAGGGAAGGTCTGGAAAATATCGATATTAACAAGGACTTAACAATTGAGAATTTTAGCAAAGAAAAAATTAGTCAGCTAGAACAGTATTTTAGTGCTTTCAAAACGCATTATCAGGATGTGTATAATAAAACAGTAGCCAAAAGAGATAATATGGTTTACTTCTTTGAGAACAATAAAGACTACGATTACAACCTGAATGAGTATAAAAATAAGTATTATAATGAAAGCCTGGCAGACCTTGTGATGAATATCAATGAAAAGGACAGAATAATAGAATATGAAGGTGAATTGATCCAGCAGATCAACCCCATATATAACGACCCCGAAAATCCTGCCCACTTCTTTGATTACAGAACACATTTCTTTGCTCCAAAGAAGTACTTATTAGGAAGTTATGTCGATACATATTATTTTAATATGATAGTAATTTGGATAATGACATTAATTCTCTATTTTACGCTTTACTTTGAATTGCTGAAGAAAGGCATTGAAGCTTTTGGCAAAATTAAATTTGGACGTAAAGGAGAAGAATAACTTATCCTAAAAACAAGTTATGGTTTGTAATAGATAAAGGAATTTATAATTTTGTTATCACTTTTTAATGTTTTACCTATGAGGATCTTATCATTCAGTTTATTGCTGATTTTAATAATATCTGCTTGTGATTCAAGTAAGAAACCCGATGAACAAGCATTTCTGGAAAGTCTGGATTCCACAAAAATAGAGGGTCCTGCTATATCTGAAGAAGTAATCAGCAGCATTATACAGCAAATCCCATCTCCTTTGGAGATTTCCGTGTTGCTGCGAGAGTCAGGAACAAAGTACGACAAGAATTTACTTAACTCTCCTGATAACATTTCAAAATACAACAGTAACTATCGCAAAGCTCTAAACCTAGGAATCTATGGAACTGACCTTGGCTATACCAATATCTATGAGCAAAATCAGGATGGGTTAGATTATATGACAGCGATTAAGGAGCTTGCCGACGGACTAAGCATAGGACAGTTCTTTGATATAGAAACCATTGGGCGCCTGGCGACCAACAGTAAAAACCTTGACTCTCTGCTGCTTATTACAACCCAGAACTTCAATAGTATCAATCATTATTTGCAGGAACAAAACCGGGCAAACCTGAGTGTGCTATTACTTACAGGAGGTTGGCTAGAAGCTATGCACATCACCTGTCAGGTATCTGCAAAAGACCCTTCCAATAAAGAATTACAGGAAACAATTGGAGAGCAAAAGATCATTTTAGAAAATATAGTATTGCTTTTATCCTTCTATCAGGAAGTTGATAAAAATATGGCATCACTTTTGGAGGACATGCAGAAATTGCAAGAGCAATACGAGTCTATTAAAATAATCAAGACTTATAAAGAATCGACATTTGAAATAGTAGATGGAGTAATGGTAATCAAAGACAATAGTTCCAGTGAAATACAAATCACTCAGGAGAATGTCAATAATATAAAGGATGTAGTTAACTCCATCAGAAAAAAAGTAATTAGTTAAGAGGAAAACATGCGTAATATGAAAAAGGCAATTTATTCAGTTTTTGTTGTGGGTTTATTTTTCCTGTTATCGGGTGGCTCTGCAAAGGGCCAGTGCAATCCGGAACAATACACAGATGCCTGTATCCCTAAACTAGCTTCGGGTTTTAACTTCCTGAAAAGCTATAAGATCGACGGTCAGGGAGGCTCTAAAACCAAGGTTGAATACTCTTACGTATTTACCAAAGGCACTCAATATATGATCAATGTATGTGCTACTGGGGAAAGTACCGACGGCATCGTTGTATCTCTATTTGACAGCAACAGAAACCAGGTCGCAAGTAGCAAATTAAATGGTCAGTTCATCTCAGCCATTGCCTATCCTTGCAACACTACAGGCATCTACTATATCCAATACACCTTTGATAATAGCAATCAGTTCTGTGGTGGAAGTGCGCTTGGTTTTAAAAGATAGCTACAATAAGAATTTTATCAGGGCAGGTTCCTTTCAGGGGCCTGCTTTTTTATTTTCCCAATATGAGACAGGAGAGTATCAATTTTGGATTTGAGGCAAGATATTTCCAGTCAGCAGAAATTACTGCTAATACAAAACAGCTAATTTATGTTATTCACGGATACGGTCAGCAAGCCCAGTACTTTATACGCAAATTTAATGCCCTTAATAATGATGAAATCTGCGTAGTAGCCCCCGAGGGGCTCTCACGGTTCTACCTGGAGGGGTTCAGTGGCAGAGTAGGTGCTACATGGATGACGAAAGAGGAAAGGCTAACCGATATTAAAAATTACATTAATTACCTTACCGCAATACACCAGCAACTCACGGCAGGCAGGAAAGACCTTAAAACATCAATAGTGGGCTTTTCGCAGGGAGCAGCCACTGCCTCCCGATGGGCCGCCATGAGCCACATATCCTTTGAAAAGCTCATTCTCTGGGCAGGGATTTTTCCACCCGACATGAACTTTGAGAAGGCCTCCCATCAGTTCTCTGGTAAAAAAATATACTATGTTTACGGCACTGAAGATCCTTTTCTAACCAAGGATAGAATGGAAGAGATGAAAGAACTATCTAAAATGGTGGAGGTAAAACCCTCAGTAATCTCATTTAAAGGCGGTCATGATATAGCAGACTCTCCACTCAAAGAGATTTTCCTATGATCTGTTGACAATAGTTGAGCTGGCCTGGTCTGTTGGAAAAATGATCAGGTCACTAATATTTACGTGAGCCGGCCTTGTTATTACAAATAGTATGGTTTCTGCAATATCTTCCGGTGTTAGTGGTATCATACCTTTATAGGTATTATCAGCCCTTTCCTTATCCCCTTTAAATCGTACCATAGAAAACTCCGTTTCAACCAGACCGGGGTTGATGGCAGTCACTTTAATACCGTATCGGTTTAAATCCAGGCGCATACCATTGTTAATAGCGTCTACAGCATGTTTCGATGCGCAATAGACATTACCATTCGGATACACCTCTTTGCCCGCTATAGAGCCAATATTAACGATGTGTCCACTATTACGGTCAACCATACCTGGTATAATAGCTTTGGATACATATAATAAACCCTTAACGTTAATGTCGATCATGGCATCCCAATCGTCAATATCCCCCTGATCAATTGGGGACAGCCCGTGCGCATTTCCTGCATTATTGATCAGCACATCAATATTCTTCCAGGAGATTGGAAGAGCACCCAGAGTAGCCTCTACACTGGCCTTATCTCTGACATCAAATGATAAAGAGGTAATTTCACAATAACCTCTCAGCTCCTGTTCCAATTTTCTTAGGCGCTCCTCTCTTCTTCCACATATTATCAGATTAAAATCATTTTGAGCCAGCACTCTGGCCGTTGACAGACCGATTCCAGAGGTAGCTCCTGTAATAAGCGCAGTACGTTTTGACATTTATTGAAAGAGAAAATAAAGTGTTATGGTATTTGTATTTAACCGATCTATACCGGCACTGAATTCATTTTGGGCTGTACCCAGCATATTTTGGATCCCCCGTGAGAACCGGATTTCAGGAGAAAACTTAAATAGTGGATAATACAAGTCTACTCCAAAGCCAACATCTACCGACATATTGAATTCTCTGATATTAAGATTATCATCTCCAACCGACTCCACATCGTTTTTGCCTGATGCTTCCAGTCCGGGCTTGACGCCTCCGACAAAATACATTCTCACATTACCCCGGCGTTCCGATTTGTATTTTAGCAGAATTGGCAGCTCTACTACTGTGGTTTCTACTAACTCATTGATTGTGGGCAGATCCAATCGCTGATATTCTAATGAGTGTTCATAAAACGCCACTGTAGGAAGTACCCTCACATCTAAAAAATCCGCTACCCTCATATTCACAATGAATCCGAGGGAAAAGCCTCCTGACCAACGGGGCGAAATAGAGTATAACGAGTCTAACGACCTGCTTACAAAAGCATCAGAATATTTTAATTGATATGCAGAGGTATGAAGCCCTATTAAGAAACCATAGCTTATGAACCTGTCGTCATAATTTGGGTTATTGATACCCACCTGGCGCTGCGACCACGCCGCAGAAGAGCAAGTGAGCACAACTAGTGCCGATAGTATTACTTTACTCCAGTGTATATTGAACTTACGCCAAATGTTAGGGGCTTGCATTGAGTATTTTTAAAACCTACTTTTTTTAATATTTCTAAAAATCTTTCACCATCAGGAAACGCCTGTACTGACTCTGGTAAATAAGTATAAGCGGCCCTGTCTTTCGAAACCAATCTACCAATTTTAGGCAAAATTGCTTTAAAGTAAAAGTTATATATGTTCTTAAATGGGAATCTCGCTGGTCTTGAAAATTCAAGTATTACTGTTTTACCTCCGGGTTTAAGTACCCGATACATATCAGCAAGCCCCTTTTCCAGATCCTCAAAATTCCTTACACCAAAAGAAACGATGACTGCATCAAACTTATTGTCATCAAACAATAGCTTTTCAGAATCCCCCAGCTGGAGTTCTATTTTATTGTCCAGTTTCCTCTTTCTGAGCTTTTCCTTGCCCATATTAAGCATCCCTTCACTGATATCCACCCCAATTATTTTGTCGGGATTCAGCTTAAGGGCTTCAATAGCAAAATCTCCGGTGCCGGTGGCAATATCAAGTATAAGTTTGGGATTATCTTCCTTAAGCAGGCTAATGGCTTTCTTTCTCCAAAGAATATCTATGCCCAGACTAAGAAAATGATTCAGAAAATCATATTTCTTGCTGATACTGTTAAACATTTCAGCTACCTGCTCTTTTTTACCCGACCGTTGCTCTTTGTAAGGTACTACCGCCATTATCTATTTGCATTATAACCCTTTGGGAAAGGGTTTGTTAAAACTGTTGCAAATATCCTATATCCGGTTAGTAATTCCTAATAAAGGTTCTGCTTTGCAAAAGGTAGTACAGGGTTGCCGCTTATCTCTCAAAACCTCGGGACTGTCGGCTAAAAAGGGCTGTTTCAATATTCTGGCCAAACCGGCTTTTTGAAACAGCCCACTTTCACAATTTATTACGGTATTATTTGCCGCCTATTACTTTGAATTCTACCCTTCTGTTCAACTCCCTTCCTTCCTTCTCATCATCATTGCTGGCCAGAGGTCTTTCTTCACCATATCCTACCGCTGTCACTCTTCTGGCATCGATACCCTTCTTAACCAAATAATCCTTAACAGCATTGGCTCGTCTTTGAGACAAGGTTTTATTATAATCTTTTGAACCAATATTATCAGTATGTCCCGAGATTTCAATCTCCATACCCGGATTCTGAGCCATCATGGTCTCGAGCTTATTAAGCTCGTTGTAAGATTCGTCTTTGAAAGTGGCCTTGTCAAAGTTAAAGTAGATATTGCGCAGAACAGAACGGGTTCCGATTCTGAGCTTTTGCAGATTGATAGTTCTGTTTATGATCTGCGGTTCAGTTGTAGGCTTTACCGCAATATCCAGATTCTGGAATACATATCCATCTTTTTCAATAGACAAGCGGTATGTTTTGGCATCGGGGGTGGTAATTTTGAACTGATAAGATCCTGTACCTGTATTACTCTTGCCAGCCACAACATTATCCGACAAACCTTTAAGACTCACCTTGGCGTCCACCGGCTGTTTATCTTCGTCCAGAACTGTTACATTTACCGTTACCGGTTGAAGTTGAGGTTTAACCTCTTGCTTTACTTCCTCCTGTTTTACCTCTTCTTGTTTTACTTCTTCCTGTTCAGTTTCCTCTTGCTTCACCTTATCAATCTTTCTGCCATTGTCTTCAGGCTCCTTTACTTCTTCTTTATCCACCTTCTTAGAAGCTATGGTCTCTCCTACCTCTCCATCTTTAAGGATTGTAACCATATAAATATCTGTATACCCAAGCCCGTCTTCTCTGACTGATGCATAATATCCGCGCTTTCCATCTTTGGTACTAACAAAGTAAATATCATCATCTGGCGTATTGATAGGATATCCAAGGTTTTCCGGTTCGCTCCATTCATTGGCAGCACTGTCATATACAGACTTGAAGAGGTCGTAACCACCCATGCCCTTGCGGCCCTGGCTACTGAAATATAAGGTTTTTCCATCATAATCAATAAAAGGACCGTCGTCGTCATATGAAGTGTTGATTACAGGCCCAAGATTTTTTGACCTGGTCCACTCACCGTTGCGATCCTTGATGCTGTAGTAAATATCAATACCGCCCTGACCTCCGGGCCTGTCGCTGGCAAAAAACAAAATGCTTTGATCAGGAGATATGGAAACTGCGTTTTCTTTAAAACCTGATGAGTTAATATTTTCACTTAGCGGATGAGGGAAAGTCCAGGTATCATCTTCTTTGCGTTCAGAGACATAGATATCTCCGTTATTGTCATCCTTGTAAAGAAACAGCTGATTACCGTCAGCAGAAAGTGCTAAACTTGACCCATGGTATGGAGTGTTAATAACGTCTCCGATGTTTTTTGCCGCCCCCCATTTTCCACCTGTCTTTTTAGAAATAAATATATCTTCAAAAGGTTTGTTATCCCTGTCCACGTTTTGGTTCAGGTTACCATCTTTTCTTCTTGATGTAAAGATCATGGTCGTTTCATCTTCATTAAGTACAGGAGCATACTCTTCGTACTCAGAGTTAATGGCGTTCCCAACATTCACAATAGAATAGTGCGCAGGATTGGCCACAAATTCAATGGCATTTTCACACTCATATATCCTTCTCTCTACTTCAGGGAGTTCGGTGCGGTCCCTGCCACGGTAACCATCATGCTGTATAAGTTTGGCTTTGTATTGATTGTAATATGCAAGGGCCTTGTCGAAATTCATTCCGTACTGATAGCTTCTTCCAATCCAATATGTGATATCGAAACGATATTCGGGATTTAGCTCAAGTACTTTGAGAAAGTATTTTACTGCACGGTCTTTTCCTACAGTGCGCAAGTGAAAATCACCTGCCATATAGTTAGCCTTTATATTGGTAGGGTCTGCCTCTACAGCTTGTACATACATCTCCCTTGCCTGATCCATGGCCTGAGTTGCAGCCATAATTTCCTCTGCTGTCAAAATGAGGTCTTCGGCCAATTTCTTGTTTTCCGGGCTTACCTGCGAAAAACCTTTTAATGCAAAACAGAGAAAAAGTACAATAAAAAATAAAAACCTAAGCCGTTTATACATTTTGTGATGATATTTGCTGCTCAATTTAAAAATATTTAAGTTAAAAAAATAGCAGTGTATTAATGTGTAAAAACTTTATTCAGTTATTAATTAACAATTATAATACTTAAAATTGAATTGAAGTATTACTTTAACACTAAAAAAATACAAGGTTACTGATTAGCTACTAAATATAGCTAAATGTTTCTATTTTTCGTAACCATATCCTTATATAATGAAAATCACCAAAGCAGACTTTGTTACAAGCAGTAGCAACCATAACCAGTGTCCTGAGGCAGATTTTCCAGAATTTGCATTCATTGGCCGCTCGAATGTCGGCAAATCATCATTAATTAACATGCTAACTAATCATAAAAAGTTAGCCAAGGTTTCAGGGAAACCCGGAAAAACACAATTAATAAACCATTTTCTGATTAATGATAACTGGTACCTGGTGGATTTACCCGGATACGGTTGGGCTAAGGTAGCAAAGACCGAAAAAGAAAAATGGGGTGCCATGATCCACGATTATCTGGTCACGCGAAAAACTCTTATTTGCATCTTTGTACTGGTGGACTCAAGGCTCGCCCCACAACCAATTGACGTAGAGTTTATTAACTGGCTGGGAGAAGTAGGCCTGCCTATGGCTATAATATTTACAAAGGCTGATAAACAATCAAAGAACAAGACACAGTCATCTGTAGCAAAGTACAAAAAACATCTGCTTAAATACTGGGAAAAGCTACCTGATATGCTCACCACTTCATCACAGACAGGCACTGGAAAAGAGGATGTGTTGAATTATATAGATGGCCTGATATCTGCTAGTAAATAATAAAATATTAAGGTAGCTTTGAGGTTCAAAATTTAAAAAAGTATTTAGTATATGGATTATAGTGACATCGCATCTGTAGCCGGTAAAGGTGGGCTTTTCAAAATAGTAAAGCCTACAAGAACAGGGGTAATTCTGGAGTCATTAGATGATAAAAAACAAAAGTTGGTAGCCAGTGCTACCCAAAGAATTTCTGTACTGAGTGATATCTCGATTTACACAACTGATCAGGAGGGATCAAGACCTCTTGAAGATGTATTCAGACAAATAAATAAAGAGTTTGACGGAGATTTGGGCGTCACTGCCACTTCCGAGCCTGATGAATTGAAGGCATTCATCAAGCATGTTATTCCTGACTATGATCCTCAGCGTGTATATGTTTCTGATATCAAGAAAGTAGTTAACTGGTACAACGCCCTGAAACAAAATGCTCCTGAACTTCTCGAAGAGAAGGCCTCTGAAAAAGAAGAGAAAAAGGAAAAGCCTGCAAAAGCAAGCAAAAAGGAAAAGCCTGAATAATGCCATCAAACGACGTTCTGCAAACCGTCAGTTTAATCAAAAAAGATCTTTCGCTGGATCATGATGCACTACCGGGATCAATAGCTTCTATAGATGACTTAAAAGAGTTGTTGATCCCGGTAATTAACTATTTGCTTGATCGTGATATGACGCGCTTACTTAATGCCCTGTACAGGATAGATATCAGTGAAAATAAGGTCAGGCAGGTACTAACCGTTGAAAATCCTAATGATATTGCTCCAAGACTGGCTGAGCTAATTGTGCAGCGAGAGCTTCAGAAAGTTATTACAAGGAGGAAATATAGTAGTTAGCCTTTGTAAAACTCCTCCACCTTATTCACCATATTTTTTGACCCGATAAATAGCGGAGCCCGCTGATGCAATTCTTCCGGTTGCAAATCAAGAATTCGTTGTGTACCTGTAGATGCAGTGCCGCCTGCCTGCTCAACGATAAAGGCCAGCGCATTACACTCATATAACAGTCTAAGTTTTCCGTTTGGAGAAGCCGCCGTGGGAGGGTACATATAAATACCTCCTTTAAGAAGGTTCCTATGAAAATCAGCAACCAAAGACCCTATATACCTTCCTGAATAATTGTTTTCTCTACAAAAGTTAACATAATTCTTTACAGGCGCCGAAAAGCTATTATACGACCCTTCATTGATCGAATATATTTTACCATCTTCCGGGATACTCATGTTGGGGTGAGAGAGGAAATATTCTCCCAGAGAAGGTTCATATGTAAAGCCATTAACGCCATGACCGGTAGTGTATACCAGCATAGTCGAAGAGCCGTAAAGCAGATATCCGGCAGCAGCCTGCTCTTTACCCTTCTGCATTACGTCCTCTTTGGTAATTGGCGTACCAACAGGAGTAACCCGTCGATAAATTGAAAATATAGTTCCTATGGATACATTTACATCGATATTAGATGAACCATCGAGCGGGTCAATCGCTATTACATATTTACCATCATTGCTAAGGTCTGTTATCTCCTCATCTTCTTCAGAAATGATGGCACAAGCCTCTCCTCCTTTGGTAAGTGCCCTGATAAACCTGATATTAGCGAGCACATCGAGTTTTTGCTGATCTTCACCCTGCACATTCTGAGCCCCTATCGGGCCTACAATGTTGATCAGTCCTGCTTTATTGATTTCCCTGTTTACTACTTTCCCGGCAAGAGCGATGTCACGCAACAATTGTGACAATTCACCGGTAGCATATTGAAACTCATCTTGTTTTTTCTTTATGTATCTATCCAGGGTTGTCCCTATGGGCAGGGCTATGCGAGAATCCTCCATAAATTGGTAAAGGCTTTATTATGTGAAATTTTAACTGCTATTTTGAGGGCAAATTTAGCATAAAATAATTATTCAATCGTTTGCGAAATGAAAGTATTTAAGTTCGGCGGAGCATCGGTAAAAAATGCTGATGCTATTAGAAACATGTGTGACATAATCAGTAGCTATTCAAATGAAAAATTGGTAGTGGTAATTTCTGCAATGGGTAAAACCACCAACGCACTGGAAGCCGTAATAGCCGCCAAGCTTAATAATCGTAATTTCGAGGAAGAGATTGAGCTAATCTACCACTACCATCATAATATATGCTCAGAACTTTTTGATACCAATGATCTGATCTTTACTGAAATTTCTGAAATTTTCAATGACCTTCGGCACGAACTGGTTCAAAACTATGAATACAACCAGCTTTATGACCAGATTGTTTCTAAAGGGGAGATTATATCTACCAGAATTATCGCTGCCTATCTAAATAAAAAAGACTGTAATGCGGAATGGCTGGATGCACGGGAATATGTAAGAACTGACAATAGCTTCAGAGAGGGACGGATAGATTGGAGGTTGACTGAGGAGCTGATAAGACATGATATAGCCCAGAAGGCAGCTGAAAATATCCTGATCACCCAGGGTTTTATAGGCCGGTCAGAAAACAACTTCACTACTACGCTGGGACGTGAAGGATCAGATTTTACAGCCGCAATTTTTGCTTATTGCCTTGATGCAGAGTCAGTTACAGTTTGGAAGGACGTACCCGGTATTCTTAACGCTGATCCCAAGATAATTCCAGATGCAGTTTTATTCAGCGAGCTGCCATATAAAGAGGCTGCTGAGATGACCTATTACGGAGCATCGGTCATTCACCCAAAAACAATCAAGCCCCTGGCTAACAAGGGGATTCCGCTTTACGTCAGGAGTTTTGATCATCCTGATGAGCCAGGCACCATCATACATGATTGTAAAATAAAAGCGCTCCCACCTACTATCATTATAAAAAATGAGCAGTGTCTGGTATCTTTTAAAGTTATAGATTACACGTTCATTAATGAAGAGAACCTGAGCATGATCTTTAAAAGTCTTTCCGAAATTGATATGAAGATCAATATCATGCAGAATTCGGCTATTTCTTTTTCCATAGTCGTGGATTATGAATTTAACAAACTTGAAAAGCTGCTAGAGTCTTTAAAGACTCATTTTGATATCAGATATAACACAGGGTTAAAACTGATTACGGTCAAAAACTATGCTCAGGAAATATTGAATAAATACAGAAATGATCAAAGGATACTGCTGGAGCAAATCTCAAGGAATAATTACAGGGCTTTGATAGCTCCTTAGCTTATCGAAACATTTAGCCCATGTGTTTTAATTATCTGATTTAAAAACTCGCTTACAGAGCGCTGCAAGATCAGGTAAACATGCTGAAACCCCTCTTCTCCTCCGAAGTATGGGTCAGGCACATCGGCTCCCTTATCTACGGGGTCAAAATCTCTGATCAACATAAACTTATCAGAAAATTCATTGGTTTGATCGAGCCTTTTGACACAATCCATATTTGCCTTATCCATGGTCACGATATAGTCGAAAGTCCTAAAGTCTTTTCTGGAAAATTGCCTGGCCTGATGCTCCAGCTTTAATCCGTTCTTTAAGGCATTTTTCAATGTGCGCTCATCAGGCTGTTCACCAATATGATATTGGCTGGTACCACATGAATCCACTTTTATCTGATCATTAAGGCCCAACTCATCAATTTTCATTTCCATCAACCCCTGAGCAAGTGGTGATCTGCAAATATTGCCCAGACACACGAAAAGGACTTTTATCATAACTTTAAAATTAATGTTGCTCAACTATTGACTGCACTAATTTACATTAACTTACAGCTACATCAATAATAACTGTAATACAATGATTTGATAATAATAATTTCAACAAAAGAAACAAAAGAAAGGTTACTTCCAAAAGCTCACTAGTATATAACAGTAACATAGCACTTTTTACTCACCTGTTTAGTATGGTTAGTTGGAGCCGCCTTTTGAAAAAAGGCGGCTTTTCATTTTATTGCGGCTTTGAACAAAAGCCTAACAAATAAAATGGAATTCATAAAAGTTACCCCTGACTATAAACCTTACATTGCCCTCATAGAACTAAACAGGCCGAAGGAGCTCAATGCCCTAAACCTGCAGTTAATGGGAGAGCTCAGAGATGCGTTAAAAGCACTGGACAACGACGACAACGTAAGGACTATAATTATTACCGGCAATGAAAAAGCATTTGCTGCCGGTGCTGACATCAAGCAAATGGCAGGGAAATCTGCCGTGGATATGCTCAAAATAGATCAGTTTAGCACCTGGGATCAGATAAGGAAAACAAAAAAACCATTGATCGCTGCAGTATCCGGATTCGCGCTGGGTGGTGGTTGTGAGCTTGCTATGACCTGCGATATGATCATTGCCTCGGAAACTGCCAAGTTCGGACAACCTGAAATCAAAATTGGTGTAATGCCTGGAGCCGGTGGCACCCAGAGATTAACAAAGGCCATCGGAAAAGCAAAAGCAATGGAGCTGGTATTGACGGGCAGGTTCATTTCAGGAGAAGAAGCTATGCAATATGGCCTGGTAAATAAAGTAGTGCCAGTTGAAATGTATATGCATGAAGCCATAAAACTGGCAGAGGAAATTGCGCAGATGTCCCCTATAGCTGCTCAACTTGCCAAAGAATCTGTAAACAGGTCATTCGAAACACACCTCGATGAAGGGCTGACCTTTGAACGTAAGAACTTTTACCTGACTTTTGCTTCTGAAGATCAGAGTGAAGGCATGCAGGCTTTTATAGAGAAAAGAAAACCTGAGTATAAAGGAAAATAAGAATATAGAAAGGGCTGTTTAGAATCAAAACAGCCCTCTCTATATATTGATATAAGTATTACCTTACACTGAAACCAAAACCTACCGTTAAAACATCATATTTCTGTACTGTATAATCAGCATGGAGTGTAAAGATGGCAAGTTTTAAACGCATACCTGCCGTTAAACGCGGGCCACCCGTTTTAAAGGAAAGGTCAATAGGATCTGTATATACTTCATCCACCACACCAAAATCATCAGTAACTACATAGTCTCCTTTCAGCTTAAGCTCAGATCTTACACGGTTAAAGCCTAAGCCACCATACAGCGTCAGCACTGAGAATTTTTTAGAGATAATACCCTGAACAGTGAGCGTATTAACATCAAATACGCCCAATCCGTTGGTGGTGCTCACGCCTCCGCTACCTGCGTTCACCTCTTCATCAAAAGCTACATCTGTACTTACACTTGTATATCCCACAAATGCCGACAAGTCGAACGGAAGGTTTTTGATACCAGGAATATGCTGTTTAACATCGTGCATAATACCAAATCCAATAAGTTTGAATGTACCATTATCATCTATTTCTATTTCCGGAGTCCACCTGATCTTAATATCGGTATTTTTGATAATCCCTATTCCTAATTGCGCCATGGGTACAGGAACAGCCTGCATTCCTATTTCATCTTTCAGGTTAAGCCCTTCAGGCGCATCAAATGAGACACTTTCATTGGTATTGGGGTCAGTAACCGTGTATGTTGGCAATTGCTGCGCATCATTGGTACCAAAAATTGTTGGAGCCTGATCCTTATCGTAAGAGAAATTAGATGAGAGGTTTAGTGCATTAAGATCATAAAGCAAGTCTTTATCAGGAACATATGCAGCATTAACCGTTACTGTCAAGTCAAAGCCCCCAGATTTATGAGCTTTTGCTGTATTATACCAGCCACTTCCTAAACTGGTTCCAAACCCCTTCATGAACGGCTCAACATACCCCTCAATTAAAAGATTGGCATCACTTAGCCCGGCTTCCAGCAATTTATCCAGGTCATCCTGTGCCTTCACCTGATTAAAACCAAAAAATAAGATGGCCACTGCGACCATTAGCTTTGTCGTAATTTTTTTCATCATAGACATCAATTGTGGTGAAATACTAATATAAATATTTAAAAATTAAATTCCTGCCTGATATGTCTTCTTTAGATATCCTTGTACCACAAGTGGTAACCAAATTTGTCTGTTAAAAACTTGTAGGTAAGCGAATCGCTTCCTAAGTTTGCGGCAAGTTATTCCTAGATAATAATTATTCTTATTTAAGAATTATTTTGAATACAAATTATTCACATATTAAAGACCGGATCTCAGAATCAGGGTTGAAGGTAACACATCAGCGTATTGTAATACTTGATGCTGTACTTCAGATGAATAATCATCCCACAGTTGAGCATATTTATGAAAATATTAAAGATGCCAACCCCAGTATATCGCTAGGAACTGTTTACAAAACCGTAGAAACATTTGTAAACAATGGCTTATTATCCAAGGTTTCTACGAATGAAGGGCAGATGCGATATGATCCAAAGCTCGATAATCATGGACATATTTACTGCACCAACACCAGTGAAATCATTGATTATTATGACGATGAGCTGAATGATATGATTCTCAATTTCTTTAAAAAGAAAAGAGTCAGTAATCTTAAGATCAAGAATATAACACTCCAGATCAATGGAGACAAGGTTGATCCCGAGAAAGATGTTTTAATTAAATAAATGTAGAATAAATAAAAATTGATCTAAAAACTATGTCACTAGTAGGAAAAAAAGCTCCTGTGTTTAATGCTCCTGCCGTAATAAACGGAGAAGAAATCGTTGAGTCTTTCACATTAGCTGATTACATTGGCAAAAAAGAAGTTATTTTCTTTTTCTACCCCAAAGACTTTACTTTTGTGTGCCCAACTGAAATCCACGCTTTCCAGTCTAAACTGGCTGAGTTTGAAAAAAGAGGCGTACAGGTAGTAGGTTGCTCTTGCGATACAGAAGAGACACACCTGGCCTGGTTAATGACAGCCAAGGATAATGGTGGTATCGAAGGTGTAACTTACCCATTGGTAGCTGACAGCTCAAAAACTGTAGCAAGCAACTATGGTGTACTTGCCGGAGACTGGAGCTACAATGAAGAGGGAGACCTTGTATTCGAAGGGGCTCCTGTATCATACAGAGGAACTTTCTTCATCGATAAAGATGGTGTTGTAAGACATGAAACTATCAATGACCTTCCTTTGGGAAGAAACATCGATGAAATGCTAAGAATTGTTGATGCATGGCACCATGTACAGCAGCATGGCGAAGTTTGCCCTGCAAACTGGGAAGAAGGGAAAGAAGCTATGTCAGCTACAAGAGACGGTGTAGCCCAGTATCTTTCTAAGAATTAATTCCTCTACAAAATAAATAGAGAAAAAAACCCTCTGTATTGCAGAGGGTTTTTAATTTTGTACCATTATATATATGGGCGGACTCATCTACAATATTTCTCTATTTTTCTATAATGTCTTTATCCGCATTGCGGCTCTTTTCAACAAAAAAGCGCGTCTTTTTGTAGAAGGACGCAAAAATCTGTTCCAAAGGATCGAAAAAGCAGTAGATGGAAATCAGGAATCTATAGCCTGGTTTCACTGTGCCTCACTTGGTGAGTTTGAACAGGGAAGACCTCTAATTGATGATTTTAAAACGGAATACCCTGATTATAAAATATTTCTCACATTTTTCTCTCCGTCAGGATATGAAGTAAGAAAGAATTATTCAGGTGCAGATTACATTTTTTATTTGCCGGTTGACTCAAAAAAGCACGCAAAGAAATTTCTGGACCTGGTAAATCCACAAATTGCCTTTTTCGTTAAATATGAGTTCTGGCATTACTATGCCAAAGAACTTCGCTGCAGAAAAATCCCTCTTTTATCAACATCATCCATTTTTAGAGAGAATCAACTGTTTTTCAAAAAGTATGGTAATTTCAACAGATGTATACTGAAAAATTTCACCTATTTTTTTGTGCAGGACAACAGTTCATTAAAACTTCTTGAATCTATAGGTATTACAAACGCCTCCGTAAGTGGCGATACACGTTTTGACCGTGTAATGACGATCTGCAAGAACAAAAAAGAGCTTCCCGAAGTAGCCAGCTTTAAGAATAACAGAAAGTTAATGGTCATTGGTAGCTGTTGGCCAGAAGACCTCGATGTACTCATACCATTTATCAATGACACTGATCTTAAGTACATAATAGCTCCTCATGAAATAGAAGAAAGATTTATTGAACGAATAGAAAGAGATTTACTTAAAAAAGTAGTTCGCTATTCGGAGCTTAAGGACTTTAAAGATCCCTCTGAATTCGATGTATTAGTCATTGATAATATTGGCATGTTGTCCAGCTTGTATGCCTACGGCAATTATGCGTATGTAGGTGGAGCTTATGGCCAGGGGTTGCATAATATTTTAGAGCCTGCAACCTTCGGGTTACCAGTATTCTTCGGAAATAAAAACTATACCAAGTTCAGGGAAGCGCTGGACCTTACCAATCTGGGTGGTGCGGTTGCACTGGCAGGATATGATGAATTAAGGAACCAGTTCAGGGCTTTCTCAGATGAAACAACCTACAATATCGGAAGCCAGATCAACACTGGCTATGTAAAAGACAATACTGGTGCAACCAGAAAAATAATTGACTACTGCAAAACGATACTTCATTCATGAAGGGATTAGTGATGAAATCCACAGGCTCCTGGTATGATGTACTCGGAGAAAATAATGTGACCTATACCTGTCGCACCCGGGGAAAACTAAGGCTAAAAGGTTTCAAAACCACTAACCCTATTGCCGTTGGCGATTACGTTAATTTTTCAATAGATGAAGAAGCCCCTGAGCAGGGACTAATAGACGAGATCAAGCCCCGGGAGAATTACATCATCAGAAAATCAGTAAAACTCCAAAGTCAGGGTCATATCATAGCTTCCAATATTGACCAGGCCATACTCATTGCCACACTGGTCTATCCTCGCACATCGCTGGGTTTTATTGATCGCTTTTTGGTTACTGCAGAGTCATTCCGTATTCCGCAGGTACTGGTGTTCAACAAAATTGACCTGCTTGAAAAAGAGCAAAACAATGCGCTGGAGCAAATCATAAGCATCTATGAAAAAATAGGCATCAGGTGTTTAAAAATATCTGCCACCAAAAACACCGGACTAGATGAATTCAAAAAGCTACTGCATAACAAAAAGAGCCTTTTGTCAGGACATAGTGGTGTGGGAAAATCTACCATACTGAACAAAATAGCCCCTCACATTGATCAAAAAACCAGTTCTGTATCTGACTTCGCACAAAAAGGTGTGCACACTACAACTTTTGCTGAGATGTTTAAGCTGGATGACAACACTTTTATTATTGATACACCAGGCATCAAGGAGCTTGGCATTATTGACATTAGTCCTGATGAATTATCTGACTATTTCCCTGAAATGAGGGAGCTCAGCTCAGAGTGCAAGTTTCACAATTGCACACATACCCATGAACCGAAGTGTGCTATCAAAGATGCTGTAGATACCGGAGAGATTGCAGAAAGCCGGTATATCAGTTACATAAGCATACTTGAGGGTGATGATAACCGACGATAGGCTATTTCAGAGATTTTAACAGCCTGAAGTATTTAAGCGCTACCTCAAAACTGATTAACCTGAGAGACAAGGTGATCTCATATTTTATCCGTTTTTTCAGCGCTTCCTTTTCACTATTATTCCGGATCATTTTGCTGATCTTTTCGCACACCCTAAAGGTTGAGTGTAGATAAGTGCTTCTTATTTTAAACTGTTTCTGCCCTGCTGATCCTGACACAACCCGTTTTTTCATCAACACTTTATCGGTATAGATATACTTGTAGTCCCGGGACGTTCTGATCCATAAATCAAAGTCTTCATAGGCCAGCGATGCATCGTAACCGCCCATTGCATCTATGATATCCTTCCTGAACATAACCGTAGGGGAGCATATAAAATAGCGCCTGATCACCTCCTCAAAGACATCGCCTTCGGGGACAGGCACTACTGAGTGACCAAGTTCATCAATCGGATAGTGAAAACTGATATGCCTTCCGGATTTATCCACACGCTCTGCATTACTGAAATTAACGCCGCAGGTATCACCTCCTCTTTGAAACGCCTTAACCCCCTCCTCTACCCTTTCCGAGCATAAAATATCATCAGCGGCAAGGTCGATAATATATTCACCACCGGCCTTTTTAAGCCCCTCATTAAATGCAGCACAATGCCCAAGATTTTCGGGCAAAGGGAAATACTTTATTTTCGGATGCTTCTCCACCATTTGATTGATGATTTGATGGCTATTATCAACACTTGCATCATCTACCACAATTAACTCTATGTTTTCATAGGTTTGCTCGAGAGCAGAAAGAATTGCTTCTTTAACAAATCTTTGCTGGTTATAACATAAGCAGATGATGGAAACGAGTGGTGTATGCATAAAGAACAAAAATAGTAAGTATGGGACACCAATTTTTTAAATTTACCTGTTAATACAAGATCCCTAAATGAAAAAAGCTTTAATAACAGGTATAACGGGTCAGGATGGCTCCTACCTTAGTGAGTTTCTTCTTAACAAGGGCTATGAGGTGCATGGTATTAAAAGGCGGAGTTCATTGCTGAATACAGAACGCATTGACCACCTTTACCAGGATCCACATGAACCTAACAGGAACCTTATTTTGCATTATGGCGATATGACTGACTCTATGAGTATTACTTCCCTAATTCAAAAGATACAGCCCGACGAGATCTATAATTTAGGCGCGATGTCGCATGTAAAGGTAAGTTTTGAGATACCTGAATATACCGCCAATGTCAATGGTCTTGGGGCCTTAAGGATACTTGAAGCCATTAAGCTATTAGGATTACAAAAAAAGACGCGATTTTGCCAGGCCTCTACTTCAGAGCTTTATGGGAAAGTGCAGGAGGTACCTCAAAATGAGAGCACTTGCTTCTACCCTCGGTCACCATATGGAGTAGCCAAACTTTTTGCATATTGGACAACTGTCAACTACAGAGAGGCTTATGATATCTTTGCTGCTAATGGCATTATGTTCAATCATGAGTCCCCGCATCGTGGAGAAACTTTTGTAACAAGGAAAATAACAAAAGCCGTAAGTAAAATGGCTATGGGCCACCCTGAAACGCTTTACCTCGGCAACCTGGAAGCGAAGCGAGACTGGGGCCATGCCAAAGACTATATAAGGGCGCTGTGGCTCATCATGCAACAGGAGAAACCCGATGACTTTGTGATAGCAACGGGAATCACTACAACCGTCAGGGAGTTTGTAATTAAAGCTTTTGATCTTGTGGGTGTGGAACTGGAATTTTCAGGTACGGGCATTGATGAAACAGGTATTGTAAAAAATGTAACGAACCCTGAATATAAGTTCACAAAAGGCCAGGTTGTCATCAAGATCGATCCGGAGTATTTCAGGCCAGCCGAGGTTGACGAGCTTTTGGGAAATGCCAGTAAGGCCAGGGAGCAGTTAAAGTGGCAACCGGAATATTCATTAAATGATATTATAAAAGAAATGCTGGAAAGTGACCTTAATACCACTACACCGCCCTATAAACATTGAACAAGCAAGACAAAATATATGTGGCCGGACATACCGGCATGGTGGGATCGGCCATTGTGAGAAGGCTGGAGTCGGAAGGCTTTACCTCCATAGTCAAAAGGTCATCTTCTGAATTAGATCTTCGCAATCAGAGCGACGTGCATGATTTTTTCGCTTCAGAACGCCCGGCCTATGTTTTTCTGACCGCTGCCAAGGTAGGAGGAATATTGGTCAATGATACCTACAAGGCGGATTTCATCTATGACAATCTGACCATTCAGACCAACGTAATCCATCAAAGCCATGAGAGTGGTGTTAAAAAGCTACTCTTTCTTGGGTCTTCTTGCGTCTATCCCAAACTTGCACCTCAGCCGCTGAAAGAGGAGTACCTGCTAACAGGTGCATTGGAACCCACCAATGAACCTTATGCTATTGCCAAAATTGCCGGAATAAAAATGTGTGATGCTTACAGAGACCAGTATGATCGCGATTTCATTTCAGTAATGCCGCCTAACCTATATGGCCCCAATGATAATTTTGACTTGAACAACTCCCATGTACTGGCCGCTTTAATGCGAAAATTCCACGAAGCCAAACTTTCCGGAGCACGCACGGTCGAGCTATGGGGCACAGGTAAGCCTATGCGTGAATTCATGCATGTAGATGACTTGGCAAGGGCCTGTGTTTTCCTCATGACCAATTATTCAGAAAGCGGATTTATTAATGTAGGTACCGGTAAAGAAATATCCATCTATGAGCTGGCACTATTAATAAAGAAAATTGTAGGGTACGACGGTGAAATAAAGTTTGACCATACAAGGCCAGATGGCACACCACGGAAAGTCATGGACATTTCCAAAATTGAGGCCCTGGGTTATCATGCTCAAATTGGATTGACTGAAGGCATTACTAACATGTACAAACAAACCTTCAAAAGCTAAGAATTACTCTCTATCTCTTCGTAGAGTTCCCCAAAAGTAAGCATATGCAAAACATGCTGTGCCAGCAAAGCAGGGCGTATGAAAGCATCTACATGTCTGCCCAAAAGCATTGCATACCTGCCTGAGTACCTCATCACTGTATCTTCACCCATATGCGGTATTTTATACTCGGGAAGTATCTCTATGAACCCTGCCGCCAGAGAAGTGGGGATTAACATGTTAGACCCATGTACACCAACCACAACATGGCTCTGCGCATAGATCTCGCACCACTCCCTTTCAACGGCTAATGAAATACTCTCTGTTCTTCGGTCTTTTGCCAATCGACCGAAAGTACCATTACTACCCAACCCAGTTATAACAACACTGATCTCAGGATTATATGCCTTAATCCTTTGTATTGTTTGCTTCACCAATTTATTCTGCCTCCAAACCAACAGCTTACGAAAATATCGCTGCCATTTGAATTTGATAAGGACGTGGTTCAAAAACTCTTCAGCCCGGTTAGCATGCCAAAAGCGGTCTTCACGAAGTACGAAGGTTACCCGGGGCTTCAGGTCATTAAATTGCCTCAGATCAAACTTCTCTATCCTCAGGAATTTATAGTCGTCTATTTTATCTGTATCCAAAAACACCGGAGCCACGGCCGCATAAAAACGAGAAAACCTGGTTATTTCCTTCTTCACCAGATCGTCCAGGTTGGCAATATATTTCTCCATATCCTTAAATCGTACATCAACCAGCCATACCTCTGCTACTCCTTCCGGAATCAGCCATTCCATTTTTTGGGGGATTAGAACTATTATAGATTTTTCCGGATACTTCTCCAGGAGAAATTGCGCATTCCAAAGCTTGGCATACACATGTCCAAAGCAGTCATCCAGGCAATTCAGAAGAATAGCTTCTTCGTATTTTTTATGTTGTTTTATTTCAATAACAGGTTTTATGGTAATATTTCGTGTAACAGCATGTATTAAAGGCTTAGCCAGCCATACCTCTGCCCTCTTACTGTAATTACTCATGAGTCCGTTTTTAGAAAAAGCTATCGGAAACAATGCATCATGAGAGATGGGCAAGGTTTGATAAAAGGTGGTGTTACAGCTCTCGCAAAGGCAGTCTAAAAGTATATGGATTCCCTCAAATAAATACCCATGAATATCAACTGTCTGAGATTGACAGTTCACACAACGAACGGACGCTTCCGGTTTAGGCAATATTTCTATCAGATCCGTCTTTACCATTTTCTAATACCCCATTTATCAAGATAATATAAGATAAGGGTTTTGAAGCGTTTAACCTTGGGTTGCCAACGCTCCATCAGCTTGTATTTTAGCCCCGGGTTAAAGAACATCGCCGCATAAGAAAGGTTGGAATGAGTAAGTATAGCCGATGTACAGAGCGATAAAGAATAGCAATCCACTAAAGCATCCAGCCCTAATTGATATCTATCACTTATTTGCAGGTTAGCATGCACCGCCTCACTGTTCAATGATCGAACCACCTCATTAACGATCAGTTTATCTCCATATTTGTCACTAAAAAGATCAACAATATACTGTTCATCAGTGGCTAGAAAAAGTCTATCCACGTGCTTAATCCTTTTGTCTACCTCGGCCAGATATTTTTCCAGGCCTACCGGAGGAATCTCTCCAGGATGATCGGTACCACGAAAGTGTACCCCCAGCACATGATATCCTTCAAAGCGCTTTTTTGTATCATCTAAAATAGCCTTAACCTCTGGCTGATATTTTAGCTTTTGGATCACACTTTGATAGATATCATTAAAAAATGTGCGACTCCATATTCTCAGGGGATGAACTTCATTATATAAGTTAATAACTGGTCTATCATATTCTCGTAAAGCTTTCAGAGGTTGATCAAAGTAATAATTCCAAAAATTTTCATTTCCATCTGATCTAAAGTCAGAGTAAAGGTATCTTCCATTACTAAAATTGATATTGTATGGTATTTGTATCCAATCCGCAAACCTTATCCCATATATTGCCTGAATAAACAATGAAAAAAAGCCTCTCCCACAATTGTTCAAATGAGGCTTACCACACGGACATTTATTTATCATACACCTCACCACATAAACAGCTCCACCCTCTTTAAATTCGGACATCCGCTTAGAAGGAATGATATTTCTCTTTTCTGCTCTACCCATTATTATTAACAACCATTCTGATATAACAAACTATTCTATAAACAGACACTATGAAAAGAAGGATAATAGGGTATACAACTAGATCATTCAATCCAAATAACCTAAAGAAATAAAGTAGTATAGCAGAAAAATAATGAACAGCTATGACATCTAAAATCTCGACAATAGAAAAGTTGAAGGATTTAAAAAACCCCAAGTAACATGTAAGAGGAAGGCTAACAAACAAGGTACTCGCCAGATATAGATAGATCATAGTTTCTATAGAATAAAACGCTCCTACAGTAATCAATGAAACAAGTAGAATGCCCGAAACTCCTCCACTAATAAGTAAAAACCTTTCTTTTCTAAGGATGATATATATATTAATAGCTAGCCTGTTGAACACCATGACGATAAGTGCAATACTCAATAAACTCAAATAGGCACCAACACTGCTCCATTCCCTTCCCCATAAAACCACGGATAACTCAAAGGGAAAAAGACTGAATAATATTATAGGAAGTACAATTATTGAGCTTGCCAGCTTAATGAAATTAATCATTTCTTTTTTAACCTGTTTTTTATTTAATTTTTTATTCGCTAAAATTGGAAGCAAAGTATTATTAACAAGACCTTCAATCAAACTAACGGGCATAATCATTAACGAATAAGCTCTATTGTACAACCCCAATCCTGTTTCTCCATACAATTTTCCAACCCATAACTTGTCTACAGATTTCTCCCAATACTGAATGAAGTTTAAAAAGCCAAATGTATATACCAATGCTTTAACCTTAAACCAAGCATTTTTCACATCAGAGACTGAAAACACGATTAATGGCAATTTTACAAATCTCTGATAAAGCGAATAATAAAGCACAGGCGCGAACAAATGAGGAAGAACTAAAGACCAATAGGAGAATCCTGCTCCAGCAAATATGATAGTGCATACCACCTGAAAAACTACAACTACCAACTCCACTTTTGCTACTAACACAAGTTTTTCCTCTTTTTTCAGATAGGCAATCATTGCTTTTGGAAAAGCATAGAGAAACAATATAACCGCATAAGTGAGTCCTATGGGAAATAATTCTTTTTGATTGAAGAAAACTGATATTGGATACGCTAGTACCCCCATAATTACAGCAACAACAAATCCAATTAATAGAAAAAGATTTTGCAGACGTTGGTAAAAGTATCTATCACCAGCCTCACGTATTGCCGATTCTGTAACCCCCATATCCGTAAATCGCATTAGAAAACTATAAAAAATTGTTGCCATTGCTATGACTCCAAACTCCTCTGGAGCCAATAGTCGTGAGATAACTACTGAGCTTAAAAAAAAGATCAATTCCCCGAGGTACTTATATGCGCCTACACTGAAAAATTGCTTAAGCAAAAGCTTTTGAAGGTTCATGGGCAATTAAATACTTCGTTCAAAAATTATCTTTTCTGATGCCTTGGCCCCCAAATTCTTTTTGAATGCATAAACCCCCTCTTCTATGGAGGTGCCCAGATCCAGTAGCTTATAATTTTCTCTCAGTGCATAATTGTATATACCTTCAAGTAAGGGAACAACAGGACTGTGTTTTCGAAAATTCAAGTCATCTCCATGGTAAAAATCGTACAGTATACCCTGATTTACTTTGACGCATACGGAGGAGCCAATCATTTGACTCTGTTGAAAAAGCCCGAAAATAAGATAGCGATCAGGAAATGTTAAAATAGTTTGCTCAAGGTCTTCATAGGGCATACTCACTGTATAACCTTTCTTCTGCCGGCTTGAGTAAATCAACTTATACACCTGGGGTAGAAACTGTATATCAAGCTGTCTGAAATTAAAGCCTAGTTTTTTGGCTCTGTTTAAATACCTCCTTTCATCTGCGTTTACAAGACTGGTGAATACCTGATTACTTACAGGAAGATAATGGTTAGGGTGCCTTTCTATAACTTTAAAACCAAACTCGCATAGCACCTTGTTGATAATGTTGAAATGTGATACATGGTATGCACCTGGAAAAGAAACGATCCGAACCTGCTTAAAGCCCAATGTTTCAAGCTGGTGTAACAACTGGTCCACAAAAAATGACAACTGCCCTTCCTGAACATTCTCTCCCAGTTCAAAGCTACCGAATGAACTCCTGCTAAGGCTAACAGCTACTTTCCCTTGCCAGGTAAAGCAAATCCTGCCGATCGCCTCCCCTTCACTAGTTTCAAGAGTCCAGCAGTAACTACGCAGAGATTGATTATAACTCACAAAAGCGTGGGTATGAAAAAAAAACGAATTGTCTCTTAGAGGATTAAAAGCACCTTGCTCCTGATAAACATTCAGACCAAGTGTATCATGCCTCATGATCCAGGGCTTTGAAATTTTTGTAATCCTTGATATAGCCTTGTTCATTATACTCGTTGGAGGCCAAAACCATCAATATGGTACCCTGAGCACATTGCATCTTGAGCCAATGCCGCCGGGGAAAGTATAGTGCTTTGGAAGGATCATTCAAATCAAAAGTGTAACGGTCTCCCCGGGTACTCTCAAGGTCGATATGAACATGACCTTGCAGGCAGATCAACACCTGATCGGCATTGATATGGGCATGACCTCCCCTTTCAGTTTCTGCCCTGACGTCATAAATCCAGAAAACCCTTTTCACCCAAAAAGGAATGTTGTCTCCTTCAATAAAACTTAATTTGCCTCCCTTCGCTGCTGTTTCGGGCAATTGTATAATACCCGGCAATTCCCTCTTCTTAATAACTAATCCCTATTTTTTTAAAAATAAAATGCATTAACCAGGCAGGGCCAATCATCAGAAACTGAACATCCTTAAAGAAGGAAGGCTTCTTTCCCTCGACCTTATGCCCATAAAACTGACCGATCCAGGCCAGCACAAAAATAACAATGGCAATAAGCCATAAAGGGGCAAAACTGAGCTGATCGAGGCTTTTTGCTATAAATAGACAAAGCACTGAAAACAGCATCATACCTACTGCCAAAGGTATGGAAAGTGTAATATAATAGGCCAGTACCACTACAAGCGTTACCGTGGCCCAGTTAACATACGGATTCCCGGCATTACCCAGAAACTGCTCAAGCGGGCCATGTGGAATAGACCAGATCAATGCCACAATACTAAAAAAGATCAATGGTACACAGATCCAATGTATGGTTTTGTTCGTTGCATTCTGATGGCTCTCGCCGTATTCACTAAGTAGTTGGTCTATTTTTCGCATAGCGTTTCAGTTTACAATTCACTGGTTTGCCCGTTTACAGTTCCTATCCCTGACTGTAAACAGATCACCTTCCAATTTAACAATTTTTTATAAAAAATTGCTTCAGGCCTTTGTTCTTACTTTGCTCCACGATTTCACCTGCCAGTGCACCTTACCAGTTGTAAGATGGTTACCCTCTTCATCATGGATTTTTATTTCGCAGATCACCACCACCGCCTCACTCGTCTCCAAGGGCTTGTAAATCTGACCATTAAGCCAATCTTCAGTTAAATTAAAAGTGCCGTAGGCTTTCATTTTACCCTGGTAGTGATAATCCATTTCAAGGGTTTTCAATATTATCCGGTATTTCTTCGGATCTAGCCTGGATACCATCAAAAAACCGGTAGTAAACTCTGATAAGGTAGCCAGAGCACATGCATGCAGACCCCGGATATGATTAAAATTTCGCCTTTTGTAAGGCAGTGATGTTTTTATATAATCATCCTTTATTTCTTCTATTTTAAAGCCATGAGGTTTATTGAACGGAATCATTCTGTTTAGTCCCACATTCAGCAGCCACATGTAAAATTTAGAGGTTTTAGCCCGCTCTACTATTTTTTTAGTATCCATGGATATTTACATTAAAATCAAAGGGAGCCAATATAACATTTTACTTCTAAATATAATGTCAAAGAAAATCAAACCTCCTGCTAATGGACTTATTAATTTTTATCCACAGTCAATATTTCATCTTGCTGTTTTATCAGTCACTTAAATTGCCATTATATGATTTCTAACTATCAACATTCTCAATCCACAAAAAGTAAGCACTGACTATGCCAATTAACATAGCCAAAGGCCACCACATAAGATAACCCATAGCAAATTGATAGAAGTCAAACAGCTGAAAATCAAACTTAATTTGGTACAAATAATAAAACAATAAACATGAAAACCCACCCAACAAGCCCATTCTGATGATTCCTATATGAAGAATAAAACACCTAAATCCCTTCCCCTTATAATAATTTCACTTATTATTTTTGTTCATAATTAAAGTCCCATTAATTATTTAAACTGAATTGTTTGCTGCGATTAACTAAAAAGCACCGATATTATCTTTATTATAAAAGTGATTATCATTCCGGTAAGGAAAACTATAAAAAATTCTCTCCAACTCAACTTGTCCCAAGGTACTAAAGGCATACTTTAGATCAATTTCAAATGTTTGAGCCGATTGTCGGCCTGTTGACGATTAGGATATCAAAATATAAAATCAGCTATAAATGGGCACTACACATCAATTCCAATCTCAAACTTAATAAAATCAAAAAACACCTCAATTTATTGTCTAACTACATATATTTGAGGGTCATTAAATCGAGCTTAAACCAATACCTGAATGCTAAGTTTTTGGGAAAAGCAGACTTTCACTGCTTATGATTACGCCGTTGTAGGGAGTGGCATAGTTGGGCTTTCTACAGCTATTTCTATTAAAGAGAAACTGCCCGATGCCTCTGTTGTGGTTTTTGAAAGTGGCCTCCTGCCTACTGGGGCAAGCACCAAAAATGCAGGCTTTGCCTGCTTTGGAAGCATTACTGAGCTGCTTGAAGATATTAAGGTACTTGGGAAGGAACAGGCCCTTGAGCTGGTCATGGAGCGGTACCTCGGCCTGGTAAAACTCAGGGAGCGCCTTGGCGATGAAAATCTTGATTACCATAACTATGGTGGCTATGAGCTTATTCGTGAGCAAGAACTTTACTGTATCGACGAAATAGAAGCCATCAACGACCTGCTAAAAGACGTGTTTGATAAAAAGCCGTTTGAAGAGAACAAATCCCTTATCAGGGATTTTGGTTTTGATCAACAGGTAGTCAAATCGATAATTTACTCCAGGTACGAAGGACAGATCGATACAGGTAAAATGATGAGGAACCTGATCAACATGGCTCAAAAGCTCGAAATCAGGATTTTATCCGGCGCGAGTGTCAGCAAAATTGAAGACAATGGCAAAGATGTTGATCTTGTTGTAGCAGATCAAACCTACGGCCATGTAAACTTCAAGGCCGGTTCGGTAGCCATCTGTACCAATGCTTTTACGAAAAAGTTTTTTGAAGATATTGACATTAACCCGGGCCGTGGTATTGTACTGGTGACAAAACCTGTTGACAGGCTGAAATTTAAGGGTGTTTTCCATTGCGAAAAAGGTTACTACTACTTTCGTAACTATGGCAACAGGGTGATTTTCGGCGGAGGCCGTAACCTGGATTATGAAACTGAAACCACTACGAGTTTTGATATAAATGAGAACATTAAAAGTGAGCTGCTCCGCCAGCTCGATGAGATAATTTTGCCTGACACCCCTTACGAAGTAGATTATTTCTGGGCTGGCATTATGGCTTTCGGCCAAAACAAGCAACCCATAATGAAAAAGCACTCCGACCGCATTTATCTGGGTGCAAGGCTTGGAGGAATGGGAGTAGCTATTGGTAGCCGTATGGGCGAAAAACTTGCGGAAATGATGATCTGAATGCACTAAATCAAAATCTTTTTCTATCTTCGATGCTTTAACCTAAAACTTGCACATGGACAAAACATACAAGCAGCCTTCTTTAATTCTTTCTTTAATACCAATTTTCTTCCTTATTATACTTCTGGCATCGAATGTTTACGTGTTTGAAGGCGATGCTTCTTACGGTCCAAATCAAATGGCGCTTATCTTCGCTGCTGCTCTCGCCGGTGTGCTTTCCCTTAAACTTAACTACTCATGGGACGAAATACTTGACGGTATAGTAAGCAGCATAAGTTCCGCCATGGGTGCTATTTTGATCTTATTGATGATAGGTTCCCTGGCCGGCACCTGGCTGATCAGTGGTGTGGTGCCCGCTATGATCTACTATGGGCTGGAAATCCTTAATCCTACGATCTTCCTTTTTGCAGCATGCATAGTGAGTGCTGTGGTTTCATTAGCTACGGGCAGCTCATGGTCTACCTCTGCCACCATCGGTATCGCACTTATGGGCATTGGCCAGGCATTAGGTATCCATCAGGGTGTTATTGCCGGTGCGGTAATATCAGGGGCTTACTTTGGTGATAAAATGTCTCCGCTATCCGACACCACTAATCTGGCTCCTGCAATGGCCGGAACTGACCTTTTTACTCATATCAGGTATATGGCCCTAACTACAGGCCCTTCCATAATCATCACGCTGATCATTTTCCTGATCTGGGGTTTCAACATTGAGGGTAACACAGCACTGGGTACAGTTAGCAAAGTTCAGGCTGCCATATCCTCCAAATTCGAGATCAACCTGTTTCTTTTTGTAGTGCCGGCGGCTGTAATATTTCTGATCATCAAAAAAGTACCAGCCTTACCAGCGCTGTTAATAGGTACGTTGCTGGCAGCAATATTTGCTCTTATATTTCAACCTCATATTGTACAATCCATCACTGATGCCAAAGAATTCAA
Source organism: Fulvivirga ulvae (assembly GCF_021389975.1). NCBI lineage: Bacteria > Pseudomonadati > Bacteroidota > Cytophagia > Cytophagales > Fulvivirgaceae > Fulvivirga > Fulvivirga ulvae. The sequence goes on from NZ_CP089981.1 coordinate 946,823, forward strand.
CTTTGTATCAGCGTATGAAGGCGTAGTGAAATCAATGTTCACAACGGTAAATGTAGAAACTGGTGATAAAATGGTGGACACCTTATTGTCATCAAGCGGAATGGAAGGAATGCTTCCCACAGTATGGCTGATCGTTTGTGCCATGATATTTGGTGGCATTATGGAGCGCAATGGCATGTTAAAAAGACTGGCACAGTCTATCATCAAACTTGCTCACTCAACAGGTTCACTTGTTGCCTCTACAGCAGGCACATGCATTACTTTTAACCTTACAGCTTCTGACCAGTACATAGCCATAGTGGTGCCTGGCAGAATGTTCAGACAGGAATATGAGGACAGGGGCCTGGCACCCGAAAACCTGAGCCGAACGCTGGAAGATTCAGGAACTGTTACCTCGGTACTCATACCATGGAATACCTGCGGTGCTTATCAATCCTCCGTTCTGGGCGTTGCGACTATAGCTTATTTGCCTTTCTGCTTTTTCAATATCATGAGTCCTTTTATGACCATCCTGTTTGCTTACGCTAATATTAAGATCCGTAAGGTGGATCAAACCGAAAAACGAATTTAAAGCATGTATCCGGCCACGATATCCAGTGAAGAAATAAATGAACTTGAGCTTCAGCGATATGAAGGCAGGGTTCATATTATCACTCAGGAAGATCAGATAACCGAAGTCATGAGCAAAGTAAGCAGAGAAAAAGTTGTTGGCTTTGACACTGAAACAAAACCTGCGTTTAAAAAAGGAGAATATAACCATGTGTCTCTGATACAAATAGCTACCTCAAAAGAGGTTTTCCTGATCAGAACTAACCTTACAGGCCTTACCAACGACCTTATTGCATTTCTGTCAAATAAGAAACTATTAAAGATCGGAGTTGCCCTGCGTGACGATATTAAAGACTTAAGAAAATTGAGAGAGTTTACGCCGGGAGGCTTTGTCGAGCTCAATAAGCTGGTAAAAGAAATAGGAATAGAAAGCAACGGGCTCAGAAAACTGGCTGCAATTGTCCTAGGATTCAGGATTTCAAAAAGCGCTCAGATTTCAAATTGGGAAAGTGAAAAGCTGAGCGATAAACAGATTAACTATGCGGCAACAGATGCCTGGGTTTGTATTGAAATGTACCGAGAACTGGAGAGAAAAGGATACTTTAAATATTGACGCACTGCATTAATGAGAAAATTTCCTTTATTTGGAAAATAATCTCAAAATGAACCTCGAATAATGAATAAATATGATTTTATTAAACTTTTTAAGTAAAAAATAGTTTGGCATAATTATTTGTTTAAATTAAAAAATGAAATTTTAAACAACTTTATGTACAAACAAATTCCTCTACTCCCCATCCTCATTGCCGGTTCTGGTATAATTATATCGGTAATTATATACCTTGATCAACCTGTTCACTATACCATAATTTCTACAGCTGTTATTATTCTTTTATTGAGTATACTCACCTTCCGCATACTAAAACGCAGTGAAGAAGTCAAAAGGCGATACGCCTCAAAACTTGAAGCGGAAAATATGCGTGTGGATAAAATGACAACATTTGTCGAAACCATTTCATCTGGTAGTTACACCGCAGACCTTCATTTAAGCACTGAAAATGATGCACTGTTTCAAAAGCTTTTTAAAATGCAGGAAAAGCTACGGTCCACAGCCGACGAGGACCTAAAGCGCAACTGGATGAATACCGGATTGGCTAAATTCGGGGAAATACTTCGTAGTGAAAATGATTTACAAACCCTTTCCGATATTATTATCCGTAACTTGGTGAAATACCTGAACGCCAACCAAGGCGGGTTGTTTGTGGTTGAGGAAGAGAACAATGACCGATACCTTGAACTCAAAGCGGCTTATGCCTACAACAGAAAAAAATTCATAAGCAAAAGGATAAATCCAGGGCAGGGGCTTACCGGGCAGTGCTGGTTGGAAGGGGAGAAAATATTGATGACGGACATTCCTGAGTCTTATGTGAATATAACATCTGGTTTGGGAGAAGCTCTCCCCAAATGCATCCTTATAATACCTTTGAAGGTAAACGATGAAACATATGGAGTGGCAGAACTGGCATCATTTAAAATATTTGAAGAACATGAAATTGATTTTGTAGAAAAACTGGCCGAGAGTATTGCCTCCACCATATCAAATGCAAGGATCAATGTGACCACCAAGGCTCTTTTAGCATCTACTCAGCAACAAGCCGAAGAGCTAAAAGCCCAGGAAGAAGAAATGAGGCAAAACATGGAAGAACTGCAGGCTACACAGGAAGAGATGCAGCGGGTTTCGGCAGAGATGTCTGAACAACTCCGCGTGATCAATGCTACCATAGCCACCATAGAGTTCGATCTATCGGGAATAATTAGAGATGCTAATGAAAACTTCCTGGCTTTGATGGGCTACGGCAAAGAAGAGATCATTGGCCGGCACCACAAAATATTCGTTGCCGCAGAAGAGGCCAATTCTGAGGCCTACGTAAAATTCTGGAAGGAACTATCCTCAGGTCATTCCTTTGATGGTGAATTCAGCAGGGTAACAAAAAAAGGTAATGCCGTATGGATCAAAGGGATGTACAGCCCAATATTGGACAATGCAGGTAATCCTGTAAAAGTAGTGAAGTTCGCCTATGATATAACCAGTGAAAAAGAGCAGCAGGCTAAAATGAAGAAAACCCTCGAGGAAATAACGGCTACGCAGGAAGAGATGCAGAGGATTTCAGGTGAAATGTCAGAACAGCTAAGAGTGATCAACTCCACAATTGCCACAGTTGAATTTGATCTCTCCGGGAAAATTCTGGAGGCCAACAATAACTTCCTGGCTCTTGTCGGCTACAATAAAGATGAGATAATCGATCGCCACCATAGAATATTTGTTGACAAAGAGGAAAGCGAATCCGATGCATATGCTAAATTCTGGGCTACACTCTCAGAAGGAAAATCTTTTAACGGTGAATTCAAAAGATTAACCAGGGATGGTAAAACTATTTGGATAAAGGGGATGTACAGTCCCATTAGAAACAAAGCCCAACAGCCTGTAAAAGTTGTTAAGTTCGCCTACGATATCACCAGGGAAAAAGAACAGCAAGTACAAATGAAGCTTCAAATGGAAGAACTGACAAGATTGAAAAGAGATGAGAATTAATCTGTAACACCGACCAAAAACTATACTCCTGAATTAAACCATAAGGATATTCTGTTTTGCATCCTCCTTAATCTTCAGGGTACTCCATGGTCAATTCATGGCCAGTATCTATGAGAAATTGTATCTTTTCGTCAAGCAGATCGTTCATGCCCACTTTAACTTCTCCTGTCAGCTGGCAATCAGCTCCGAAAACCTGATCAGTAATTTTTATTTCAAAATCGTTGATGAGGCGCATCACTTCATTAGTCGCATCATAAGTGTACCTAAGACTGATGGTACGTGTAATATCCACTTTTTTGATTTGTGCACTATTGAGGGCTTCTTCCGCAGATACTTTGTAGGCATTGATCAATCCGCTTACTCCTAATTTGGTACCTCCGAAATATCGCACCACAACCACCAGTGTATCAGTTAGTTTTTTAGAGTTGATTTGCCCTAATATAGGATCTCCGGCAGAGTGATTGGGCTCACCGTCATCATTAGCCCTGTAAATGTTTCTATCGGCACCTAGTACATAGGCATAACAGTGATGCCGGGCATCATAATATCTTTTTCGAAGCTCGTCCAAACGCTCCTTTATATCTTCCTCAGAGGCTACCGGGTAGGCGAACGCAAGAAATTTGCTCCCCTTCTCTTTGTAAAGCCCTTCCGAAGGTACCGCAATAGTAAGGTAGCTTTCTGCTTTAATGTTCATATCAGAGCTAATATTTCCTGGTATGATATGAAAATAATGGCCAAAACGGCCAAAACCAAACCTACCTGGTTAAGCCTGGAGAATCTTTCTTTAAAAAACGCTACTGATAATCCTGCCGCTAAAACAATAATCCCCACATTGATTAAGGGATATACAATAGCCCCGTCATTACTGAATGCTGAAAGTGAAGTAATAAGAAAGTAAATTGAAAAATAATTGACCACACCCAGTACAGCACCTCCAGCAACACTTATTAATGATAATTTCCTTCTATTACTAATTAATAAGAAAAGTCCAATAACTCCCGCAGACACAAATACAAACATCGGGAAAACAGCAGATTCCCGATCAGTAAGAAAATAATAACTGGTATAGTTAATCGAAGAGTCTATAATGCCTCCAAAAATAAATACCAAAAGCGGCAGAAATAAATCAAAGCCCCTTAACTTATGTGCCTCAATCTTTTTCTCCTTGTACGAGCTCATAAAAATTGCAGCCAGTGCAAGCGCCATACCAGCATAATTTAGCCAGGTGTAAGGCCTCGACTGAATATCGAGTAATAAAATACTGAAAAGTACGGGTATGATAAGCGACATTTTTGCCGAGATAGATGAAACCGTCATACTAAATTTTTGGGTAGTAATGGCCATCAAATAAAATGTGCCTATAAAAACACCTCCAAGTACCATAGCAATGAGAACCCAGGGCTCGTCAATAGTAATACTTTCAAGCACTGAACTATCTCCCATGAAAACTGCCCCGGTAATAACACACGCCACATAGTTAAAAACAATAGCCTGAAAGGTATCCATCTTAAATGTAGAAAATAACCTGAAGCAAATAAATATGCCCACATTCATTAAGACACAAAGTAAAATATCCAGCATACTCTAAAGTTTGGGGGCGCAAAATAAGATATTTTTTCACGTACTTGTAACCTCGCTTTAAAATTTGAGTCTAATTCATGCAACCCGGCCCTGCAATGTGGGTCTTTAGCTAAAAATCTAATAGCAATGACACAGGCAAAAACTACGTTACTTCTTCTGCTCTCATTTTCATGCATTTCATTATTTGCTCAGCAATCTGAAATACGGGAGTTATCATCGTTCAATCAATTATCTTTCAGCACCGCAGGGAAAGTCTACCTGACACAAGGCTCTAATCAGAAAGTAGAACTGAAAGGATCAAAAGAAGTGCTGGAAAAGATAGAAACCGAAGTGCGTGGTGGGCGTCTGATCATAAAAAAAGAAAGCTCAGGATGGTTTAGCTGGTCTGACGACGGCGATCTGGAAGTATATATTACTATACCCGAAATTGAAGAAATCAATATCTCCGGCTCCGGTAAAATATATGGAAAAAACACAATAAAGGCCGGAGATATGGAAATCAGCGTAAGTGGCTCAGGCAGTGTCAATTTAAATGCTACGGTAAGCGACCTGGATCTTTCCATTTCAGGGTCGGGTGAAATTTCCCTCGAAGGCACCGCCAGGTATGTGGATCTCTCAATAAGCGGTTCAGGTAGTTTAGGTGCCGAAGATTTGAAGTCAGATTCATATAAAATAAAAATATCAGGCTCAGGAAGCTGTAAAGTGTTTGCTGAAAAATCTATTGACGCTTCGATCAGTGGAAGTGGTAGCGTTTATTACAAAGGAAGCCCTTCAAATATCAACAGCCATTCATCAGGGAGTGGTAAAGTAAGAAAAATCTAATTTTTCAGGTCAATAACTCAGAGTGTGGAGAGGGTGCTAGAAGGTCGGCACCCTCTTTTTATGTAATAACAATCCCCTTACTATGGTAAACTGCGCAAGGATATATGTAAGCATAATCCAAAACCCAGCAATGGGCAGCGGCTCCATAAATTTATTAATAGCAAGGATGGAGTCTGACATCATGAACAGAACGGCTCCGAAAAATACAAAACCGAAGCTAGACTGAGAGGTATACCCAAAACGGTTAAGCGCAAAAATAGCCATAGCAACAATCACACTGGCATAAATAATAACAGGAACCATCAAATCCCCAAGCTTGGGCAACAAAACATATACCAGGCCGCAACCGGCCAGAACCAGAATAAATACATAGCGTATCCTTTGGGTCGGGAGCAAACTATTTTCCTCATTTTTCCACCGTGCCTTTTTGTAGGTATAAATATAGACCAGATGAGCTACAAGAAAAGACCCCAGCCCCATCATAAAATAGAGTTCACCTCGATCCTGGAACATCAATACCACATCTCCTATCCATGAAAATAACAGGGCCAATAGCCCGAAATTAAGTAGTGAACTCTTCTCAGTGCTGGATACCGCAAAATATATCATCAAAAGCGGCATCAAAAATGGCTTGGAATAGAATGCCAGATCGGCATTTTCAATAATTTGGGAAGTAAGGTTTATCGCAGCAACTATGACAAACAGGATCAGGATAATTTTTCTCACTTTAATTAGTTGTTTGCTGTTTTCTCACCAATTTAATCATTAGAAACAGAAACGCAATAATTGCAAAAAAGCCACCGGTCCAAAAGGTGATCATAAAGTTTTCTGCTTTATTGGCATAGATCCATCCCGAAAGCAGTGCACCCATCATAATGCCAAACTCAAGGGCAATGAAAACGGTGGCCATAGCCTTCCCCCTGTTCTCGTCTTTACAAAGGTCCGCAGTCCAGGCAAATATGGTAGGAGAGTTCATTCCTGTGCCCAGGCCAAAGAGTACTGCACCGGTAAGCAACATAAAAACACTGCCTGCGATACCGACTACAAACATTCCGGCAGCATAGAGTAGGGTAGCAACCAGCAACACCCGTTCACGGCCATATCTGTCTGATGCCTTGCCCGCCAAAATACGTACCAACAGGGATGATACTGTGAAAACCGTGAAAAACACTCCTTTGTTTTCCATGCCCAGATGTTTGCTTAGATCTGGTACAACGGTCAACACCATACCGAAGGAAAATACTGTAAAGAACATAACAATGGACGGGGCTATAACACTTGGATCATAAATTTCATTGCGGTTTATTTTCAGGTGCTCTAACCTGAATTTCTCAGGCTTGGCCAGCGTTTCCTTCATGCCTATGAGTACCAGAATGGAAAGTATGGCCAGTGCTGAGGAGGTATAGAACATTACATCCATAGAGTACCATAGCTTAATCTGGCTCCCGATTGCAGGGCCACTTGCCATACCTATGGTACCAAATACCCCTGAGATACCCAGTGCTTCACCACGTCTCTGATAAGGTACAATATCCGCAACATAAGCTACAGTGCCTGTAGGTTTAAAGCCCGTAGAAAACCCATGTATAAAGCGCAAAGCAAAAAAGCCGGCAACCGTGGTGATCATAGGATAAATAAAGCCGATGACAAAACAGACAGCAGCTCCGATGATCATAACAGGTATCCTTCCTATCCTGTCGGTGAGTTTCCCACTAAATGGCCTGGAAATTAATGCAGTAAGGGTAAATAAGGATATGATCAATCCCTTGTAATCCTCTCCGCCAAGGCTGGTCAGATAATCCGGAAGTTCCGGAATGATCATGTTAAAACTGGCAAAAAATAAATAGGAACTGGCACATAAAAGCCAGAACTGTAAGGTATAGGTGCGTTCTTTTGGGGAGTTAACTGCTTGTGCCTGCATGATGCCCGCAAAACTAACCTAAAAATCAGGATTAGAGGGTAATAATCTGATTTCTAAATCATTTATTATTTAAACTGCCTCCGTGGGCAACTGAACTCAGTAAACATCCAGGGGAGTTCAGTATAACCTTATTTCGCTATCTGCTTTTGGTTGAAGTAAGATTTCATCTGGGACTTTAAAATGTTTGCCCACTATCGTGAATACATAAAAAAAACGCCCCAAATAACTTGGAGCGTTCTTTCAAAGATATTGAATATTACCTGGCCTTTTCCTTCTGCTGTCCGAGCAAAAATGCTTTGATGTAATCGTCAAGGTCTCCATCCAGTACGTTCTGCACATCTGTTCTTTCCACACCTGTACGGGCATCTTTGATCAGCTTGTAAGGATGAAGTACATAATTCCTGATCTGAGAACCGAAATCGATCTTCATCTTTGAACTTTCAATTTTATCACGCTCAGCATTTCGCTTTTCTATCTCCATCTGGTACAAGCGCGATTTCAGCATCTTCATGGCTCGCTCCCGGTTGGCCAACTGCGAACGTTCCACCTGGCAGACAATAACTATACCCGTAGGCTTATGCGTTATCTGCACCTTGGTTTCCACCTTGTTTACGTTCTGTCCACCGGCACCGCCAGACCTTGATGTATGAAACTCAATATCGGCAGGGTTGATCTCAATTTCGATCTCATCGTCCACGATGGGATATACATACACAGAAGCAAATGAAGTATGGCGTCTGCCTCCCGAATCAAACGGAGAGATTCGTACCAAACGGTGTACGCCTATTTCAGCTTTCAGGTTGCCGTAAGCAAACTCGCCATCAAACTCAAGGGTGGCGGATTTTATACCGGCTGTATCCCCGGGCTGGTAGTTGACCTGCTTCACATTATAGCCATGGGACTCGCCCCACATGATGTACATCCGGTTAAGAATGTCAGCCCAGTCCTGGCTTTCTGTTCCACCGGCACCCGGATTAATCTCCAACATGGCGCCGAGCTGGTCTTCTTCACCACTCAGCATCTTCTTAAATTCGAGGTCTTCTACAGCTTTCAGGGTTTTCTCATACTCGCTGTTCATCTCTTCCTCAGCTACCTCGTCGGCTTCATAAAATTCGTTCAGGGTGTCCAGGTCGTCGAGCAGTTGCTTTACTTCTGCAAAGCTGTCTGTCCACATTTTTTTGCTCCTGATCTCTTTAAGTACTTTTTCAGCTTCGTTGGGATCATCCCAGAAACCTGGTTGGGCTGTTACCAGCTCTTCTTCTTTTACTTCTTCTACTTTCTTATCGTAGTCAAAGATACCTCCTCAAGGCTTCTACTCGAGCCTTCAAGTCTTTCAACTCGTCTGTGGTCATGTCAAAATATTTATATAAATGATAGGGCACAAAGCTAAATGAAAAATCGCGACTTTAGAAGCTTTTAACAAAGTCGATAGTAAAGAGTGATATACAATAAGTTAAAACTCACTTATCCTGATCCGGTATTTCCTTCCGAGCCTTACTTTTCGTTTTTTCAATAATGAAAGAAGAATACCTCCGGCTACAATAGCTGCACCGATACTGACAGCTTTTACTTCGAGCCCGGGTTCATCATGAACAATCGTTTTATTTATTTGGGCTATGACAGCAAAACCTGCTCCTCCGCGCGTCCCAATCCATGAGAAGGTATGTAGAAACCTTCCTTTAGCCCTGTCACGAACATCTATATATTCGATTTCATCAAGTAAAATTGTATTATAATGAAAGCGAATGCGATCGGGGTATAAACCTTGAATATAGGCCTTATTCCAATATTTTTCACCTTTGAGCCGGAAACGTAACATTTCACCCTCATGAAACTCATAGGTGACCGGCCTGCCAGGCCTGCTTATGAGCAACTTATCCTGAGCAAGAATTACTGAGGGTAAAACAAATGCAATTAAAAAAAGTAAAAATGGCTTGAGACTCATCTAAGCTTCAATTGCATAAAATGAAAACTACATCAACAAAGCAATAATAATAAGCACCAGGATAATAATAAAGGGTATCAAAGAAACCCCGCCTTTCGTTGCGAGCAATTCCAGACGTTTATCCTCATCGCTGGTGGCCGACAAAATTTCATGAATAGATTTCTCAGCCCTCTTCAAATAGAAGTAATTACCCGCAAACGCCCATAACATACCAAATACAAACGATGATACATAAAAAACTATTGTTTGAGCTGACTCACCTACCGAAAAACGCTCATAAATCAACCCTTCTAGAAAGCCTGAAGCGATGATGATGAAAAAAATCACCGCCCCTTCAACCCACAACTTCCTGTAGAAAAACCAGATAAAACCTATAAAAAAGGGCGCTATGTTAAAGGTAAATTTGTTGCCACTCAGATATGCTTTATACCTCTCAATATAGTAATTCGCCTGTTTCCCAAAATATGCCTGCAAATACCTTTCCTCAGGCATGGTACTTTCAGGCAGATAATTCTCATCAATTACATCGCTCATTTAAAAAAGCTTTTGAAGTTTAAAAAGTAAATCTACACATTCCTTAATGCATCACAAATGCCGCTCACAACTAAACGGCACTATTGATAATTGCGATAACAGTGCCTTTTGCAAATGAGTATTATCTCGGGTTTTGCTCCAATGTCATTCTTTCAAAACACTCACCTGCTCCTCCATGTTGATCTGAATAAACCTTTCAACTATAATCTAAACTTTATGAAAAATTTAAAATTCTTTTATGTTGTAGGCATAAACTGCCTATTGTCAATGTTATTGAGTTCGTGCCAGGAAGAGGAAAACCTGCTAAAGGAACAGGAAGTACAGTTTAGCTTCGCCGTAGTCAATTCAGGGTCAGATGTGGGAAGGTCAGGCTCCTCAGAAACAGAGAATATCAGGTACGTTTACCTTACCATCAAAGATGAAACCGGTAAAGCGGTGTATGCATGGCATACGGCACAATTGCACAAATTTGGCTCCCATTATATTACTAAGCCTCTCTTGTTAAAGGAAGGTAACTATACCATTACGAACTATGCCATCATGGATAGCGCCCGCAATTTTGTCTATGCAACGCCACGGGAGGACAGGAATATTTCTTACCTTGTTGAAGATCCCCTGCCGGTAGAATTTACCGTATCAAAAGATGACATCACCGAAGTAAAACCTGAGGTGATTCCGATCGATTTGAGTAGTGATCCTAAAGACTTTGGTTATGCCTCTTTCGGGCTAAATGAAATTGACATAGTACATGGTTATATAGCCGTTTTGACCAGAGGCGATTATGACAGGTTCATTCTGTCCAACGCGGACCTGGAAATATACGCCCGAGACTGGCAGGAACCACATTATGAACTTATAAAGGAACGCGACCTGTATGCAAAAAATAACCTTGTGACCTTTTCAAGGGCCTACAATCAATACAGGCTCCGCATTAATAAACCAGGGTACATCACTTATGAGGACGTCTTTTCTATAACTGAGCTAGGGCATTTTTACCATCGCCCTCTACAGGTTTACCTTCAGAAGGCAGAATAAGCTAAGAGCTGACGGGATTAAATAAGAAAAGGCTGCCCCAAAAGAACAGCCTTTTCTATAATTTCAAGCCAGTTATATCTTATGCAGCCAGTTAAATTTATCTTCTGCTTTACCGAGTTTTATATCATCAAGGGCTTTCAAAACTTTGTTTGAGAACTCCCTCTTTTCAACAGGTGGCAGCTGGTAGTCTGTACCATCATAGCCAATAAGCTCAATGTGTGCTATAGTAGCGGCCGTACCTGCACCGAAAGCCTCCTGAAGTCTCCCCTCTTTAGCCGCAGCTATCACTTCAGCTACTTCTACTTTTCTTTCTTCCACTTCATAGCCCCAGTCACGAGCCAGTGTAAGTACGCTGTCCCTGGTGATACCCGCCAGAATGGTATCGCCCAATGCAGGAGTGATCAGTTTGCCATCGATTACGAACATTACATTCATAGTGCCTGACTCTTCAATGTATTTATGCTCTTTACCATCAGTCCACACCAGTTGGTCATAACCCTTTTCCTGGGCAAGCCTTGCCGGGTATATGGCCGGTCCGTAGTTACAGCCTGTCTTGCAGAAGCCGCTACCACCTTCAACTGCCCTCACAAAGTGATTTTCAATCTTCACCTTCACCGGCTTGGCATAATATGCTCCCACAGGGCAAGTAATGATCATAAACTTAAAGTTTTGCGAAGGACGGATTCCAATGTAATCATCATTTGAAAACACAAACGGACGGATATAAAGTGAGGTGCCGTCCACTTCGGGCACCCAGGCCCTGTCAATGTCTAATAATGTATTCAGCGCATCAAAATAAATATTTTCAGGCAACTCTGGCATGCACATCCGGATAGCCGACTTGTTTAGTCTTTCAATATTTTTATCAGGCCTAAAGACAAATACGTCACCGTTATCATGTTTATAAGCTTTCAATCCTTCAAAAATGGAAATCCCATAATGCAGCGCGGGGCTGGCGGGACTGATTTTCAACGGCTCATAAGGCTCGACCTTGAAATTTTTCCATTGCCCATCTACATAGTCAGCCATAAACTGGTGATCTGAATAAGTTTTTCCAAACTGGATATTCTGAAAATCAACCTGGCCGATTTTAGATTGGGCAATCTTTCTAATGTCCATATTTTCTGTGGCAATCATAATTGTATTGTTATGTAACTAACACTCGTTAGGCTTTCGCAAAAGTAGTAAAATCTTTACAAGTTCAAAACGCAATATCCGCTTACATTCTTGGCTTCCAGGGTGTCTCCTCAGCGTTCAGTTCTTTTGACATCTTCCTCGAAAGTACAAAAAGATAGTCTGAAAGCCTGTTGAGGTACTGTATAACAGTAGTATGCACAGGCTCATGATCATTCAGGCCTACCACCAGGCGCTCTGCTCTGCGGCAAACGCACCTTGCTACATGGCAAAAAGAAACCGAAACATGTCCGCCGGGAAGCACAAAATTCTTCATGGGAGGTAGTTCTTCTTCCATTTTGTCAATCTCTCTTTCCAATGACTCAATATCTGCATATTGTAGTTCCGGCACCTTTACTTTGGTATTTCCGGGCTCTGTAGCCAGTATAGAACCGACAGTGAAAAGCCTGTCCTGTACTTCTACAAGAACGTCCTTCCTCTTCTCATTGACCTCCTGGTCTCTTACTAGTCCAATATATGAATTTAGTTCGTCAATAGTACCATAGGCATCAATCCTTTCGTGTGACTTTGACACTCTTGCACCTCCGAATAATGCCGTTGTACCTTTATCTCCTGTTTTTGTATATACCTTCATCCATTTTATTACTTACTGTCGCACTTCCTGACGTACCACATTTGGGTTGATTTCGTCAGTTTCCACCAGACCGTCGCGCAGCCTGATAATCCTATGGGCATAATGAGCGATATCATCTTCATGAGTTACCATTATGATAGTATTCCCACGATCATGAAGCTGCTGGAACAGATCCATGATATCATAGGATGTTTTGGAATCAAGATTACCCGTGGGTTCATCGGCCAGAATTATGCTCGGGCTATTTACCAGTGCCCTTGCTATAGCCACCCGTTGTCGCTGTCCGCCTGAAAGCTCATTAGGCTTATGATCTGCACGATCACCAAGCCCCACATTATTCAGCGCTTCCATAGCCATATCTTCGCGATCGTACCGGCCGTAGCCCGCATAGACCAATGGTAATGCCACATTCTCCAGCGAACTTGCCCGGGGCAAAAGGTTAAATGTCTGGAATACGAATCCGATTTCTTTATTACGTATCTCAGCCAGTTCATTTTCCGTCAGGTCACTTACATTGTTGTTGTTAAGTATATAACTGCCGCTGGTGGGCGTATCCAGACAGCCTATAATATTCATCAGCGTAGATTTTCCTGAGCCGGAAGGTCCCATAAAGGCCACATACTCTCCCTTGTTAATTTCAATGGAGATTGATTTTAATGCCTCTACCGTCTGATTACCCATTCGATAAATTTTCGAAATTTCGTGGGTTTCTATAATCTTTGTCATTGCGCTACTGGTGGTCTTGTCAAAAATAGGAAATAATGATATCAACCGCTAATTACGCAAGGCGGTGTTCTTTAAGATATTATTATTACTTAAACGGTCAATGAGGGGATTAAGTGAAATAAACAGAGAGGTTGTTTTAGAATTACCCGGTATATATTCCTGAAAACATTAATCCGGCCACTCAACAAACCCTGACATTTGGTCAGTACAAGCCTAAGTACAGGTAAAAAAATCGTAGAAGCAGGAACGAGGCCCCGTACCTTCGCTCCATTAGCTTTTAAACATAGGAAAGGGAGTAAACGGATGTTTGAGAATATGCTGAAATGACTTCTTCATTAATGTCATATGGAAATTATGATATGGAAAAACGTCAGTAACTTCTTCCATCAGGTCTCTGGGTACACCAAAAGTTTTGATGCCTTTGGTCACATCAATCCAGTCTGCACGCCGGAAGCTCTCTATTAATAACTGGTGTTTGCCAACATAAGCCGATCTTTTGTGATGCCAGAATATCATACCGGCTATGATTTTGGAATCGGGATAGTTTTGAAGGTACTCCTGCATGGCAAAAATAGATGGCTTCAGGTAATCAAACGTCTTATCCGTCCATATCCCGATAGCATGAAAGGCAGCTGCATAGGCAATCTGCCCTCTTATCCGTGAATTCATATGCTCCGACTTCCTGACAATGTATAGTGCATAGTGAAACACTCTGTAGACATGATTTCTGTATTTTTGGAAATCGTCTCCCAGGTGTTCTGTATAATGCTCCAGTACCTGCTCAATAACAGGCTCATTGTAGGTGATCGGAAAACTCTTCATGTAGCCGGCTCAAGTTCTGATTGTTCAAGAAACTGTAGGCATGTTTTAACTACTTCTTCATCTTTCAGTATTCTGGTATGTCCAAGCCCACTTGTAGTAACTAAACGTGCATCAGAATAAACGTCTAAAAGGGCCTCAGGGTTTTCCAGGTCAACTTCTCTGTCATCCCTGTCATAAATGAGCATCAGGTCTATCTTCCTCAGTTTCTGAGCTATATATGTGGCTGTAAATTGTTCGAAAGGCTTGCCAAATTTTTTGACCACATATGCATCAAAATAATCTTTGCACCTGCCTGATGCGCCTAATCTGTTCATAAACTCATCAACTATTTTATGGGCAAGTGTTGGTGTACTGATCATAATTAATCTGTCGGTAGGAATACCATCATGTATGGCCATCATAGAGGCCACTCCTCCTAAAGAGTGCCCTACAATCATTTTAAAACTTCCGTACCTGGCATGTAAAGCTTTGATTATCCCTGCAAACTCCATCAGATGCGACCTTTTACCATCAGATTTACCATGGCCAGTGGCATCGAAAGCAACGACCTGATAACCAGCTACATTAAACTCATCAACAAATTTCCTGAACTGAGTTCCGCGTCCCATCCAGCCGTGCACAAACAGTACGGGCGTTCCTTTCCCCCACTCATACACCTGAACCTGCTTACCTTCATAGCTGATCTTGTAGGTACTCGCCTTCCGGATCATCTCTACTTCGCCATAAGGCATCTTGTACCTTACAGGAGTGAAGAATATGCGCACAAACCATCTCTTGGCCAGCCACGGTGATATCTTTTCCACTTTCGGAAATAGCCAGCCAACGACTCTTAAAGCAATCGGAGTTTTTATTTTCTTTTTCATAGGGGCGTTTTTTTGTAGTGAGATTTTAGTGTTGAGTAGTGATATGAGGCTGGCCAGCTTTAACTGTTGATGGTCGCCTTCAGTTCGGTACGTTCCATTTTGCTCATTACAGCAGCAATCTCCTCTGGTGGAGCTACAACTTTTCTGGCCTTGAGGTCTAACCATGCACCTCTATATATCAGTTCAGCCGCAACAGCACCGTCTTCTTTATATACATAATGCTTGATCACCCACTTTCTGCCATCCGGAGAAAGCTCAATCAAATGACAATCAAAAGTTACTTTTTCAGCCAGGATAACCTCTCTCCTAAAATCAGACTGCGTACCAAATATTATCGGGCCGATGCCTAACTGCTGTAGCCTGTTAAATGGCACACCATTATCATTAAAAAATCTTATCCGTGTCTGATCTGCATAATCAAGGTATACTGTATGTCTCATGTGCATGTTAGGATCTACATCAGACCATTTTACTTCAAATTGGGTTGTATATTTTTTCATATTTTTAAGACCGTTCGGTCTGTTTGTTGATAAATTTTTTTATTTAAAGAAGATTATGGGTGCATAAAACAAGTCCTGATCTCATCAAGTACTACTTCAGTATTCTTAAAAACCTCAATCTCGGTAAAACTCAACAACCTGATCCCGAGATGAATTAAATCATCACCGTCAACACCCGTATGCATTTGTCTGGCATCCATAAGCTTTACAGCCAGTCTCTCTTCTGCACAATAAAAGTCCAGAGTGTTATCTCCAATAGTATAATTGATGCGGAAGTCCCGCCCTGCCAGTTGTTTTTCTTTTAAAAAGCCCCAAAGCGTAGCTTGTGCAGGCGTCCAATGCATGTGTTGGTTCATAGCCAATACCTGTTCCTGACCTGATATCAGAATTTTTTCTCGTATATAATTTTTGAGGTAACCGGAAGCCAGCTCGATGCATGCATAATCATCATTTACCCTGGACATGATTATAGCCCCCTCCAACGTTGCGATCAAAAGTGTGGCCACTACGTTAATATCGATGTCGGGCCTGAATTCTCCGGCATCAATTCCCTCAGCCAGTTTGATCTTTACATATTTAGTCAGTCCCTTAATTCCCTCTCTGGCTTTTTCCTTTAATTCCGGATGAGTGTTGGTAGAGTCCATAGCAGTGTTAAATATCGGACAACCACCACCTTTCACCATCGGATCTTCAATCAAAGACACAAATACATCTATTACAGAGTTGAGCTTGTCAAATGAGCTTTTGTCCTTATCAAGTCTTTCCCTAAACCTTTTCAGTACACGGCCATAATTATAGTTGAAAGCCTCAACTGCTATTTCATCTTTATTTCTAAAATGGTTATAAATACCACCCTTCTTCAGTTTTGTGGCCTCCATGATATGGCTAAGTGAGCAGCCATGATATCCATAGGTATTAAACAGCTCTGCAGATTGCTGTATTATTCTTTCCCGCGTTGATATTTCTTTTAACTCCATAACTAAAACCGACCGGTTGGTCTTAAAATTAAGAAAAGAAATAATAAAATGCAATTACCTGAATTTATAAATGCACCGTTTCTTTATAATTTTAAACATCGCATTATTACACACTTGCCATGCAGAAATTAATTTATATCCTTTTATTTTCTTTTTTAGTTATTGGTTGCTCATCAGATGACGACGAAGATACTCAAGTAACAGCATGTACTGACATGGCTTCGCCAAAGGGAAATCGTTTAATAGGCATGGACCTGCTCGATGAGACCCCTTCAAGCGACTTCTCTAACAACCTTGCACTCGCACAGAAAGCAGGCATTGACTTCATCGCTGTCCACCTGCAATGGACTGCCCTTGAACCACAACCTATGACTTACGAAGACCCCTCAGATGCCCTGGCACTATTTAATGACTTTATAGAAGCTAATGACCTGATGCTTTCTCTGACCATTCGCCCCATCGACCTGACTGGCAAGACGGTACCTGAAGACCTGGAAACCACAAGGTTCAATGACCCTGATCTTATAGCAAGGTTTAAAGCATTAATAGATTTCGTGTTTACCAGGATCGATTACAAAAGGTTAACCTCATTGCAGCTTGGCAACGAAATTGACGGTTATGATGCAAGCAATGAACATCCTGACTTTTGGAGTGATTACGGTGCTTTCCTTTCGGAGCTCAACAATCATGCAGATGTAAATTACCCCGGCCTTAAGATAGGTTTTACGGCAACTCATGAAGGCTTAACCCATGGCTCATTAAGTGATGCCGGTGTTTTTACTGCTCTGGCTGCCGTAGTCGATGTACTTGGCGTAACATATTATCCCATAAATACAGCCTTTGAAGTAGAAGCCCCTGAAGTACCTGCTACTGACCTCGCCACACTTGTATCAATTTATAAAAACACTCCTATATACCTACAGGAGGTAGGCTACCCTTCTGCCAGTGCCAACTCCAGCTCCGAACAGGTGCAGGCTCAGTTTGTTTGCCGGTTTTTCAAAGCCTGGGACACTTATGCAGCTGAAATACCTTTGGTAAACTGGGTACGGCTGCACGATGCTTCGCCAGACGGGGCCAAACAACTGGCAGGGCCATATGGACTTACAGAAGATAAATTCATAGAGTTTTTAAGGACACTCGGCCTGAGAACTTATGACGGGCAGGATAAGGCTGCCTTTGTCGTGCTACAGGAACAAACCCGGAGAAGAGGCTGGTAAATGAACTCTGCTACAATTTCATCTCAAAAACCCTGTCAGTAAAGGTAAACTCCGGAATGTTATAAGTGCGCTCCAGGTATTGCACACGATTGTCATGATCCACCAACAGTACAGTCGAGCACCGAGATCCGTAATTCGCGCTTTTGATAAACATGGGAGACAGCATGCTTTCCCTTTCGAGGCCCACGCCTGTATCCGGTAATAAATGATCAGGAGCTTTGATATCGTCATAAAGTGCATCAAATAACTGTTCAGGATCAATCCTCTCTGATTTTAGAATCGCCCTCAGTTTATTTAGTCCTTTGTCTACTTTAGGCCATTGGGTATTTAGCAAAGCATTGCTCAATCCATGATATCCACTTGTAACAGGGTGAACCCCTGCCCTGTAATTACCATAATAATAAAGTTCATCGACGGTCCCGCATACCAGGTTAAAACCATTGTACAAGTTGCCTTTCTCAGAGACCTGGTGAAGATACTTATCGGCGGTTTCATCATTTTCCAGAAAATCGGATACCAAATGCCCCCGCGAAGGAGCATTTTGTCTGATATTCTTCAGATCGCGGTAATTAGTGAGCATACTTATCTTGCCTCGTTTATTTATCCCCATCCAGGTACCTCCGGCAGTCAGGTCTCTACCTGCCAATATTGAAGGATTATCTTCCCAAAACTCGGCGGGTTCCGTAGGACGACTATAAAATTCATCACGGTTAGCTGCAACCACGAGCTTATACCCGGGATGCGTTTTGTAAGCAAATAATATCAGACACATATGCTTATATCAGTCATAAAAAAGAATCGATCCTCCCTGATTAAAGTTCAAACAATTCCAGTTGCTCCGGTAGCTGCCTGAACGACCTCCTGTGGAAATCAGTAATCCCATGAAGTTTTATGGCTTCGCGGTGTGCCACTGTAGGGTACCCCATATTACTCTGCCATTGATATTCAGGATGTTGCTTGGCTAGCTCACACATATACTCGTCGCGGTAAGTTTTGGCCAATATTGAGGCGGCAGCTATTGAGTAGTACTTGCCATCTCCTTTGATAATACATTCAAACGGAATCTCGTTATGAGCTTTATACCGGTTGCCATCTATGAGCAGCAGTTCCGGAATACTTTTTAACTGATCAACCGCACGGTTCATGGCCAGGTATGAGGCATTGAGAATATTTACCTTGTCGATCTCATGGTTATCCACAAAAGATACAGCCCAGCAAATAGCTTCCTTTTCTATTTCCAGCCTTATGGCATCGCGCTTTTTTCGAGGCAACTGTTTGGAATCATTTAATTCAGGGTGCTTATAATCCCTCGGCAAAATAACTGCTGCGGCTACAACAGGCCCTGCCAGACAGCCTCGTCCCGCTTCATCACACCCTGCTTCTAATTTACTATCTGAAAAAAATGAAAGGAGCATAAACACAAAAATAACTTTCCTTTTTAATTACTCAAGTACAATCGGTAATTACCTCACTGAGTAAAAGTTGTCATTATGAAAATTAAAACAAGCACTACCTGAATACAACCTTCGGATTTAATAGTTTTGCAGCATGGAAGAAATCAAAAATCCCTGGCAGACGCTGTCCACAGAAGAGAAGTATGATAATCCCTGGATCAATGTAGAAGAGCATCAGATCATAAATCCCGGTGGTGGCCGGGGCATCTATGGCAAGGTACATTTCAAGAATAAGGCCATCGGTATAATACCTCTTGATGACGAAGGCAATACCTGGATCGTGGGTCAGTACAGATATACTTTGGATGAATACTCATGGGAAATACCCGAAGGTGGGGGGCCTATGCATGAAGACCCCATAGTGGCTGCACAAAGGGAGCTGAAAGAGGAAACGGGCTTAGCAGCCGCCAACTGGGAAATGATCATGAAATTTCATACTTCAAATTCGGTAACAGATGAGGAAGGCCTGATTTACCTGGCCACTGATCTTACTCCGGGAGAACGGGAGCTGGAAGAATCCGAATCTGATCTTGTCTTGAAAAAACTTCCGTTTAAAGAGGTATTACGCATGGTGATGGACCAGGAAATAACCGATAGCATGAGTGTTGCAGGTATATTGAAGGTTGCCAGAATGAAAGGTTACTGATTTTTCCAAACAAAAGACACTTGCCTTCGTAAACCTTTTAATTCCCGGAGGTGATTTGTATTGCCTCAAAAGTAATTATACAATCAGCCAAAACCTGTTAGTAGTATCTTTTACCTGATCTTATTTTAGGAGACGGCAGGTGGTACTTTTTAAAGAGCAAGTGCTCAACCATGCCAAAGGCAATACCATGACGAAACAAAACTACATAGAACATCTCAAAAAGAATTTCTTCCTGGCATATCCGGTTATGCTCAGCCAGCTGGGCCATATGATGGTCAATGTAGCGGATAGTGTAATGGTAGGGCAGTTGGGTGCCTTACCCTTGGCAGGAGCTTCACTGGCCAATGTTATTTTTCATCTTTTACTGATGTTTGGTATAGGTGTGTCTTATGCTGTAACCCCTCTGGTAGCTGCTGCAGATGGTGCCAACGACAAGAAAAAATCAGGTGAGTTATTAAAACATGCCCTGCTGATCAATACCATTACCGGTATCATACTGTTTATAATAATTTCGCTTGGGAGTCGCGGACTTTACTACCTAAATCAGCCTCAGGATGTTGTGGACATGGCTTTACCTTACCTCAACATCGTCACTTTGTCTATGATCCCGCTTATGCTTTTTCAGACTTTCAGGCAGTTTGCAGAGGGTCTCTCTTATACCAAGCAGGCTATGATCATTGTTATCGGATCAAACCTGATCAATGTTGTGCTCAACTATATTTTCATATATGGAAAACTCGGCATGGAACCCATGGGCTTAAATGGTGCCGGGTGGGCATCATTCATTGCCCGGATCATCCTCGCCATCTGGATCGCTGTTTACATCTATATGGGGCACAACTTCAAGCCTTATCGTCCGGGGTTTGCCATTGGCAGGTACAGCAAAATGATGTTAAGAAAGTTGCTAAGCCTGGGGCTGCCCGCGGGGTTCCAGTTTATATTTGAAGTAGGTGCATTCGGGTTTGCTGTGATCATGATCGGCTGGATCGGTACGGAAGCCCTTGCTGCCCACCAAATTGCTATTAACCTGGCTGCGATCAGCTATATGATGGCTTCCGGGCTCTCTGCTGCTGCTACGGTTCGGGTAGGCAACCAGTTGGGGCAAAAAGATATTCCGTCGCTGCGTGCAGCAGCATTTACCATCTACGGTATGGTGGTGGTATTTATGGCTGCTTGTGCTACTGTATTTATAACCGGAAGATACTTTCTTCCTTCGTTGTACATTGACGATGCTGATGTAATACAAACAGCTTCCACCCTGCTGATCATTGCAGGTTTCTTCCAGATCTCAGATGGTGTGCAGGTAGTAAGTCTGGGTGCATTGCGCGGGCTTGCTGATGTAAAAATACCTACTGCTCTTACCTTCATTGCTTATTGGGTGCTGGCGCTTCCTTTGGGATATTACCTTGGCTTCAAAATGGAAATGGGTGCTGAGGGTGTATGGTATGGCCTTTTAATCGGCTTATCGATAGTAGCCGTTGTTATGTTCTGGAGATTCAATTTTCTCACAAAGCGCCTGGCTGCAACCGGACAGATAATCAAATCATAATCTTCCGGGATCAGCTTTATTGCAGCATATTTTTACAACAATAAATGGGATTATCCGGAAGTATAAAAAGAAAGCCCGCAATAAACCGCTAACAATACTCAATTAATACTGTTAAGTATAGTATCTTGTACCGTTATACATTGTACCTTTGTTGATAATGAACCAAAGCCAGGCCATAGCACTATATCAACCGCTGTTACAACAGATTGCCTTAAAAATGGTAGGATCGCTCGCCGATGCGGAAGATATTGTGCAGGATACTTTCCTGAAATGGCTAAGTGCCAATACCGAAAAGATCGAAAATACAAAAGCTTATCTTATCAAAGCAGTCACTAATAATTGTATTAACCACCTGGAGGCTTTGAAACGAAAAAAAGATGAGTGTCTGCAAAATCTTAACCCTTCCGAATTGATCGACTGGTATAAGGAAAAGGAGTTTTTCAGGTTCGACATGGAAAATGAGGTTTCGGCAGCGCTTAATATTATTCAAAAAAAACTGGAGCCGCTGGAAAAGGGTATTTTCGTCTTAAGAGAGTTATTTGATTTTGACTATGACGAACTTCAGCACATCTTTGACAAGAAAAAGGAAAATTGCAGACAGCTTTTTAGCCGGGCAAAAGGTAAGTTGTCGGAAGAAGCTGGAAAAATCAAAACAGACACATCTAACCACTCCATTATAGATAACTTTAAGAAAGCCTGCAATTTCGGCTCGCCATCTGATTTTATCAAAGAGGTAAAAAGAGAAATAAACTTAAAGTTAGGTAATTCACCGGCCTAATTCATTTCATTTTTTAGCTGCAGAAAACAACTAACAAAAAAAAGTAACTTTTTTTGTCACAAACCTTAGTCATACTTGTCTATGTAAAGAGAGAGGTATTTTCAAATATCCGGGCATTATTTCAAACCTGATCTGTAATTCTCCGAATGACAGTAACATCAAAAGGGAGAATCTGTAAGGTTAGGGATAGAATGATAACTCAGGAATGTGAAATGGCTCCTTGACAATTAAAAATCTTAATAACTAGAAAAATCCCAAATGGAAGTCATACTTATCTTCTTTATAGCACACTGGTATCTGTCACTTTTCTTTCAGACCTTCTTTTTGCACAGGTATGCGGCACATAAATCATTCACCATGAGTAAATCATGGGAAAAAGTATTTTTTGTTCTTACCTGGCTATTTCAGGGCTCTAATTACCTGAGTGCCTATGGTTATGGTATTATGCATCGCATGCACCATGCCTTCGCAGATACCCCTAATGATCCGCATTCGCCAAAATACGACGAAAGCTTGTTTAAAATGATGTGGAAGACCAAAACCATCTATTCGGGCATCACCAATAAAACTATTAAAGTTGATGACCGCTTCACACGTGACATACCGGAATGGACAGCTTTTGATAAATTCGCCCGCTCATGGGTATCGCGCCTTATGTGGGGAGCAGTGTATGTGTTTATTTATTGGCAGTTTGCCACCGTATGGTGGCTGTGGCTACTACTTCCTGTTCAGTTTCTGATGTCTCCTGTTCATGGTGCTATCATCAATTGGTTCGCCCATAAGTATGGGTACACCAACTTTAAGGTAGGTGATACCTCAAAAAATTTCCTGCCTGTGGATTTTCTTATGATGGGTGAAAGCTACCATAACAACCACCATAAGCATGGTGACAGGGCCAACTTTGGCGTAAGATGGCATGAAATTGACCCTACCTATCAGGTGATCAGGTTATTTGACAAGCTGGGAATTATTAAGTTGGTCAGAAACAAGGAGGTACGTCTGGCTGAAGTAAAAAAGGCCGCATAGAGAGGCCCCTTTCTAAAAGATTTTGAACATCCGAAGTTTCGAAACTTCGGATGTTTTATTTTACAGCTACTTCAAGAGTTTCTTACAGACCAAAACGGCAATAGCAGTTTTCTCAATCCATGTACTTCCACACTACTCCCTTATAGTGTGGCTTTCTTCCTTTTGCCACATCCAGAATATGATCATATTGAAAACCGGATGATCTGGCCGCCTCTGCAAGGCTTTCATAAGCCTTCACCAGATTGCCTTTCCGGTTAAATCTTCCAACTTTTCTTCTGTTTCCACCTATTTTTTTAAATGTACTGCGATCCGCATAGGAAAGGTAAGAGAGGGTACGGTTACAATCGGTAACACGTTTCTGCTTAACAGACATCGGGACCATCATCAGGTTCTCCACACAATTATTAAAGCCATCGTGATCGATATTGATAACACACTGTTTAGGATCCAGCTCACCAACAAAAGCCTGGTATACTATCCTCCTCACCTGCACGTCGTAGCGCTTGTTTTCTTTGGAAATAGCAGCACGCAAGGCGTAAGTGTGGTCCTTAGTGAACTTATTAAAATATTTATAAATAGTCTGGCTCAGCACCTTTGAAGGCACAAGCAACGGCTTCCCGCTTTTATGCCTGACATAGCGATCAAGGGATTTAATCCTGCCGAGGCTGGAAACAGCATAATAGTCCTCAAATTCTTTAAGGGGTCTCCATTCCTCTCCCGGCAAATCCCCAAGAGATTTTATTTGATAAGGGTACAAGGTTAATTAGGTTTAGTTTACGTCATGTAAACATAAAACTCATTAACAAAAAATCATATCCTTAAATGCATTTTATGCATAATAAGCCAGAAAGAAGTGCAAAAAACTATACATATGAGTGATGTTTGATGAGAAAGACGCATTTATCCCTGGATTTGAAGGGGTTATACTTCCAGAAAATGAATACTATCCGGATGGATTTTGAGGCAAAGCCGGTCACCTGATCTATAGCGTTCATTTGAATTTAGCTTCACCGTCACCCCTTCAACCTCTACTTCGAGTTCATAGTTGTCTCCCATATAAGCACAGTCCATGACTACCCCCATACACATCTTGTTCTCCGGCTTACAAATGCTAACTCTTCCGGGACGAAAGCAGGTTTTTTGACTTCCTGAGAAGCGCGGATCATTCCCCAGGTCCGGAAAAACTTTAAATAGGTCATCCGGAGACAAAATATTAACATTACCAAATAAATATGCTACATATTCGTCGACAGGTTTCTCATAGACGGTCTGCGGTTTATCCATCTGTACAATCTTCCCTTCTCTCATAACCGCAATTTTATCGGATAGGGACAGTGCATCTTTTACATCGTGGGTAACAAAAATTAATGTATCTCCATCTTTACGGGCCTGGCGAATTACTTTATAACGGATTTCATCTTTGAGCATAATGTCAAGGCTACTAAAAGGCTCATCGAGCAATAGTAGTGCTGGTTCCTCAGCCAAAGCGCTGGCTAGTGCGGCCCTCTGCTGCTGCCCTCCCGAAAGCTCTCCGGGCCGTTTGTGCTCCAGACCGCTCAACCTGAACAGGTCAATGAGATGATTCAGCCTTTCATCCTGGAACTCCTGAACATATCCTCGCAGATTATACCCTATGTTCTCAATTATAGTATGCTTAGGCATCAGCCGAAGGTTCTGCGCCAACATCTTAATTCCGGGATGGCCGGGTACGAGGTTATGCGAAGGCCCTGTAACCAATTTATCCATAAACCTAACCTCGCCTTCAGCTGCATCTTCAAAACCTCCGATAATTTTAAGCAAGGTAGTCTTCCCCGAGCCATTCTCACCCACTATTGAAAGTATCTCTCCCTCCTGCAGGTCGAAGGTTACATTATCTACAGCGGCCAGGCTTTGACCAGGATATTTTCCGGATACATTGGAAAGACTTAAAAACGGCATCCGCAAATATAGACAACATTGTTTTAGTCTACGCTGAGTACACTTCCCGGACACCGATAATTTGTGTTTATACAAAAGACAAATAGGTGACAAAAATATAAATCTTCTGATTATAAATTATTGATTTTCGTTATATTAGAGATCAGACCAATCGCAATACATGTCTGAAACAGTCTTTTGTATAACTAAAATTTTATATCTATGGGCGGCGGCGGAGCACTTGATGCAATGAACAAATCCCTGAAACAAAACAGGGCAATGATGAATAGCGGGGCAGGTTTTGAGAGGAGAAAAAATTCCTTTTACTCTACAGGGACCAGAAAAAAGTGGACTTTTAAGAAAGCAACGCCTGCACAACTACAGCAAATCAATCTCAAAATGAGTGAGCTGAAAAAAGCTGATCTGCGCCGCAAGGCCATTGTACTCATGCTGTCTGGCATAGTGTCCGTTGCACTTATCTGGGCAGTGCTTACTTTCTTCGGTTTCTAAATCCTAACAGCAAGCTGTACTCATTTAATTATAGTTTTGCATAGCAGATTGTTGTTTTTTAATTAATACGCAATAAACATTCATAGCAACTGCTCTCAAGCTATCCTCAACTACAGGAAGCCGAGCCACCTCGATGGCTCAAACAATTGAGTCCAGCGGTATGTTGAAAGATACATTTTATCATTATTTCAAAACCAGAAAGAGCTCTATGACTCGACCTGACTTGACCTTGAAAATCTTTCCCTCACAAAAACAAAGGCAGTTATAACAGTTTTTCATCAAATTTTCATAAAAACGGACAGGTGCTCCTGATATTTTTAGTTACTCTTCTGATCCTATCATCAGGTCCCGGTTTTAGAATTACAAATCAGGAAGCTCTACGCAAAGCTGGGCTGGCAGCCTTACCTATTTTCAACAGATAGTAGTCATTTTTTTATTTTATGAATCATAAGGTACATCCCTATGATCTGCGAAAATCGGCACCTCTGTACATCTCAGACACGAATTTGTATATTGTAATTACTGGTTGGCTAATAACAATGCAATATGTATCTGAAAAAATTATTGTTTACGGCTACCCTTTTATGTTTTGGCATACTGGTCTGCCCGGGCCAGCATAAAGAATTAAAGTTCAAAAGGTTCAACAGCGAATCGGGCTTATCAAGCAGTAAATCCACCTGTTTTGCCCAGACTCCGGATGGTTATTTATGGATTGGCACAACCGATGGTTTAAACCGGTTTGACGGACACACCTTCAAAACATTTCGAAACGACCCGGACGATTCACTTTCTTTATGCGATAATTACATAAGTACTTTATTCGTAGATCATCTTGGAAAATTATGGGTTGGCACCCTGAATAACGGCCTGAGCTTGTATAATGAAAAAACCGGCACCTTCCACCACCATGGTTCAGAAGTACACGACCCTTCTACACTGAGCAGCCACTACGTAACCAGTATTACCGAAGATGCCGACAAAAATCTCTGGGTAGGCACGATCATGGGCTTAAACCGCTATGATCGGAACTCTGATGAATTTCAACGCTATTTTCATGAAATAACAGTAAGTATTTTTCAACAAACGATCGACAGTCTGACTATTAAAAAGACTCCTCCTCATATTGTTCAAACCCTCTCCCAACTGACAGGTGTGGAGTTTCAAAATGAAAGGGCTTTATTCAGAGTTCTGGGAAAAAAACTTACCAATAAAGAATTAACATATTATAAACCTGAAATACTTAAATACTCGGGACTAAAAGCTACGGCCGATCACATAAGAGCACTACAACCAGATAGCATAGGAAATCTCTGGATTGGTTATGAAAAAGAGGGGCTTGGCTATTTCAATCCTAAAACAAATCGGTTAAGCATTTATAAAAAAGACGAGAACGACCCACAAAGTATCTGTAGCAATGAAATTTCAAGCCTTGCTCTGGACAATACGGGGCTTTGGATAGGATCACGAGACGGGAATCTGTGTAAACTTAATCCACAATCACACCAGTTCACCCATTATGATTTGCCGGAAAGTTCATCGAACATAGAATCTCTTAAAACAGACAGTCGTGGTACACTTTGGGTTGGAGATAGCTACGGTTTATGTGTATATAGTAAGGCTGAGCAGAAATTTAACAGATACCAGCATAACGAAAACGATAAATACAGCTTATCATCTACGGCGGTAAAAGCCATTTTTGAAGATGATCAGAACAACATGTGGATAGGTTGTACTCAGGGAGGCATCAATCTGACACTTGGCAATATCCCGTTCACCCACCTTAAGCACCACCCTGATATGCCCGGATCACTCTCAAAAAACAGTGTATCCAGCGTACTTGAAGATAGCAAGGGTAATATCTGGATCGGATATTATACCATGGGACTTGATATTTATAATCCTACTACCCATGAAGTTACTCATTTGGCTCATGATCCGGATATGCCCGGCAGCTTAGGCAAAGGCACTGTTTTCGAAATATTTGAGGATTCGGATGGAAATATCTGGATAGGTACTTATGAAGGAGGGCTGCAAACGTTTGTACCAAAACAAAACAAGTTTGTAACGTATAAACATGACCCTGATAACCTTAAAACTATTAGCGGCAATGATGTCCGGGCTATAGCAGAAGATGCGGATGGAACATTATGGCTAGCTGTTCATGGCCAGGGTGTAAATGCATTTGACAGAAAAAATAAGACATTTAAGAGCTATAAAGCTGATTACCTTAACTGGCAAAATTCATTATCCAATGACTGGGTGTACACACTTTATATTGACAGGGAACAAAACGTATGGGTAGGCAGCGTATTCGGGTTAAGTGTTTTGAAACACGGCAGGAATCAATTTGTAAGTTATACTAAGGAAAACAGAAATCTAAGCCACAATAATGTAAGAGCGATATTGGAGGACGGCAATAAAAACTTATGGATTGGTACTGATAATGGGCTGAATTTATTTGATAAGGAAACGACCCGGTTTTCCTCTTTCTTTTGCAAAGATGGATTACCTAACAATACCATTCATGGTATACTTGAAGATGCCAAAAAACAGTTATGGGTAAGTACAAACCATGGGTTGGCCAGGTTTAGTCCTGAAAAAAACACTTTTACCAATTATGATATTCTTGACGGGTTACAATCCAATGAGTTTTTTCCCGGTGCATGCTATAAAGGCCAATCAGGCACACTTTACTTCGGTGGTATTAATGGAGTTACTCTTTTTCAGCCTGAACAGGTCAAAGAAGATTCATCAATCATCAACATAAAGCTTACGGGATTAAACTTGTTTAACCGCCCGGTAAAGCCCGGCCAGAAACCTCTGGAGCACACTCTGGATCAAACCAGCCATCTTCTTCTGGAGTATGATCAAAACATGATCACTTTCTTATTTTCAGGGTTGGCGTTCAAAAACCCTGAAAAAATTCAGTATGCCTACATGCTGGAGGGCTTCGATAGCGAGTGGAATTATGTTGGGAATAAAAAAGAAGCCACTTATACCAATCTGGACCCTGGCAAGTACACTTTAAAAGTGATGGCTACCGCCGGTAATGGGGAGTGGCTCCCCCATGTAAGGTCTTTGAAGGTGACAATCCTTAAACCTGTATGGCAGACCGTCCCTGCATACCTGCTTTACGGTGTCATAATACTGGGATTGATTTATTACTATAAACAAGCGGCCGTTTCCAGGGAGAGATTTAAAAACAAGGTGGAGATGCAAAAATTGGAAATCAAAAAAGCACATGAAATTGATATGATGAAACTGAACTTCTTCACAAATATATCTCACGAATTTCGCACACCCCTAACTTTAATTTTAGATCCTGTCAACCGGCTGCTAACCCAAAGAGGATGTATGTCGGATACAGAACAGGAAAACCATTTCCAAATATTAAGGTCAAATACCCAAAGATTGCTCAGGCTTGTTAACCAGCTCCTGGATATATCAGCCATAGATTCCGGGCAGGCCAGACTTGCCATAAGTAAGCATGACATTGTGGAGTTTTGTCAGTCAATCACAGAAACTTTCTTATTTGCCGCCAGCCTGAGAGAAATAGAATTACGATTTTCCTGCAACAAAGAGTCAGAGTGTGTATTTTTTGATACGGATATACTTGAAAAAGCATTAACAAACCTGCTATCCAATGCTCTTAAATTTACGCCAAAGGCAGGTCAGGTTTCTCTACAACTATTCATTACTGATCAAAGCAATCCTGAATGTCCTGATCATATTAAGACGTCTTCCCAGTCATGCCAGTTTATTAAATTGACTGTAGCTGATAATGGTCCGGGGATTGCCGAAGAATATCAGGCCAAAATATTCGAAAAGTTCTTTAAAGCCCAAAACCACAGATCTGGATCAGGTATTGGGCTGGCCCTGACTAAACAACTGGTTGAACACCACTACGGTGCCATAGAAGTACATAGCTTACCCGGCGAGGGCTGTAATTTCACCATGTGGATTCCTGTATCCGAAGAAAGGTATATACCCGGTGATATTGTCGTAAAACAGGGTAAGGACCGGTACCCAGGAGAAATATTACAGCATGATCTGCCATATAGAAGCCATGCAGAAACCACAAGCATGGAGACAATCTCCGGCCGACCAACTTTATTACTGGTTGAGGATCATGATGACCTGAGAAAATACATTAAAATGCATTTAAAACATGAATACCTAGTATATGAAACTGATTCTGCAGAAAATGCACTTAAACTAGCTGCAGAATTAAACCCCGACCTAATCATTGCGGATGTGATGTTGCCATACATGAACGGCCTGGAGCTTTGTCACAAAATCAAAAGCAATACCTCTACCAGGCACCTGCCGGTTATTTTACTCACCTCACGGGCCTCAAGTGAAAATGAACTGGAAGGCTTTCAAACGGGAGCCAGTGACTACATCAGCAAACCCTTTGATGTGCTCTTGCTCAAAGCCAGGATCAAAAATGTTCTGGCCCTAAAACAACCATTAAAAGATAAGCTGAACCACGATCCTGATTTTGAACCGCTGGATATAGTCCCGCAAAGCCTCCAGGACAGAGGCTTCTTCCAGGAATTGGTCAAAACCATCCATGAGCATGTAGCTGATGAAAGTTTCAGCCCTGAAAAGCTTGCGGACAAGATGAATTTAAGCCGGTCTCAGCTTTACAAGAAAGTCAAGGGACTTACAGGGCTCTCCGTAAGTATTCTTATCAGGAATATTCGTCTCAAAAAAGCCAGCAAACTCCTGAAAACACAGGACCTGAGTATCTCCGAGGTAGCCTATGAAGTGGGCTTCAGCGACCCGGGATATTTTACCAAGTGTTTTAAAGAAATGTACTCCTGTCCTCCGTCAGAATACCTGAACAGCCATTGATCAGCTTAAAAATCCACGCAATCTATGCTACAATAGTCCCAGTCACGAGACAATAATTATACCGGGACATGAGTACATGGAATTGATATTATAGTCGAAGTTGCTGACAGGCAAAGCTCCTAATTTCATTATCAGATAATTTTCAACTATAAACCTTATTCTATGATCAATGTAAGTAACATACGTACCGGCATTATTACGATCTTGCTGCTGGTAGCGTATATTTTCCAATCAAATGCGCAGGATTATAATTATGCCGAAGCATTACAGAAATCGATGTTCTTCTATGAGTGCCAGGAGTCAGGCGAATTGCTGCCTGACAACCGGGTAAACTGGCGGGGCAACTCTGCCCTCGATGATGGCGCAGACGTAGGTCACGATTTAACAGGTGGCTGGTACGATGCCGGTGACCACGTTAAGTTTAATTTTCCCATGGCTTTTTCTGCCACCGCATTGGCGTGGGGTGCCATTGACTTTGAAAGTGGCTATGTAACCGCCGGACAGATGCCATACATCAAAAGGAACCTGAGGTGGGTCAACGATTATTTTATCAAATGCCATACTGCTCCCAATGAGCTATGGGGGCAGGTGGGTAACGGTGGTCTCGACCATGCCTGGTGGGGTTCTGCCGAAATCATGCCTATGGAAAGGCCGGCCTACAAAATCGATGCTTCGCAGCCCGGCTCTGACCTGGCAGGGGAAACCGCAGCAGCCATGGCAGCGGCCAGTATCGTATTCCAGGATGATGACCCGGCCTACAGTGCTACCTTGCTGGAACACGCTATACAACTATACAATTTCGCTGATAACTACAGAGGAATATACTCAGAATCCATTACGGATGCTGCAGGTTATTACCGATCTTTCAGCGGTTATAATGACGAACTCGTATGGGGAGCCATCTGGCTGTATCGTGCTACAGGAGATGCCGCCTACCTGGCCAAGGCCGAGAGCTACTATGCCAACCTGAGTACCGAGCCTCAGAGTACTATAAAATCATATAAATGGGGACTTGCCTGGGATGACAAGTCGTATGGGTGCTATGCATTATTAGCCAAGCTCACTGGTAAAGCACAGTATAAAGCAGATGTAGAAAGGCACCTTGATTACTGGACTGACGGATACAACGGCCAAAGGATCAATTATACACCGGGGGGACTGGCTTACCTCGATGTCTGGGGCGCACTGCGATATGCCGCGAACACCAGTTTTCTGGCTTTGTATTACGCCCCTGACGCCACTTCTGCCTCCAAGGCCCAAAAGTACCGCGATTTCGCTCTGAGCCAGATCGACTACGCCCTGGGTGACAATCCCCGAAACAGCAGCTATGTTGTAGGATTTGGAAATAACCCTTCTAAAAACCCTCATCACCGCACAGCCCACGGAGCATGGGCCAACAACCAGAACGGCCCTCCCGAGCAGACACGCCACGTTCTTTATGGTGCGTTGGTAGGCGGCCCCAATAATGACGACACCTATGAGGATGACCGCTCCAACTACATCAATAATGAGGTGGCCTGCGATTATAACTCCGGATTTTCCGGTGCCCTCGCAGCCCTTATAGAAACCTATGAAGGGTCGCCCCTTC
This sequence comes from Fulvivirga ulvae, assembly GCF_021389975.1. NCBI lineage: Bacteria > Pseudomonadati > Bacteroidota > Cytophagia > Cytophagales > Fulvivirgaceae > Fulvivirga > Fulvivirga ulvae. The sequence goes on from NZ_CP089981.1 coordinate 979,001, forward strand.
AAAACTTTCCTGTTCCTGAAACTCCTACAGGGGAATATCTTATTGAAGCCAAGCTCAATGCCCAGGGCAGTACACATACAGAGTGGGCAGTATGGGCTCTTAATCACACGGCGTGGCCTACAAGAATACCGTCCGAGATCAAGTTCCGGCTTTTTGTGAATATCTCTGAGGGTATAGCCGCAGGTTACAGCGCTTCCGATTATGTTGTCTCTACCAATAATTCCAGTGTGGTAAGCCACACGCAACTGCTACCCTGGGATGTAAATCAGGATATTTACTACGCGGAAGTCACTTTCAACCCTGACATTAAAATATACCCTGCCGGTCAGGGAGAATCAAAAGAAGAGGCACAAATGCGGATCAGGCTTCCCTATGAGGCTCCGGCATCTGCATGGGATCCTACCAATGACTGGTCGTTCCAGGGTGTAGATGGCACTTTGAAGGAGGTTCCCAACATACCCATGTATGTAGACGGTGAATTGGTATTTGGTGAAACACCCGGGGATGGTTCCGGTGATATTCCGGTAACCGGTGTGAGTGTGACCCCAACAGCAATCTCTCTTAACCTTAACCAGACTGCTCAATTGCAGGCCAGTGTATCCCCTTCCAATGCTACTAACAAAACCGTAAGCTGGTCGTCCAGTAATTCTGCCATTGCCTCAGTAAGTGCCAGTGGATTGGTAACCGGTTTGGCTGAAGGATCAGCAACTATTACAGTGACTACAGAAGATGGTGGCAATACCGCAAGCAGCCAGGTAACAGTAACTACGGATACAACGCCTGACGAATATACGCTTTCCACTTCCATCAATGGTCAGGGAAGTATTCAGCTCAGTCCGGCAGGTGGGGTTTACAATGCCAATACGGAGGTTACGCTCACTGCTGTTCCTGGTACAGGCTATATATTCACCGGTTGGTCAGGAGACCTTAGTGGCACGGCTAACCCGGCTACTATTGTAATGGCTGCCAATAAAACCGTAACGGCTACATTTGAAGAGGAGAGCGGTGGGAATACATGCGACTCACCAACTCCGGTTTCATTACCATTTACCAAAGAAGGAGCAGGTGAATTCTGCTATAGCATATCAGGGGATATAAGCTATATCAATTCCTGGAATATGGAGAAGGTCGAGATCAATGGACAGGACTTTACCAACACCTGGTCTAACAGCCTGCCTGCCAAAGTGGATGGTCAGTATTTTGTGTACTACAAAGGTTCATTTCCATGGTCGCACTTTGAGGCTGCGGCGGCACAAAGTTCTGCGGCACGCCAGGGTGCAAATGCCATGAATACAACTGAAGCCGGTCGCGACATGGTACTGATTTACCCTAACCCCTCTCCGGATGAAGTCTCTGTTTATATTGCTGAACCTTCGTCGGTTTCGGGTATTTACATTTACAGTCCTTCAGGGGCGCTGGAGCATAAAATTGACCACGGCAGTGTAAAAGCAGAAAATCGTCTGGCCTTGGGCAAAGACGCAAAGGGTGTCTATATCATCAGGGTAGTAACTGACAAGGCAACCAACACTTTTAAAGTGATTAAACAATAATCAAGCAACAACACTGACCTCCTTTTTAAGGGGTTAGTAATCTGAGCAGGACTTTTCCATACAGGGAAAGTCCTGTTTTTATAGTGCCCGTTTAGTACTACTTCTTATAAGACTGATCAACAAGCTGTTGAAATTGAACGGCTACTATACTCTGCCGCTTCATCTATCCAATACTATCTTAACAATCACCTGCCTTACGCCAACCTTTCAAACTAATATAATACCAGTCAAAAGTTTTTCAAACTTTTGACTGGCACACATTCATGGGGCTTTGTATATTCAAGCCACACTAAAACATTTCATCATGCATAAAGGAGCATTTTATACCCTCATTTTAATACTCATATCGACTATGTCGTTTGCTCAGGAGACGGCAAAGTTCACAAGGCAGGACACGCTGAAAGGCTCCATTACTCCTGAACGTGAGTGGTGGAACCTTACTTATTATCACCTTGATGTAAAGGTTGACCCTGAAAACAAAACCATCAGTGGCAAAAATACTATACGCTACAAAGTACTTAAGCCCCATAACGTGATGCAAATTGACCTCCAAGAGCCAATGAAGATCACGAAAATCACGCAAAGTAATAAAGAGATTAAGTTTACAAGGGAAGGAAATGTATTTTGGGTAAAACTGGTTGAGAAGCAGCACGAGGGCAGTGTCAACGAGGTTGTGGTGCATTTCGAAGGCTCACCGATAATTGCTAAAAACCCGCCATGGGACGGCGGTCTGACCTGGCAAAAGGACAAGAATGGCAATCATTTCATTGCCAATGCCAACCAGGGTATCGGTGCCAGTGTATGGTGGCCATGCAAAGATCATCCTTACGATGAGGTGGAGAATATGAAAATCAGCGTTACCGTACCCGAAAACCTGATGGATGTATCCAACGGACGTCTGATTAAAGTAGATCATAACAAGAAAGAACAAACCAAAACTTATCATTGGGAGGTTAACAATCCGATCAACAATTATGGCGTAAACATCAGCATCGGTGATTATGCACACTTTAGCGAAGTTTATGATGGAGAGAAGGGCAAACTGGATTGCAACTACTATGTGTTAAGCTATAATCTGGAAAAGGCCAAAGAGCAGTTTAAGGATGCCAAACGCACATTGCAAGCTTTGGAGCATTGGTTTGGCCCGTATCCGTTTTATGAAGATGGCTATAAATTAGTCGAAGTGCCTTATCTGGGTATGGAGCACCAAAGTGCGGTTACTTATGGCAATGGTTACAAAAACGGCTACAAAGGCAACGACCTGAGCGGTACGGGCTGGGGACTTACTTTTGACTTTATTATCATCCATGAGTCCGGTCATGAGTGGTTTGCTAACAACATTACAGATAAGGATGTTGCCGATATGTGGATCCATGAGTCATTTACTGCATATTCAGAAAATCTTTTCCTCAATTACCATAATGGTAAGGAGGCCAGTGCTGCCTATGTACTCGGTACAAGGTCGGCCATACAAAATGACAGGCCTATAATCGGTCACTACAACGTCAGCCACCATGGATCTGGGGATATGTACTACAAAGGGGCCAATATGCTTCACACGCTGCGACAAATTGTGAATGATGATGAAAAATGGAGGAGTATCCTGCGTGGATTAAATAAAGATTTTTACCACCAGGTGGTAACCACGCAACAGGTTGAAAGCTATCTGAGCAAGCGTGTAGGCAGGGACATGTCTTCTTTCTTTGACCAGTACCTGAGAAACACCAAAATACCTACCTTGGAGTATAGAAAAAGGGACGGCAATCTGTTTTACCGATGGGGTAATGCTGTTTATGGTTTCAATATGCCGATAAAAATCTATATCAACGGTGAGGAAAAATGGCTGGAGCCAACTACAACCTGGAACACGCTGGAAGGTTTGCCGGCGGATTTTGAGGTTAAGGTGGACCCTAATTTTTATGTGGGTGAGATGAATGTTATGGGTAGATTTAGTGAGGTAAAGCCGGAGAAATAAGCCGTACCAGGTGAGTGTTATTCCTTCGGATGGACGCTGGAGACTCGGCTGGGAAGTATTAGAAATGAATGTACGAGAGACTGCTTAGAAGCAGTGACCAAAAGAGGCCATTTGAAATGGCCTCTTTTATTGTGTGTTATTACTTTTTCCTTATCAGCCTCAATTTTGTTCCTGTCCGGGCTGGCAGGTCAACTTTAACTTCCCTGCCAGTAACTTTTAGCTTAACTTCTTTAGTCCCTTTTAACAGGTAAACTTCCTCTGCTCCATCCGGGAGTTTTATTTTCACTCCCTGCTTTAAGGGTGATTCAAGGGTGGCAAGCACTTCACGCTCATTCCATTTGAGCTCAGTAAGTGTAATTCTGTTTCTTAATGATATTCCCGTAATGCTTCCTGCTTTCCAATCTTCAGGCAACGCCGGAAGCAAATAAATTTCATTGTTATCTCCATTGTAAGCAAGCATATGTATGATCACTGCCGGAAGGCCGCCACTTATGTCAGTATTCAGTAAGGCTCCAACATTGTGAAATGAGCCAAATCCGGTGGACCAGTACCGGCTGCCAAGCCAATTCACGGCTTCTTCCGCCTGCCCTGCCTCTCCCAGGTGCGCTGCACTAAGTCCTAACTGCACCAGCCCAAATGCCATTTCGCCTCCTCCTTCGTCCCTCCTGAACGCTAACTTCTTCTCAATCAGCTTAACGGCTCCTTTTCTTAACTTTTCATTTTCAATAATGTCTGCATCTCTGTGGTTATACAGGCTGTAGAGTTGAGAAACGTGCCTGTGGCGATAATTATCTTCAAATCCTGGCCAGAGCCATTCCCTGAGTACTCCTTCCTGGTTTACTTCATATCCAGGCAGCTTGTCCAGCATTTCCTGCCACTTCTTTAACTGGCTTTTATCTTCTTTTAACACTTCACCGGCTTCAATGGCACTACGTAGCACTTGCCTGGCGAGCATTACATCCATAGTAGCATTAAGTGCTGCTTGAGAAACATCATTAGCCGGGTTGTTTTCCGGTGAATATGAAGGGTTAAATACATATTGACCATCACGCCCTTCATACAGGAAGTCCTCATAAAACCAGGCAACTTCTTTCAACCAGGGATAGGCATACCTTTCCAGATAGTCTCTGTCCAGCGTATAGCGGTAGTAATCATACATAATGTCTGCGGCCCAGGCAGCTCCGCCCGTCCAGAGCGTAAGGCACCAGGTCTCGTTAAAGTCTGTTGGCCAGCCTTTGGTGGTGGTGTGAGCCGGCAGGTTAATACCTCTCGTGCCGAACAGCTTTTCTGCATTTTCTTTATAGTCTTCCAGGTATCGCTGATGGTACTGCACGTAGCATTGCATAAGCTCCGGCATATTGCCAGGCATTACTACAGACATGGCTGACGGAAGGTTGCCATCATGGGTAAAACTTGAAGACCAGGCAGGTGTCCATGTACCACTCCATATCCCCTGAAGGTTGGGAGGGTTCATTCCTGTACTACTTAAAATGTTATATCGACCTGCATCAAACACCTTCTCTATTAAAGCCAGAGGCACATCACCTTCCCTGGCTTTCAGCAATATTTCTTCTGTATGCAGGCGCCTGTCTTCTGGGTTTCCTGACAGATTAAGTTGCATTCGGTTAAAAATTTTGGTGTGTATGGTTTTATGCTTCTCCAGCAATTGGTCGTAGCCCCCACCTATGGCTGACAGTTCCTGCTTGATTTGAGGAATTAAGGACTGCTCATAATGATAGTTGGGCCTGATCCTGATCAAAAGCAGTACTTCATCGGCCTGCGATATTTCAACTGATCTCCCGTCCGTCTTTGCCGTGCCTCCCGATAAAATTAACCTTCCAACACCTTCGTAGCCTTCCAGGCCTCCTTCGTACTTCTTTTTAAATTCACTTTTGTAGGTCAGCCATGTATCCTCGGCTTTGGCAGTCATTTCACCTATGTGCTCACCCACAAATGCCCACTGGTTCCACTCCACCGGCCTGTGGCTGAATTGAATTTTACAACTGATCGGTGTATCCGCTTTAATTGACAGTACAATCACACTGTCCGTTCTCGACACAAATAGCTTTCTCTGAAAAGTTCCCAGATCATCTTTCCAGGTGGTTATGGCTTCTCCGGTTTCAAAATCAGTAGCCCTTACATATTGTTGAATGTTGGCAGGTTGTTGCGTAATATTTAAATCAAAGGCCGGCATGTAGGGGTCACAATCATCGTCATAACCTGCTTTTTTTCTTATCTCTACGGGTATTTTCGCTGCCTCTTCATATTGACCCTTGTTGATCAGTTCACGAATTTCATCAAGTCGTGCAGCCTGATTGATCAATTGAGAAGACTTCTCCCGAGGCACATACAGTTGGTCATGGCTCAGAATAATGACTTCCTCATGGGGATCACCAAAAACTATTGCCCCGGTGGTACCATTCCCACTCAGCAACCCATGCTCCCAGTTTGGAGCAGGCTTCCAGCTCGTAATGCCTCTTTCAGGGGCTTCAAACCACGTACTTTGCGCCAACAGGGAATAAACTCCCAAAACCATCAACAAGCATGTGAGGGCAGCTCTCTTTAAGGTTGAAATGAATAAGCCGAACATAATTATTGTCTAATTTTAATTTCTTCAGTTAACCGAATATCAGCAGAAGAGCTACCTACCATCATTTCAACCATTCCTTCTTCTACTATAAATTTACCCTTTTTCTCGTCCCAGGCTGCCAGGTCTTCCGCTTTCAGTGTTATGGTTATTTGCTTTGACTCACCGGCTTTCAGATGTACTCTTTGAAATCCCTTAAGTGCTTTGAGTGGCCGTTCAAAAGATGATTTTTTGTGCCTGACATAAAGTTGGACAACCTCGTCTCCATCCCGTTTACCTGTATTTGTCAGTGTCAGAGTAACTTCCACCTCACCGTCAGCAGGAAGGTATTTCTGGCTTAATTCTAATCCGGAATAATTAAATATGGTGTAACTAAGGCCATAGCCAAAGGGGTATAGCGGTTCCTTTTTCAGGTACATATAGGTCCTGCCATTCCTGATATTGTAGTCCATCATTGTGGGCAACTGGTCCAGTGATTTTGGCCAGGTTTGCACCAGCCGCCCTCCGGGATTGTAGTCTCCAAATAATATATTGGCTATGGCAGTACCCATCTCCTGGCTGTTGTGGGTCATATGCAGAATAGCCGGCACATGCTCCTGCGTCCAGTTGATGGCGTAAGGGAAACTGCTTACCAATACTACAATGGTATTTGGATTTACTGCATATACCCGTTTAATTAACTCCTCCTCTTCCAGAGTCAGCGACTTCCTGTCGACGGCCTCTTTTCCAAAACTAGGGGTATCACACTTTTTCCATGTACGATCATTGCAATAGGGGTGATTGCCCACCACAAGGATTACGTAATCTGACTTCTTGGCCACGGCTATTTGATCTTCAATGGGAGTATCTTCGCTAACTGCATTTACACGCTCATCACCCAAATACCTTTTTATTCCCTCCAGAGGGGTAACAGTATAAGGGGGCGTGCCACTGTACCAATCAAGAAACACGTTCTGAGCAGCCGACCCCATTACTGCAATAGATGCTGTTTTATCAGCGTTCAGGGGAAGTATGTCGTTTTCATTTTTCAAAAGTACTGCTGTTTTTTGAGTTACCTCAAGTACAGCTTCCCGGTGTTCGGCAGTGTTCCAGGGCTCCGGATCATCTTCCTCCATGCCAATACTTTTATAAGGAACCCGGTCTGCAGGATCCCACATGCCCAGCCGGATCATAACACGAAAAACTCCCCGCAATACCTGATCGAGGTCTGACTCCTCAAGATATCCATTGGCAATTGCTCCATAAACACCTTCTTTGAATTCGTCAAGAAACTGATTAATTCCGGCATCTATAACCCCTTCCGCGGCTTTGTATAAATCAGGGTAGTAGCGGTGGCTGCTGACCAGCATTTGGTAAGCGCCACCATCTGTGCATATGATGCCATTTTGCTTCCATTCATTGATGGCAATTTCTTTCAGCACGGGATTGACGGTCATAGGAATGCCGTTGTAGGCGTTGTAGGCCGCCATAAATGCACGTGAACCTCCATCTGTTATACCTTTATAAAAAGGGTATGCATAATATTCCCGGAAAAGACGAGCATCAAAATCAGATGATGAGCTGTCCCGGCTGTCTTCGTTGCTGTTGGCAAGAAAATGCTTCATCAGCGAAGCCGTCCGCCAGTATTTGGGATCATTTCCCTGTAGTCCCTTGATAAACGCCACTGTCATTTGGGCGTTGAACCAGGCATCTTCTCCATAGCACTCTTCAGTCCTGCCCCAGCGCGGGTCCCTACCCAGGTCGGCATTAGGTGCCCGTACCACCAGTCCTCCTCTTTTGTATTTGGGACTTTGAAAAGCATATCTGGCTTCAATGCTTTCTATTTTAGCCACTTTTTTTATTACGGATAGATCCCAGGAAGAAGCAAGTCCTATAGCCTGAGGGAAAGTAGTGGTTGGTACAGGATTATCTCTGCCCCACTTCCCCGGGCCTCCCAAGGCCAGCCCATGCAGCCCTTCGACATGGCCTGTTCCTTCGATCCCCAGTCTTTTAACGGTAGGATTGGTCGTAAGACATTGCACCTTCTCATCCAGGGTCATGAGAGAAAGGGCATTACTTATCCTTTCTTCTACAGGCAGCTCCGGGTTTTGGAATGGGTACTTATATTGGCAAAAGGCTGACAAGCTGCATATGAGTATGCAACCTGTCAGCCAGTATTTGATTTTCATCGGTTCTATAACTTTATTGTAATGGTTTATAAACCACTAATCTGCCATGAAACGCCGTAGGAAGCAGCATTAACCACCTTTCCGTCCTTGCCAACGGTAACTGTCTCCAGTTTCTCTTTTCCAGGCAGATATACATATCCTTTGGCTTCCCCTCCTTTGTTTTTGCTGAATACTTTAAGTTCCAGTTTAGACCAGTCCATTTCTTTGGTTGACTGTGCCAGCTTAATATGAGGGATTACTGATCCATCCCTTACCAGCATTACAACAGGGATTTTTCCTGCATCGATATGGTGCCAGCCACCGCTATAAGTTTTCCCGGTCTGGTAATCGATCCAGTCTCCTTTTGGTAAATAAACATCGCGGCTGGTTACATCCTCAAACAATGGAGCTACCAGTATGTCAGAGCCAAACAGGTACTGATCATCCACCAGCCATGAGCCTGGATCATCAGGAAACTCAACAAATAGTGCACGTACCATCGGAAGGCCATTCTCACTGGAGTGTTTTGCCTGCGCATAAATGTATGGCATAAGCTGGTATCTCATGTTATCTGCCAGCCTGAAAGCATCCATAAAGTCTTTGCCAAACTCCCATGGCTCTGTTGGTGGCTCGCCATGGCTTCTTACGTGTGATGTAAGCATACCAAATGGAGTCCATCTTCTGTAAAGGTTTTCAGGTGTTGCAGTTACGAAACCTCCAATATCATGCGACCAGAACGAAAAACCTGACAAACCGAAAGAAAGGCCTGCTCTCAGGGTTGAAGCCATAGCGGAATTGGTGGTTGCCGGGTCACCTCCCCAATGTACGGGATAACGCTGACTTCCTGCCCAGGCACTTCTGGCCCAGATAAATCCGTGTCCCGTTTTTTCTTTCGTGATGTCAGCTACCGCTTTGTTATATCTGAGCGGGAACAGGTTATGCTCATAAAAGCCGGTTTTACCAGATTTGTAGATGCCTGTAGCAGGAGCAGCCTCACCAAAATCCACTTTGATAACTGCGACACCTTCATCCAACAAGTTGCCAATTTTATTTTGGTACCACTTTACAGTCTCAGGGTTGGAGAAGTCCAGTACTGCATCTTCATAGGGAATGTTTCCTTTTTTGTCTTTTACTACAAGGTCATTTTCCACTAACTCTTTGAAAAGGGTGTTCTGAGGTGTAAAATATGGCAATTGCCACAGACAGATCTCGAAGCCATCCTTGTTAAGATCTTTGATCATTTTAGGAGCGTCAACAAAACGATCGGTCGCAAATTGATAATCACATCTCCAGTCAACACCAAACCATCCGGTATCGAAATGGATCACATCTGAGGGTATTTTGTGCTTTCTCAGGTTCGCAGCCACTTTTCTTCCGTCTGCTTCTGAGAAATAAGTAATACGACTCATCCAAAAACCGAACGACCACAATGGAGGCATGGGTGCTTTTCCGGTAAGGTCGGTGTACTCGTCAAGGATTTCTTTCGGAGTACCTATGAATACAAACAAATCCAGTTCATCATCACCGATCATCATGCTGTTGGCACTGTTGAAATATTTACCAAAGTCGCATGTTATCGGGCTGGAATGGTGCATGAATACACCATATCCTCTGCTGCTCATGTAGAAAGGTATGGGCTTATACATACTTTCATTTTGCACTCCATTGGCATCATCAGTCCATAAGGTAACTTTCTGCCCTCTCTTATCAAATGCCTTGAAAGACTCCCCACATCCGAAAATCTTTTCACCTGGCGAAAGATTGAAAACAGCATCCATACTACGTGAATAATCCTCCGCTTTTCGCACATAAGAAAAAGGTGTAACGGGTGTATAGGTGTTTTTTACATCGTTTTTATGAACAGTATGTGTGAGGAGTTTACCAGTTGCATCATAAATGTAAATGTGCCAGGGTTTCTCAGTGATCACGATCCTTCCAAACTGGCTTGTATACTCATGTCCCTCTGCCACTTTTGCATATCTCCATGAAGTTTTGTCTACCGGTGCTTTTCCACCAACCAACATCAGTGACTCTCCGCTTTTCGCAAACTGCGGTCCCGATGTCAAGCGTATACGTAGTGCTTTAGCAGATACAAACTCTATTGAAAATGGATGTTCCGGAGAAGCAGCATATTCTGTTGTAGGAAATTCGTTGGCCTCTACAGGAGACAGCCCCACCAACATATTGTTAAATGCCTGCCTGGTAGTAAGGTTATGTCTTTTAAATTGAATAGTTCCTTTTCCGGAATTCGGGTCAAAGCTGGTAAGGTCGTCAGCCAGATAATAGGTGTTCCTTACATCGGTAAAATCCTCGCTTACATCAGGCGGCTCGTTGAGCACTCCCGAGTTCTGCCATTGTGCAAAGCCTATCTCGTGGCCAAAAACCCCAACGCACACTATCAACATCGTTTTATATCTCTTTAAAAAACCCATCTTCGTATGTTTAATTGTTGTTTAGTTTATTACCTTATTATTTCTATAATGATTTTATCACGATTTCTCCGCTTTTCAACCCATCAGAAGCAGCTCTAACGATGATTTCTCCGGCTTTCCGGTCTGCCTGGATCACTACGAGGCACTTTCCATTGAACATCTGCATTTTATCGCCCTTTAAAGACAAATGGCTGGTGGGATCACCATTATCCACACCCACAATTTTCCCAGGGCCTTCGACTGAAAAATGTATTTCATTAGCTCCAACCGGCACCGGGGTATTGTCTTTATCCAGAATCTCTACTGTTATAAAACTGAGGTCTTTCCCATCGGCTGAAATTTCACTGCGGTCTGGTGATAACTTAACAGCTATTGGTTCATCTGCAGTTATTACTGTTTTTTCAAGAACGGGCTCTCCGCTTTTCCTGGAAACCGCTTTAAGCACACCCGGTGCATAAGCTACCCTCCACATTACATGCAGGTCTTCCCCTTTCTTACTTTTGGTTCCTAAAGATTTACCATTGAGGAATAGCTCCACTTCATCCGCATGATTGTAGTAAGCCCATACATCCACGGAGTCCCTGCCTTCCCAGTTCCAATGTGGAAATACATGAAGCACATCATTATCACTCCATTCGCTTTGGTACATGTAATAGGAGTCTTTAGGGAAACCTGCCAGGTCTACAATACCGAAATAAGAGCTCCTTGACGGCCAGGCATATGGTGTAGGTTCCCCTAGATAGTCGAAGCCTGTCCATATAAACATACCTGAAAGAAAATCATGCTTTTTTATGATCTTCCAGGTCTCTTCGTGAGTGGAACCCCATGGCGTACTGACCTGATCATAGGCTGATACGGTATTGCCCGGGTTACCCTCTACAAATAGCTTATCCCACTGGATAGGCCACCTTTTCGTGGTATCGGACTTCTGATCGTAATATCCCCTTGTTGCCAGTGCAGAAGTGGTTTCTGTTGCAATAAATGGGGTACTGGGATATTCGTTATTATGCGACTCATACTTGTCATGAGCATAGTTGTACCCGATCAGATCCAGCGTTCCTGACAAGGCTATGGTATTGCCTTTATTAGGAGGATTCATCGCCGAGGTAATCGGGCGGTCGTCCAGTGATCTCACAATTTGTGTTAGCTCTCTGGCCAGGCTATCACCTACAGGATGCCACTGGTCTGTAATTTCATTACCTATACTCCACACAAAAACACTGGGATGGTTTCTATCCCTTTTAATATGGTCTGTCAGATCTCGTACATGCCATTCGTCCCAATAGACTGAATAATCGTACTCAGATTTTTTCATACTCCACATATCAAAGGTCTCGTCCATCACCAGCAATCCCATTTGATCGCATAGATCCAACAGTTCAGGTGTCGGTGGATTATGAGATGTCCTGATTGCATTCACTCCCATTTCCTTCATGATCTCCAACTGTCTCTCAATTGCCCTTGTATTTACAGCAGTTCCAAGACAGCCCAGGTCATGGTGCAGACACACGCCTTTGATCTTAACTTGCTCACCGTTGAGGGCAAAACCTTTATGCTGATCAAAGCTGAAAGATCTTATGCCCAGTGGTGTGGTATAAGTATCCACTTTTTCACCATTTAAACTGATCTCGGTAAGTATAGTATACAAATTGGGATCATTGAGGCTCCATAGTTCAGGGGTGCTTATAATAATTTCCTGATCCAGAACAGCTTCACTCTCTGACAATTCCAAAGGGGATGAGGCTTCCGCAACTATTTTATTGTCTTTATCCTTTATGGAGGTATGGACACTGGCCTTTGCAGGCTCGCCTGTTGTATTCAATACGGTGGTTTGCACTTTAACCAGGGCTCGTTCTTTGGTAATTTCAGGAACTTTCACATAGGTACCCCATTGGGACACATGTATTGGGTTGGTTATCACAAGCCATGTATTCCTGTAAATACCGCTTCCTGAGTACCACCTGGAGTTAGGCTGCTTTGAGTTATCTACCTTTACAGCTACTGTATTTGGTTCTTCCCCATAATTGAGGTGAGGGGTCAGGTCATACTCAAATGAAATATACCCAAACGGCCTTTTCCCGAGATAATGTCCATTGATCCATACTTCGCTATTCATATAGATACCATCAAACCGGAGGTATACTTTTTTACCTTTAGTTGCCTCATCCAGTTTAAATACTTTCCTATACCACCCTATGCCCCCAGGAAGAGCACCACCGCCTTCAGTGGCAGGGTGCTCTCTGGAGAATTCCCCTTCAATGCTCCAATCATGGGGGACATATAACTTTCGCCAGGATGTATGGTCATATCCAATAGTACTGGCATCCATTGCACTGTCCGCCAGTGTAAAATGCCAGCTATCATTAAAATTTTGTGTAATTCTTGTTTGGTTGGCTTTCTGGCATGATACAACTGCCAGGGCCAACAGACATACTGATAAAATCTTATGTAAATGATTCACGCGCTATATCAATTTATTCTCCCAAAGCAGATACGATCGCTTCAACCGCATCTGCATGCACTGTTACTCCTGAATTTCTGTTAAATAAGCCATAGCCATAATTGCCAGTATGTCCGTTATCCCAATAAACCGGCACCATTCCATTGCTCAATGCTGCCGACGTTACATAGTTCAGGTAATAATTTCTTGAAGCCACGTGCTCTTCATAGTTTGAATTTATAGGATTAGTTTTAAGTATAGAGCCAAACTCTCCCAGGATTACTCCATAGCCGTTGTCAACAAAGTTTGTTTTCATTTTACCAAACTGCTCATCTACCCAGGCTTCATCTCCCCATCCGGCATGCGCAGCACTACCTGAGTTAGCGACACCCCAAAGAGATACCTGGTCGGTTTCCTGCAAGGCAAGCTCATAGGGATCATAGAAGTGAACCTCCACCATAAGCCTGTCATCAGTATCATCGGTGGGAATAACCATATGATCCACTCCATAAGAGATATTGGTCACATAGGTCTGAACAATAATATGACGATAAGTATTTCTACCTCCGGTAGCTCTTACTGTATTTACAAAGGTCTGGTTAAAAGAATTTTGCACCTCTGCATATTCAGTTGTTGGTTCATTAAAATTCCCGTCTTCATGCACTTCATTTGTCCCCGCAAAAAGCAGACGGTCATCGTAATTTCTAAAGAATTTGGCAATCTGCTTCCACATAATTCCAATCCTTTCATTGATAGCGTCCTGCTGATCATATGTGGTATGATCCATCCAGCCTCCATCCCAGTGGATATTGATCATAACAAACATGTCGTTATCCAGAGCATAATTTACTACTTCCTCAACACGTAGTTTCCACTCATAGCTGATTTTGTATGTAGCAGGATCGTCAAACATATGCGACCATGAAACCGGAATTCTTATGGTATTGAATCCTGCTGCTTTTACAGAATCAATCAGTGTTTTGGTAACTACCGGGTTACCCCATGAGGTTTCGTTTCCTGACAACTCTCCGCCACCATTATTAGAAATTGCTTCCAAAGAGTTACCCACATTCCACCCCACTCCCATTAATTCTGTAAGTTGCACCGAGGTCAGGTCTCTCATATCCGTGTTATCCGGATCAATATAATCCGGTAATTCAGGCTCTACGGGTTCTTCATCAATGGTGCCTGCTGCCTGATTTACTGTAATCTGTATGGTATCTGCTCCCTCACTGGCCAGCTTTAAGATCATGCTCCGAGCTGCGGTAGTTTCATTGGCATCGGCTGTGACCTGAACGGTAACATTACCCTTTGACGTATGAATATTTGGTCTGCTCCACAGGTCAACATTATAGTCAAACTTCCACACTACGTTACTGGTGATCTGCAATTCTTTGCTTCCGCCTTCCGCATCAAAATCTAAAATAACAGGACTTGCCGCAAGCTCGGCTTCCGTCTTTTCTATAACTTCTCCTTCGTCATCACCACAGCTACTTAAGGGTAATGTTATTCCACATAATATTATCAGCAAGCCGCCAAGGTGTGCCAGATATTTCATTCTTCGCTTTTCCATAAATTTCATTTTGCTCAAAATCTTTTTTAAGGACTTTGAAAATATCTACTTTCAAAGCCCTTGTTTTTCCTTCATTAAAACCCTTCGACTGATTTAAAATCAGGTATAGTCCTATTCTTGTCAATGGGTCAGTACAGGGTAATATTGTCAATCGTGGCCGTCACAGCTCCGATATCATCGATATCCGCGGCCATACCACTCATGTCAATTACAAATACCAGGGCAGTTTCATAGAGGCTTCCCGGTTCGGCATAAACAGTATAAGTTCCATTACCTGTTACAGTAACTTCTCCCGGTCCACCACCCCAATATTGAGCTGACCAGTCTGCATCAGCTAGACCAATGGCGGTATTGTAGCTGCCTGAGGCACCCCCAGCCAATGTAATACCCTGAAGAGTGAATGTTATTTCGATCCTATTGCTGAAAACAATAGCCACCGGATCTAAAGGAGGATCTGCCTTTGTAGAACCGAAATCATTGTATAGTTCCAATCTCAGATTGCCATTGTCTTCCAGGTCACCGAAAGCCAGTTTTGCGTTATTAAAAGGAACCACCGTACCTTCAGATCCACCTCCGGCGTCTGCCTGAAGCAGCAGGTGATACGCCAAATACTGATCTTTTCCATCTATGCGCACACCTACCCACATGCCAGTTACGGCACCTGTTTGATCCTTTTCAAGTTTAAGTATCCTCCATTGATTGTCGGTAGAAGTATGCAATGTTATAACGCTTCCAATATTAAAGGACGGCGTGACACCCGTGAAAGTATAGAATCCTTTATCATTCAAAGTATAGGTGCCGTTAGATGTATTACCATCCGGATCAACGTATTCAACGGTGTAATCGGCAGAGTTGAAGGTCAGTGAGAAGTCCTCATATGTAGCCGGAACACTTTCGTCAAAGCCTGTTGAATCGGGATAGCTGGCAGGCGATGACCAACTGTAAAGTATAGAACCATCAAGTCCTGCATAGTTAAACGGTGTCTCGGGTGATAGCACCCATGTTAGCTCGTTGTCAACAATAGAAGATACATCATCCATCCATCCATCAGGCAAGTCTGGCTCCGGATCCGGGGTATCGGCAGGTACCCATTTATCTGAGTACTCTTTAGAAATATAATTGAATACAAGCATGGCTTCGCCATCGCACGATGCACTTCTTACAAAACCCAGTTGCATATAATCTTCTGTAAGAGAAAAGATTCTTGCTGAACCCCAATTGGTTACACAGGCATCGGTATTAGGAGAGTGCAGGGTGGTAACATCACTGGTAGTTAACCTGTAACTGCCTGCATCCAGAAAATAGGTGCCACTCTCCTGCCCCCTTGCAGGGATCATTTTATGGTCTGCCGTAAGGAACGCTCCACCTTCCAGACTAAAGGTCATCTCACCATAATCACCCAAATCAGCAAGCCACTGATTACCTTGCCAGTCCGGCTCCCAACTCCAGCAATCGCCGTCTTCTACCAGACATTCTCCCTGCCAGCCATTATCGGTACCAAAGAAGTACTGTGGCCCTGAAAAGTATTTTGAAACACCCTCAGCATTTAAGTCAAGAACCCATGTTTTTGAATGTCCTACTCCGCCACCGGTAAGCAGGCTCCATAAAGGGTGGTCTACATAGCTTAAGTTCTGAGTGGTGATGTTCAGCACAACTGTATCCGCACTTACATATCCTCCACCGCTTTGTACACCATAAACAAACTTATAGGTGCCTTCAAAAGGTAGCAACACTGTATCTTTTATCCTGGTAGACCTTCCCATTGGTGTTGTCCACAAAGGTGTTGCGTTAGGCGTTAAACTCTCCAGTATGATCATATTGGGATCATCAGGATTTTGCGTTATTTCATACTGCAGGTTCTCAACAGGGAGTATCTCTCCCAATTCATACTCATCCTGACAGGCCGTAAATATCAAACCTACGGACATGATGAAAAACCAGTATTTGAAAATATTTCGTTTCATAATCATGTTTTTAAAGATTTATTTTATTCCCATCCCGAATTTTGTATCAACACTCCACTTGAACGCGTAACCTGATTCTGAGGGATCATTTGAAAGCCTCTGGTATCTATTACGTTAGCTGCCAGGATAGATTTATCAGCCGGCACTCCACCATTCATAACTGTAGTCTCTTCCGCAATTGCTTCTGCTGCTACATTAACTCCCTGGCGTAGAAGGTCCCAGTACCGGATACCTTCAAGGGCAAATTCCAATCTCCTCTCTTTCATTATGTTATTGAATGTAGCCGGAAGTGATGTCAGACCAGCCCTGTCTCTCACCTCATCAAAGTAGCTTTGAGCACTGGCGCTTCCCAACTCTGCCGCCATTAGCAGTACATCTGCATAGCGTATTACAACATAATCCTGGTATTGGCCGATCTGAAAATTTAAAGCTCCGTTGGCTACCGCTACATCGGTTCCATCCGGGTTGGCCAGCGGTATATATTTCTTACCGGTGTAACCGGTATATTCTCTCTGATCTTCATTATCAAAATCCAGTCCCTCTTCTTCAATGGCAATGATGGAAGCTTCTTTTCGGACATCTTCATCGTCATATGTCATATAAAGGTCAGGGCTTACCGTACAGGCTCCCCACCCGCTACCGTAAGGGCTGAAATACTGGCTTCTGAAGCCCAACAGGACTAACCAATGGTTTCCATCCGTATTGCCATCGTAATCTGAAGTAATGTTGTATTTAATAGCGAATACCGTTTCTGCATTATCCTTACCAGCGTATGTTGTAGTAAGGCCTTCTCCTTCCGGTGCTGAGGATGCAGCTGGCCATAGATTTTTAAAATCCTCTATTAAACTGTAAGAGCCTTTTGCAATAACATCTTCGAGCCCTTGTAATGCCTGAGCTTTTGACACCACTCCTACAAGGTCACTACTTCCATAATATCCGGTGTAGAACAAAAATACTCTGGCCAGATAAGCTTTGGCTACCCATTTATTTACTCTTCCGGGCTCTACAGTTTCACTTCCATTTTCTGCTGCGAATTGTAGATCTTCCGCGATCAAAGTGTAAATGTCATCAGCCTCTGCCTGAGGTATATTTCCTGTTGTAGGTTCAGTAACTAAAGGTACTTTTTCCCAGATTCTCACCATATCGTAGTAGCAATAGGCTCTTAAAAACCTGGCCTGTGCCTCTATACTGTTACGATAAGCGTCATCACCTTCCCAGTTGATCTGATCAATCTTTTGGAGGAGTACATTAATTCTGTAAATCGCCTGATAATAGGCTACCCAGTTAGCATTCAATATGTTGACCTCCCCTGTAGATACTGACAGGTCAAACTCATCAAGTACCCTGAAGTTCAGCCCATCGTTATTACCGGTACCTCCAAAACAGTTGTCAGATAAAACTTCTGATAAAACCGGAAATGCTACGCCTGATGCATACAATTGCTGTACACCATCGTAGCATCCGACAATGGCCAGTTCGGCGTGTTCTTTGGTTTGATAAAAGCTGTCATCGGTCAAAGTAGTTTTGGGCTCAGTATCCAGAAAATCGTCTGTACAGCCCGCATTAAAAACTATGACCATCAATACAAGTAGATATTTATTTAAATTCTTCATAGCTATTCAGGTTGTTAAAAATTCACATTTAAGCCCAACATGTATGTCCTTGGCCTTGGGTAGAAGCCCAGGTCAACTCCTGAAGAACCGGTTTCCAGGCCGTAGCCTACCTCCGGATCCATACCATCATATTTTGTGAAAACATAGGCGTTTTGAACTGTTGCATATAGCCTAAGCTTTGTAAAGAAATTGATCTTCAACAAGTTGGTGAAGTCATATCCCAGTGTAATGTTATTAATCCTAAAGAAATCTCCATCTTGAACAAAAAGATCTGAAAACTGATAGTTTACATTAGTCTCGGTTACACGAGGTGTGCTGTTTGAGGTACCTTCACCGTGCCACCTGTCGAGTATGGCGGTTGTATAATTGGCATAGGTATTTGAATGGTTTCTATAAGATTGTACAATTTGATTTCCTGCTACTCCATAGCCAAGCACTGAAAAATCAAAACCTTTATAATCCAAACCAAATGACAAGCTAAAAGTATAATCAGGATTAGGGTCACCAACCATCGTTTTATCATCATTGTTAATGACACCATTATCATCGCGATCTACATAAATAACATCACCTGGTTGTGCATTTGGTTGTATAAGGTCTCCTTCTGAGCTTCTGTAAGCGTTCACCTGTTCCTCAGTCTGGAAGATACCTGCCGTTTCCCAACCCCAGAAATAACCAATAGGAAAGCCGGTCTCTGCTCTATGGTAAAATTCTCCGGCGTTATCATACAGCATATTTTCAAGACCATGAACAATACCATCACTTGTTGGCACTTCTTTCACCTCATTTTTGTTTTTGGCCCCGGTAACATTTACAAAGTAATTGATATCCCCTATCTGATCTTTCCATGATAAAGTAAGCTCAACTCCGGTATTTTCTACAGTACCGCCGTTGAAGAAAGGAGGCAATGCTCCATCGGTGGCGAACCCTGGTTTTTCCAGAAGCCAGTTTTTTGTGGTCTTTTTATACCAGTCAGCATTCACATCCAGTTTGCCATCAAGCAGAGCCGCATCAAGGCCAATGTTTAACTGCTCAGAGGTCTCCCATTTTACGTCTGTATTAGACAAACGCGATGGATAAGCACCAACAGTATTGCCACCACCATCATAGTCCGCCGAGCCAAAGTAATAATTGGAAGAGCCTACTTCGATAGGTGTTATATATTGAAAAGCAGCGATTGAAGCATTACCAACCTGACCCCAGCTCGCTCTCAATTTCAGGAAGTCAATCTTATTCTCTAAGTTCAGGTTAGACCAGAAGTCCTCTTCGGATATCACCCAACCTGCTGATACAGAAGGAAAGTAACCCCACCTTTTACCATCAGCAAAATTGGCAGATCCGTCAGCCCTGAATGTGGCATTGAGCAGGTACCTATTTTGATAATCATAGGAAACCCTTCCAAAATAGGATAGTAGCTTGTAGGGATCGAACGGGCCTCCGCCTAATGACAGATTAGCCAGATCAGTATTTGTGGCATTATCTATATATGCATGATCAAGGTCTGAAAAATAAAGCTTTGAATTGCTTGCATTCACAAAAGACCCCTCATTAGTATAAGCTGACGTACCGCCTAAAACAGTAATATTATGACTGCCAAGTTCCAAATCATAAGTAACAATATTATCCCAGGTCAAGGCAAGCCCCTTGCTCATGCTCTGGTTAACCACATCATTCAAACGTTGTGCGTAAATCGACAGCTCATATACCGGCTGATATCCGCGGCTTTCGCTAACGTAGTAGTCATAAGCAAAACGGGTCCTGAATTTAAGGTTTTTAATAGGACTCAACTCCACATAAAAGTCTCCAAAGATCTTCTGGTTGTTGTTGTCATTTTGGTTATTCAAGATCATAGAGGCGTAAGGGTTATTCTCTCCTGTTGCCCATGGCTGCCATTCCACGCCGTTATACATTACCCCTTTGCCGACACTGTTGTTAAGAAAGTTGCCGCTATCATCATACATCGGTAAAAAAGGACTGGTATTAAAAGCTCCCCGAAGTGAATTGTTATATTGGTTTCCAACAGAAATGCCGTTCTTTTTAATATACGATCCGGTGAGGTGCTGGCCCAGCTTCAGTATACCGTCAAAAAACTTGTGCTCTGTATTTAGTCGCAGTGAATAACGCTCATAATTAGATACATCCGGACCACCAACAATACCCTCCTGTCCGGTGTATGAGGCTGATAAAGAATAGATAGAAACATCATTTCCACCATTCAGCCCAAATGCATAGTTCTGCATTACGGCATTGTTGTACATCATTTCATCGATCCAGTCAGTGCCCTCTCCCATAGCAGCTATTTCATCGGTCGTGAAATAAGGTACTTTGCCTGAGTTAATGGCTGCTTCATTCATGATTACCGCATACTCACGACTGTTGAGCATCCTGATCTGTTTTGAAGACTCCTGCAAACCATAGTAAGAATCAAACGTAAATCGTGTCTTACCGGCAATGCCCGATTTCGTGGTGATCAATACCACGCCATTGGCAGCCTGAGCACCATAAATAGCAGAAGATGCCGCATCTTTCAGTACATCAATGCTTTCTATATCGGCTGTGTTGAGATAGGAGATGTCTCCGGTTTGAATGCCATCTACAACATATAAGGGACCAGAGTTATTGATTGTACCGGCTCCCCTAATGGTCACTTTGAGGCTTTCCCCTGGTTGACCAGATGTGGCCGCAATATTAACACCTGATATTTGCCCTTGAAGACCTTCCAAAGCTCCGGTGGTACTGAGTTGATCGATCTTATCTCCTTTTACCTGCCCGGTAGCTCCGGTGAGCAATTTCTTTTGTTCCACACCATAACCGATCACTACTACCTCTGCGAGTTGGGTAATATCTTCGGACATCTCCACATCTATAACCGAGCGACTACCAACAGCTATTTCCTGGGTTTCAAAACCAATAAAGGAGAAAACAAGGGTAGCGTCGGGACTCGGAATACTCAGCGAGTAGTTTCCTTCAATGTCCGTAACTGTACCTATGTTGGTATCTTTAACGATAACACCGACGCCAGGCAGGGCATCACCCATGGCTGAGATCTTGCCCCTGACGTTGTGCTGTCCTAATGCCACCTGATATAAGCAGAGTGACATCATCAATAGTAAAACTTTCTTCATATTACATATGCTTTTAACTTGGTTGAGATAATCATTTAGAAAAATGATCTAAAACGTTTCCAGCCATTTCGGCAAACGTTTGCGATGTACAATGTAGGAAGATTGGCGTTTTAGGGGAGGTATCAAATGTTTCCAATGTGTCCACTATAGGTTAAGTGGGTCGATCCACTGAAATTCCTCCATAGATTAGTGATATTTTAGCAGGTATCGGAGCGTTATCTATGGCTGCCAGTGATGTCAATCAAGGTTTAAATGGGGTGATCGCGGGCATTTTTTCCTAGATTATCCCTGCCTGGATGCATATGCAGACGGGGGTACTTTATAGGCTGCTTTAAAATGTTTGGTAAAATACTTTCTGTTGTTAAACCCAACTTTATATGCAACTTCGGCTACTGTCAGCTGGCTTTCTCTCAAAAATTGCGCTGCACGCTGTAGTCTTATTTTACGAATGAACTCGATGGGTGTGGTACCCGTTAAGGATACGAGTTTTTTATAAAGGTGTACCCGGCTAAGTCCTAGTTCGCGGCTGAACATCTCCACGGTAAAATCAGGATCTGAAATATTTTCTTCTACCACCATTATAGCATTTTGAATAAGCTTATCATCCAAAGAGGTGATTTCCATTTCACTGGTCTCTACACTGATCTTCTTTTGATAAATCTCTTGTAGCACTTTGCGCTGCAGGATAAGGTTTTTGACTCTGGATAATAAAATTTCAAAATTAAACGGCTTGGTGATATAATCATCAGCACCTAGCGACAGTGTCTTAATTTGCTTATCTTCGGCAGAGTCAGCTGTAAGTAGTACTACAGGAATATGTGAGGTGCGTGTATCATTCTTAAGCTTTTCGCAAAGCTCAATACCATTAAGTTCCGGCATCATCAAATCGCTAACAATCAAATCCGGAAGACAGGAAAGCGCCTTTTGCCAACCTTCCCGGCCATTTCTTGCTTCCATTACTTTAAAATGTACCCCCAGATTGTCCTTCAAATAAAACCGAAAATCCTCACTATCCTCCACAAGTAATATGAGAGGGGTCTCTTCATCATGTATATGCTCCGGCTCATGGCATTCAAGTGTGTTTTCTTTTTCGCTACCTTTAATTTCCTCCTTAATGGCTATATCCACCTTTTGCCCCACTTCTTCCATGGGTATGCTCACACTAAAACATGTTCCTCTGCCAGGCTCACTTTCTACTGTTATCGTGCCTCCGTGGATTTTAACGAATTCCCTGGTAATAGCCAATCCTATACCGCTCCCCTGATTAATCACACTTCCAGGTACATCATTTCTAAAAAATCGTTCAAAAACTCTCTGCTGCTGCTCCTTTGGAATACCAATGCCGGTATCACTTACCTTGATCTCGACCAGTTTTATTCCTTTTTCTTCATCATAGCAGTTCACATCAACGCCAATACGGCCACTTTCAGGGGTAAACTTGAAGGCATTCGATAGCAGATTGAAAAGGATCTTTTCGAGCTTATCCATATCAAATGCAACATGCAGCTCATCCACTTTTGTGTGAAAATGGAGTGTTACATTTTTATTTTCGGACAAGTCTGAAAAAGAATGCACGGACTCTTCTATAAACTTAATGATATTTCCCTCTGAGGTATAAAGTCCTATTGAATCCACTTCGAGTTTACGGAAATCCAGCAACTGGTTGAGCAGGTTGAGCAGCCTGCGCGCATTCCGGTTTATCATCTGATATTGCATCTTCTGATACTGGCTATGAGCGTTGGCCATGAGCTTTTCCAAAGGCGCCAGTATGAGTGATAATGGGGTACGAAACTCATGACTCAGGTTGGTAAAGAACCTGATCTTCAAAAGATCTAACTCATGCATCTGTTGTGCTTCTCTGCGTGCCTGTTCTATCCTGAATTTTACTCTTTCACGTTGAAGTATCTCTCTCCTGACTATATACAATATTGCTAATCCCAGCATCACATAGAGTGCATATGCCCAGTTGGTTTTCCAAAAAGGAGGGAGAACAGATATCTTAATACTGGCAACATTCTGATCATTCCAAACTCCATCATTATTAGAGCTAAGTACTTTAAAAGTATAACTTCCCGGATCAAGGTTTGTATAGGTAGCTCTCCTGGTTTCATCTGCCATACGCCACTGATGATCAAAGCCTTCTAACTTGTACTTATATTTGGTTTTACCTGGATGCAAAAAGCTTATGGCCGCAAATTCTATTGAAAACACATTTTCATCATGCTTTAAAGTGATCTCCCTGGTAAAGGAAATTGATTTATCAAGTATTGCTCTGCCTTGATTTAGCTCTCCTGCGCCAAGACTCCTATTGAACAGCTGGAAATCTGAAAAAACGATCTTTGGAGCATTCTCTTTAATTTTAAGTTCATTGGGATCGAAAATATTAAAACCGTTAGCTCCTCCAAATATCAACTCTCCTTTATGTGTTCTTAATGCGGCGTTCTCATTAAAGACTTTCCCCTGAAGTCCGTCACTCTCATCATAATTTACAAACCTAACCTGCGAAAGATCATTTGGTCCGTCTATCACCAGATTGAAAATACCATTGGGCGTGCTAAACCACATGTTGTGATCATTTTCCTCCAGTATGGTTAATATGGCGTTATGCGGAAGCCCGTTGTCAGCGGTAAACATTTCCAGAAGCGTACCCTTCTCATTGTAAACATACAGGCCTTGCTGAGTCCCAACCCACATGCGGCCCAACCCATCTTTATATAAGCTGATTACCGTATGGGCCGGCAGCAAATATGGTACGTCGGGGTTTTCGCTATTTTGTTTAACTTTATTGGTGGACAGGTCTATAATATCTATTCCGTCACCTCCACCAACCCAAAGGTTGCCTTCAGCATCTTCAGCTATAGCCTGAATATATGTGACATGCAGGGTAGTATCTGACCCTGTTTCGCTAAATTTATAATGTGTAAACTCATTATCTCCTTTTTTGAGTTTGTCCAGCCCGCCGGTTAATGTACCTACCCACAAGTTGCCCCTCGAGTCTTCAAATAACTCCCAAATATTATTGTCGGCTATGCTCGCAGGGTTTTCAATATCTCTCTGATAGCGCCTGAAATGTTTTCCATCAAATTGGTTGAGACCTCCCATATATGTACCTATCCATAGGGTATTGGATTTGTCGATCAACATACTTACGATTACATCACTACTAAGGCTCCTGGGGTCGGCAGGGTTGGCTTTATATTGTGTAAATACATTATCTGTCCGGTCAAAGTAAACCAGCCCGCCACCATTTGTTCCAATCCAAATATTGTCTTTAGCATCTGCTACGAAGCGATTAACATCATCATAAGGCAGGCTACCGGGCAGGCCGTGTTTGTAATGAGGAAATCTTCTGATCTTCCCATGGTAATAGTTTACACCCTTTTTGTAGGTCCCAACCCAGATAATATCCTGATCGTCTTTGTACAAACAGTATATACTATTGTGCGAAAGGCTGTTTTCTATTTCCGGATTGTGCAGCAAATAGCTGATTGTTTGGGTCTCCTTATCCAAGATATTGATCCCGCCATGATCCGTACCGATCCATATTTTACCATCTGCACCCTCAACAATCCCTGTTACAAGGTTGGTATTGAGCTTTATTGGGTCGGAATCCCTGGTATAGTTGATTATTTGCCTGGCATTTGATTTGAAGCGGAATGCACCATGATCCTCAAATGGCAAATAAATCCAAAGGTCGTTGTCTCTGTCTATGATCATTTCAAAGTTTCGCAACTGACCTTCAAACCGATCGGCAAGATAGTGGTACTGCTCAGTAACTTTCAATGATTTTCCATCCACTTTCTGAAGTAACCCGCTATTATGAATAACCCATATGTCTCCCTTGCTGTCTTGGCGAACAGAGGACACAGTGTTGGACCCTATTGAGTATTTCAGGCCTTGCCCAAAGTGTATTGATGTATTGTCCTGGTTATTATAGCGAATCACACCCTGATCCAAAGTGATGAACCAGTAGACGTCTTCGGCTGTTTTAACAATATTGGTTATCACTGCATCCGGCAGCCCGTATTTCCTGGTATAGTTGGAAATATTCTGATGAAATATCTCCAGTTTAGGATCGTACACGTTAACGCCCTGCGGTGTGTTGATCCAAATATTTCCTTCAGGATCTTCGAAGAGGTCTGTTATTATTGTTGAATTAACTGTAGCGGTATCCCGGGGATTGTAGGTGAAATTCTTAATAGTATAACCATTAAAAAGGTTAAGCCCGGAGGAAGTTCCTATCCAAATATACCCCCGGCTGTCTTTGAGAATGCAGTCAACCTGTCCATGAGACAAGCCATCCTTTACATCCAGGTATTCGAATTTAAAAGGTATCGGCATTTGCGGTTGCGAAACTAATTGACCCGCCAGCAAACTAAGTTTTACAACTATTAAAATGAGAATCCCTGCCTTCATCTGTCTATTAAGATTATTAGAAATATTAGTATCCTAATGCAAATAAAAAAAGCTCGTCAAGTTCAAACCTAAATTACAATTGTATACCCTTTGATACTTAAGAACATAACAATCTTTAGGATGAAAAAAACTCCTTAGCCTCTTTTAGGTGTGGCTATGGCCTCGGATTTATGGGGCAGGTCCTTGTTTATCCGGGCTACCGAAAAGGTATGCCGGCAAGGTTTTGGCCATTACCACCCTAAAGCCAGAAAAAGATACCGCAAGCACCCTCTCCTAACCCGGTAATTCACATACATGCACTGGCCATTACAAGGTAACCCTTCGCTTCATCGTAAAAACCACGCCTGTACAGTACGAAATTTTATATCAAAACGCTGCCACTCACTGGTTTCTTAATTGCCGGTAAGTTCAGCCACATTTTCTTCAACAAGCGCATTGTAAACCAGGTTTTCAAACTCTTTAAACATCTCGTTTGAGCCAAAAAGCACCTGACTTAACATTATTGCGACCAGATCATTTTCAGGATCTATCCAAAAAGTAGTGCTAAACGCCCCTCCCCAATAATAAGTACCGGTGGGCTTCACGGGATGCATTTCAGATACTTCAAAACCATATCCAAAACCAGAATCTGCCCAAGGGAAAGAAACTGTATCCAGTTGGTTTGTATGCATCATTTTAGCGGTCTCTGGTTTCAGTAGTTGTACACCCTGTAATGTCCCGTCTTCCAGCAACATTTCGCAGAAAATAAAATAGTCTCTGGCTGTCCCGCTCAGGCCACTTCCTCCCGAATAATAAGAAGATCCCTTTACAGGGAAGTTTCCATCGTACAACTTACCCATTTCATAAGTATATGTTATTCGTCCACTGTCATTTAGCATATACGTATCTACCAATCGCGGTGCCTGTGTCTCGTCCAGGAAGAAATCAGTATCTTTCATCCCCAGAGGTCCGGTAATGTTTTTTTCAAAATAATCAGCAAGGCTCATACCGCTGGCAACTTCAACCACACGGCCCAACACATCAGTACTGAGACCATAGGTAAATTTCTCGCCCGGATCATGGACCAATGGAAGTTTTCCCAATGCGGCCATTTTATCCTCAAGCTTAATATCCAGATGTGTTGCAAGGTCCGGTATATCATATTTCGCCATAATGGTGCCATTCACCTCAGGGGTAATGAACCCATACGGAATCCCGGCAGTGTGAGTTAAAAGATGGTATATGGTTGGCTCTCTCCGTGCAGGGCGGCTCTCCCAGGTTGTGTCCTCTTTATGGAAATCGGTAAGCACTGCACTATTGGCAAATTCCGGGATGTACTTGGATACAGGGTCATTGAGGTTTAGCTTACCCTGTTCATATAATTGCATGGCGGCCACAGAAGTCAGAGGCTTTGTCATAGAGGCCATTCGGAAGATATGATCCTTTCGGTAGGGCTCCGAACGCATAGAATCACTCCAACCAATCTCGGTTTCGTAAACAATTTTTCCACCTTTGGCAATAAGTACAACTGCTCCGGGAAACCCCTGTTTTTCCACATACTGCATAACCAGTTCATCAATCTTTTTTAAGCTGTCAGTAGTTAGCCCCACTTCTTCGGGCTTGGCAAAGGATAAAATTGGGGTGTGCTTTTCCGCATCATTTTTATCTGACTGTGCCTCTTTTGAAGAATGCTGAGAGCATCCAAAAAAAACTAAACTGGCAAATGCAACGTAGGATAGAAATCTTAAACTTAGTTGAGGTTGATTCATTAAATACTTATTACGTCGGCGCAATTTATTAAAATATAGTTAATATCCAATTGGTAAGGTGCTGGCTCACCACTGTTTACCCGGCACATACCGGACACTGGTCATCTGCAGCTATACACCGGATCACCTGCTTTTCTTCCCTTTCCTGCCTGCTCTTTCAACCCCTGTTAGTTCTTCCTGTTCGATGATAGCCGTTAATATTGCAGTTTGACCGTTATCCATTCTGGTCCACATGGGTACTATTCTGCCATCGTGAGCTGCTATGTTAGAGTAGTCGCCAAAGAAATATTCTGCATCTGGTGTGAAAGGAGTTTCGCTGATCTTCTTATTGACAAAGGAATTACCGCCGTCCGTAGAGTAAGCCAGGTAAACATCAGTCCGGAGGTCATCATAATTTCTTCGGTCATAGTATATGATGTAAATGAATCCGCTGGTCTCATCCATAGTCATCCAGGACAGGAACTGGTGCTTGCCCGGTGCGTCATCATTCACACGAACAGGTGCTGACCAGGTGTCGCCATGATTAGCGGATTTCATGAACCAGATATCCGTATCATCTTCCCCATTACGCTGATCAGACCAATTGAGGTATAAAGAACCTCTGTACTGGCTATTGCTGTTATCGCATATAAGTACCGGCATACCATTTGTTCTGTTAAGTCCCGGAATGCTCAATGTCCATCCGCCGGGCTGATCTACTATCATAATATCATTCCTTAGCCAGGTCTTACCTTTATCGAGTGACCTGTCGAGGTATATTTTTTCTCCATACGACCATGCCACGTAAAGTTGCCCTAAAGGTCCTACAGCCGGTACTGCTCCTTCTACAGTATTGTCATCATCAATGCAATCACCCGAAAGCTGGTTTATGCGTACCGGGTCAGACCACTTCTTACCACCGTTGCTTTCTGAAAACAGGATGTTGCTATAGCATGTGGAATCTGCTGATCCATAATCATCAAACTGTGTCCAGCTTACATAAATGCTTCCGGAATTGGGATCGGCCACTGCCCACTCCTTATCCTGATCTTTGGGGTGGTTAAAACCAATAGAAGCTCCATCAGACCAGTTTTCTCCCTGATCTGATGATTTCTGGCATACGATCCTGTCCAGTATTTCTTCACTCTGCCAGTTTTCCCCGGTTGGGTCCGACAAATGGAAATAGTAAAAATCCCCTTTTCTGTCAGATATTACCACAGGGTCACCCCACACCCCCATAGTTGAGGTTAGCCTGTTTTTGGTCCAGGTCTTCCCGCCATCTTTAGTCACGTACACTTTATCCAAAATAGCCGATCCTACTATATTATTACGGTCTTTATACGAGATAGCCACGCTAGGCTCAGCCGGGGCTCGGGTTACAGAGTCCTGCCTGTCAAGAACTATATTCTTAAATTGGCCGTAGGCGACGGGGTGTATGAAAATTGTGATCAGAAATAAGCATAAAATGTATCGCATAGTTGATAAATTAGTTAAACAAATATACAATTGCCTTTAAACTGTGCAACAGGATGGCTTGTTGTTAAATTAATTATTAATTCCGGGAAGATATAACTAATTGTATGGGACACGACCACGGACACCATCATGGCCACCACCATCATCACCATGGGGTTAAAAACCTTCGGGTAGCTTTTTTCCTTAATCTGGGTTTTACAGTCATTGAGATTATTGGTGGCCTGCTTACCAACAGTGTGGCGATACTCTCCGATGCGCTGCATGACCTTGGTGACAGCCTCAGCCTGGGACTTTCATGGTATTTTCAAAAAATTTCGGGAAGAGGTCGCGACAAAACGTTTTCCTATGGTTATAGCAGGTTCTCCCTGTTGGGTGCTGTCATTAACTCTGTGGTATTGCTCACCGGATCGGGCATAATCATCTATGAGGCCATACCTCGCCTTTTTAACCCGGAGCAACCTGATGCTGAAGGCATGATGTACCTCGCTATACTTGGTATTGTGGTCAATGGAATTGCTGTACTCCGATTACGAAAGGGCTCGTCGCTAAATGAAGAGGTTGTATCCCTTCATTTGCTGGAAGATGTTCTGGGCTGGGTGGCAGTGCTGATAGGTTCGGTGGCAATGAGGTTTTATGACATACCCATTCTTGATCCTATTTTATCCTTGTTGATCGCCTCCTATATCCTTTACAATGTATTTGGAAATATTAAAAAGAGCTTCAGGATCATACTCCAGGGAACCCCAAAAGGTGTGGAAATTGATAAAATCATAGCTGAGATCAATAAAAATCCTGAGATTAAAAGTGTACATGACTGCCACTTATGGTCTATGGATGGCGAATATTATATTTTCAGTGCACACCTTGTAGTTGCCCGGGAAAAAGGAATGGCAGAACTGGCCGAGATAAAAGACCGGGTCAGGACCTTGTTAAAATCATTCTCTATAGAACATGCCACCATCGAGTTTGAAACTGAGAGCGAATCGTGCGAACTTGAGCATTGTTAGTCTTAAAATATAGAGGTTCCTGTTTTGGTAGTGAAAAGCTCCAGGGCTTTCATGCCCGCCAATGAATTGCCCTTTTTGTTCAGTCCCGGGCTCCAGGTTACAATGCTGTACTCATCTGGTAGTATGGCAGCTATACCTCCTCCTACTCCACTTTTACCTGGCAAACCTACACGGAAAGCAAATTCTCCGGCTTCGTCATAAAACCCACAAGTCTGCATAATAGCTGTTATTCTCTTAAACTGGCTTTCAGTAATGTACTTTTTGGTATCTATCACACCACGGCCATGATTGGCAAATACACGAAATGCCCTGGCCAGCTCACTACAGGTCATCTCAATGGAGCAAAATTCAAAATACAGGTCGAGTACCTCCTCCACATCATTTTCAATATTCCCAAATGATTTCATCAGGTTGACCATGGCCGCATTTTTAAAGCCGTGCTGCTTTTCGGAACCAGCCACTTTCATATTGCAATAAATTCCTGAATTCCCTACCAGGTCACGTACATATTCCAAAAACTCAGTACGAGGATCCTCAAAAGAGGATATCATCATATCCGTGATTACCAGCGCACCGGAATTGATAAATGGATTGCGCGGTATACCACATTCATGCTCAAGCTGCACGAGAGAATTAAAAGGATCGCCTGAGGGTTCCACATCCACTCGTTCGTATACTTTCTCTCCTAAATGAGAAATAGTAAGCGCCAACATAAAAACTTTTGAAATACTTTGTATAGAAAACTTTTCATGAACATCGCCCACTGCATATGCATTATCCTCAAGTGTAAGCAGGTAGATCCCGAATTTACCAGCGTCCACATTGGCCAGTTCCGGAATATAGTCTGCCACCTTCCCCTTATCGAGCAAGGGCAGTACCTCCTGGTGTATCTCTTCCAGTATCTTTTGATAGTCCATATAATGTGAGTTTTTCAGCCGCCGACAGGCCGCTTCAAAAGTAGGAAAATATAAGAAGCGAACAACTAAAAAGCCCCTTCCTTGTACGAAAGAAGGGGCCAGGGCATATGACTAAATAAAAAGTATGCTGTTACTTTTTATATATATCCACCGGAATGTTCATCGATTGGTCTTCACCAACTTCCACAACTGATGAGCCATAAACGGTAATTTCGGCCTTTTGAAAATCGGATTCATCCGCTTTATAAATATTATCCACATACTTCTGAGGATTACGATCTATATAAGGGAACCACGTGCTGTGGATCTGGATCATAACTTTATGGCCTTTTTTGAACGTATGCAGTATGTCTTGCAATGGAAAATTAACATCTTCCACTTCTCCGGGCTTAAATGGCTCAGGCTCGGAAAAACTATTCCTGAACCTACCCCGGAATACCTCATGCCTTACCAACTGCTGATATCCTGACATCACTACATGTTCAGGGGTTATTTTACTTGGCTTGGCATCTCCCGGATAAACATCAATCAGTTTAACCACAAAGTCTGCATCGGTTGAAGACAGCGCCACTTTAAGGCGGGCTACGATTTCACCTGCCAGTGTCAGATCCTCGCTGAGCACATCACTTTCAAAGGTCAGGACGTCCGGCCTTCTGGAGGCATGCCTCTGATCATCTGTCATGAACCTTCTTGGTGTAAATGTTACTGATTCTGTTTCCGACGTGTAAGGCACCGGGTTGTCAGGATCGCTGATGTATTTGAAAGTTGCTTCTTCATCCGTTTGCTCATTGATCAATAGCTTTCCGTTTTTCGCAAAACGCAATTTCACCGGAGGTATATCCTTAGGAGGCCACACGGCAAACTCCTTCCAGGTTTTAAGCCCGGTATCAAACATATAAGCTTCGGGTAAGTCAAGCTGGCCTTCGCCTTTCAGATGATGATTAAAAAACGGCCTTTCGATATTCTTCTGATAAAAGGTGGACACGCTATCACCATAGTAGATATGGTTTACCGCCTGATAACCTCTTTCCCTCGCCCAGTCACCATGGCTCCATGGACCCATCACTATACTGTTTTTAGCTTTGGGGTTGTTTGCCTCTACCGTTTTATAAATATTCAGCGGTCCGTAAAGGTCCTCTGCATCGTACCATCCTCCTACTGTCATTACAGCATGGTCGATACCGTTCAGGTGTGGTAGTATATTTCTCTTCTGCCAAAACTCATCATAGTTAGGATGCTCAACGGTCTGCTCCCAAAAGAAATCATCAGGATAATATTGCTTTACATTTTTCAACGGACCAAGGTTCATGTGAAAATCATACCCGTCAGCAGTGTTGCCTGAAGCCTGTAGTTTTGTCCACTTGTCCATATACCAGCTTTCAGTGGTAGGTTCTGTCTGATGTCCGAAAACGGGGTAAGCAAACAAGTAGCTTTGCAGGAATGCTCCCATATGGTGGAAATCATCAAAGAAGAAATCCGCTATTGGTGCCTGTGGAGAAGATGCCACCAGGGCTGGGTGAGCCTCAGGAAGAGCCGCTGCAGTATAATGCCCAGGATAGGAGATTCCCCACTGTCCTACTTTGCCATTGTTATTCTTTATATTCTTCAACAGCCACTCTATGGTATCGAAAGTATCCGAGCTTTCATCTATATCTTTCTTATTCTTAGGGTTGTTCCCTTTGATGAAAGGCCTCATGTTGTCATAGTCTCCTTCTGACATCCATCTTCCACGTACATCCTGATAAACAAAAATATACTTATCACGCATCAGGTATGGAGAGGGCCCCAGACTTTTCTTATAATTATCCTCACCGTACGGAGCTACACTGTATGGGGTACGTTGCATCAGGAAAGGATACTTCTTTGACTTATCCCTGGGTGTATAGACGGTGGTAAATAGTTTGGTACCGTCTCTCATAGGTATCTGGTATTCGTGCTTATCGTAATTGCTCCTTACGAAAAGAGAATCCTTATCCTGGGCTTTGAGGTCAACACTAAAAGTGGCAAACCCAAGAAAAAGGGCTGCTACTAAAATTCTAAAGTTCATATCAATTCGATTTGTTATAATTGGTTTTTTTAATCCTGCCTATACGAACGACCTACTTCTGTAAAGGTTCATAATCTTTAAAAGGGGAAAGATCAAGTTTTTCTATTTCCTGCCTGTAATTTTTCCATTCCGTTTCAAAGAAAGCGTTGACATCCTTCAAAGCTTTTTCAAGTTTGGCTTCGGCCTGTTCTATCAGTCTTTTTTCGGTATCTCCGGGCACTGTCAGTGAAGACTGGATATAATAGCCGGCAATTCCGAGACGATCACCAATATCGGGAACCGGAGCTCTGATTATACCCTGCTTCTTGCTATTGTCCTCACCCACAAACGGAATGAATAAGGCTTCAATTGAATCTTTCACGGCGTTACTTTTCTCTATTGACTCTTTAAAAGCTTCCTTATCCTTTTCATTCATCTTTTTTATAAAGCCCTCAACTATTTCCTTAGATTCTGCCAGCCTCGCAGTCGCTTTTCCGGCCAGCTCCTGGTAGTTTTCAATCTGTTTCAGTGAAGTTCTTTGGGCCTTAAGTACTTCGGTAGACATTTCTACCCTGGGGTCAAACCTCACATTGATGGTTGTAGAGTCGGAAATATCCCCGAAAGTCATTTTCAATTTATATGTACCGGGCATAACACTCACACCTCCCGGTTCAGATTTATTTTTCCCGGGTTTTGCCCTGCCCGGGCCGTTCACACCTTTTTCATCAAGCCCCCAGTACATCCTTTGGATGCCGTTTTCTTTCGGTGCCTTTTGCTTCAGGGTCCTGATCAATTCGCCTTTTTGATTGAAGATTTCTAGTGCCAGGGAATCATAGGCCACTTTCGTGGAATCTTCAGGCACTTTTTCCTCCACTACATCTTTCTTTTTATTTCCCTTTTTTTTGCTGGCAGGTTCTTCCTTCTTTGCCTCTTCCTTCTTTTCAGGTTTATTGATCAGGTAGGTTATCATGGCACCGGATTTTCTGTTTTCACCACTATAGATAGCATCAGCTGCGAATCTCGTTCCTGTAGGTTGCTGGTTGAGTGTCAGGTATGCATCGGGTGCTTTGAAAACGTCTAATTTCTTATTTAATACCTGCTGCCCCTCATTGGCTATAGCCCTAAGCGGCCTGATGTCATCGAGTACATAGGCAGCCCTGCCATAGGTACCAATAACAAGATCATGTTCTCTGGGATGGATTACCAGGTCCATTGTGGGTACCATTGGGTAACCATTGGTCCATTGAGTCCAGTTTCTGCCTTCATCAATGCTCACATAAAGCCCACCCTCTGAGCCGAGAAACATTAGCCGCGGCTCAACAGGATCCTGTACAAAAGACAAGGTATAATTCCAGACCTGGCTCTCACTCACCATACTCTGCCACGTATTTCCGTAATCTGTAGTACGGAAAAGATAGGGTTTGTAATCGGAGTTTCTGTAATTATTGACCACCACAAAAGCCTCTCCTGCACTATAGGTAGAAGGTTTTATCTGCGCTACCCATCCAGCCTTAGGCATGCCGGTGATCTTAGGGGTCACATTAGTCCACGATTTACCACCATCCCTGGTTAACTGAACAAGACCGTCATCTGTACCTACCCACATCACGCCTTGCTGTAAAGGGCTTGGCGAAATGGCCAGAATAGTAGTATTATTCTCTGCACCGGTAGCATCCATGGTAAGCCCCCCGCTCTCATCCTGTTTCTGCTTTTCAGGATCATTGGTAGTCAGGTCAGGGGATATAATTGCCCATGTACTTCCTTTGTCTGTGCTTTTGTGTACAAACTGGCTACCGAAATATATAACAGCGTTATCAAACGGATCCTGTGCGATGGCGGCGTTCCAGTTGAACCTCAGCCTGATATCCGCGTCGGGATGTGTAGGCTGAATAAACCTCTGGTGGCCTGTCTCCCTGTCGTACCGAACCACATATCCCTGTTGAGCCATGGAATAGCCGTACCGGGAGTTATCAGGATCCGGAACAACATCAAAACCATCACCAAAAGAAATCTCCTGCCAATAGGAGTTCCTAATTCCCTGCGACTTCCATACATACGCAGGCCCGACCCATGAACCATTGTCCTGCATGCCCCCATATACATTGTAAGGGTACTCCATATCAACATTAATGTGGTAGAACTGAGCTATAGGTAGGTTCTCAACAAACCTCCAGGTTTGCCCGCGGTCATGTGTAATATTAAGACCTCCGTCATTGCCATCAATCATAAAACTGGGATCATTGGGGTTGATCCACCAGGCATGGTGGTCAGGGTGAACGCCACGGCTGGTACCATAAGCAGGCATAAGCTGGGTAAATGACCTGCCACCATCTTCACTCACATTTACATAAGTGAATATAGTATATAGTCTGTTTTCATTTTGGGGATCAACGTAAATCTCAGAGTAGTAAAAAGGCCTGTTGCCTATCTCATTGGTATCTTCATTGATCTTCTTCCATTTATAACCGCCATCTTCTGACCTGTAAAGGGCATTCTTCTTCGACTCTACCAGCGCATAAACCCGTTTGGGATTACTTCTCGATACGGCCACCCCTATCCTGCCCAGATCACCTTCAGGTAACCCGTCTTCATCAGTAAGCTTCTTCCAGCTTTTTCCTCCGTCGACAGTCACGTACAAGCCTGAGCCTGAACCTCCGGAATGGAAGGTCCATGGTTTACGTCTGTGCTCCCACATGGCAGCAAAAAGTTTATTAGGGTTTGTCGGATCCATCACCAGGTCGGCTGCTCCAGTTTTTTCATTTACATAAAGCACCTTTTCCCAGGTCTGACCACCATCAGTTGTTTTATAAACACCTCTTTCCGGGTGTTCACCCCAGGGAGAACCAATGGCTCCCGCGTATACTACATCCGGATTGTCCGGGTGAATCACGATACGGTGAATATGCCGCGTCTTCTCCAGCCCCATCAGGTTCCATGTTTTACCTCCATCAAGCGATTTATAAATGCCAAATCCGCCGTTTAGGCTGTTCCTTGGATTACCTTCTCCCGTTCCGGCCCATACCACGTCGGGATTGTCCTGCTGTATAGCTACAGCACCAATGGACATTGACTTAACCTCATCAAAAACCGGCTTCCAGTCTACACCTCCACTTTCAGACTTCCACAAGCCCCCTGAGGCGGTACCGGCATAAATAATATCAGGCTGGTCGTACACGGCATCAATCGCCGTTACCCGTCCGCTCATCCCTGCAGGCCCGATGCTTCTGGGTTTCATCTCTTTAAACTTCTCTATGTCAAGCTTTTGAGAGAATCCCCGGGCAGTAAAAAGTAATATTGCTGTGACCACAAAGAGATGGCCTCGAAATGATTTTAACATGTTTATATGAGTTTGGATCTTTAATTAAAGATGCTGAGATGATTAACTTAATACAAGCTTTAACACAGAGAAGTCCGTAGCAATTTTATAAAAGGTTAAAATCTCCTGCTACGCGGTAGCTGCATATACCCGGTGAGGCTATCACAGAAACTCCACTTCTTTAAAATTAAATTGCTTCAGTCCCTTGTAAGTCTCTACCTCCAGTAGCCCCTGCTCCGTGACACCCGTTATTCTACCCTGAAAAACCTCCTTATCTTTGTACAGGTGGTCTTCACCGAAGCGATACATATTATTAAGATATTCATGTCTGAGGTTACCTGTTTCTCCTCTTTTCAGTTGAAGATATCGCCTTTCCAGGTGTTCGCACAGCGAGCTTAGGGCTGTTTCAAGGTCATATATTTCACCGGTTATTTGTGCAAGTGAAATTGCTTTGTTTTCAGGGAATTTCTGCTGGTTGATATTTAGCCCTATACCTGTAATGGCATATTCAATTCTGTTATTTTTCAATACATTTTGAATTAAAATACCACAGACCTTTTGCTCCTTGTAGTATATGTCATTAGGCCATTTAACCTGGAAGCCATTTTTTATACTATTCAGATAATCAATAATCCCCAGTGAGATGATTATGTTGAGATTAAACTGCTGAACTATTGACAGGAAATTTGGCTTTAATACTAAAGTAAATGTAAGATTTTTGCCCGGCTCTGTTAACCACGCATTACCACGTTGCCCTTTACCTGCTGTCTGGTTACTGGTGATTACAATTGTCCCTTCAATAACCGGATGTTTTTCAAGCAGATGGGCGGCTTCATCATTTGTAGAGTGACAAGTTGGCAGGAAAATGATCTTTTTGCCCAGAAATAATGTTTTGGCAGGAATTTTATACAAGTATTTTTGTTAGTTTTGTTTAGTATATTTCAAAGATAATTAATGAATGTAAATAAAGATTTAGCTCCTTCCGAAAAATTGAGTCATGCGGTGGTGAGAGGTATGCAGGAGAAAAAAGCTTCCAATATTGTAATAATGGATTTGAGAGAGGTTAAAAATGCAATAGCAGATTTTTTTGTGGTTTGCTCAGGTAACTCTGATACCCAGTTAGATGCAATTGCAGACTCTGTTGATGAGATAGTTTCAAAAGAACTTGACCAGGATCCATGGCATCAGGAGGGTAAAAACAATAAAGAGTGGATGTTGCTGGATTATGTAGATGTAGTAGCCCATATCTTCAAAAAGGATAAACGTGAGTTTTATGCTCTTGAGAACCTTTGGGGCGATGCTAAAATCGAAGCTATTGACGACGGAGCTTAAAGAGAACTTAAATAGATAGATAACGTTAGACAGTTGATGTTGAGCAATTTTTTTTAAACAGATATGCCAGATAAGAAGAAAAATATTATTCCTAATAAACCTCAAAAGCCAAATTATCAGGTATGGGTTATCGTGATCCTGATCGCCGTGATATTTGGTATAATGATATTCAACCAGTCGAGCACGCTGGTACCTATCACCATGAATAGGTTTGAGAGTATGATGGTCAGCAATGATGTGCAGAGAGTAGTGCTTATAAGAAATCAGAAATACGTTGAAATTACCTTGAAGCCTGAGGCACTTGATAATGCCAAGTACAGAAATGAACTTGAAACAAGTAGCCCTTTTGGTGTAAGCTCCGGGCCTCACTACAAGTTAAATATAGGTTCGGTCGACAGTTTCATATCCCAGTACCAGGAGCTGAACGAAAAGCTGCCATCTGATCAGCAGGTAGACTATGAAGTGGATGACAAGTCAGATATCACTAATTACATCTTCCAGTGGGGGTTCTTTATATTTATTCTTTTCGGGTTCTGGTTCCTTATGCGCCGAATGACTGGTGGCGGTGGCCCCGGCGGACAAATATTCAATATTGGTAAATCAAGAGCTGCATTGTTTGACGCGGAAAATAAGGTAAAAATCACCTTTGACAACGTAGCTGGCCTTGACGAAGCTAAAGAAGAAGTAAGGGAGATAGTAGAATTCCTGAAAACACCGAGCAAGTTTACCAAGCTCGGCGGCAAAATCCCTAAAGGTGCCCTCCTCGTAGGCCCTCCGGGAACAGGTAAAACTTTATTGGCAAAGGCCGTTGCCGGTGAAGCCGCTGTACCTTTCTTTACACTTTCGGGTTCTGATTTTGTGGAGATGTTTGTGGGTGTTGGAGCTGCAAGGGTAAGAGACCTGTTTAAACAAGCCAAAGAAAAAGCTCCTTGTATCGTATTTATTGATGAAATTGATGCTATTG
Source organism: Fulvivirga ulvae (assembly GCF_021389975.1). NCBI lineage: Bacteria > Pseudomonadati > Bacteroidota > Cytophagia > Cytophagales > Fulvivirgaceae > Fulvivirga > Fulvivirga ulvae. The sequence goes on from NZ_CP089981.1 coordinate 1,017,588, forward strand.
GTCGCTCCAGAGGTAAAGGGCAGATGCCAGGCTCAAACGACGAAAGGGAAAATACACTAAACTCACTATTAGTTGAGATGGATGGCTTCTCTACAGACAGTGGTGTAATAATACTTGCTGCCACTAACCGACCTGACGTACTAGACTCGGCATTGATGAGACCCGGCAGGTTCGACCGTCAGATAAGCATCGACAAGCCGGATATAGTAGGGCGTGAGGCAATATTTAAGGTGCACCTTAAGCCTTTGAAACTGGGCAAAAATGTTGACCCTAAAAAACTGGCTGCTCAAACTCCCGGTTTTGCAGGGGCGGAAATAGCCAACGTGTGTAACGAAGCCGCACTGATTGCTGCACGTAAGGATAAGCCCGCTGTTGAAATGCAGGACTTCCACGATGCCATTGACAGAGTAATCGGTGGACTTGAAAAGAAAAATAAGATCATCTCTCCGGAAGAAAAGAAAATTGTGGCTTACCATGAGGCTGGTCATGCAGTGGCAGGATGGTTTCTGGAGCATGCCGATCCCTTGGTTAAGGTGAGTATCGTACCAAGAGGTGTTGCTGCATTGGGATATGCACAATACTTACCAAAGGAGCAGTTTCTCTACCAAACTGAACAATTGATAGATGCTATGTGTATGGCACTGGGAGGCAGAGCTGCAGAAGAGATCATCTTCGACAAGATATCTACCGGAGCCCTTAGTGACCTGGAAAGAGTGACTAAGATGGCATACAGTATAGTATCTGTCTATGGTATGAATGATAAAGTAGGTCATGTATCTTTTTATGACTCCAAGCAATCTGACTACAGCTTTACCAAACCATATTCAGAGGCCACGGCAGAAACCATTGACCAGGAGGCAAGAAAGGTTATAGAAGATGCCTTCCAAAGAACCAAGGACCTGCTTTTGCATAGAAAGAAGGAACTGGAAATAGTAGCCAAGGAACTGTTGGAAAAAGAGATCATCTTCCAGTCTGACCTGGAAAGGCTCATTGGCAAGCGACCATTCTCGCACCCTACCAACTATGAGGCCTTTACCAACGGACAGGACAAGAAGGAAGAAGAAGGTCATAAGCCTTCCAGTATGGGTGGCTCATCCGCACCTGAGGAATCTACAAAACCTCTTGATACTGATTCTACGAAAAAAGATATATAAAGCATAACCATGTTTGAAAAGAGGCTGTTTTGAAGGCAAAATCATTTTATGATTGGCTTTTGAAGCAACCTCTTTTTATTTTAGCGTTCTTACAAAAAGATATGCCGCACACCATAGATACTCTAAGTGGAAAGAAAATATACTTTGCTTCTGATTTCCATCTGGGAGTACCCTCCAGGAACAAAAGCCTGGAAAGAGAACTAAAGATCGTAAGATGGCTGGATCAGATAAAGTCTGATGCTCACTCCATTTATCTGCTCGGAGATATCTTTGACTTTTGGTTTGAATACAAACATGCTATCCCAAAGGGCTTTATCAGGCTACAGGGTAAACTGGCAGAAATAACAGATGCAGGCATACCCGTAATTTTCTTTACCGGTAATCATGATATGTGGATGTTCAATTACTTCACTGAAGAACTGAACATCCCGATTTACCGCAAGCCTAAACAATTGAAAGTGGGTGATAAGAAACTGCTGATTGGGCACGGAGATGGCCTGGGGCCTGGAGACCATACCTATAAACTTTTGAAAAAGATATTTAGCAGTAAATTATGTCAGTGGTTATTTGCAAGAATACACCCCAACACTGGCATCGGCATAGCCAATTTCTGGTCAAGAAAAAGCCGGATCAGCAGCAGTGGTGAAGACGACCACTTTATGGGGGACAAAGAATTTCTTTGGCAATATTGTAAAGAGGTGGAACAAAAAGAGCACCACGATTATTATATTTTCGGCCACAGGCACCTGCCTCTGGATTTGGAAGTAGGTAAACACAGCCGCTATTTTAACCTGGGAGAATGGGTCAACTACCAGACATACGGCATTTATGATGGGGAAACATTTGAGCTTCATACTTTTGAAAAGGACAGCCACTAATCTGTTTTTGTTCACGGCCTGCATCACATTCCATGTATCAGGCTTTGGACAGCAGTTAATTCCGGTTGACTCCACAATCATAGACACTCCTGTAAGTGCATCCATTGACCGGCTGAACCATATCTACATTGCAGATAAAAAAGGCAACCTTAATCAGTATAGTAATACCAGTCTTATTCAGACCTTCTCTCCGCAGCAAACAGGCAGCATAACCCTGGTAGAGGCATGGAATCCATTGAAAATCTTTGTTTTTTACGCCGACTTTCAGGAATATGCCTTTTTAGACAGGTTTCTTTCTGCCTCCCAACGATTCAAGGCCCCGGAGCTCTCCCGCTTTAGTGGCATGATGACCATGAGCACTGATAACAATCTTTGGATTGTCGATTATATCAACTTTGGCCTGCGAAAGTATAATATCAGCTTTGGTGACTACACTATCAATACTCCGTTTGACCTCATCCTTGACCCTGACAAATATGAAATAACCTTTATCAGGGAGTATCAAAACCTGGTTTTCATCAGTGATAAGAACAGTGGTATCCTGGTATTTGATAATTTGGGCAACTACCTAAAGAAAATACAGGTAAAAGGTGTGAGCCATTTCAGCTTTACAGGCGATGACCTGTACTATATCGCAGAGGGTGCTCTCATCAGTACCAACATTTATTCCGGCAAAAAGTCTGCACTTCCTCTGCCTAAGGAAGCATTATTTGCCTTTTTGTACGAGGATAACAAGCTTGCCCTGGTATCGGAGAATATGCTAACCGGTTATTTAATTAAAGAAAAATAAAAATACCCCTATTTGGGGGATTCGCCGCAGCTATTTATTTCGGATATTGCTTTCAAGTTCTGATTGATTCAAAAAAACTTCCCTATATGATGCTCCGCAAAGTACGAGGGAAGTTTTTTTTATTTATCAGGATTCGGACTTAAGCCTGATCTGACAATACACGACCTAGACCAGATAAAGCATATCCTTTGGGCCAAGGGTAGCAGGCATATCCCGGTTGAAGCATGAACTAATCCTTATACGACCCCATAGTCAATTTCACCTGCATAGCCGAGGTTAAAAACCTCTTCACAAATATCAGTAAACTGGAGTTGCCTCCTACTACATACTTCGGTTTGGGGTTTTTCGAATTAATAACCTTGTCAATAATATCGGTGACCACGGCAGGATCCTGGGACTTACTCATATTCGCGCGCACTTTTTCCCTCATTTTTGTCACTTTATCAGCATACGCACTGCCTTCTTTCAGGAATAGCTCAGGTTCTATAGTAGTTTTAAGGTCATTAGGTTCTATTACTACTACATCGATTCCAAAGGGCCTGAGTTCCATGTTTAAGCTAAAACTAAAAGCTGACAAGGCTGCTTTGGAGGTAGTATAGCTGGTATAGAAAGGCAACGGAAAAGAAGCAATCAAAGAACTCGTGTTAATGATCAGGCCTTTGCCACGCTTTCGCATCCCGGGCAAAAGTGCCCGTGTCAACTTAAGTGTCCCGAAAAAGTTTGTGTCAAAGAGGGCTTCAAAAGCCTCATAGGGAATATCCTCAAAAGCACCAAGCTGGGACTGTCCGGCATTGTTGATCAGGATGTCTACACCCTCAGGAAATTGGCCTGCCAACTGCACAATACTGTCCGGATCATTAAGATCAAGTGCCAACATAGTAAAGCCATTTTCTTTGGCCAACTGCTGATCAGGCCTTCTCGATGTACCGTAAACTTTGTATTTTTTATTCCGGCCCAGATGTTTGGCTATGGTTAGCCCTATACCTTTGGAAGCACCGGTGATCAGCACAGAAGTTGAAGTCATTGCGATATAATTAGGACAAAAAAAAGAAGTGCTCCGGTCAAGAGCACTTCCAAGGTCAAAAACTCAAAATAAATAGGATAAATTCTTAATTCATCCAATAACAACAACACTAATATAACAAATATTGAATAAAAAAGATCGCTGAGAATAATCTTTTTTACTCATGCTTTGTAAGCAGTGTATAACCCATGAGTTTGCCATTGCCGTTATAACTCTCAGAGCGTACAATACCTACATCTTCAGCTATATAATCAATAGCTTTGCTTTCTCTGCTCATCATCATTTTCATTTTTACGTTGTATGACACTTTAAAAGTGTCAAAGGTTCCGGCGGGTGTGGTTATCTTTTCTTTATTTTCAACTCTCCGGTCCGTCACATCTACTTTCATGTTCAGGAAGTCTCCACTAAGGGTAATGGCTCCGTCGTCAAGGGTTTTGCCTACAGAAAGGTCCGAAGGCCATTCGAGGTTGTCCACCTCCACAGTCATATTCATGTCTTTAAAAGCCTGAAGTGACTCTTCAGGAATAAAGCGCTCCATATCCATTTTAATTATTCCGTCCTCACACTCCAGCTCAACTTCTTTTTCATAAACAAGGTCGTCCTTTTTGTCAAAGCTCTGGAAGTATATGGTGGCTACCCATCCATTTGAACTTTCCTCGAGGGACCTCAGTTCGTTGACCTGCCGGCCGGTAACTTTATCCTTTGCATTGTATGATGTCAACTCCCATTTGGAACCTTCCTTCAGGTTATAAAATGGATTACATTGGGTAAACCCCTTACCGAAGCTCAGAATAATAACAATTAATATTACAAATACTCTTTTCATGTTTGTTAGGTTTAGCAGTTATATGGGACAATAGCATCCCTGCATTATTTTAATTTGATTAACGGATTGATCCTTACCGTTAATCAGTAATAAATTTATGTAAGACATTAAAGATTACCAATGGTGTAAAATGAATTAATTTTCAGTAATTTGTGTTCATTATCGGTCAGTTTTGTACATATAAGAACATACCGATAGTACAAAAGGCCCATTGCCCCCTATTTTCGCTTTTGGCACTATTTTTATCTTAAGAATTGGTTAACCTAAATAAGACAACTGCGTGGACAAAGAAATCGGCAAAATTTTGATGATAGATGACGATGAAGATGTGCTGTTAGCCGCAAAACTATTATTGAAGAAGCATGCTCATCAGGTAATAATTGAAAAGAACCCAAAGAAAATTCCTTTCCTGCTCAATAACGACACTTACGATGTTATTCTTCTGGATATGAACTTCAGCAAAGACATCACCAGTGGCAAAGAAGGCTTCTACTGGTTGAGCCAGATCCTGGAAAAGGACCCCTCAGCAGTAGTAATTATGATCACTGCTTTTGGCGATGTGGAAATGGCCGTAAGAGCGCTGAAGGAAGGGGCTACCGACTTTGTATTGAAACCCTGGCAAAATGAAAAACTTTTGGCAACCATATCCACTGCCATTAAACTCAACAAGTCATACAAAGAAGTTGATAAGTTAAAGAAAGCCAAGAAGCAGTTAGAGGAGGATATTAATCAACCGTTTAAGGACATCATTGGGCATAGTAAAGCATTAAAGGAAGTATTTAACCTTATCGATAAAGTTGCCAGAACAGATGCCAACGTGCTGATCCTGGGAGAAAACGGTACCGGCAAGGAACTTGTAGCCCGAGCCATTCATCAGCGCTCGCTGAGAAAGGAGAATGGTTTTATCTCGGTAGATATGGGTGCGATTACCGAGTCACTTTTTGAGAGCGAATTGTTCGGACATAAGAAAGGGTCTTACACAGATGCTAAAGAGGACAGACCAGGCCGTTTTGAAATAGCAAACGGAGGGACACTTTTTCTTGATGAGATAGGCAATCTAAGTATGCCTCTGCAATCCAAACTTTTGACAGTTTTGCAAAATCGTCAGGTTACAAGGCTTGGCACAAACAACCCCATACCTATAGATATCAGGCTTATCTGCGCAACCAACATGCCCGTTCAGGAGATGGTAGCCGATGGCACTTTCAGGCAGGACTTGTTATACAGGATCAATACAGTGGAGATAAAGCTGCCTCCTCTGCGAGACAGGATCGAAGACATTCCTCTTTTGGCAGACCATTTTGTAGAGATCTACTCAAAAAAATACAGGAAGGAGATCCGCTCTGTTAATGAAGATACCATTTATAAACTCCAAAAATATGACTGGCCGGGAAACATCCGCGAGCTACAGCATGCGCTTGAACGGGCCATAATAATGAGCGACAACACTGAACTGGAGCCGGAAGACTTCTTTTTCCTCACCCATAACAAATCATCGTCTCATGATCTCAACACAGATAACCTGAACCTGGATGAGGTTGAAAGGTCAGTGATTGAAAAGGCTATCAACATTCATAATGGTAATATCTCAAAAGCAGCCAAGGAACTCGGTTTAACCAGGGCCTCTCTGTACAGAAGGCTTGAAAAACATGGACTTTAGTAACACCAGAAAGGCCGTATTATTCAGGGTAGCTACGCTCACCGGCACGATATTCTTATTCTCATGGCTGATCTTCAATAATGGCTATTTTGTAACAGAGCTGGTAGTGTTTGTGCTTTTGGGCTTACAGATTATTTCGCTGATCAAGTCACTTGAGAGAAATAATGAAGAGCTGATTAGTTTTCTGGATTCCATCCGTCATGATGATATATCGCATAATTATAAAACAGATTTTAAAAATGAGGACACCAACCGGCTTAATCATGAGCTTAACAAGGCTCTAAGGGACCTGCGAGAGGTAAGAAAAGAAAAGGAAGCCGATTTTCAATATCTCAAAAATATTGTACAACATGTAGGGATTGGCCTGATCACCTTCAATCGGGTGGGCAAAGTTCAGATCATTAACACTGCTGCCAAGAAACTTCTACGGGTAAACAATATTGACAATATCAAGGACCTGTCTTCGGTAAGCGAAAACCTGGTAGATATCTTTATTCGTCTAAGGACCGGCGGCAGGGACCTTATCCGCCTGGAGATTGGCGGAGATATCGTACAGCTGGCCATCTATGCCATAGAGCTTACGCTGCGTGGTGAAGAATTTAAGCTGGTTTCGGTACAAAACATTCAGAATGAGCTGGAAGAAAAGGAAATGGAGGCATGGCAAAACCTGGTACGGGTCCTCACACATGAAATTATGAACTCGGTAACTCCGATATCATCTCTCGCCAACACTGTGGAAGACGAGCTGAACCATCAGCTAAACAATGATCAGGAAGTTAACCATTTTTCCAATGAAGAAATTGCTGACATCCACCTGGCCATTCAAACCATTAAAAAAAGAAGTCAGGGGCTGATTCGGTTTGTGCAGGACTTCAGGAACCTCACCCACATCCCCAAACCTAAAATAGGTGAGGTCAATGTCAGGGAACTCCTTGAAGAGATGCTTATACTACTTAAAAGAGAAATTGAAGACAATGGGGTTAAAGCCCATATTAGGGTTGATCCTCCTAGCATGACTATCAACGCCGATAAAGATTTAATAGAACAGGTATTGATCAACCTGATAAAAAATGCCACCCAGGCCTTTGACGAACAAACCAACCGGCTGGTAGAACTCAATGCATACTTTGATGAAAAAAGTAGGCCGGTAATTAGTGTCAAAGACAACGGAAACGGCATTGACGATGAGGCTCTTGAAAAGATATTCATTCCGTTTTTCACCACCAAAAAAAGTGGTTCAGGCATAGGGTTAAGTCTTTCAAGGCAGATCATGCGGCAGCATCAGGGTATGCTCGGTGTAAAGTCTAAAATGGATGAAGGCACTGAGTTCTTTTTAAGGTTTTAGAAAAACCACAATATTTCCTAGATTTACGGATTACTTTAAACAACAGGAGATGAACATAAGCGAAACCATCACAAAAATATTAGTAGACAAGCTAGGAATAGCTGAGACAGAAGTAACCCCGGATGCCAATTTTGTAAAAGATCTGGGTATTGATTCTCTGGATTATGCTGAACTGGTGATGGAATTCGAGCAGACTTTTGATATACGTATTCCTGATGAAGATGCTGAAAAGCTCCAGACCATCAATCAGGCAGTAAATTATATTGACAATAAAATGAAGTCGTAATCAAAAGGCCACTTTTTGCTGGCTTTTAAGAGTTATTCCGGCAACTCCTTGTGCCGGAACTTTATTCTATCTACCTAAATGAACGTTAGAAGGCCCCGCAGTGCACTGGAGCCGTTCACAACTAATCTTTTGAAAACAATTCGACCAGCATTACCTGCTTTACCCGGTCACCGGCGATTAGCAAAGCCTACAAAAGGGACTCCTGGAAACCCTCACCGACATTCGGAATTATCAAAGAAGGTGTTCATTTTGACGAAACCCTGTTTTAAAGAGTTTAGCAGCAATCATCCGAACAACTCATTGCATTCGTTCTGACTTTCTTAAAGGCTTCTCTCCCTTCTTTAAATGCATACCACGCTATACCTATACTCCCTAATGCATCAATATAAGGAACTTGAAAAACTTCGTAGATCAAAGCCGACCCTAGCAGGATGAACGACAGGTAAAAACATGTTTTCGTACAATGGGCATCTGAAATGACCGGCGCGGAATTTAGCTTTTTGCCAACTTTTATTTTGGCTCTGTATAAAAAGTACATAGTAGCGATAGAAATAGCGGCAATAATGATCCCCGCTTTTGTGGTATGGGGTTTAGCCCCTGTATAAATACTCAGAGCGGCTCCAACGACCAGCCCAAAAACCAGCAGATAAAAGGCTCCTCCTGTAATTCTCAAGGCTCTACGTTCAAATTTATCTCTGTTTTCTACCGGAGAATATGGGCAATACCAAGACCTGAAATGACCTCCACAAAACTATCCGCTCCAAAACCAAACAAGGCCAGTGTTTCATCTTCTGAGCCATAAAAAGTGGAGGCAATACCTTCGATGAGATTATAAATTACAGTGATAAGGCTTAGATTAAAAGCACGGTTAAGCAGCCCCTTAGATGTTACATCATACTTCATTAGCCTGATTGAGGATTACCTGAAGGTCGGCAGGTATTTCCATGGGTTTAAGTGGTGGCACATTGGCACCCCCTGTATTACCTACAGGAACCTTACCAACAAATGACTTAATACCCCCCACAAGCAATCGGGGAATCTGCCCAATAACCTCCTTTATACTTTTAATCCGGATCCCGAACTTTAGCATTTCCCAGTGTGCTCTGGAGTGCTGCAGGGGATAAGACTGGCCTATGATGTGTGCCCTTTCCAGATGGCGCCAGGCAGCAAGCAGGTCACCCGCCTGCATATCAAACCTATAGGCATCCAGCTCCTCCTTAAAATATGGTTTCAGTATATCAGGAATTGACCAGTTAAATCTCATTCTTCCGAATTCTATCATTTAAAATTAGGGAAAATTAATGTGCATCACTTATTGCAAATCACATCAAATACTGGTTCTCAGGTTTGCTTGCAGCAAATTCTGTTAAACGCTGCACAAATTAATCTCTCACAAGCTGCTCATGATTAAATTCCACACTTCGGAGAAATGCGGGGAATTGTCTCCCTAAAAAACCGTATCTTAATAGGTATAACCCACTGTCGGAACACGGTATAATTATTGGTTCTGATTAGAAAACATGTAGATGATTACTTAGGGTTTTGATCTATTAAAAAAATTACTTTTTGCGACACCCCATACACAAAGAAGACTCCGAGACAGATTCGGCAAAAGCCACGACGGCATTACCACATACCTCCATAGCTTTTGAAAAAAGATGTCTTTATTGCGGTGAGCTTAACAACTCAATAAACTACACTTGTAATTGCAAATTTGAGGATTGGTTCAAAGAATATCGCATATTGGACATTCAACCTCTGGTTACCCCTATTTATCGCCGCGAGGTAATCAAGTCATTTCGTAATTACAGTTTTACACACCAACAGGGGATAGCACAATATAAAGCGCTGCCTTTTCGGGAATGGTACCCGGAGCATCTTGAGCCTATTGGCATGACGCCTCTGCATTATTTAAAAAATCTAAGTAGCCTCTACGGAGCCCGGATTTACATTAAAAATGAGGGCAACAATCCCAGCGGATGTTTTAAAGACCGAGAGACCTTGCTGGCATTATTAAACACAAGGCGTCGTGGTTTGCGCCATGCAGTAATCTACTCCTCAGGCAATGCTGCTGCCTCTGCAGCCATTCTGGCCCAAAAGCAAGACATTCAACTCATCACCTTTGTGGCAGGGGATACTTATCCTGAAAAGATTGAGTTTATCCGAGAGCATGGTTCTGATGTAATCGTAGTTGGTGATGAAAACACCAATTTCGAAACCGGCTTCAGGTTATTTGCGCGTGTAAATGCCGAAAACATCTTTTCCCGAAGCAAGTTTGACAACTGGTCAGTAAGAAACCCATACCGGGTACATGGAGATAAGACAACTGCCCTGGAGATTGTTAAGCAATTCAGCGATAACCCGCTGGTATGTCAGGTACCTGACTATATAATTGTGCCCACGGCTAATGGCAGCTGCCTCGCTGGTATATGGAAAGGTTTCAGAGAGTTAAAACAGCTTAATATTATTTCAAAATTACCTAAAATAGTCTCGGTTGGTATTAAGGGGGCCAATCCGGTATTTAAGGCAGTAAGGAGGAAGCAAACCGGAAGACCTGAAAGGTGCGACCTGTCGTTGCTGAATACCGAAGATGCCAATATAGGCAGCACCATACTTGCAGAAGAGGGCTACGACTCTATCGAAGCTGCCAAAGCTGTAATCTCTTCTGATGGCATCGCGGTTGAAGTTAATAGCGAGGACATTCAAAATACACTCAGAGACTTTTTACAGCAAGAACGCCAACTGGCAGGAGAACAAGCCGTGCTACCAGAACCTGCCTCGCTCATATCCATTGCGGCCATCAAAAAAATTAAATGTATACAACCTGAAAACACAGTTGTATCAATTATTACAGGCCATGGTTTAAAAGCTAAAGAGATGATTGACCAATTATTGTCAGGTTACCCGGACTTGCAGCATTTGGTTGCAGATATAATTAAGAAAAAACAACATGATATATCTTTGGGTTCTATAACAAAAGGAAGACGAAGAGATGTAGCCGCTGACTTTGATGCGGTTGTAAATGTTTTTAATGAGCTAAAAAGGTAATGCAGCAAAGTACTCTAAGACAGTTTAATGAAACTGACAGGCTAAAAAAAGTAATTATAGGGCGATGGGAAGACTACTGCTCAGACAAGAGCTATGTAGAAATCGTAAACGAAGAACAAAAAAAAGGCCTACCAGACGCGAACACACTTTCTCCTGAATTTAAGGCTTTCAAACAAACCCTTGAGGATTACGGCATAGAAGTACTGGTACCTCAATATGTGGGTAAGTTCGTGTACGACCAGCTCACCCCCCGGGATATCGGTATTACCATCGGAGAAAAATTTGTAGTGTGTAATATGGCAAAAAAAAGCCGCCGCTATGAGGTAACCGGTGTTTTTCCCTTTATCAATGCCATGAATGGGGATGAGCCTTCCATATTAGTTCCCGATCATAGCATATTGCTGGAGGGTGGTGACATAATAGTGGATAACGGGCATATCTTTGTTGGCATATCCCAGCGTACCAATGTGGAAGGGTTTGAGTACCTTAAGAAGCATTTCGGAGAAGAGTTTTCCGTTATTCCCGTATATTGTCGCAGCCTGAGTGAAGGAGAGAATGTACTTCATCTTGATTGTGCCTTTAATCCAGTAGGAGAGCATCATGCTCTTATATATACGGACGGCTTTAAGGAAATACCAAATGAGATTAAGGAGCATTATCATTTGATTGAAGTTAGCGTTGAAGAACAGGCCGAATTGGCAACAAATGTTATCTCGCTGGATAAAAACACTGTTATCAGCCGTGATCATGAGAAATGCAGACGTGTAAATAATTTAATGAGGGCAGCTGGTATAAAGGTTATTGAATTAACATTTAACGGAGCTCCTTCTACAGGAGGTTCTTTCAGATGTTGTACCTTGCCGTTAGTCAGAGAGTAATCGTTACAATTCAGGCCGATCTTTGGTAGTTATATACATCCAGAAGTGTATCTATAATGTTGCCACAATCCCTGAAGCAATGGTTTCTAAAAACACACTTCTGCACTTTGCCGCTTTCCTCTTCAAATGCAATCCGGCCAAAGGTCTTTAAATCCGGTATATTAAAAAAAGAGATCATTAAAATTGTATAGCCCTGACCGTCAGAATAGATGCACTCTATTTTAAAAGTATCATTACCTCCGGCAGGAGTAATTTTATTTAGTATGCCATTTAAATGTTCAAATGATACCATGCCAGCCATTATTTGAGATTTTCACTTCCCAAGATACATGTACCCCTGTTTAGGTAATTTACTGAAAATGAAGCAAAAAAGAAAGTAATCCTTTTTTTAGGTAAACATGTTCGGAATGTAGTCTGTTTAATGTGAAATAGTCAATAAACCCCTTGGTGTAAATAATTACAACCTTAAGCAAGTTTGCAGGGTCTATAGGACAGAACAAACCATTATGCTAAACTTAGTGAACTATGAAATCAATAACATTATTATTTGCCATTGTAGGAAGTTTGTTATCATGTTCAATAGACAATGATATGGATTCAGAAAAACCAGGCTCAGAGTCCGGTCAAAAGACCAATGAATGGAAGCTTGTTAAGATGGCAGGAAGCTTTAAAGGTTCTGAAACTGCCGGTAGCGAAATGTCATGGCAGGAAACCATTACCCTAAACCAGAATGGGACTTTTGTAAAAACACGGGTACAGAATAACCTGAAACAAACAGCAACCGGCACTTATCAATATGTTACACATTCCGACGGAGAATATCTTGAGCTGAACCATGACGTGCAAAGTGATCTTGTTGCCAGTTGCACATCTGCAACCAAAGAGCTTCTCAAAGTAAATAATGAGGGTGACTTAACCGGCACTTGGCAAATGTGTGACGGTCCCGGCTTATTTTACAAAAATGTAAATCAATAATTATCAGATCCTTACAAATAACAATAGAGTATCTTTTAGCACTTTTCCAGATATTCATGTAGAACTTACATGACGAATAATTAAATTAATTATTACCAAAATGAATCCAATTCTCCCAAAATTGGATTTTTTTTGGTAACCTTGCCCTGAAATTCACTCCAATTCAACTGTTTGTCCTTTTGGCACTGCTCTTGTTAAGTGCACTGCCAATGCACTACAGTTGATCTGTATCGCCCCATTTTTTCGACAAAAAGTTCATTTTGAACTATAAACACTACATTCTATTGTAAATGGCACCACTTTATTTAATCCGAAAGGTATGTTCATTACTTGCTAGTATTGCATTAGTCTTTTTGAGCAGTTGCGAACTCCAGGAAACAGACTTCATAAGACCTACTCCTGTTGCTCTCGATGCCACCGACATCACATCGGTAAGTTTCAAAGCCTCCTGGGAACCAGTACTGGGTAGCGACATTTATTTCATAGATGTTTCCCCTGATCCGGATTTCGTAAGTTTTGTGGGTGGCTTTCACTCATTTGAGGTTCAAGGTTCTTCGGTTGTAGTTACCGGGCTTTCAGTGGAAGAAATTTATTACTACCGGGTAAGAGCCAAGAAGGGTAATACCATATCGGATAATTCCAATATAATTTCTGTTGAAACAGGTTTGTTACCGGCCCCGGTTGCACTGGAGCCTACTGACTTAAAGGTATTTGAATTTGTAGCCAACTGGAGCACTGTAGATGAAGCTGTCAGCTATCTGATAGAAGTAGCTTCCGATTCCGGATTTACCAACATTCTGAGTGATTATAACCGCAAGGAGATCGTTGGGAACTCCGTGGCTATCGAAGATCTGGATTATACAGAAACATACTACTACAGAGTAGTAACAAAGCGACTGAACAAAACTTCTTCATACTCTAATATAGTCAAAGTAGAACCTTGTATTTCCAAGAGCTGCAAGCTTGCCCGAATTATTTATTCTAATGATTATGAGCTTACATTTGATTATAACGATGACCTTAAGATTAGTGATATCAATCACTTTTATGCTCCTGACCCTTCTTTCCACAACGAAAAATGGAGCATGCACTATGATGCAGACGGTCGTTTGGACAGTATAACCTACTTCTATGACAATTACCCCTACGTGGGGTTTAAATTAACCTACTCTGACGGTATATTGGTGTCTACACTGTCTTTTGACAATTATTCCTTATCAACTATAGTCAGTGATTACATTTATAACGCTGACAAACAGCTAATAGGATTCCGCAAATACGACGACCCAAGCAGAGTGAATATCACATTTTACGAGGATTATGAATTGGATGAAAAGGGCAATGTATTAAAGGTGCTGAATATGGGAGGCGAACAAACAGGCGAATTTAAATACGATAAGACTTTCAACCCTAAAATGCTAATTCCCTTTGAAATACAACCTTTTGTACTTGATAACTTTAGCGGGTATTCATTCAGGCCTTACCACGGAATTTATAATCCTGTTTACGCCGCAGGTTCTTTCACTGCGGATGACCCCTTCTTTACTGAACAAGAAGTATTTATATACGACATCAACGAAAAAGATGTGGCTATTGCCAGAAAAGGTTATTACAGCCTGCAGTACGAATTCACCGGATGCAATTTTTAAAACAAAGCAAAACTTACTCTTATTATGAAAATCAAATATTTCACCCTTACATTGGGGCTGTTAGCGTGGTTTGGGTCTGCTTTTGCTCAAAACGAGGATACCGAAATACAGTCTAATGACATTTACAGATTCAATGTAGATCAGGATATCCTCAATTTGGACTTTGAAGGAGATGCTACAGTACATATATCCTCTGCCACTGGTAAAAAGGAGGATGTAAACCGCACTCCCTATCAGGCCTATGTAATTACCCGCGAAGAGATGGAAACCGCCGGAGCGCTCACCATACCGGAGGCGTTAAGACTTGCCCCTGGCGTGCTGGTAAGGCAAAAGACAAACGGTCTTTACGAGGTTCATTTGTTTGGTGCTGATAATATACCTGAGCAGCATAGCTTACAAATGCACAAGAGTACCATGGTACTGGTCATGATCGACAATATGCCTGTAAATGATCATTTTACCGGAGGTATATTTTGGGAAACATTGCCTATAAGTATAGGGGACGTTGAAAAAATTGAAGTGGTAGCCGGATCTTCTTCAGTGCCATATGGCAGAGATGCTGCCAACGGCGTCATCAATATTATCACCAGAAAACCCGAAAGCAATAGCCTTAGTGTGACAGCCAACATTCAGGGAGGTGTACCCCATACCCTGGTGAACAATGCAGCTATAGGTTTTGGCATCAATGACAAGGTGCTGGTCAGGCTATCCGGTAAATATATTGATACCCGAAGGTTTCAGGACGAATACTATGTAGCCGGTGAAAGCAGATACATACCCAGTGATTCCCTGCTTTTCTATCAATCCAATGCAGAAGAAACCAACCTCTACGGCTCACTTGCCAGACAGGATATGGCAATCAATGCTTTTGTACAATATGCTCCAAATGACAAAACCGATGTCAATATCTCGCTTTCGTCTCAGGATTCGGAAGGCCAAAGCATCCATTATAATTTTGAGGAATTTACATTAATAAGACGCACATCATCTTCGCAACTTATCAATTTAAATTCCATGATAAGCAATCTTCATTTGCAGGCTTCATATTCGACCGCGGATCAGAACCTGGCCGTGGGATACCCGGGTCATAGCTTTGAGGTTGATAAAATCAATACCAGGATATTCTATAACCATGCTCTTAAAAGTATAGTATTAACTCCCGGTTTACGATACCAGGCCTCGATGTTTGACGATACTAAACATCTCTCGGATGATAATGCTTACCCCAATATAATCAATGGAAAAAAAGAGCTTACCTACTATGGTGGTTTTCTTAAGGCAAATATGTTGCTGTTAGAAGATAAACTCTCAATAGACGGGGGCTTCAGTTATGACATTTATGACCATGAAAATGTATTGGGTTACCAGGCGGCAGCTGCGTATCAGCCTTATAAGAAGGTGCTGCTCAGAGCGGCCTATGCAAAAGGAAACCAGGGTGAATTTGCCAACAACACTTTTAATGAAGGCATTATAACCAATACGAGCGGGCCTGTAATACGGAACATAGTTAATGATGACCTGAAGGTTGTTATTTCCGAAAACTATAGTGTAGGCACCAGGGTAAATATAACAGACAAGATCATCGTAGGACTGGACTACTTCCATGTTCAAAATTCGAATGGTTATGTGGCCGCTATTACTACGGTAAATAGCGATACTATCGGCAGCCAAGTGGTAAACTCCCCGGCAACCCTAAATAGAAATGGCTTCACGGCAAACCTGACTGCAAAAATCTCAGGAAAGTTTAAAGTCCGCGCACATGCAACTCTTCAGAACACAAGTTATAAAGGTGATACTACAGCCGTCAGCAACGTGCTCTCCCCCAGGCATTTTGGAGGCTTAACGGCAAACTACAAAACCATGCTGGATAAACTGAATATCACGGTGAGTCTTTACGCCTTCGGCCAGCATGAAGTAACGGCCCTCGGCAGTACACAGAAAATATCAGGAAAATTACTGCCTGCCTTAAAAGTTTCATATAAAATCTGGCAGGAAAATGAGATTTTCATCAACGTAAGAAATCTGCTGGGGTCTGCAAGCAAGGAATACATTTTTGCTGACGATGCCCCCGGCATATACCTCATTGGAGCAAAAATCAAATTTTAAACATCCGGATATATACATAGATGAACAGAAGAATACTCCGCCCTTTTTATATCGGTTTTTATGTATTGCTGGCAATGTCAATACAATTCAATACCGTAGCACAGGAAAAAGAAGTCTCTGACTCTGTAAAATCAGATCAGCTATTAAAAGAGGCTCAAGACCTGCTAAAACAAAATAGCGTAGACCTGGCGATCTCAGCAGCCAGAAATGCATATGAGCTTGCAAAAAAAGCGTCGTACCTTACCGGAGAAGCAAATAGCAGCCAGGTACTGGGAGAGGCCTATACCGAAAAACAGGAATACAACGAGGCTCTGAAGTACTATTTTGTGGCCATTCAGGCATTTGATCTGCTCAATAATCCACAAATGAACATCAGTACCCTTGCTGATATCGGTAGCCTGTATCAAAACCAGGATGCTCAAAACCAGGCTATTACCTATTTTGAAAAAGCTTTGAAGAAAGCCTATGAAATCAAAAGTGAACCTCGCCTGCGAATTGTATTGCTGGAAAACATTGCCTACTCATATAAGCAGATGGAAGATTACCCGCATGCGATGTCCACAGAGACCAAACTGCTGTCAGAATATGAGCGCACTGGCAATAAAACAAAAGTTGTGGAGACTTATAAAGAGCTTTCACTACTCAGTGAGCTAAATAAACAATACAGATCAGCTTTGAAGTATAACACCGAACTGGCTGAGGTATATCAAAAAGACAATGACCTTGTCGGCCTATCTTCTGCTTACAATAACATAGGCTTTATATATAAAAGAACCGGTGACTTTAAGACATCGCTGGATTATTTCAATAAGGTAACGGAACTTGTCAATAAACAGCCGGCCAACCTTAAGGAAAGTGACAAAGCCTTATTGCATATTAATATTGGTGTAGCATACACTACCCTAAAATCATACACCAAGGCCAAGGAAAATTATCATATTGCACTCAAGATAAGAGAAAAGGAGGCGAATAATATAGAAATAGCCAATACAAAAAACTACCTCGCGGGCAACTACTACATAAGCGGAAATATTTCGCAGGCGCTAAAATCAGTCAATGATGCTATTGAAATAGCCGAGCCTATAAACGCCGAAGAGGTTTTGCTCACCAGCTATAAGATCCTCAACATGATCTACACGCAGGACAACAACGCTGCCAAAGCTAAAAAATACCTGGGGTTGCACAGGGAGCTTAACGAAAAACTAGAGGAGGAGGAAAAGGCAAAAAAACAGGAAATGCTCAAAAAGCAACTGGAAATAGAACGGAATGAAGAAGAGATCAAAACTTTGCTGGCAGAAGAAGAAAGAAAAGCTGTAGAGTCTGAAAGAAAAGAAAATGAAATAAAGCTTAAGGAAAAAGAGCTGGCGTTGCTTAAGCGCGATCAAGAGCTAAGGGAAATTGAGTATAAAAACCAACTACTGGAAAAAGAACGTACAGAGCAGGCACTGGCCCTTGCACAGCAGCAACTGGAAACCGAGAAAAAGAACAGGGAACTGGTGTCACTTGAAAAAGAAAAGGAACTTCAAAACCTTGAACTGAAAAGAAAAGCCCTGGAAGATGAGAAACAAAAGAAAGCAATACAATTGCTGGAGGCAGACAAAAAACTTCAGGATGAGCAATTAAAATATACCTATTGGATGTTCGGGCTATTTGCTCTTATACTGGCCATCATCATTATTAGTTTCATCCAAAAGAAAAAAGCTAATAGCATGCTCAAATCTCAGCAATTACAAATCACTAATCAAAATGATGAGCTGCAACAAAATATGGAAGAGCTGCAGGCTACACAGGAAGAATTAGAAAATCAAAAAGAACAATTGGAGGTTCAACACAGAAAAATTACTTTCAGTATTCAATATGCACAGCGAATCCAGAGCTCAATTCTACCCTCTAACAGCCTGAAAAACAAACTGTTTCAGGAAAGCTTTGTCACCTACCTCCCTAAAGATATTGTTTCAGGAGATTTCTACTGGATGGAGGAACTTGAAGAGAAAAAGATAGTTTCTATCATAGATTGTACTGGTCATGGTGTTCCCGGTGCCCTTATGTCCATGATTGGAAGTACAACGCTCAATGAAATTATAAATCAAAAAGGTATCACCGATCCTGCTGAAGTGCTGAACAAATTACATGAAGGCATAAGGAGCAAACTTAGCCAGGAAGAGAGTCAGAATCATGACGGAATGGATATTGGAATATGTTTGATAGAACCCAATGGAAATGGAACGGTAAAGCTTACCTACGCCGGAGCAAAGCATACTCTGTACATAGTCAATAATGATGAATTGCAGGAGATTAATGGCGATCGAAAATCAATAGGTGGAGCCAACACAACTGCCTATAGAAATTTTTCAAACAACACTATGGAACTTGACAAAGGGGCAATACTTTACCTCACTACTGATGGTTACATAGACCAAAACTGCCCTAACAGGAAAAGATTTAATAAGAAAAGGTTCAAGCTGCTCATTGACGAAGTAAAACATTTGGATCTGCAATCACAAAAAGAGCGTTTTGACGCGGCATTGGCAGAGCATAAAAGAGATGCCGAACAAAGGGACGACATAACCCTGTTAGCTGTAAAAATTTAATAATCAACCAATTAAAACAAACTAGTTATAAATTAATGGAAAAGCAAAAATATGACAACCTTGTCGATTTCTATAGTAGCATGAGAAATCGGGATATAATAGTTTACTACAAGGGGCCATTTGATGAAATTATTTTATCAGAGATAGGAACCAAAATCAGGAACAAGGTTTTCGATCCGCCTAAAATAGGCAACAGGCTTTTTTCTGTTTTTATGGAACTTGCTCAAAATATTGCACTATACTCTGCCGAAAAAAATCAATTGGAATCAGGGGCAAAATGGGGTGTAGGCACCATTGCAGTTTATGAAACCGAGACTTCTTTTACTTTGGTTTCAGGTAATCTGGTGAAAAATGAAGTATTGGAGCAAATAGTATCTAAGTGTGAGGAAATAAATACACTGGATCACGATGGGCTAAGGGCCATGAAACGTGAGTATAGAAGCAGTGAGATAAAGGCAGATCATAAAGGTGGTAACATCGGCCTGATACAGGTTGCCTTAAAATCAGATATGCCATTAGAACTCGATGCCAAGCAAGTTGACAGTGAACACTCTTTTTTCACGATTTCAGTAAATGTTTTAAAATAATCAAATCAATTTCTTATACACTATGCAAAATTTAATTATTGAAGGGAGCCGAGACACTTACTTTACCCCGCATGTGGAACTAAACGCGCAGACTGGAATATGCAGCATTACAGGTGAATCATACTTGGAGGAGCCATTTGAATTTTATGAAAGAATATCCTCATGGTTTTCAGAATTCTTCAACGAAGACAAAAAGCTTCAACTGGATTTAAAGCTTACTTATTTCAACACCAGCTCATCAAGAGCTATTCTTGAAATGCTGCGCACATTAAAGGAACTTAAAGACGAAGGGAAAAACCTAACCGTTAACTGGTATTACCCTGATCCTGATGATGAAGAAATACTAATGGAAGGCGAAGATTTTATGGAAGAAAGCGGCCTGGACATTAATATGATTGAATATGAAATGGAAGAAGAAATTTAGTCATAAAACATTCAATACATGATATCCGGTTAATACCATTTAGTAGTTCTTGATAGTCACGGTAAGTTTTGGGTTTAAGCATCGGTTTGTTTTTCAACTAAGATGCCTGAGCCCATTTGCTTTTGGGTAATGACACAAAATCATATTACTTCGCCTCTTATTTAAAAACTAAACATATACATGAATACAACCTTAAGTCAAAATTTATACCTGGTTAAAGAACATGTTGGCATGTTCAAAGCTGCAAATAATTATGATATCTATGATCCGGATACTCAGCAAATTATTATGAACTGCCGCGAAGAAAAACTAGGGTTCTTCACTAAACTACTCAGGTTTACTGACTATAAAAGGATGACCCCATTTCACATTGAAATCAAAACCCCGACCGGTGATAAAGTGCTAACGGTAAAGCGAGGGGTCTCTGTCTTTCTCTCATCTGTTGAAGTATTTGATGAAAACGAAAAGCTCATTGGAAAATTCAAACAACAACTGTTTTCCATTGGTGGTAAGTTTAAAGTACTTGATGCTAAAGAAAACCACTTATGTACCCTTAAAGGAAAATGGACAAGCTGGGATTTCAAATTTGTAAAAGATGATATCGAGATGGCACATGTAAGCAAAAAATGGGCTGGATTTGGAAGGGAGTTATTTACGAGTGCTGATAACTATATGCTTAAAATTGACGAAAAAATCCCTGCTGATAACTCGATAAGGATACTCATTATGGCCGCTGTAATGTGCATAGATATGGTACTGAAGGAGTAGAATTCTTCACATCAAAAGGCCATTTCCAGCTTGATGAAATGGCTTTTGAAATTATAATAAGAATAATTTCTACTTACCGAAGCAAAACTTAACCAAAAAATAATTTGGCATTAATTAAATTTTAGTACTTTGCTTCAATTAGTATAGTTGACTTTCCCGGGCAGGTAGCTGTTTTCGAAACGCCCCACTGTTAAACTGGTTGCCCCAGCCCTTCTATCAACAATGCTGCATCCTCTGCATTATTCACAATTAGTCAAAATAAAATGGAAAACACACAACATGACCAGGCTCAGCTAATTAATCAGGTTTATGAGCATACGGCGCACTTGCTGGTTACTGAAAAGAGGACACCATCAGAAGTCACGGACATTCTGGTAGGTAAAGGGATACCTCATGACAGCGCCACACAAATAGTAAATCAACTTGTGAACCAGGTTGAACTAGCAAAAAAAGAACGGGCGAAAAAAGATATGCTCTATGGCGCTTTATGGTGTGTTGGTGGTATAGCAGCTACCGCATCCGGCATAGGGCTGATTTTTTGGGGTGCCATACTTTTCGGGGGTATTCAGTTTGTTAAAGGCCTGGCAAACATGAGTTAAAACCCGGACCTAAAGATATTTGTGTCCCCTTCATTTTAGGGGACACAAGTAAATTTTCAGTAAGTTAATTTAATTTGCCGCTATTGTTTCCTGGACTTTCCCACACTTTAACATCTTATCACCAAAATAAGGATTTCGGATTTCCTCACTTGAACTCAGCCAGAATGCTCCCTGGTTGTCAAATGCCATAGGACAATACTGCTTATATAGTGTATGCCCGGTATTCTTAGCCTTCGCCATAACGTAGACATCCTTTGACATTCGGTCAAAACGCTCTCTGATATGCTCAAGCTCATCAGTTTCAACTATTTGCTGTGCATCTTCCTTAAGATTCTTCACGGCCATTGAAGTCTCGGCATCCTCAAGGGCCGACAGCATACTTGAAGCCGCTTCCTTTGACTTCCCTGCATCGCTCGCCACTAATGCATCCTTAAGCTGAAGATAAGAATCTGCAATACCTGCCGCTACTTTCTCTGAAAGGTTCTTGAAGTCCTCGGCAGTGACTATAACATCTGCACTCGCTTCTGCTTTTTCTCCATCTGCATGGTCCATTTCTTCGTGGCTATGATCGCTCACAGTTTCACCTTCCGTTGCATCGGTAGACTTATTGCCACATGCCATTGCGAAAGATACTAACAGAAAAAACATTAAAAGATTTAAAATTCGAGTTCTCATCGTTTGTTTATATAAGTTTTGGATTTAAAATTACTCAATTGTTTCAGTTACTTCCCCACAGGTGAGCATCATATCACCATAGTATGGATTTCGGATTTCATCAACCTCACTTAACCAGTTAGCTCCCTGGTCATCATTAGCCATAGGGCAATGTTGTACATAAACTGTCTTACTAAATGGACCAAAAGTTTGAGCTGTATTAACCATTACTTCCGATAGTGAAATAAATGATTTACGGGCCTGATCAATATTATCTGCTGAACCTATACCGTTTATTGCCTCTCTCATTTGTCCTTCCAAAGCCATCCATCTGTCATGTGCTTTGTCTTTAAATATGTTCATCGGCGTTTGCTCCAGCTCCCTTTTAAAAGCACTTGCTGAAGCCAAAGCCTCTTCTTTATTTGAAGCCACCAGTGCATCTTTCAGCTTATAATACTTGATGATCAGTCCCTCGATATGTTTTCTGGCCTGATCACCTGTCTGAACAGCTTCCGGTTTTTCGGTCTGCCCGGGGTCATGCCCTTTCATTGTGGTCCCGCCTTCAGGGTTCATCATACTGGGTTTTCCTGCCAACTGCGCTGCAGCATCAACGGTAAATGTACCGTTAACCACCACTTCATCACCAGGTTTTAACCCTTTTTCAATAACATAAGAATTACCTAAAGCAGGTCCAAGCACTACTTCTTTCATCATAAAAGAAGGCTCTTCTGTAGTTTGGTTTTGTACATATACCACCGACCGCTCACCTGTCCACATAACGGCTGATTTGGGTAAAACAACCCGATCTCCCTGAGTAGGCATTGCTGCTTTTATAGAACCGGTGACAAACATTTCCGGCTTTAGCTTCTTCCCTGAATTTGGTATTTCCACCCGGACTTTGGCCACACGGCTCTGACGATTAACTACAGGCTCAATAAATGCTACCTCCCCTGCAAACTCCTGACCGGGCAGGGAAGCAACGGTAAAACTAACTTTATCCCCAACATCTATCCATGGAAGGTCACTTTCATAAGCATCAAACTCAACCCATACCTTAGAAAGGTCAGCCACAGTGTATAATGCTTCTCCGGTTTTGAGGTGATCACCCACATTCACTCTTTTTTCTAACACAACACCTGACCGGTCAGCCAAAATATCTATGGTTTGTCTTATTTCTCCAGACTTAGCAATGTTGCTGATCTGGCTTTCGGAAAGTTTAAACGCTTTGAGTTTCTCAACGGCAGCCCTGTATAACGCGGGCTGCGAATCTTTAATAGCAACAGTCTGGAGCAACTCTCTTTGAGCGGCAATAAGTTCAGGAGAATAAATGCTGGCAAGCCTATGTCCCCGTGTGACATACTCACCGGTGGTATTTACGAAAAGCTGTTCAATCCGGCCAGCTACATGAGCGGTAAGCGTCTTCACCAGCCGTTCATTGGGCACTACTGTACCATTTAGCTGAAGGGATCTTTCAGTTTCACCTGCCCCTCTTCCCACTATCATTGTCTGAATACCGGCCAGTTTTATAGCCGTTTTTGTCATAGAAACGGCTATAGGGTTGACATCTCCCTCACCTGATCGTAAAGGGATCAGATCCATGCCACAAATGGGGCACTGCCCTGGCTCCGGCTGCCTTATTTGGGGGTGCATGGAACATGTCCATGTAGTTTCACCAGCATGGACAGCGAGATCGTGAGGGGTATGGGTTTCCTCACGATCGCTATGCCAAAAGATATAACCCAACAACAGCCCTGCCAGCAGAGCTATTGTAGCTATTACCCATTTATTCTCGAGATACTTTTTCATTTTAGTTTTTATGTTATCAAGCCACGGTGATATCCTTGTTGAGATATACGTCCTGAACGGTATTTAACAATTCTACTCCCTCTTTGAAGGGACGCTGAAATGCTTTTCTGCCCAGTATCAGTCCGCTGCCGCCAGCCCTTTTGTTAATTACTGCTGTTTTTACTGCTTCCTGTACATCGGAAACTCCTTTTGATTCACCTCCGGAATTGATAAGGCCAACTCTTCCTGCATAACAGTTGAGCACCTGGTACCGGCAGAGATCAATGGGGTGCTCACTTGCCAGTTTATCATACATGTCAGGGTGAGATTTGCCAAACTTGACGTTGGTATATCCGCCATTGTTGGTTGGCAGCTTTTGTTTGATCAGGTCAGCCTGGATAGTCACCCCTAAATGGTTTGCCTGGCCCGTGAGATCTGCCGACGCATGGTAATCAGAGCCGTTTTGTTTGAAATTTTCATTTCTGGTATAGCACCAAAGTACGGTAGCCATCCCCAGCTCATGCGCTACTTCAAAAGCCTGAGACACTTCCACAATCTGCCTGTCAGACTCTTCAGAGCCAAAATAAATAGTAGCTCCAACTGCAACCGCTCCCAGTTCCCAGGCTTCCTGCACCGATCCAAACATGATCTGGTCATACTTATTCGGATAGGAAAGCAGCTCATTGTGATTGATCTTCACTAAGAAGGGGATCTTGTGTGCATACTTACGCGACATCAGCGCCAGGCCTCCAAACGTACTTGCCACAGCATTGCACCCCGCCTCAATGGCCAGTTTAATGATATTTTCAGGATCAAAATAAACAGGATTAGGGGCAAAAGCACTGCCTGCAGAATGCTCTATCCCCTGATCAACCGGAAGAATGGACAAATAACCTGTATTTGCCAAACGGCCGTTACCATACAAGGCCGCAAGACTCCGCATCACCTGGGGCGAACGGTTGCTGGTTGCAAAGATATCATCGATCAGGCCTGGCCCCGGTGTGTACAAAGAATCCTTGTCTACCGTTTTGCAGGTATGATCAAGTAGTTTTGATGCATCATCACCAAGTAATGAGGCAATTTTGTCGGTGGTTTGGTTAGCTGTCATCATAATTTCTAATGTTTAAATTCCTTTTATAATTTAACATTTAAATCAGTGTTATGCTCAAATTGTTTTAGGCTCCCCTTTAGTTTTCATGTAATGCCGTGTCTTCATTAATTTCGTATGTCAGGTATTCGATCTCCGCATATTTCAGCAGGTATTCTTTGTATGACTTATAAAAGCTTCTCTCGAACTGTATGAGCCTTTGCTGTACCTCTAAAATCCGTTCAAATTCTTCCAGGTCATTAGTATAATCTGAAATTGTTAGTTCCAGCGTCCTCTGTGCAATGTCTATTTGCTCTTTATAAAGCTCCAGCTCACTCCTGGCAGACTGCATTTCATAAACCGCCATATCCAGTTGAGAAGCCAGTGTATTGCTCATATTTTCCTGCTCCAACTGAAACTGCTCCCCCTTAAATTCAGCCTCTTTTACCGCTGCCTTATACTTTTTTCTCCAGATAGGGATACTAATAGTTGCCATAGGCATCAATACATTTTTCCCATTATCCGGCATAGACATATCAGAACGCCTGCCTACAATGACATAATCAATACCAGCCCCAATAGAGGGATAACCGCTTTTCTCTGCTACTCTTCTGCTTTCTATCGCTGCGGCCTGCTGAAGCTCAAAAAATTTGACATTTGGATGGTTCGTCAGACTATCCCGCGCAAAAACAGGATCACCGGCCGGAAGAACGATTGAATCAGCTACGATAACCCCAGCCGTGTCCGGTTCGCTGTTGATCAGTCTGAAAAAGGAACGTTCAAGTACAATAATCCTGTCCTTTAAGATTTCCAACTTCGTATTTACCTGCTTTTGCTCCAACTGCACTCTGAAAACACTTGAAAGACGCCCCTCACTGGTACTGAACCGGGTTTGAGCCAGATTTTCATAAGTTCTGAGTATTTCAAGGTTCTCCTTTTCAAGCCCTATCAGTTTATAGGCTTCCCATAGTTGGTAATATTGCCCTTTCACCTGCATAAAGAGTTTTTCCCTTGCGTCTATAAATTTGATATAACTGGCTTCGGCCTGCAAAGCAGCTACATCTCCCCGCTCCTTAAGGGTACCAAACCAGGGAAACATCTGACTAAGAGAAAACCTCGCCCTTTGCGGCCCCACCCTTGTTTCAACCGGACTAATGAAATACCCAAAAGACAACGTAGGCTCCTGCAGGCTTTTAGCCTGAGGTACCTTCTCCATAGCCGCTTCAAATTCGGCATACCTTGCCTTTAACCCCGGATTATTTTTTGCTGCCACATTGAGGTAATCATTTAAGGGGCTTTGACCCAACCCTGGAATTGCCATGCATAAGAAAGTGATATTGATAATTAATTTTCTCATTCTGCCGGAACATATAGTTTAACATTACCATCCAACCGAATATCATCGACATGACCAGCCTTACTCCTCTCTTCATTTATCACATGCATATGGATATTGGAATCATGATGTGTGAACACGCCCTGATGATATTCAGAATAAAAGCCAACGATTGATATCTTCGCACCCTCCAGTGTATTAGAAAAGGCCGCTATCCTTATCTCCTCATGGGTGGCATGCCCAGCTAAAGGCCTTATAATATGAAACTTTACAAACGCCGGCTTGCCTTTTAGCCGAAATAGCAATGGCTTACCTGAGCTATCTGCTCCCCTCAACCGGGACAGGAAAATTTCCAGATCTTCCAAGGAAACTACACTGTCAGGTAACTGCATCTCTTCCCATCCACTTACATAGGCATACACGAGCAGTGTGGCAGCAACATCTCTATCCTTTGAAACGGCCACCACATCACCTTTCGCCTTGCTGACGAATGGCACACCATCTTCAATCATTATCTCGCCACTTAAGCCATCAAGGGAACCCACTGCAAATAAGCCCGGCCTTTCCAAAAGCGAATCAACAGCCACTTTAGCTGAAATATCATTTTTATGCATAATATCCCTTAGCTGCCCGGCATGTAGCACTTCATAATCGCCATTATGGTTAGCCGTACAGCCTGAGGCCCATACAGCAACCGCCAGAACAAAATATTTTATATTAACCATTTTCATTATGTTGCCTCTTTTTTAGTCTGTTCTCCTGCCTCCATCCATATAAAACAGGAACCACAAAAATTGTAATTATGGCTATGGTCATTCCTCCAAAGATCGGAATGGCCATGGGTACCATTATGTCTGAACCTTTACCTGTAGAAGTGAGGATCGGAACGAGTGCAATTAAGGTAGTGGCCGTCGTCATCATGGCAGGCCTTACCCTGCGCTCTCCGGCATCAACTACCGCTTGCCTGATGGCTTCCTTTGTTTTAAATACCTGCCCTGCAAACCGCTGGTCGAGATAAGTGGCCATTAGCACGCCATCGTCAGTAGCAATCCCAAACAGTGCAATAAAGCCCACCCACACCGCAACACTGAGGTTGATGGTCTTCATCTGGAACAACTCCCGAAGCGGAATATCTGCGAATGCAAAATCTGCAAACCAGGCCTGTCCATACAACCAGATCATCATAAAGCCCCCTCCAAATGCTACTGCAATACCCGTAAACACCTGCAGGGATGTGGTAACTGATCTGAACTGGAAATACATGATCAGAAAAATGATAACCAGCACCAGTGGAACTATAATGCCCAGGCGCTTCTCTGCCCTTAACTGGTTTTCGTAAGTGCCTGAAAAACGAAAACTAACTCCTGCAGGTACCTCAAGTGCTCCGGAATCGATCCTTTCCCGGATAGCTCTTTGTGCATCATGCACTACGTCTACCTCTGCAAACCCTGTATTTTTATCAAACAGTACATAACTCGTAAGGAAGGTCTCCTCACTCTTGATCATCTGAGGCCCGCGAAGGAACTCTATACTCGCCAACTGCCCCAGGGGAATTTGTGCACCGGAAGGTGTCATCACAAGAATCTGCTCCAGTTCTCGTGGATCGTCCCGCAGCTCCCGTGGATACCTTATCCTGATAGGAAACCGCTCCCTTCCTTCTACAGTAGTACTTAGTTTCATTCCGCCGATACCTGTTTCAATAGCCATTTGCACCTGCTCTATGCTCAGGCCATATCTGGCTATAGCGTCACGATCAATATCTATCTGTATATATGGTTTCCCAACTACCCTATCGGCAAAAACTGCTTCCTTTTTTACCGAAGGCACTGTTTTCAATATTTGCTCAAGGGCGAACCCGAACGATTCAAGGGTTTCCAGGTCAGGCCCTGCTATTTTTATCCCCATAGGGGCGCGCATACCTGTCTGCAACATTACAAGCCTGGTTTCGATAGGTTGAAGCTTGGGGGCAGATGTAACGCCCGGCAACTCGGTGGCTTTTACAATTTCGTTCCAGATATCATCCGTACTTTTTATCTCGTCCCGCCAATTGCGAAAGAAACTGCCATTCTCATCCTCAACCAGTTTTTCAGCAGGCAACCGCAAAGCAATGATCTCATTTCTCGACAACACTTCTCCTGAATTTAATATGAACCTGTCTTCATCATCCGTCTTAAATCTCATTCTTCTACCACTCTCATCCACTACATACTCGGGTTTATAGTTGATCACATTTTCATACATGGATATTGGAGCAGGGTCAAGAGCACTCTCAACACGGCCTAGTTTACCAACGACCATATCCACTTCAGGGATTGTACTCACCTGCATGTCCAGGGATCGAAGTGTTTTAATGTTCTCCTCTATACCCGCATGAGGCATGGACGTTGGCATCAGCAGGAAAGAGCCCTCATTGAGGGAAGGCATAAATTCTTTACCGATCCCCGGAAAATTGTGGGCAAGACCCGACCAGACAGAGGTAGTACGAATGTTCACATTCACAGCATCAAATCCATGGGCTACAAAACCAAAAACTTTATTAAAGCCCTGCCAGACCACCACACCAAAAAGTATAATGAAAGTAGGTATGATCAGGAACTTGAACCTGTTGTAGAGACACCAACTTAGAATGGATGAATAATATCTGACAAGTAACAAGGAGCCTCCCAGAACTGCTCCTACTACCAGGGCTACAAATATGATATTGAGCAGCAAGCTCTTACCGGCCCCCAAAGGAAGCCAGTGCATGGCCAATAGCCAAACCACTGCCAATACGGAGACAGTTACTTCCCCATGGCGAATGGCCCAATGGTTAAAACGGGTAAAACCTTTAACGACTCCTACCACTCCAAATAGCAACACCACCATTCCTGCCCATGTAGAAAAAGTAAAAGCAATTAAAACCCCCACGGGTACGATTACGACATTGAGCCATTTTCTGATTTTCTGTCTTTCAATTTTTAACCCAAACAGCCAATGTGCCAAAGCGGGAAGTATAAATAAAGCGATGATTACAGCAGAGGCCAGGGCAAAGGTTTTTGTAAAAGCCAGAGGCCTGAAAAGCTTGCCTTCAGCCGCCTCAAGGGTAAATACCGGGATAAAACTGATAATAGTAGTTGAAACCGCCGTAACTATGGCACCACTTACTTCTGCTGAGGCTTCGTAAATAGTTTCCAACAGGTTTTTTCCCTTATTCTCATCCAGGTATTTAATAACGTTTTCGGTAAGAATAATGCCCAGGTCTACCATGGTACCTATAGCTATGGCTATTCCGCTTAGGGCTACGATGTTGGCATCAACATTTGTATATCTCATAGCTATAAACACCATAAGCACGGCCAGAGGTAAGAGGAAAGAAATGATCATCGATACCCGGAGGTTTAGCACCATCACTATGATCACCAGGATGGTGATCAGTATCTCAAGCGAAAGTGCTTCCTCAAGTGTGCCAAGGGTTTCGTAGATGAGCTGGGTGCGGTCATAAAAAGGGACAATGGTAACTTTGGATATGCTGCCATCCTCCAGGGTTTTTACCGGAAGGCCCTTTTCAACTTCTGCAATTTTTCCCTTTACGTTTTTGATTACTTGCAACGGATTTGAGCCATAGCGGGCTACAACCACTCCACCGGTAACTTCAGCTCCGCCTTTATCCAGAACTCCCCGCCTGGTGGCCGGGCCAAGGGATACTACTGCTACATCCCCAATTCTTACAGGGACATTATTTACAGATTTAATAACGGCTTTTTCAATATCTTCAACTGTTTCAATATAGCCCAGACCTCTTACAAGATACTCTGCTTTATTAATCTCCAGTGTCTTTGCCCCCACATCACGATTGGTGTTTTTTACCGCTGCCATTACATCCTGCAAACCCAACCCGTAGGCTTTCAAAGCTTCCGGACGCACATCTATCTGGTACTCTTTAACAAAGCCACCAACAGAAGCTACTTCTGATACACCTTCGGCGGAAGAAAGTGCATACCTGACATAAAAATCCTGAATGGTCCTCAACTCTTGCGGATCCCACCCTCCAGTGGGGTTACCATCCTTATCACGACCTTCAAGCGTATACCAGTAAATCTGCCCCAATGCTGTAGCATCAGGTCCAAGGGAAGGTTGTACATTATCGGGAAGTAAACCTGAGGGCATAGAGCTTAGTTTTTCCAGCACCCTTGATCTTGACCAGTAAAACTCCACATCTTCATTGAAAATGATGTAAATGCTGGAAAAACCAAACATGGAAGTACTTCTAATGGACTTGACTCCCGGAATACCCAGTAAAGAAGTGGTCAACGGGTAAGTAATCTGATCCTCAATATCCTGAGGAGAACGCCCGGGCCACTCGGTAAATACTATCTGCTGATTTTCCCCCAAATCAGGAATAGCATCAACAGGTACCGGGTCGCGAGGAAGAAAGTCCAGTTCCCAGTCAAAGGGTGCAGTCACTAAACCCCAACCGGCAAAAAGAATTATGATCAGGGCTGTAACCAGCTTGTTTTCGAGAAAAAAGCGTATTACGTTATTTAACATAAAAATATCTGTTGAACATGATGAATAAGACCTTAACAGAGCAAGCCATCACTCTGCAGGAAATGTTACTAACAGATTATTTTATAAAAGAAATGACTGAACCATAACGGGAATGTCACGGTCAATCGGAGGCGGTCTGTATTGTGTGGTAAAATCTACATGTGCATCCCAACGGGTAATTGACGTGTGTACTGAATGTTGGGGAGCAATAAAATCAAAAGAGTGGTCTACTATGATTTTCGCTGTTGCTACAGCTTCGTAAGCCGATGGATCAAGTTGGATATCCTCATTATCGCAACAATCTTTTTTGACTTTGGCAGCCATCTCCTTGTGCATAGGACAAGGTTTTTTGACAGGTTGCTCGTATTTACATACCTCTGCTTTACCAAATAGCCTGAAGGATTTGAGCTGCCCTGAACAATAGTGGGCACTAAGCTGAAACCCTGTACTGGTAACAAATATGATCGCCGCCAAACCTATGGCGGAAATTTTTCTGATCATATTTTTACCGTTACTCATTGATTACAAAGACTTGCCCATTGTTTAACTCTTGCAAAAGTACAAAGGTTTCAAAAAAATTCAAAAAGTGGTTTTACCAAGCTGATAAATAAACCAACGATGAGCTATTCCCCATTCTGACCAACAAAAGCAGGTAAGAAAATACGTTTGTTGTACAAATTGTGATATTATTGTACTACAGAATCAAAATTTGCTTTATTAACACTTGTATACATGCCTTGCTTTGTCGGGACTATTCGAAATTCACCGACGCTGCGATAGGGATGCATAACCAAACTTAACCAATTTCATGAAACAGTTGCTTCGAAAGTACTCCATCCTGTTTATTGCTTCAACCTTGCTGGTTGCCTGTGCCACCGAGAACCAAACTACCAAAGTTGCTTCACCTGCCACATCGATTCCCGCCGAAAAGCAGATGTCGCAACAGCTTGTAACGAGTGTTTTATGGTACCAAAAATCAGCAGAAATGGTTGCTGCCTATTTACAGGCCTACAAATATGCGGAAATGCTGGTCGACTCGAAGCTAAAGACTATAAGATCGAGGCTACCATTAGCCGTAGTACTTGACATTGACGAAACCGTGCTTGACAATAGTCCCTATGAAGCCCAACTAATCGAAAAAGGTAAAACATATGAATCGGCCACATGGAAGTTATGGACTGACGAAGCTCGGGCAAAAGCACTTCCGGGAGCACTTGAATTTGTGAATTTCGCCAAAGAGAAGGGGGTTGAAATATTTTACATTTCAAACAGGAAAACGGATGAGCTTGAATCCACCATTGAAAATTTAAAAAAATACAGGTTCCCCGATGCGGATGAGAAACATGTAATTTTAAAAAGTAGTACAAGTGATAAAACCGCACGAAGAGGGAAGGTATCCTCCACGCACACCATATTAGTCTTTGTGGGAGACAACCTTACGGACTATTCTGAGCTCTATGCTGACAGAGGTAGTGATATGGGCAAGGAGCTAGTCTTGAAAAATAAAGAAGAACTCTTATACAACTTTGTTATTTTACCTAACCCAATGTATGGAGAATGGGAAGGTGCTATTTATAATAATGACTATAGCATAAGCAACGAATTGAAATTACAAAAACGTCAACAGGTCCTTGATAAGTAAGCTTTTGCAACAGACCGGAATCAAATTAAATATAAGAAAGCACGTTCGCTGGCTTTACAATTCAATAAAATCAGGATTAATTTCTTAATTTATCCATAATTTACAGTTTGACATAACTGCTTTTAAAAGTTGAACATTTGCACTGTTTAAAAGCAGTTATGTCATGTTTTACACTCTAAAGATCAATGCTGTTCATGGTAATACCTCTCCCGTTGAAAATGAGGTTACCATCAAGTTTAACAAAGCACCCCAACACGGCAAAATCCATTTTGTAGCTTTGGATCACAAAATGGCCAGCAATATTTACAGAAGAAATACCGGGCAGCAGAAAGCTGACAAATATCAGGTGGAGATTACCTGCTATGATAATGAGGAAAGGGTGACTTACCTGAATTCGAGGGAGATAGCTTAAGAATATAAAGGATAACCATCCAACTCTGCTCCTGATTGGATATAAATGCAAACAGGGAAAAGCCGGTTTTACCTTCAGACTTGCCCTAACAGCACTTACCTCCGCTATTTGTTCCTTTTCGGATCAATGTTTGAATTTCAGTTCAATTCGTTGCTTATGCTCCTTCATTATTTTATTGGCTCGTACTTAAAATCCTTAAATCTTACTTTGCCGCGCCCCATAGATACCAGGCCGATGCGCAAGCTCAAAAAATCGCTTAATACGTTATGATGGTAACCCGATGCATCAAAAGAATTTTCAATTTTAACCCATCTTGTACCGTCTGTGCTGTAATACATATCTACTACATTATTAACATTTTTAAGCTTTAGATACACATGATCATTAATTACATCTTTCTCTGTGGGAAATTGCCAGCCTCGCAGATTTGCCAGTATATTTTTATGATCAGCCAGTATCCCGGAATATATCTTGTGGTTATAAAACAATACTAACCCGGCAATGGCATCACCTTCAATTTCAATTTCAACCTGGGCTGAATACGAATGATCTGCCGGTATAGTAAGTAACGGTAAACTCTCTGGTATTGAACCGCCTTTAGCTATAATCTCAATACTATTGTTTGCGATATTGTAACGGCCCGGATCATACTTGCCAAAAAATTTCCATTGCATGTCAAGTTCATTACCCTCAAAATCATCATTAAGCGAATAGGTAGATTTAAAAGGCTTTTGTGCCGGTCTTGCAGTTGGTTTTTCCAGATCAAAGTCATCGGGCAATTTATACCAACCATCCTCGGTCCACTCTACCGGGGCCAGCAAAGTCTGGCGCCCCATATTGTAGTGGTCTTTTTCGTATCCATGAAACATCATCCACCATTCATGGCTGGCATTTTCAAAAACAGTACCATGCCCCACTGACCACCATCTGTCAGAAGTGCTCTGAGCCCGGATAATCGGGTTGTATGGAGAATTTTCCCATGGCCCTAAAGGTGATTTTGAGCGTGCAGAAATAACCATGTGACCTGTAGCAGGGCCTGCGGTTCCACCTTCCGCCACAGTCAAATAATAGTATTGGCCTCTTTTAAATAATTTTGGCCCTTCCATACAAAAACATTCAATCGTCCAATCCCTAGGAATAGGCCATCCGTCATATACATGTTTAAATTCGCCCACTACCGATAAACCATCCTTAGATAACTGCACATATCCGCCGCTGCTGAAATACAGGTATCTGTTACCCTTATCATCTGCTACATGCCCCGGGTCAATATTTCCGATTTTCAGATCAATTGGATCACTCCATTTCCCATCGATAGCATCAGCAACTATAACATAGTTGGTATTGTTAGCAGGGAAATAGATGTAGTATTTACCATTATGCTTTACAAGGTCAGGAGCCCATACAGAACCGATATATTTGGTTAATGCGCTTTTAATAGGGTTCCAGCTGATCAGGTCTTTTGAGTGCCAGATAGTTAGACCGGGATAATATTCAAAAGAAGAGTGAACGACATAATAGTCGTCACCATCTGCTAAAATACTCGGATCCGGGTAATCCCCTGAAAATACAGGATTCATAAATTTATCTGTATTTGTAAATTTGGTATCCTTCCGGGCTTGCGCATTCAGCATCGCACAGGCTACAATTGACAAGATCACAGTTGTAATATTTACTTTCATGTCGATCAATATGATTATGGTTGGAGTAAGAACTTTTACAATTTATACTGTTGAGCCAGACTGATTTATAATGCGAGGAGCAGCTATATCTAGACGGCAGAGCTGACTTAATCTTTCGGACATTTTGTCCAGAAACATCTCTCGTATTCAGTTTAGCAGGTTAACTCGCTTTCTAATTCCTGTCATGTAAAGCTGCGGTA